>JAHDWL010000053.1 GCA_023384355.1 Anaerolineae bacterium
TCCTTGAGGGGCTGTGGATCACCGAGTCAAGGGGTTATTCCACGGTCGACCGGGAGGCGATGACGTTCACGGTCATGATCATGCAGCCCGATTTTATCACCGCCGAACTGTTCGAGGAGGCGCGGGCGCAATTGGCGAAAAAGCACCCCGGCCCCGGCCCGGCCCGCCTGCGGCTGGCGACGTTCACGGAGGGGTTGTGTGTCCAGACCCTGCATATCGGCCCCTACGCGACCGAGCCAGAGACCGTGGCCCGGCTGGACGCATTCATGGTCGAGTTCGGCTATACCGGCCGCGACCACCACCACGAGATTTACATCAGCGACCCGTTCAAGACCGCGCCGGAGCGGCTGAAGACGGTCTTGCGCCATCCGGTGATTGCGTCCCGCAGTTAGAAACAAGCGAGTGCGGGGCGGCCGTCGTATATGAGGTTACGCCATGAACCTGGACGGGATGAGCCTGTTGGCCACTCGCCGGGCGATGTTGATCTGATTGTCTACCTGCGGCAGCGATTGGCCTAGACGCCTGGCTCGCGGAACGCAGTTAAGCAACCACTACATTCAGTCATTGGCTTAAAACATACTCCGCAATACCCAACCAATCCGCTTCGGACAGCGCGTGGCCTTGCTCCCATGCCGTCCTGTATCGCTCATTGCCTAACCGGGCCAAAGCGGCTGCCTCACAACGCTCGTACAATTGCCGATCTATCTGCGGCCGGCGGCCGTGCATGCGCCGAAGCAGCGCATCTCCGACCCCCAGCAGCTGCGCCCCTTCTACGTCCAGCCCTCGCCCGATCGCCACACCTGCCACTCCGACCAGCAGCAAGGACTCGTACCACCGGCTGCCGGTCCGGCGCATCGTGATCAGCGCCTCCTGGTAGCAGGTCGCTGCTTCCGCCCACCGTGCTTGTGCCAATGCCGTCTCCCCCATGTTGCCAAGCGCTGTGGCGATACCCCACGGGTTATCCAGATGCCGAAAGATCGCCAGAGCTTCGTCGTTCAGTGCGTCGGCTCGCTCATACGCTTCCCGCTGATTGGCGACGATCGCCAACCGGATTAGGGAGACACCCACGCCGAAACCGTCATCGAGCCGGCGGAATAACGCCAGGCTTTCCTCGAAGAATGATTGCGCCTCGTCGAGTTGATATTCGTACAGGTTCACCAATCCCAGCAATCCCAGCGCATGGGCGCGGGGGTGCGATTCACCGGTCGATAGCAGACGCAGTCCCTCGGTCAGCCCGGCGCGCGTGGCGGCGAAATCGCCCTGTGCCCAGGCCAATATCCCCACGGCAAGCAGCGCCCCGGCGCGCGTTTCGCCCGGCAATGCCTCGCCTCGTCGCAAGGCGGCCTCAGCCCAGGTCCGCCCCTCGCTCCAGTAGCCGCGCAGATGCCAGAACCAGCCCAAACCCGCGACCAGCCGAAGCGTCCGCGCGGCAGATGTGTCATCCCCGGCCGCCAGACCCCATTGCAATGCCGCGTGTATGTTGTCGTGTTCCGCCTCCAGCCGATCCAGCCAGACGGCTTGCTCGGCGTCGAAGAAATGCGGCTCGGCCTGCGCCACCAGCGCTGCGTAATAGTCGAGATGGCGGTTCTGCAAGGCGGTCGTTTCGTCTCGCTCGGCTAACCGCTCCCGTGCGAACTCGCGTATCGTCTCCAGCAGTGTGAAGCGTGTCTCCGGGCCGGCGACGGTCGCCTGTGCCAGGCTTTTGGCGACAAGTGAGGACAGTGTCTCCAGCACGGCGTTTTGCGCCAGCGGGTCGCCGGCGCAGACCGCCTCGGCCGCTGCCATCATCCAGCCGTTAACAAACACTGCCAGCCGGTCGAGCAGGACTTGCTCCTCGACAGTCAACAGGTCGTAGCTCCAGCGGATGGCGTGGTGCAGCGAGCGTTGCCGGTCAGGCAGGTCGCGCGGGCCATCCACCAGCAGGTCGAGCCGTCGGCTGAAGCGAGCCAGCAAGCCCTGCGGTGTGAAGACGCGGACGCGGGCCGCGGCCAGTTCCAGCGCCAGCGGCAGCCCGTCGAGTTGGGAACAGATTTCGGCTACGGCGGCGGCGTTCTCCGGGGTCAGGACGAAGTCGGGCCTCGCCGCTTGCGCCCGCTGCACGAATAGTTCCACCGCCTCGTAACGCGCCAGCGACTCGATCGGCTCACGCCGCCGGGGGTCGGGCCGGGTTAGCGGTGGAACGGAGTATTCCTGCTCACCGCGAACGCGCAGCGCTTCGCGACTGGTGACAAGCAAGCAGAGGTAGGGTAGATGAACCAGCAAACCGGTCACGGCAGGTGCAGCGGCCGTCACCTGCTCGAAGTTGTCCAGCAATAGCAAGACGTGACGGTCGGCCAAGTGGCCGATCAGGGCATCAGTTTGCGCGTCGGCGTCAGGGGTTTTCACCTGGAGCGCATTGGCGATGGTTGGGATAACCTGGGCCGGATCGGTCACGGCCGCCAAGGGCACGAAAGTTACGCCATCGGGGAAGCCGGGCAGCACGGTGCGGGCCAGTTCCAGTCCCAACCGCGTCTTGCCGCTACCCGCCGGGCCGGTCAGGGTGAGCAGGCGAGTTGTTCCAAGCAGGCGTGCCGTCTCGGCCAATTCGGGGGCGCGGCCGACGAAGGGTGTAGGAGGCAGTGGCAGGTTGTGGGGCGGTTGTGCGCCGAACGGTTCCGGGACTGGTCCCTCGGTCGGAGAGTTGGGCAGATTCAGATGAGTGGTGGCTCGCTCGCCGCGGGCAGCAGCGATGAAGGCGGCCCGCTCCTCCGGCGGCACAACCAGCTCGTCGGCTAAAAGCTCGGCCAACTGGCGCGACGGTCGCCGCTCGTCGGCCTCTATCTTCTGGATGGTAACGACGGCCGCGCCGACGCGCCGCGCCAACATCTCCTGCGTCAGGTCGAGTGCCTTGCGCCGTCGCCGTAGCCAGTAGCCGAATGAGGCCGTCTCCGTCATCCCTGCGCTCTCAAGAGCGTCCGAACCTGACAGGCCGTCCATACAGAAGCTGATCTGTCAGGTCTCGTTTACTTGTATGTCCACCAGTACAGGAATTGTATCGGAAAGCCATACCCGGCGACAGGGACAATCGGGTTTAATGCAAGCAGTGATGAGCAGATTCCACAGATTTCACAGGATACACAGATTGGTGTTTGTTAAGGAGAGAAAAGCCATGTCGACTGAAATGAACAAGATGCTCGCCCGTCGTTACTTTGAGGACATCTGGAACGCGAACAACCCCGATGCCGCGGCCGAATTGCTTGCCTCAGAGGCGATGGGGCACGTGGCCGGGATAGACGTCCGTGGGGCGGATGCGCTCTGCGCTCGCGTAGGCACGCTCCACGCCATCTATGACGCGCCGCGGTTCCGCATTGACCGGCAAATCGCTGAGGGAGAGTACGTGTTGGCGCAATGGACGCTAGTCGGTACGCACGCGGGTGAGTATATGGGTGCGTCGCCAACCGGCAAGCGGGTAAGTGTTACTGGCATGAACCTGTTTCGCATCGACGACGGCCGCATCGCCGAGATATGGGTCAACAGCGACGATCTGGGCGAGCTGCGCCAACTGGGCGTCATCTCGATGTAACGGAACATTTGCACCACAAGACGGATTGGACGATCAAAAACCGTTCCAATCCGTTCCGTCTCATTCATTAATTCAAAGGATCAGGCAATCCCGGCAAGCTCAAGATAGTAGAACGCGGCGATGGTCAGCGAGTGGGTGATCGCGCCGTCACGGATGAGGCCGGGGATCTCGGCCAGCGGGATTTCCTCGAAGGTGATGTCCTCGGCCCCGTCGAGCTGAACCGCGTGGGCGCGACGGGCGCGGCGGACGAGGTACGAGTGGCAGCGGTTGTTGAGGAACGCCGGATTGGGGGCCACGCTGCCCAGGTGGATGATCTCCTCCGCCTCGTAGCCGGTCTCCTCGCGCAGTTCGCGGGCGGCCGATACGGAAGGGTCGCCGTCACCGGCGTCGACCATGCCGCCGGGCACTTCCAGCGTCACCTCCTCCGTGCCGTGGCGATATTGGCGGATCATCACCACGTTGCCCTCCGGGGTCAGGGGGATAACGTTGACCCAGTCCGGCGACTCCAGCACGAAGAAGCGATGGACGTTGCCCGTGCGCGGCGAGCGACTGCTGTCGGCGCGGATGCGGAAGATTCTAAAGTCGCCCAGATATTCTGTCCTGATTTTCTCCCATCGCTTGATCATCGCCTGAGTGTAGGCCTTCTCAGGTGAAATGCCAACGGACGGGGGTATAATCCACCTGAACACCCCCGCCGGCTCATCCGGCGCGGGCCGGGATGTGACGCAAGTGACCACACGCAAGGATAATTTCGCCGCGGGCGTAGACCGGCTGCTGATGCGCTCCTTTCATCGCCGGATGCCCGCCTCGTTCCGGGAGCTGCACGACGAGAGGGCGAGCTTCGATGACGTGCTGGCCGTGACGGCCATCGACAGACGTCGGACGCCCGCCGACAGCGTCTACGCGCCCGGCATGCGGACGGTGTGGCTGCGTTCGGGCGATGAATCCATCCTTTCCCATGTGCGGGTGCGCCTCAGCCCCGACCCGACCGCGCCGCTGGTCATCTTCCACCACGGCTTCAGCGAGATGCCCTGGTACAACTCGTGGCAGCGCATCTTCCGGCAGATGCCGGGCATCCCCGTCTCCACGGTCTGCATCCAGGCTCCGTTTCACAACCACTGGCGCGAGCCATTCCGGGAAGCTTTTCGCTCGATGCGGCGGGTGTACCAGACCTTCGCCGGGTCGATCCGGCTCATCGAGCTGGTGCAGCGGCAGTTCGAGGCCAACGGCGCGGCCTGGACGGTCGTGGCCGGGGTCAGCTGGGGCGGCGTGACGAGTATGCTCTATGCCGGGCAGTTCGGCGGCGTGCGCGCCGTCGTGCCGATGCTGTCGTCGCCGAACCTGGCCCAGGTCGTCCGCGACGGGGCGGCGCTCGCCGGCGAGACGTTGCCCATCTCCGCGGCCGAACTCGACGAGCTGCTCGATTTCACGCCGCGCTGCACCTATGACCCGGACAGGGTGTTTCCGCTGCTGGGCGACACTGACTTCTTCTTCTCCCCCGACCGGCACGCGGCCAATTACGCCGCCGATCCGGTCGTCGTCCATCGCGCCCATGTCTCCGCCCTCTACGGCGTCAGCCCCTTGCGGGCACACCTCTACGACGCGCTGGCGTGGGCGGAAACGCACCCGTTGCGCGATGAATGAGAGGGCTGAGAGAAGGGGAGAAGGGGAGAAGGGGGAAAAAGGGAGACCCCGCCGCCTTCCTGCCCTGTGGACTGTCCTTTCCGGCGCGGCCGCGGCGCTGATCGCCGTGTTGCTCTATTCCCGCGCGGCCGGGTTCGCCTATTTCAATGACGATCCGTCGGGCCACTTCGCGTGGATGGAAGGACAATCGCTGCTCGATTTCTTCGCCGGGTCGGCCGGCTACGGCTATTACCGGCCGGTGGTCTTCGCCGTGCTGCGCCTGAGCGAGCTTTTGTTCGGCAACGCTACGTTTCCCCATAACCCGGTGGCCGACCACGCGCTGCTCCTGCTGTTGCATGGGGCCAACGTAGCTATGGTGTGGGCGCTGGCCCGGCGGCTGGGCGGCCGCGACGCCTACGCCTGGGTCGCCGCGTTGGTCTTCGCCTTCGTGCCCTTCAATTATGAGGCTGTGGCCTATGTCGCCTCGCTGACCCACCCGCTGTTACTGTTCTGGACGCTGCTGACCCTGCTGATCTATGACCGGAGCCAGGATCGCCGCCGGTCGCCGGGTTCCGGCTATTGGTCGCTGCTGCCCATGACGCTGGGCCTGCTGACCCACGAGAACGGCCTGTTCATCTTTCCGGCGCTGGTCGGGCTGGACTGGGCGCGGCGGCCGGCCGTGACCTTGCGGCAGCGGGCGCGGCGGCTGTGGCCGTTCGTCGTGCCGCCCGCGCTGTTTGCCGTCGTATGGTTGAGCGTCCCCAAAAGCAGCGAGCAGGGGCTTAACAGTCTTGCTGATGCCGCCCGCAACCTGACGCCGTTTCTCCAGACACTCGTCTACCCGCTGTTGCCCGTGGCGCGCCTTGAGGCGGCCGACGCGCCGGCGCTGGTGGGGCTGGCCGCGGCCGTCGTCGCCCTGATCGGGCTGCTGGCGCGGCAGGTGGGCGCGTGGCGACTGTGGGTTTTCGCCCTGGGCTGGTTTGGTCTGGCGACGCTGCCGGCCGCGCTCTTCCTCGGCCCCGCCTACGTCTTCGGCAGCCCGCGGCTCAGCTACCTGCCCTCGGTCGGGGCGGCGCTGTTGTGGGCCATTCCGGCGCTGTGGGCCGTCGCCCGCCGGCGGTCGGCCGCCGCTCTCGCCCTGACGGCGGCCTGCACGCTGGCCGTCATCCTGCCGCCGCTGCCGTTCATCCGCTGCCAGCTGGACTTCTACCACGAGACAAGCCGCTTTGCGCGGGGGATGGCCGCCGCGGCCGCCGCCGCCCCAGCCGGGCAAGATGTGGTCTTCGTCAACGCGCCGTTCTTCTTCAGCTCTACCGCCGCCCGGCCGGACGGCTGCCCGTCGCCCTATCCCTGGACGCCGGTCGGTGGGGTGCTCATCCCGCCCTACGGACAGGCGCGCGACTTCGTGCGCTTCAACGGCGGGCCGGATCGGGCGGTGGAGGGCGTCACCTACGCCGGTTACGCGCCCGGCTGGCGGACATTCGGGCCGGCGATAGAGGGCGATGCCTTGCGACGACACGCGGCCGGGGATGCGGCCTATGTCTTCGACCTGATGCGCGGGTCGTTCTTCGACCTGACGGCTGCCTGGCAGCCGGGCGGCGCGGCCGGCGAGACGCTGGCCACCTACGGCGAGGCGCTGGAGTTGTCGGGCGTCGAGTTTGCCGACGGGAACGACCGGCTCCGGGCACGGCTGGCGTGGCGCGTGACGGGCGAGACGGCCGCGCCGCTGGCCGCCTTCGTCCACGTCTATGACGCGGCCGGGGCGCTGGTAGCCCAGAGCGACGGGCCGCCCGGCGGGGGTCTCGCGCCGCAGGCGTTGTGGCGGCCGGGCGACGGGCTGGCCGACGAGCGCGTCATCGAGCTGGGCGATTTGCCGCCGGGCACGTATACGATCGCCGTCGGCGTCTATGACGCGGCGAGCGGCGCGCGGCTGCCGGCGACGGCGGGCGGCCGGCCGTTGACCGACGATGTCTATCGGGCCGGGACGCTGGAGAGGTGACGCGGCCACTCCCTCACCAAGCGCTCACCTTCGGCTCACCCTAAATTCAGGATGGGGGGATAGACTTGTAAATGAAGTCGCCAAGAATGCGTACAGCCCCGGTTCCCCCTCCTGGCCGGGGCTGTACGCGTTTATAGACACTTTTACGCCGGACGTTCTCCGGCGTTTTTTATTGCCCGCGGGGACGGGCCGGCTAACCGTAGGCCAGGCTCTCGCGGACGCTGATGCGGCCGGCGGCGTGGGCGGGAATGATCGAGGCCAGGAAGGCGATGGCGAGCACGGCCACCAGCCACACCAGAACGGCCGTGTAGTTATAGGCGAAATCGAGACTCACCTTGAAGATAGTCTCGCCGAGCACGGCCGAAATCGGCCGGGCCAGCAGCCAGGAGAGCGGCACGGCCAGCAGCCAGCTCATCGCCCCCTGCAAAACTCCCTCCAGGATGAACATCGTCATGATGACCGGCGACGTGCCGCCGATGGAGCGCAGCACGCCGACTTCGCGCGTCCGCTCCACCACGCTGATCGACAGCGACCCCATCAGGCCGATGCCGCCGACAAGCCCCATGACGATGGCCAGGCTGAATAAAATCTGGTTGACGATGCCGAACGAGTTGTAGGCGTACTCCCGATCCTGATCCTTGGTGCGGCTGAAGAAGGGGCTGATCTCCATGTTGTAGGATTTCAGGTAATCGTCGAGAGCCATGAGCAGTTCCGCGCGGTCGACGTTGGCATCGGTGGCGCGAATGACGACCTGGTTGGCGCGATTGACCTGCCGCGTCACGCCGACGACGGCCGGCAGCGGGGCGTAGATGGGGTCAGTGGAGAAGACGTCGGGCGAGATGGCCTGGTAGGTGCCGATGACTTCGAAGTCGGCTTCGCCCAGTTCGCCGAGGTTGATGGTGATGGTGTCGCCGACGGCCACGCCGTTGAATTCGGCCGTATCGCGACTGATGGCGGCCACGCGCCCGGTATCTTCCGGCGACAACCAGCGGCCGTCGACTATCAGCGGCGCGTACATGGTGCTGCCCAGGGGAAGGCCGAACAGTTCCGCGCCCAGCCCGCCGGTGTCCTCGACCTCCTCGCCTTCGCGCAGCACGGTGCCCGTGACCGAATACCACGCCTCGGCCTCGGCCACGCCGGGGAAGTCTTCCAGCAAGGTCTCGATGCGGTCGGAGCGATGTTGCTGGAAGAAGAAGAGGCGCATGTCATATTGCCGCCGCGCCAGCTCCATGTCCAGCGTGTGGGTGACCGATGCCGAGAGCGTCAGCACCATCAGAAACATGGCCCCGGCCGTCACCAGCACCAGCTGGGTCAGCAGCAAGCGCCCCTTGCGCCGGAACATGTTGCCGAGGGCGATGGTGTAGGGGGAGGGCAGCAGGTGCTCGGCCAGGCTCTCCACGGCGCGATCGAAACGGGTGAAGCCGAAGTCGCCGCCCAGCCCGTAGGTGGCCAGCGCCTCGCGGACGGAGATGGCCGCACCGCGCATGACCGGCCACAACGCCGCCAGCAACGGGGCCAGGACGGCCGCCAGCACCTGCCAGACCACGGCCTGCGGCGAAAAGCGGAAGGTCTCGTAGTCGATGTTGAAGATGAGCAGCAACTGTTTGGTGGCGAACCAGGCGGTCAGCAGTCCGATGGGCAAGGCGATCGCCAGCGCCAGCAGCCCGAAAATGAGCACGCCGATCAGATAGACGCGGGCCACGTCGCGCGTGGTGCCGCCCAGCGCCTTGATGACGCCGATCTGGTCGGTCTGCTGGGTGATGATGGCCATCGTCGTGTTGATGACGATGATAACGCTGGTCAGCAGCGAGACTACGGCCAGAATTTGCAGCACAATGGTGATGCCGAGGACGGTGTCGTAACCCCAGTGCTTGTCCGGCTCCTGATAGATGATCATGCTGACGCCGATGCCTTGTTTGGCAAGGCGCTCCTTGATGGCCGCGGCGCGGTCGCGGGCGAAGGCCTCGCTGTACGGCTCGACCTGCACCAGCAGCTGGATGTAGCCCTGCTCGGGGAACCCGAAGCGGGTCATCTCGGAGCGGTCGAAGAAGAAGTAGGCGTTGCCGCCGAAGTCGGGCGGCGGCACGAAGGGGTGGCGGATGAGGCCGGTGATGGGAAAGGCGCGGTCGGTGCCGTCCATCTCGAAGATGATCTGGTCGCCCATCTTCAGCCCGTAGTAGTCGCTGGTGATGCGCTCGACGCCGATGCCCTTGCGGTCGGGCCAGGTGCCTTGCTTCAGGACGAGCCAATCGAAGGTCTGATCCTCATAATCGTCGCGGGCCACGGCGGTGGCCGCCTGCCACGGTTCGTCCGGCGAGGTACGGTAACGCACGGTGGCGAGGTTGAGCGGCTCGACGCCGGCGACGCCGGGGATGTCGGTCAGCGACTCGGCCGTCTCGCGGTCGATGAACTGGCGCAGGACGATGTTGAGATGGGATGGGGCGACCGCGCGGTGGGCCGCGTTCATGCCGGAGAGGAGCTGGTCGGACAGGCCGAAGATCGCGCCGATGGCAAAGACGCCGACGGCGATGCTGAGCACGGCCAGGATGGTGCGGGCCTTACGGTGCCAGAGGTCGAACCAGATTTTGTCCCAGAGAACGCCCATGTTTAGTGACGAGTTACGAGTGACGAGTTACGAGTGAAGAGAGTGTTCGGCAGGTCGATAAGCCGGATAGATGATGGGTCACTGAATACTGGATACTGACCTACTGAACACTGACCTACTGAACACTGATCTACCGGCTCGCGGCCGCCTCCTGTCGCGCGGCGTTGCGGGCGATGGCGCGGGGATGCTGGGCGGCGGGCACGTCATTGGTGATGCGGCCGTCGCGAATCTCGACGACCCGCGAGCCGCGCACGGCCAGATCGAGGCTATGGGTGACCATGATCACCGTTTTGCCCTGGGCGATCAGGCCCTTGAACAGCTGAAAAACGTCCTCGGCCGTGGTCGAGTCGAGGTTGCCGGTCGGCTCGTCGGCCACGATGAGCGGCGGGTCGTTGGCCAGCGCGCGGGCGATGGCGGCGCGCTGCTGCTGGCCGCCGGAGACCTGGCTGGGCAGCTTGTGGGCCTGGTCGGTCAAACCCACCCGCTCCAGCAAGGCCAAGGCCCGCGCCTGACGCTCGCGGCGCGGCACTATCTTCACCAAATCCATGGGCAGCATGACGTTCTTGACCAGACTGAGCGCCGGCAACAGCTGGAAAAACTGGAAGATGATGCCCAGATGCTCGCCGCGCCACGCAGCCAGCTGGTTCTCGTTCATGGTGTGGATGGATTGACCGGTGACGATGACCTCGCCCTCGCTGGGGTGGTCGATGCCGGTGATCATGTTCAGCAGGGTCGACTTGCCGTTGCCCGACGGCCCGACCAGCGAGACGAATTCGCCCGGCATGACCGACAGCGTGACGCCTTTGAGGATGGTGATCTCGCCGTCGCCAATCGGGAATCGCTTGGTGACGTTGCGCACCTGCACAATGGAGGTCTGATGCCCGTTTTCGCTCGCCATAAGGAAACAGTTTAGCAGTATTTGTGGGAAATATCACAAATGCCGCGGCGATCCTTGGAGGTTGGTGAATTGGCGTGATGGATGGGACGATCGCGTCCGGTTGAAATCTTCGCCAAAGTTATGTTATGATACTCGCGGCCTGAATTATTCGGGCGGCCGGATGGATTGACAGGGAGAATAGCGCATGCCGACGATGCCCACGGATCTGATGACTGGATTGCGAGATATCTTCGCGACCTACTTCGATACTGATGGACTGACTGATTTTGCGCTGGCCCTGGGCGTGGATTACGAGGATATCCCCGGCTCCACTAAGAAGGCCAAGGCGCGCGAGCTGGCGTTGTATCTCTGGCGGCACAGCATGCTGCCCGCGCTGGCCGAGACAGGCCCCGCCGAGCGACCCGACATCGACTGGAGTCTGCTGGAGCCTTATGCCCCTCTCGCCCCCAAACCGGCGGACAACGGTTCAGCGCCACCCGCCACGCGGCTGGACTTCACCGATATTCAGAAGCTGTTGCCGGTTTTGTCCGCCTATCCGTTGTTCCAGACGCCCGACGGCCGCAACACGGTTCTGGCGATTTCCGGCGTCGCCCCCTTCGTCAATCTGGACCTGAACGGCAGCGCCCAACAGGTGGCGTCCAGCCTGTTGGTGAAGCTGAACGAGTTTGGCGAGATCGCCCCGAGCGACACGGCTATCGGCCGCCTGCTGGCTTTCATCGCCGCCGATGGAGCGTTGCCCCCGGCGCACAGGGAGGTGATCGCCGCGGTCGCCGCCAAATACAATCTCGCAATCGGGTAGAGCCGCAAGCCCGCCCACCACGACACAGGAGCGCACATCATGGCCGAACAATTCCTGACCACCAACGACCGGATCAAGCTGGCGAAGACGCTGGAGGGCGTCTACGAGATGCAACTCGGCCCGGCGGCCCGCTTTGGGCTGCTGGACAAGGCCGGGCTGCGCCGCTTTGCCCCCGGGACGGACCTCGCGGCCGCGCCGAGCGTGCTGGCGGGCGTGCTCATCAGCAAGCTGGAGCCTTACGGCATGTTGCCCAATCAGCCCAATTACCACGCGCTGGGGGCGCTGGTCAACTATGTCCTCATCCAGCCCGACACGCCGCAAGAGGATGCCCGCTTTCTGGCCGAGGTGCTGGTCAGGTACCAGTTGATCGCCGATCCCGGCTATCTGGACGGTCTGCGCGCCCGGTATGAACTGGACGTGCAGCCGGCGCGGCAGGTCGATTCGGCGTTGCTGCCGCCGGTGGAGCCGCCCGATCTGGCGGCCGAGCCTGATTTCGATCCGAAGGTGGGCGATCAGGAGGCGCTGGAGCGAATCGTCAACTCGGAGGACAACTTCCTCGACATCGACCTGCTGGCCGGGGCCATCTATACCGCGCAGGCCGTCGGCCGCATCGAACTGCCCAGCGGGCGCGCCCTCGGCACGGGATTCCTCGTCGGCCCTGACCTCATCATGACCAACTTCCACGTGTTCAAGACGAAGGACGTGCTGGAGCGGGCGGTCATTCGCTTCGACTATCAGGTCAACGCCGACGGTGTTGTGACCCAGGGGCGGGTGTTCAATTTCATGCCGGACTTCTACATCAGCAGCCCGGACACGGAACTCGATTTCGCGCTGGTGAGGGTGAAGGGGGAGCCGCTGGCCGAGCGCAAGATTGGGCCGGACGACGAGGGGCTGGATTATCTGGAGTTGCTGCGGCGCGGTCGCCATCGCGGCTACCTGCTGGTCTCGCCCGCGATGATCGTGGAGCAGGAGCGGGTGAACATTGTCCAGCATCCCAACGGCAACCCGCAGAAGGTCGTGCTGACCCAGAATTACGTCCTCAGCAACATGAGCGCCGACCGGGTTCACTATCTGGCCGACACGATGCCGGGGTCGTCCGGCTCGCCGGTGCTCAACAACCATTGGGAGGTCATCGCCCTGCACCATAGCGGCGGCGCGCACCCGCCGCAGAAGGCGTCGGCCGACCTGCAAAAGCTGCTGCGCGGGCAGTATAAATTCAACGAGGGCATCCCGATGCGGGCCATCCTGCCCCACATCGAGCGCTATTTGCCGCGCAAGTAGGCGGCGGGGAATATTTTTACGATCGCGCGGCAGCGCATGTCGTGCGGATCGGGATCATCTGTGATTGAATTGTCCGGCAGGAAATCTGCGCGAAGGCAATAGCGATCAACATCGCCAAGGGCCACGGGCCTGAGGCTCATTCATTCGCCAGGAGGCATTTTAATGGGACGTCGAATCATTACACCCGAAGCGGTCGAGACGATGAAGGGGCTGGAGACGCTGGAAGACGCGGCCGTCGGCGTCCAGCGGATTGACGGGTTTTGGGACAAGGTCATCAAGAACATCCCCGGCGATGTAGTGGCCGGCTGGACGGCCATTCTGGGGCTATTCGGCGTTTCGCCCGGCGCTACCAGCGGGGACACGAACACGACCAACATCCTGTGGGTCATGTGGGCAGCGCTGACCGTGGTGACCTTCTTCTGGACCTATCGCCAGACCAGGGTGCCCAATCTTCAGCCGGCGTGGACGCAAATATTCATCTCGACCTTCGCGTTTGTCGTCTGGGCGCTGGCGCTGGGCGTGCCGTTCAACACCCTCAGCTTCTACGATTCGCGCGTGGCGGCCGCGCTGCTGATCATCTTCACGCTGGCCGTGGGGGCGATTCAGCCGAAGGAATAAGGCTTTGGAACCCCGGTTTTCTGAAGTAACCGGGGTTCTTCCTCATTAGAAGCCGGGTCTCCAGACCATCCCCATCACCCGGCGCAGGTCATCAAGGTTGGCATCGACGCGGTGGGGTTGCGTGCCGGCCAGCTCGACGCCCTTCATGGCCCCGGCCACGTCCTTCAGACCGCTGCCGGTGTTGAGGACGACGACGCGCTCGTCGGCCGACACCATCCCCCGATCCACCGCCTTGATCAGCCCGGCATAGGCGGCCGCGCCGGCCGGTTCGGCGAATACGCCGGAACCGCGGGCCAGCGCGGGGATGGCGGCCAGAATCTCGTCGTCGCTCACGGTGATATACGCACCGCCGGTCTCCTTCACCGCGGCCATCGCCTTCAGGCGGTCGCGGGGCAGCCCGGCGCTGATGCTGTCGGCCACCGTTTGGGCGTCGATGGGCGGCTTGGTCAGCACGTCCTCGTTCCGCTCCCAGGCCTCGGCCAGATAGTTGCTGCCGGCGGCCTGCACGCCCATAAGCCTGGGCATTTTCTCGATCCAGCCCAGGGCCATCATGTCCTTAAGTCCCTTGTGCAGCCCGCCGATGATGCAGCCGTCGCCGACGCTGACGAAGATGCGGTCGGGCGCGTCCCAGTTGAGCTGCTCGCAAATTTCCAGCGAGGCGGTCTTCTTGCCCTCGGTCATGTAGGGGTTGAAGCCGGTGTTGCGGTTGTACCAGCCGTAGGCGTCGGCCGCCTGCAGGCACAGCTCGAAGGCGTCGTCATAGGAGCCGCGGACGAGCATGACGGTCGCACCGTAGGCCAGCAGCTGGGCGACCTTGGCCTGGGGCGCTTTCTCCGGCACGAAGATGACGTTGGCCTGGCCCATGCTGGCGCAGATGCCGCTGAGGGCGGCGGCGGCGTTGCCGGTGCTGGCGGTGGTGATGATCTCTGCCCCGCGCTCGCGCCCCTTGACAACGGCGATGGCGCTGGCGCGATCCTTGAAGGAGGCGGTCGGGTTGCGGCCGTCGTCCTTCACCCACAGCCGGCGCAGGCCGAGATCGGCCGCCAGCCGGGGCGTGGCGTAAAGCGGCGTCCAGCCGATTTGCAGGGGCGGCACTTCGGCGTCCGGCTCCACGGGCAGCAGGGGCTTGTAGC
This sequence comes from Anaerolineae bacterium, assembly GCA_023384355.1. GTDB lineage: Bacteria > Chloroflexota > Anaerolineae > Promineifilales > Promineifilaceae > Promineifilum. Next base: position 14,519 of record JAHDWL010000053.1, read on the forward strand.
GCCAGATGGAGGTGTCGCCGTTCCGGCGCAGGCTCTCGCGGCTGATGTCGTGGCCGACGGCATCGTAGTCGTAGACGACATCGAGAACGCCATCCGGCCCATAGGCCGGGTCTACATAGTCGACCTCATCGGGGCGGAAGGTCTGCCCGCTGATGAGGCTTCGCAGGTGGAGGATGTGGTTCATGGGTGTGGTCGGTGGGTCTAGATCAGTGGGTCGGTAGGTCAGTGGGTCAGTGGGTCAGCGTGGGACTGAATACTGACCTACTGAATACTGATCTACTGACCCACTGATCTACTGCACAAAATGAGTCCCCGTCTTGCCCGCCAGGGCCATCGGGATGCTCGCCGGGTCGGTGACGATGGCATGGGTGCCGCCCGCTTCCAGGAAGTTGATGATGGCCTGAATCTTGGGGGCCATGCTACCCTTGGCAAAGTGGATGCCCTCGGCCAGATAGGCTTTGGCTTCAGCCAGCGTCACGCGGTCGAGCCATTGCTGGTTGGGCTTGCCGAAGTTGATGGCGACCTTCTCCACCGCCGTACTGATGATGAACGTGTCCGCGCCCAAACGGGTGGCCAACAACGACGAGGCGAAATCCTTGTCAATGACGGCAGCGATGCCGCGCAGGTGGCCGTTGCCGTCGGCCACGACGGGGATACCGCCGCCTCCAACGGTGATGACGATGTGCCCGGCGTCGATTAAGGCCCGCACCGACTGCTCCTCGACGATTCGCATGGGCAATGGGGAAGCCACCACGCGCCGCCAGCCGCGGCCGGCGTCCTCGACGCAATCCCATCCATCCGCCTTCATTCGTCGCTGCGCGTCCTCTTCGCTCATGAACGAGCCAATCGGCTTGGTCGGTTTCCTGAAGGCGGGGTCGTTGGCGTCCACTTCAGTCTGGGTCACGATAGTCGCCACGGGTTTGTCAATGCCCATATCGAGGAAATGGTTTTGCAGGCTCTGCTGCAGGGCGTAGCCGATGGCTCCCTGGGAGTCCGCGCCGCAAACGTCGAGCGGCACTTCGTGCAGCTCGTGGGCGGCCAGCTCGGAGCGACGCAGGATGAAACCGACCTGCGGGCCGTTTCCGTGGGCAATGGCCACGTTCCAGCCATCCTTGATCATTTTGGCAATGTGGCCGGACGTCTCAGCTGCCGCAATGTACTGATCCTCGACGGACTGATGTTGTTTATCCTTGATTAGCGAGTTGCCGCCGATGGCGATGACGGCCAGTCTTCTGCTCATTTGTCGGGTCTCCATTGGGGATCACAGGCGGCCGGTCGGGACAAATTATCCGGCCGGCCACCTGCGATCAGCGGTCGGTGGGTGAGTGGGTTATGGTCAGCAAAATGAGCTACATGGTCAGGGCCATGGCCGCTTTCTGCACGTGCAGGCGGTTTTCGGCCTCGTCATAGACGACGCTGTTCGGGCCGTCGATGACACCGTCGGTGACCTCGATATTGCGGTCGGCCGGCAGGCAGTGCATGTAGATCGCGTCTTCCTTGGCCATTGCCATGCGCCGCTCGTCGGTGATCCAGTCGGTGTATTGCTTGCTGATCTCGGCCGATTCCTTGTGGTCGGAAGTCGTCAGCAGGCAGCCCCAGCTCTTGGGATACACGACGTCGGCGTCCTTGAAACCGGCGTCGAAGTCGTCGAGCACCTCGAACGAACCGCGCGCCTTGCGGGCGTTTTCCTTGGCCTGTTCCATGATGTCGGGCATCAGCTTGAACTCCGGCGGATGGGTCAGGCGGACATTCATCCCGAAGCGGGTCATGAGCAGGATGAGGCTCTGGGGCACGCTGATGGGCTTCTGGTAGCTGCTGGCGTAGGCGTAGCTAACGTTGATGGTCAGGCCGCGCGGGTCGCCCTTCTTCTCGATGATGGTCATCAGGTCGGCCAGAATCTGGAACGGGTGGTAGACGTCGCACTGCATGTTGAGGACGGGCACGCGGCTGGCGGCAGCTACCTCACGGATGTACTTGTTGCCGAAGTCCCAGTCGCACTGGCGGATGGCGATGCCGTCGGTGTAGCGGCCGATGATCTCGCCGATCTCCTTGGCGGTGTCGCCGTGGCTGATCTGCGTGGTCTGGCTCTCGATGAATTCCGCGTGGCCGCCTAGTTGGGCCATGCCCGCCTCGAAGCTGACGCGGGTGCGGGTGCTGCTGAAGAAGAACAACATGCCCAACACCTTGTCGCGGAGATAGGCGTGGGGCTGGCCCAGCGCGCGCTTGCGTTTCAGGTCAAAGGCAACATCCAGCAGGGTGTCGATCTCTTCCTTCGTCCACTCCTGCGTGGTGATCAGATCACGACCGCGTAAATTTGTTTGCATGGTTTCTCCGGTTATTCAAAACTGTAAGGAATTAAAAGGTTGTCTGAAAAGATAATCTTCGGCTGGGGAGACCCTCTTGATGGGAGAGTCTCAGCCTGCCAATGCGTCGTTGAGCATGACCGGCAGCAAGGCGTAGAATTTGGTCGCCTCGACGACATCTTCCAGCGGGACGTGCTCCTCGACGGCATGAGCGTAGATCTCGTCGCCGGGGCCGAAGCCGATGCTTGGGATGCCGGCCTTGCCGCGCCAGTAATTGCCGTTGGTCGAGAAGTCCCACTTTCCGGCTTTGTCGTCGCGGTTCCACAAGGCCTTGATGGCGTTCTTGCCGGCGACGACGAACGGGTCGTCTTCTTCCAAAGCCCATGCCGGGAAATACTTGTCATAGACAAAAACCGCGCCGGTGTGGCTTGGCTCGTCATAGACCAGGCGATTGACCGAGAAATCCTTGCGCGTCTCGGCGGGGATCAGCTTTTCGATGGCCTCAATGACCGATTCCGGCGTCTCGCCGAAGGTGACGCGGCGGTCGATGAAGATGCGGCACTCGTCGGGCACGGCGTTGTCGCTGGGCGACACACTGGAGATGCGGGTGACGGTGATGCGTCCCTGGCCCAGAAACTCGTGCGTCGGCAGCGTGGCGTCTGAATCCCGAATACCCGCGATGACGGGCAGCATCTTGTAGACGGCGTTGTCGCCCATAAAGTTGCTGGCGGCGTGGGCGCTGACGCCCTTGCAGATGACTTCCAGTTCCAGGCGTCCCTTGTGGCCGCGGTAGACGTTCATTTTGGTCGGCTCGCCGATGACGACGAAGTCGGGCTTGATGCCTTCCCAGTCGACAAACGCCTGGCAGCCGATGCCGTCGCACCACTCCTCGATATTGCCGAGGTAATAGGCGGTATAGCCGTCCAGCATGCCCATATCGCGGGCGATGGCCAATCCGTAGACCATGCCCGGCGTGCTGCCTTTTTCGTCCAGGGCGCCGCGGGCATAGAAGTCACCGTTCTCTACCTTGCCCACAAACGGATCCCACTTCCATTGGGAAGGGTCGCCGATGCCGACTGTGTCAATGTGGCTGTCGTAGAGCAGCACCTTCGGACCGTCGCCGATCTTGCCGACGACGGAGCCATAGCGGTCCACGTAAACCTTGTCGAAACCAAGGCGGGTCATCTCTTCGCCGATGCGCCGGCCGACCGCCTCGATGTCGCTGTCCATGCTGGGGATGGCGACAATTTCGCGGAAGAAGCTCAGCAGGTCTTCACGTGCAGCGGCTACACGTTGATTCAGTTCATCGATCCTTTTGTTCATCAATATCACTCCCACTTTTTAATTCGAACGGAAATCTCGTTTCGCCGTAACTGTTCGCTACCGGCGTGGTTCTCGATCAAGCTCGGCGACGAAGGATGCGGAAGCGCAGCAGATCGTCGCGGAAGAATGAAAAGGCGCGCAGGATAGGCTCGTTATCGTCGTTATGGCCTGTCTCGTCAAACGCCAATAACGCGGTGCCGATCGGGATTTGCAGCGTTTCGGCCACGGCCGCATCGGCCGAGACCGGGATGAAGTCCGACAGGTAATAGGCCAATCGCTGGCGGCCGAACGTTTCAATGAAATCGTAGATCGGCAGGGCCTGGTCCTCCGGTTGATATGGCTCCGGGATGACGCGCATGGGCAGGTAGTTATGAGCGAGGATGACCGGCAGGTCGTTCTCCAGAAAGAGCTTGCTGGTGAACAAAATCTGCTCGCCGGGTTCCAGGCCAAGATCGGCGACGATAGTGTCGGCCAGTTCAGCGTCACCGGCAGTCAGGATTCGCGCTTCCAGCACGCGGGTTGACGGCGTCAACCCGTGGGCACGGAGCACGGCTTCGTAGGACCATATCTCTTCAAGGCGTGAGTGAATCTGCAACACCGGGCCGTTTACGAAAGTGCCTGCCCCCTGCCGGCGACTGACGGTTCCTTCCATCTCCAGACGGCTGAGCGCGTCGCGGACAGTGGTGCGGCTGACGCCCAGCAACTCGGCCAGCTCCATCTCGGCCGGGATGCGGCCGTCGGGAAATTGCCCCTGGATGATTAGATCCTTGATGTGGCTCTTGACCTGGTCGGTCAACGAAGGCGCGCGTTTGAGCATTGATTACTCGTCGGCAAAATGAAGATTTGTATTTTGGTATGGTTGTATGACAAATAATACCGCAGTGAACGGCGATCTGTCAAGCGTTTTACCGGCAAGAAGCGGTTTACCGGATGATTTGACGAGGAGAAATTGATCGGTTGCCGGCCCGGAAAGCGATGGCCGCCGACGCCTTGCGACGGTGACCGAGGTATGGTAGAATGCTGTCTTGCGATGGGGCGTCGCCAAGTGGTTTAAGGCACCGGACTTTGAATCCGGCATT
>JAHDWL010000054.1 GCA_023384355.1 Anaerolineae bacterium
GGTCAAGGTGCGCCTCACCCTGGCGTTCCGCGTCGCCGTGGCCCTGCGGCCCAACGGCGCGTGGCTCGCCTACGCCGCCGCCTTCCTGCTGGTCATGGCGATCACCGCGGCCGCGCGCCTCTCGCCGTGGCTGGTCGTGCGCCGCTCGCTGCTGGGGCTGCCCTTCCTGCTGGCGGCCGTCACCGTGCTGTTCCTCCCCGGCCGCGTCGTGTGGGCCGGGCCGTTTGGGCTGGGCGTCACCGACGCCGGGCTGATCCGCTTCGGCAGCATCCTCGCCCGCAGCATGATCTCCATCCAGGCCGCCGTGCTGCTGACGGCCACCACCCGCTTCCCCGACATCCTCCACGCCCTGCGCCATCTGCATGTGCCGGCCGTCCTCGTGTCCATCATCGCCTTCATGTACCGCTACCTGTTCGTGCTGGTGGAGGAAGTCGAGCGGCTCATCCGCGCCCGGGCCGCCCGCAGCGGCCGCCTGCCCGGCGCGTCCGCCGGCGGGTCAATCGGTTGGCGCGCGGCGGTGACCGGCCACATGGCGGGGCAACTGCTGGTGCGCAGCCTCGACCGCAGCGACCGCGTCTACCACGCCATGCAGGCCCGCGGCTATCGCGGCGAGCTGCTGACCCTGGCCCCCCACGCCATGCGGCCGCGCGACTGGGTGGCGCTGACCGTCGGGCTGGCCGCCATCCTGCTGCTCCTGCTGCCGCGCCTGCTATAGAGAAACCCCTATGCCCGTCGTCCACCTATCACCCCGTCCCACCCCTGACGGCCAACCGGCCGCCGCGCCCGCGTCGTCCGTCATCGCCATCGACAACCTGTCGTTCGCCTATCCCGACGGCCGCCCGGCGCTGCGCGGCGTCTCGCTGACCATCGCCCCCGGCGAGAAAATCGCCCTCGTCGGGCCGAACGGCGCGGGCAAAAGCACCCTGATGCTGCACCTCAACGGCATCCTCGGCGGCCGCGACGCCCCGGTGCGCGTCGACGGGCTGCCGCCCACAAAAGAAAACCTGCCGATCATCCGCGGCAAGGTCGGCCTCGTCTTCCAGAACCCCGACGACCAGCTCTTCTCTCCCACGGTGTTCGAGGATGTGGCCTTCGGGCCGCTGCATTTGGGCCTGCCCGAGGCCGAAGTCCGCCGGCGCGCCGAGCGGGCGCTGGCCCAGGTGGGGCTGGCCGGGTTCGAGGATCGCCTGCCGCATCACCTGAGCCTGGGCCAGAAGAAGCGCGTCGCCATCGCCACCGTGCTGTCGATGGAGCCGGAAATCCTGGTGCTCGACGAGCCGACGGCCGGGCTGGACCCGCGCGGCCGCCGCCTGCTCATCGACCTCCTGCGCGACCTGCCCTGGACGATGCTCGTCTCCACCCACGACATCCGCCTCGTGAGCGAGCTGTTCCCGCGCACGATCGTCATGGACGAGGGGCTGGTCGTGGCCGACGGCCCCACGGCCGTCCTGCTGGCCGACGTTCCCTTTCTCGAAGCCCACGGTCTGGAATCCCCGTTCGGCACATGACGAATTGCCGGGCACGTGCAACTTACCAGATGGGAATATAAATAGAAACCTTGGATTACCAAGTCGTATGACTTAGGTAAGGTTGATTATGACCCACAGTCGGTTTATAATAGAACGATCGGGGAATGGCGCAGAAGTAATTAGAAGTATTGGAAGCAAGCAGGCAAGGACTCCGCGCCATTGGTGAAGTTCGTAATGGATGACGAGAAGGGGCTTCCAAATATATTACAGCGGCAAACGATCCTGGCCCTAAACCGTTTCGGGCAGGCAGTCACGTCCAGTCTCGCCCTCGAGGATGTGCTGGCGCGCATACTGGAGCAGGTGACCGCCCTTCTTCAAGCAGAAGGCGTGGCAATCCTCATGCCTGAAGGCGGCGACCGCCTGAAGTTCGTGGCCGTGTGCGGACCGGGCGCAGCCCAGTTAAAGGACGTCACCATGCCTGTCGATGAGGGCGTGGTCGGCCATGTCATGCGCGCCGGCGAATCGGTCTGGCTCAACAACGAAGGCAGCAACGTGCCCGGGCTGGAGGTTTATCGCCAAATCGAGACCGTCAGCCGCTTCCACAGCCGGTCACTGCTGGCCTCGCCGCTCCTGTCGGACGGCCGAACAATCGGCGTGCTGGAGGCGGTTCACAGCCGTCCCGGCAATCTGGACGCCGACGATCTGGCCGTGCTGACCGCGGCGGCCAACTGGGCGGCCATCGCCATCGCCAACGCCCAGCTACATGAACAAACCCAGCGACTGCGCGAGGAGCAGGCCGCCCTCCAAGAGCGCGCCCGTCTCGCCCGCGATCTCCACGACGCCGTCACCCAATCGCTCTACAGCATGTCGGTGCTGGCCGGGGCGTGGCGGCGACAGATCGAGGCCGGACAGTTGCAGCCCCACCGCGACCAGATCGCCGAATTGGGCGATCTGGCGCAGAACGCCTTGCGCGAGGTGCGGCTGCTCATCTACGAGCTGCGGCCGACGGAACTGGAAGAGGAAGGGTTGCTCGGCGCGCTCTATCGACGGCTGGAAACGGTCGAGCGACGCGCTGGCGTGCGGACCAATCTATTTATAACCGACGAGGCCGGGCAGCCGCTCGACCCCGCAATGGACGGCCGCGAGGCAACGATTGAATTCTACCGGCTGCCCCCGGTAATCGAGCTTGGGCTATATCGAATAGCCCAGGAAGCGTTGAACAACGCGTTGAAACACAGCGGCGCGACGGAAGTGACGATCCGGTTGCGCCTTGGGCAGGAAACCCTGTCGATGGAAATTGAGGACAACGGCCGCGGTTTCGTGGAAAACCCCCAGCCGCGGCCGAGCGCCGGGTTCGGCCTGACGGGTTTGAAAGAGCGGGCGAAGCAGATGGGCGGCTACCTCTCCGTCTCGTCCGCGCCCAACCGGGGCACCACCGTCCGGATTGCGGGTATCCCGTTCCGGGCAAGAGTCGCCGAGGAAATGGTGATCTAACATGGTAACAGGCTCATTCTACACAAGCAAACAACCAAGCATGATCGACGTGTTGATTGCTGACGACCACGCCATCGTGCGACGCGGCTTGCGGACCCTCATCGCCGGGGAAGCGGACATGAAGGTGGCCGGCGAGGCGTCCGACGGCTACGAGGTCGTCGCCCGCGCCAGGGATCTGAATCCGGACGTGATTTTGCTCGACCTGGTGATGCCGGGCCAGAGCGGGCTTGAGGCGTTGGGCCAGATCAGGACCGACAACCCCAACGCCCGGGTGCTGGTGCTGACCAGCTTTGGCGACAACGACCGCGTGTTCTCGGCCATTCGCGCCGGGGCGGCCGGCTATCTGCTGAAGGACGCCTCGCCGGAGCAACTTCTGCAGGCGATCCACGATGTCCACAGCGGCGAGTCCCACCTGCACCCGACAATCGCCCTGAAGATGCTGCGCGAGCTGGATAATCCCGGCCACCACGGCGACAACATGTCGTTGACCGAGGACCCGCTGACCGAGCGCGAGGTCGAGGTGCTGAGTCTGGTGGCCCAGGGGTTGAGCAACCAGGACATCTCCCACAAGCTGACCATCAGCGAGCGCACCGTGGGCAACCATATCGGCAGCATCCTGCGCAAGCTGCATCTGGCCAACCGGACGCAGGCGGCGCTCTACGCCCTGAAGCGCGGGCTGGTCGATATCAATCAGGCCGCGGGGCTCAACGGCGACGCCGGCAATGGCGTTTCCGGCGACGGCGTCGACCCTGCCGAAATCGAAGCCTGACCGGCTGCGGGCGCGAACGCGCGGGAAGGGCCGGCGCGCTCTTCCCCGACGAAAACGCGGCCGATCGGCGGATATTGTTGTGCCTCGGCCGAAATCCGGCTAAACTCACCTCTTGTGGTAACAATACCCTGGTCGGCCGGCGGGCGGATCGTCGGGTTCAACCGCCACAATTCCCGCCGTCCCACCGCGCCACAACCGAGGATTTTGCATGGTCAAGCCAGTTATTCTAACCCTAGATGACGAGCCGCAGGTCCTGAACGCCGTCGGCCGCGATCTGCGCGCCTACTTTCGCGGCGACTATCGCATCGTCAGCGCGAGCAACGGCAAGGACGCGCTCGACGCCCTGCAGCAGCTCAAGCAGCGCAACGCCCCCGTCGCCCTCTTTCTGGTCGATCAGCGCATGCCGCAGATGACCGGCGTCGAGTTCCTGACCGAGGCGCAAAAGATATACCCCGACGCGCGCAAGGTCTTGCTGACGGCCTACGCCGACACCGAGGCGGCCATCGCCAGCATCAACACCGTCGGCCTCGACTACTACCTGATGAAGCCGTGGGACCCGCCGGAGGAGAAGCTCTACCCCATCCTCGACGACCTGCTGAGCGACTGGTGGGCCACAACCCCCTTGCCCTTCGAGGGCATCCGCGTGGCCGGCGCGCTCTGGTCGCCCACGTCGCATAACGTGAAGGACTTTCTGGCCCGCAACCGCATCCCCTACCAGTGGCTCGACATCGAGAAGGACAAGGAGGCGCAGGCGCTGGTGGAGGGGATGTTCCCCGCCGGTGGCGTTCGTCTGCCGGTCGTCTTTTTCGCGGACGGCTCCTCGCTGGTCGAGCCGAATCTGGCCGATCTGGCGGCCAAAGCCGGCCTGCAGACCTCGGCCAATGCCCCGTTCTACGACATGATCATCATCGGCGGCGGGCCGTCGGGGCTGGGCGCGGCCGTCTATGGCGCGTCGGAAGGGCTGGCGACGGTCATGATCGAGCGCGAGGCCACGGGCGGCCAGGCCGGCACCAGCTCGCGCATCGAGAACTATCTCGGTTTCCCCAAGGGGTTGTCGGGGTCCGACCTGGCGACGCGGGCCGTGGCCCAGGCGCGCCGGTTGGGCGCGGAGCTGCTGACCGCGCGCGAGGTGACCGGCGTGCGCGTCGAGGACCCCTATCGCTATGTGACGCTCAACGACGGCACGGAGCTGGGTTGCCGGGCGCTGGTGGTGGCCACCGGCGTCAGAACGCAGAAGCTCGACGCGCCGGGCGTGGCCGAGCTGACCGGGGCGGGCATCTATTACGGCGCGGCCCTGACCGAGGCCGCTTCCTATCGCGGCGAGCATATCATCGTCGTCGGCGGGGCCAACTCGGCCGGGCAAGGGGCGATGTTCTTCTCGCGCTATGCTTCCAAAGTGACGATGCTCGTGCGCTCCACCTCGCTCTCAAAGAGCATGTCGCAATACCTGATCGACCAGATCGCCGGGACGGACAACATCGAGGTGCTGACCGAGCACACCGTCGTTGAGGCCCACGGCCAGAACCGCCTCGAGGCGATCTCGGTAACCAACAACCACACCGGCGAGACCATCCGCATCGACACCCCGGCGATGTTCCTGTTCATCGGCGCGGTGCCCCACAGCGATTGCGTGCGCGAGGTCGTGGAGCGCAACTCGGCCGGGTTCATCCTGACCGGGCCGGACCTTATGGCGGACGGCAAGCGGCCGAAGGGCTGGAAGCCGCAGCGCGACCCGTTCCTGCTGGAGACGAGCGTGCCCGGTATCTTCGCCGCGGGCGACGTGCGCCAGGGGGCGACCCGCCGCGTGGCCGCCGCCGTGGGCGAGGGCGCGAACGTCGTCAGTCAGGTGCATCAGTATTTGAGAACAGTTTAAAAAAGAAAGGGGGAAAGGGAGAAGGGGAGAAAGGGAGAAAGGGAGAAAACCTCACCCCTTCACCCCTTCACCCCTTCACCCTTTCTCCCCATCCCCTCTTCCCCCATCCGGAGACAACATGAATAAACCCCGCCGAATGCCCCCCATCTCGCGCAACGTCTGGGTGATGACTATTGCCAGCTTCCTGACCGACGTCTCCAGCGACATGGTCAACAACCTGGTGCCGCTCTTTCTGGCCAACGTGCTGGGCGCGGGAACGGGGGCGATTGGCCTGATCGAGGGCATCGCCGAATCGGCCGGCAGCTTCATCAAATTGCTCTCCGGCTGGTGGTCCGACCGGGTGGTCAGCCGCAAGCCGCCGACGGTGGCCGGCTACGCGCTGTCGGCCACGGCCAAGCCGCTGCTGGCCTTTGTCTCGAACTGGACGGGCGTGCTGGCCGTGCGCTTCACGGACAGGCTGGGCAAGGGCATCCGCACCGCCCCGCGTGACGCGCTGTTGGCCGACAGCACGCCCGCGGAGCGTCGCGGTCTGGCGTTCGGCTTCCACCGCGCGGGGGACAGCCTGGGGGCCGTAGTCGGGATCGGGCTGGCGCTGCTCATCGTCTGGCTGGTGCAGGGCGACCAGATCGCCCTGTCGGGCCAGGCCTTCCGGTCGATCGTGCTGGTCAGCGCCGTGCCGGGATTTCTGGCGGTGGCCGTGCTGGCCGTGGGGCTGCGCGAGATCCGGCGCGAGGCTCCGGCGGCGGGGCGGCCCATCCTCGGCTCCTTTCGGGCCATGCCGGGCGAGTTCCGGCGCTTTCTGGCCATCTTTGCCCTGTTCACGCTGGGCAATTCGGCCGACGCGTTCATCGTGCTGCGCGCCCAGGAGCGCGGCCTGAGCGTCGTCGGGGTGCTGGCCATGCTCATGGCGTTCAACCTGGTCTACACGCTGGTGGCCGGGTTCGCCGGCAGTCTCTCCGACCGCGTCGGGCGGCCGCGGCTGATCCTGGCCGGGTGGCTGGTCTATGCGGCGCTCTACCTGGGGCTGGCTCTGGCGGCGACGGCCTGGCAGGTGATCGGCCTGTTCATCGCCTACGGCGTGTATCACGGGCTGGTGGAGGGCAACGCGCGCGCCTATGTGGCTGACCTGGCCGGGGCGGGCGAGCGCGGCGCGGCCTACGGGCTGTTCCACGCCGTCACCGGCTTCGTGGTGCTGCCGGCCAGCGTCATCGCCGGAATCCTGTGGCAGGGCGTCGGCGATTGGGGCGGATTCGGCCCGGCCGCGCCGTTCCTGTTCGGGGCGATGATGGCCGGCGCGGCGGCCGCGCTGTTCGCGCTGAGCCTGTCGCGGGCGAAACCTACGCCGACCTGACGCATCCTCTATGCCCACGCGACGGGCGGCGTTTCCGGGGAACCATCGCTGACGGACCATCGTTTTCCACTTGTAAGGCCACAAAGATGAGCAATGTGGCCGGAGAGGAAAGCGATGGCAATGAAAATCAGCGACAGGATCAAGGAATTCGCGGGGCGACAAATCAGCCGTTTGCGGGATGAGGCGCGCAGGAACGTGCGCGAAATGATGGAGGCCGAAGCGCCGTCCACGACGCTGGCCATGGCTTTCGCCACGGGCACGCTCATCAGCACGATCCCCGTGCCGCTGGTCGACATGGCCCTGGCGGCGGCCGTGACCAAAAAGTACAGCGATATGCCGCGCGCGCCGTTCCTCACCGGCATGGCCCTGGCCAACAATCTGGTGATGGCCCCGCTCTACGCTTCCACCCCCCGCGTCGGCTCTTTGGCCTTGCATTGGCTGGCCGGCAGCACGAGTCTGGTCGCCCCGGACGTTTTTCTGCTGAAAATCCTCGTCGGCTACTTGTTGATCGCGCTGGGGCTGGGCCTGGGTTCGTTTATTCTCGCTTCCACCGGCTTCTTCGGCTACAAGACGGCGCGGAAATACCAGATGACGAACGCTTCATGATCGGATTATTTCGTCTTGTTCATCGTTTCCGCGCCATATGTTCCGGCAGCGGCATCATGAACCGCGGTCGAATTCCCGCGTCCGGCGCATGATTCGGCCGAGGAAGAACACCATGCTGCCGAACACCGTCAGCGCGGCCAGCCCCAGCTTGGTGGCATCGACTACCGGCTCCACGCGCACGCCCTCATCGTCGATGATGACCACCGCCACCGGCCGCGATTGGGCATAGCCGCCCCCGCCGCCGCCGAAGCCGCCGTTGTCCATGGCGTCCGCCGCGGCCGGCTCTTCCCCTTCCGGCGAGCGAGCGTCGTACCCGCCGCCGCCGCCCACGCCGGTGGCGATCAGCACTTCGGCCGCGCCGATGACCGTCTGCGTTCCGACCGTCACCGGTGGGGCGTAGACCGCCTCCGGTCTGGCGACTTCCAGCAGCCGGTCGACCCGCGAGAGTATCGCCTCGAACGATCCGATCGATTGCCGTCTGTCTGTTTCCGATTTTTCCGGTGTTGACATGATGTTTTCCCCTATCCCCGGCGGCCGGCGGCCAGCCCGGCGATGACAAACAGCAGGCTCAGGCCATAGAGGATGAGCTGCCCCCGGCGGGTTACGTCCCTGATGGGGAGCCTGGTTTCGCCGGATGAGTGATCTACCCGGACGGCCGTTGGTCTGTTCCACACCAGCCCGCCGAAAGACGTCCGCAGCTTCAGGCTGCGCGATTCCAGGGTGATCACGCGATCGCCGTTCAGGCGACCGCTTGCCCTTCCAGCAAGGATTCGATGATCCCTGCCAGCCGGGCGGGGTCGGTGCCTTTCACAACGACTGTGTCCCGCATCTCGTGGAGAAGGTCCCGAAATTCGGCCATGTTTTCGCTGAGGATGACCACTTGTGCGTGCGGGGCCAGCCGGTGGGCGGATTTGGACAGCTCGCAAACCCCGTTCTCGGCCAACGCCGTGTCGAGGAAGATCAGGGCGGGTTGCGCGACGGCCAGGCCGTCCAGCAGTTCGGCGGCCTCGTTCACGCAAATGACGTTGTCGATCGGCGGGATAGAGAGCAGCAGGGCAGTCAGCCCGACGGCCAGCGGTCGGGAATTTGTGGCCAGAAGTGCGGTTTGTTGTTTGGCTCCCACGGTTAACATCACTCTATCCCTCAACCATAGTGTAACCGAAGTTATGCGCCGGGAAATAAGGTAAATGCCTACTTGTTTATGGCGAAATGACGGTATTTTGCGGCAGCATCCGGCATTGCCCCGGAAACCGCGGGGTGACATAATACCCAAGGCGGCGGGACGGCAGGATCTCGTTCAGTAAAACCACACAGGGGGCGACAGGACGAGGCGAGCAGGGCGGCCGATCAGGTCGACATCATTCCGGCGACTCGCCTTCATCCAGCGTGGCCAGCCCCTCGCGCAGGGCGTAGAGGGCGGCCTGGGTGCGGTTGGCCAGATGAAGCTTGCCCAGAATGCTGCTCACGTGGCCGCGGGCTGTCCGTTCGCTCAGGATGAGCGCGTCGGCGATCTCGTCGTTGGAGTAACCCTTGGCAACCAGCTTCAGCACCTCGACCTCGCGTTCTGTCAAGGGTTCCGGCGTGGGCGGCAGGGTGGAGGGCTGGCTCAATTCCTGGATCAGGCGACGGGCGATGCTGGGATGGAGCGAGGCTTCGCCCCGGTACACGCTGCGGATGGCGCGGACCAGCTCTTCCGGCGATGAGTCTTTCAGCAGATAGCCCAACGCCCCGGATTTTATGGCCGGGAATACCATATCGTCTTCGGCGAACGAGGTCAGCACCAGGATGCGGGCATCGGGAAACTCGCTCCGGATGGCGCGAATGGCCTCAACGCCGTCCATGCGCGGCATCACCATATCGATGAGGGCCACATCGGGCCGCAGGGCACGATAAGCGGTCACCGCGCCCTCGCCGTCGGCCGCCTCGCCGACAATCGAGATATCGCTCTCGGTTGAGAGGAGCGCGCGCAATCCCTCGCGCACAACAGCGTGATCGTCGCAAACAAGGATGCGAATTATGTTATCCATCGTAACCTTCCTGGCGTGGTGAAGATACCCGGAGTGTCGTTCCCGCACCGGGCGAAGTGATAAGCTCAAACCGGCCCCCCATCTTTTCCAGACGCTCGCGCATACTGACCAACCCCAGACCTCCGCTACCTGTCCTGGCCGGATCGAAGCCCTTGCCGTTGTCGCATATTTCCATGGTCACCTCGTCGTCGCTTGACTGGATCGTTATATGGACGGCCGTCGACGCGGCATGTTTCAGGGCGTTATTCAATGCCTCTTCGGCTACACGATAATACTGCAATTGGGTCGTGGGTGGCAATTTTCGATCAAGATTCACCGTCAGGCGGGCCTGGATGCCGGAATGGCGCTCGACCGCGTCCAGTCGGGCCTGAAGCGCGCCGACCAGCCCCTCTTTTTCCAGCAGCGAGGGGCGCAATTCGTGGACAAGCAGGCGCAACTCCTTCATCGATTGCCCGGTCAGCTCGCCCAGTCGTTCAACATACTCATCGGCCGCTTTCCAGTCGCCGCCGCGGGCATGGCGGCGGGCGGTTTCGGCCAGCAGTGTCAGGCTATAGAGCGACTGGGTCACCGCGTCGTGCAGGTCGCGGGCCAGCCGGCGGCGCTCGTCCATGGCCGCGAGGGCGGCAGCCTCGGTGGCCTCCACCTGCCGGGTGATGTCGACCATCGCGCCGATCATCTGGCGAGGGGTCCCGTCGGCGTCGCGGAAGATGTGGCCGCGGTCGAGCACATGGGCGTATTGATCGTCCCGGCGGCGAAAGCGGTACTGGGCGCTCCAATGGACGTCCTGCCCCGCCAGTGCCGCATAGAAGCCTTCGGACACGGCCGCGCGCTCCTCGCTATGGATGCGCGATACCCACCAGTCAAGGGGGACCTTGCTGTCCAGATGATAGCCGAACACATCGGTCAGGCCGGCGGAGAATTCGAGCACGTCGCCGGGGATGTCGGCGTCCCACAGCACGTCGCTGGTCGTCTCGGCGAAGATGCGATGGCGCTGCTCGCTGGCCAACAAGGCCCGACGGATTTCCTGTTGTTCGGTCACATCGCGGCAGACAGCCAGCCGCGCGGCCTGTCCTTCGAGCGTAAAATCGAAGCCGATCACGTCCATCTCCATGATCCGGCCGTCTTTCCTCTTGTGTCGCCAGACACCGAATCCCCGTGTGTCCGGGGGCATTGTCGGCAAATGGCGGAGGAATTTCTGGTGGTCCTCGACGGGGCGGATGTCGAGGACGTCCATATGCCGTAATTCCTCCGGCGAATAACCATATTGCTCGACAACCGCCTCGTTGAAGGCGAGGATGCGCAGCGAGCTGCGATCGTAGACAAAGACAGGCAGCGGGATGTTCTCGAAAACAAGGCGCGAGCGAGTCTCGGAGGTGCGCAGGGCTTCCTCGGCTTGTTGAAAGTCGGTGATATCCTGCAACAGCGTAAACAGATAGGGCTGGCTGTGCCACTCCTGGATTTGTGAGGAGACGACGACATGGCGAACCTCGCCACCGGCCGTGCGCAATCGGCATTTTTCCTCGCGCAGCGGCCGGATTAATGAGTCGTAAACGGCCGGGTCTTCGCCCAGGAAACGGGATAACCTGAATTCAGGATTGGCGGAGTTGACAAGCTCCTCGCGGCGCACGCCGACCAGAGCGGCAAAGGCTTCATTGGCATCGATATAGCGCCCGTCGTCCAGCGTCGTGATCGTCATGGCCACCGGGCTGACGTGGAATATACGGGCGAATGAAGTGCCGAACGGGAACGGTTCGTTTAACATAATGAGTGAACGCTGTTACCCAAGCCGGTGCGAAACCATCCCTGCCGATGGGTCGCGAATAAGCGGGAAGGAGTGCCGATCATCGCCCCGCGGCACGCGCACGCTGAGTGAAGTGCCCTCGCCGGGGTGGGAGTTCACCGACAGCTCCCCGCCCATATCGGTCACGCGCCGGCGTATTGCGATCAGGCCACCGGCATCATCACGCCAATCATTATCAAAGCCCCGGCCGTCGTCGCTGATTTCCATTACAATTTCGGCGTCATCCGCAAACAGGTGGACAGCGACGGCCGTAGCCGCCGCGTGGCGAAGTGCATTGTTCAGCGCTTCCTGCGCAATCCAGAAGAGATCGCCCTGCAGACGGGGCGGGATGGGGCCGCGCGTGTCGTCGGTCAGCACACTCTTCACGCCTGCCCGATGCTCGACCGCCTCGAGTCGGTGGCGCAACGCGCCGGCCAGCCCTTCCTGTTCCAGCGCGTCAGGCCGCAATTCATAGACCAGCAACCGCATCTGGCGCAGGACCTGGACAGTCAACTCACACAGGCGGTCGAAATTCCCGATCAATGCGTCTTCATCGCCCGATTCCGCCCGGCGGTGGGTGGCCTCGGCCAGCAGGCTGACGCTGTAAAGTGATTGCGTGACGGAATCATGCAGATTGTGGGCCAGCCGTTGACGTTCTTCCAGCGCGGCCCTGGCGGCAACATCGGCCAGCTCCAGTGGCCGGGTCAGGTCGATGAGGCTGCCCATGAAACCAACGGGGCGCCCGGTGGAATCGCGGGTGATGTAGCCGTTGTTGAGGACGTTGGCGTAGACGCCGTCGCGTCGTTGAAGGCGATATTCGGCCGACCAGAAATTTTCGTGGGAGGCCAGCGCGTCACTTATTGAATCATCGACCGCCTGCCGGTCGTCGGGATGGATGCGACTTTTCCACCAGTCAGGGATCATGTCGTCATCATTCCCGATGCCGAACATGGCCGAGAATCCCGAGCTAAAAGTCAACTTGCCGGTCAGCATGTCATAATCCCACATGGCGTCGGCCGTCATGTCGGCGATAATGCGCAGTCGCTCTTCGCCCGCTTCCAGTTCGGCCTGCAGAGCGCGTTGATCGGTCACGTCCTCGACAATGACCAGACTGACGTACCGACCATCAATCTCAAGGGAAAAACTGTTGAGACTGACTTCGATGGTCCTTCCATCCTTCAACAATTGGTTGGTGATGACCGGCCGGGAATCATCGACATGGGATACGCTACTTCCGCGCAGTTTGGGCTGCGGCCGGCCGGTCGGGAACAGATCGTTGAAGGCGAGCGAGGCGAACTCGTCCGGCGTATAGCCGTAGACCGCGCACGCGGCGGGATTCACATCGATTATGGCGGTGGTCAGCTCGTCGATAACCAGCAGCGGCAACGGAATGCTGCGCAGGAAGAACCTGAAGCGGCTTTCGGAATACTGCAAGGCGCGGGAAATCTGCTCCTGGGCGGTCACATCCTGCACCATGGCGAAAAAATAACCCCGTCCGTCAACCTTTTCGAGCTGGATCGAGGCGATGCCGGTGTGGGCCTGGCCATCGCGGCTGGTGAGCGCTACAGGGATGTCGGCCAGGCTGGGGGTTGTGCGCAATTGTTCGAGGATCGTTTCCCGATCCATATCCAGGTTTAACCCGACGGTGGTGAAGGGACGGCCGATCAACTCGTCGCGGGAATAGCCGATCAATCGGGCGAAGGCGTCATTGATCTCGATGAAATCGCCGTTGTCGGCGTTGAGGATGACCATGCCCACCGGACTGCCGTGAAACACGTGGTAGAAGAGCGTCCCGGGGAGCATGATGTCGTCCGCCGTCAATGGTCGGGTCATTTCGCCTGTCCTGGGGACCCTGACACGTCGGCGATTAAGGAGATGGCCGGATGATGCCGGATTCACCGACCTGTCAGGTCCGTTCTCAATGCGGGCTGCGTTTTAACAGGTTATCGGCGTAAATGCGCCGGACTTGCTGATAATTCGGGGTCGACCGGAAGCCCCGATTTCGACTACTCTGCCAGTTCCTCGTAGACGCCTTCGCCACGAGCCACGAAATCCGGCTCGCGGTTCCAGGTTTCCTCGTTCAGGGTGTTCATGGTGGCGGCCAGGGTGAGGCGGTTGTTCGCGGGATCGTAGTTGTCGATGTAGACCGTCGGGACAAAGGCCGTCCCGCCCAGCACGATACTCTGGAGGACGAGGTAGGAGCGATAGAGACGCATGGCCTCGTTGACCTCCTCGATGGGGCGATGGACGAAGCGTATGGCTATGCCGATCCGCTCGCCGTCGCTGGTGTAGACATCGGTAAACTTTTTGAGATGCTTCGACCGCAATTCGTCGATAGTTTCTACCGCTTGCAATTGAGACCGCCGAAACATAGCTCACTCCTGATAAAGTCGATGGAAATTAGGCATACAACCAAAGATTGCCCCGATTCTATCTGATCCCTGTGGAAGGGCAAGGGATGTCAAATCGGGCGAAATTGCCGGTTGCAAATTCGCACAATTGTTCTATAATATAGATCTGCCGCACGTAGCCGTGTGGGAACAGGTGAAAGGATGAGAACGAGAATCGACGCAATGACACTGGCCGGGGTTGCCGTTTTGATGCTTTTTGCCGTCAACATCGTGCGCGGCTGGGCGGGCGAGGGCGACCCCGCGCTCGCGCCGACCAACGCCGAGGGCACGCCGGTGGCCTACATGACGCCCGTGCCGGAGGCGGCCGCCACGCCGCCCGCCGCCGCCTCGGACCCGGCCTGGAATGAGACCATCGCCATGCCCTACGACACCTACTTTCTGACCCAGGGCGCACACGGGCAGTCGTATGGCCACCTGGCCGTCGACATCGCCGCCGGCAACGGGTCGACCATCAAGTCGATCATCAACGGCGTCGTCAGCGGCGGGGGTTACGACGTGTGGGGCAACACCTTCATCCAGATCGAGAACGATAACTACGTCGTCCTCTACCTGCACGGGGTCTACACGGCGCTCATCGGCGAAACAGTGACGGCCGGGCAGCCGATCGGCACGGAGAGCAACATCGGCTACACGCTGGACATGGCCGGTAACTCCTGCGCCGGGCGCGACTGCGGCTATCACACCCACCTCAACGTCTACGACAAACGCCTCGGCGCTAACATCGACCCGCTTTCGCTCATCCCGGCCAGCTATCCATAGGCGGTGGGCGGAGCGCCTGACCCGACCCGCGCCGGGCCGATCAAGAGTCAGACGCGGGTGCGTTGTCCGGGGTGCACGCGCCGTGGAAAAACGCCCAGGCGTTGCAACTGCGGCCGTCTTCGAATTCACACCGGCCGCAGAGCTGACCCGATTTGAGCGTCACGACCTCGAAGGTGTAACCCTGCTGCTCGCAGTAGCTTTTGGCCGGATTGCCCAGCGTCGGGTCGGTCTGGGCCTCGCTGCCGGTCAGCACAATCCGGCCTTGCTCGTCCACAACTGCCTGCCAGCAGAACCCGGTCGGGCCGTCGCCGAGAGCGACGTGATAGACTGGCGCGGCAGTTGACTCCGCGGCGGTGGTGATGGTCATGGCGCAGCCGCCGGAGAGGAAGCGATAGACATCGTACCCGGCGGGCGGATTTGCCACCTCGTCGAGCGTCCAGCCCGCCTGTTTGGGCGGCACGCATTCATTGGCCCCCGCGCGCAAATAGTCTAGGACGGCTTCGCGCGCCCGCAACACCCCCGCCGGCACCTCGCCGGCCGGGTCGGCGGGCGTGGTTGTGCTTGCCGCCGGTTCGGCCGCGCCGCCGCAAGCCGCCAGCATGAACAGCAATGCCGCCACGAGCGCGACCGCGACCGGACGGATTGGATGGCTCCCGTAATTCATGGCTCCCTTCCATTGGTTGCCGGCCATCGCCGGTGGAACCGGCTCCCCACCAGAGGCACTGGCCGATTCTATTCGCGGGGCGGCTCGGCGTGAAGCTGTCGGGCCAAAGCCCCGCTGCCGCCGGCCTGGAACACGAGCAGGAATCGTGCCGGATCGGCCGTCGGGTTATGAAAATAATGCGGCCGGATCGCCTCGAACAGCAGGCTGTAGCCAGGTTCCAGACGATAGGCGCGGCCGTCGACGCAATAATCGAATTGACCGTCCAGGCAGTGGACAAACTCCTCGCCCGCATGCGTCACCGGCTGGTCGGCGTTGCCCGCGCCGGGGGCCAGCGTGACGAGGAAGGGTTCCAGCTGCTGATAGGGCAGGCCGATGCCCAGGCTCTCCATGACCACGCCCGCGGACTCGGCGCGAAGCCGATCGCCCGGGGCGAACAGCACGGCCGGCGACCGGCGCTCGTCGTGGAAGAGGTCGGTGATGGATACGTCGAGGGCCGTGGCCAGCATGTGGAGCGAGGAGACCGTCGGCGAGGTGTCGCCCCGCTCAATCTGACTGATGGCGGTGGTGGAGAGGCCGCATCGCTCCGCCAGCGCGCGCAACGAGAGACCCTTTCGCTCGCGCAATGAGCGGATGCGCTGCCCTACATTAAGTTCAGGGTTGGTAACCATGCGGCCTCGATAAAATATTGTCGTTGGGACAATTATACAACAATAAAATACAAATGTAAACAATAGTTGTTGATGGTTGGCCTGGAAACCGAACGGGTTTCCGCCGAAAGTTCAGCAATTGGTCAAAAAAACAATCGGAGTCTTGGCGTGGGCGGCCGGGACGGCTACGATCGCGCCCATGAGCCTTCGCCTGTCGCTGATTGGCCTCTTGCTGGTCGTCGCCCTGTCCGCCTGCGGCGGCGCGGCCGGGGGATCGTCCACGATCCTCTACCTCAGCGCGGCCGCCGGCGGCACACCGCAGCTCTTTCGCCGGACCCTCGGCGAGGATACCCCGCGACAGATCACCGGCGTGGGCGACCCGGCCGCGCCCGAAGTCATCGACTACGCCATCGCGCCGGGCGGCGAGCGCATCCTCTACGCGACGATCGACGCCGCGGGCGGCTCAACTTTGCGTGTAGTCGACGTGGATGGCGGCGAGGCGGCCGTGTTGCTCGATTGTCCCGCGGCCGAATGTTCGGGGATCGCCTGGTCGCCCGACGGCCGCCGGGTCGTCTATGAGCGGCGGCCGTGGGAGGACGGCGCATACGGCACGCCGCGCCTCTACTGGCTGGATCCCGCCCGCGGCGACACCCTGCCGCTCGTCGAGGGCAACGCCACGCCCAGCTACGGCGCGCGCTTCTCGCCCGACGGCCAATGGCTCAGCTACGTCTCTCCGGCCGATGAGGGGGTAGTGGCCTACCGCCTGTCCGACGGCCAACAGCGGTTGTTCGGCAGTCGCGCCGGCAGCCCGGCCGCCTGGAGCCCCGACAGCGCGAGTCTCGTCTATGGCGATATGGTGGCACAGGGGCACATGACGGCCCCCGACACGCCGGCCGGCGCGCCGATTCAGGAGTCGTCGAATGTCTTTCTCTATCGCAAGGGGATCGACGGCGAGGCGGACCGGCAACGCCTCAGCCCGGACGCGGCCGTGGCCGACAGTGTCCCGGCTTTCTCGCCGGATGGGACGTGGATCGCCTTCGGGCGCACCCCGGCCAACACCGCCGCCGGGCGACAACTGTGGCTTATGCGGGCCGACGGCAGCGAGGCGCGCGCGCTGACCGCTGACCCCGCCGTCACCTACGGCCCGCCGGGTTGGTCGGCCGACGGCCGCAGCCTGCTCTACCAGCGCTACGACTTGAACGACCCGGCCGCCGCGCCCTCGGTCTGGCGGCTGGATGTGGCCTCCGGCGAGGTGACGCTGCTGGCCCGGGACGCCTGGCGGCCGTCATGGCTGCCCTGACGCCGGGGCGAGCGGGTCGGTCCCCGCGATGATCCGGCTGGCCGACGCGCCGAAATGCAACTGCCCGGTCGCCCGGCGGCGCTCCAGCTCGGCCACCAGCGCGGCCGACAGCAGCCGGTCGTCGTGGATGAGCTGCGGGCCGAGTGGCGTCTCCACGCGGGCGCTCTCCGGCACACCCCAGCGCAGGTCACGGTCGAACGCGCCGCCCCCGGCCAGCGAGTAGGCGCAGGCGGCCGCCTGCTGCCGGAACCACCAGCCGTCGGACAGCGGCCGCAAATCGTCAGGGGAGCCGGCCTCGTCTGACCAGTAGCGGAAGCGGCCGGTGTCGACCAGCGCGAGGAAGTCGCTGCCGAGGCGGGCTTTGGCCACCGCGCTGCCCAGCGGCCAGGCCGTCACCCGGCCGCGGCCGAGGCGTTCGGCCAGCCAACCGGCCAGCCCTTGCCCCACGCCGGCGGCGTCGATGAGGGTGTGGGCCGGCTCCCAATGGCGCAGCCACGCCAGCAGCCGCCCGGAGAGGGCCGCGCGTCCCGGCTCGTCGCGGAAGTGGGGCGTGCCGTGGTCGGTCAGCACGTCGACGGCCTCATAGGTGGGGCCGGCCATGGGATCGTCGGGGTCGGGCGGGACGACGCGGAAGACGGTGGCCGCGGTGAAATCGCGGCCGGGGTGGAGCGGCGGCGCGCCGGCCGGGGCGGGGTCGCCGCCGGCCGGGTCGATGGTGGCGACGTACAGCTCGCCGGGGATGGGGGCGCTCAGCCGGGGGTGGCGGCCGGCCATGAGCGCCAGCCGCCAGGCCGGGAACAGCCCGCCCGCGCCGTCGATCGGCTCCAGGAAGTACTCGGCGGCGACGATGGGGTGGCGGCGGCCGTAGCGGCGGACCTGATCGGCCAGGAAGGCGGCGTAGGCGGGATTGACGGCCGTCACCTGCTCCGGCCCGACGAGGAAGACGCGGCGCGCGCCGTCGGCCGCCTCGGCCGCCTCCAGCTCCCCCTTTTTGACCCACAGGAAATCCGACGTCGTGCGCACCGTGCCCAGATAGACGGCCGTGGCGTTGTGGGCGGCGCGCATGGGGGTGAAGACGGCCTCGACGTGGGCCGCGTCCTGGTCCTGGGCTTCGTCGATGACCAGCAGGTGGTCGGCCGTTTCGCCGCGGGCGGCCGCGCCGGGGTGGCTGCTGAGGAAGACAACCGACGACCGGCCGAGGGTATAGCGCAGCGGGCGGCCGGCGCGACGCCAGCGGCCGCGCGTCCACGGCGTCGCCAGCCGTTCCTCCAGCCGTCGCGCTCCCCGGCCCAGCCCGTCGCCGACCGCGCCGTAGACCATCTGCCCGCCGTGGCGCTGCAACAGGGTCAGCAGGTAGACCAGCAGTTGGGCGACGGCTTCGTTCTTGCCCGATTGGCGCGGGAAGACGAGGAGGAATTCGCGGCCGCGGCGATGGATGACCGAGTCGAGGATGGCCCGCAGCGGCTCGACCTGGTATGGGTAAAGCGGTATGCCGATGACGATCCGCGAGAAGCGCTCGATGTCGGCGAGGAGGTAGGCGGCGGGGACGTCTTTCATGGGGGGAGAGAAGGGGAGAAAGGGAGAAGGGGAGAAGGGGAGAAAGGGAGTGGGGGATTAGAGCGCCCAGCCTGTTTTCTCGCCCATCTCGCTCAGGGCGGCGGCGAGCCAGTCGTCGACCTCCGGCAGGCGGGTGGCGTGCTTGCCCGCCAGCAGGGCGACGGTGCGCGCGCCGGTGAAGACCAGCGCGGAGATGCGCCGCAGCTCGTCGGGCGGCAGGTCGTCGCCGCTGGTGTCCAGCAGGGCCATGAGCCGCCGCAGCACGACGCGGGACAATTCAAGCTCCGGCCGCAAGTCGGCGTCGGCCCCGGCCTCCAGCACGCTCCGGTCGGCGGCCGTGGGGTGGGGGAAGTAGAAGTGGGGGGTGGTCAGTGGG
>JAHDWL010000055.1:0-3288 GCA_023384355.1 Anaerolineae bacterium
GTCAGTGTTCAGTAGGTCAGTGTTCAGTAGGTCAGTGTTCAGTAGGTCAGTAGGTCGGGTCGGGGGACTGAATACTGAATACTGATCTACTGAATACTGGTCAGTGGGTTAGCAGGGTGGGTCGAGACTGAATACTGATCCACTGAATACTGATCCACTGAATACTGACCCACTGAACACTGATCTACTGTTTACTCATGGTATCGCAACGCTTTCCTCATCCGCCAGCCGGTCGAGAAAACTCTCAAGAAGCCGGGTCATTGTGTCGACCTCCAGCAGAAAGGCGTCGTGTCCCCAGGTGCTTTCGATATCGAGATAGGTCGCGTCGGCTCCCACGGCGTGGAGCGCCCGCACCAGCTCCTTGCTGTGATACGACGGATAAAGCCAATCGCTCGTGAAGCTGACCACCAGAAACTTGATGGCCGCCGACCCGGCGAACGCCGCCGCGAAAGAGCCTGTGGGCTGACTCAGGTCGAAATAATCCATCGCCTTGGTCACGTACAGATAGCTGTTGGCGTCGAAGCGGCGGGTGAAGTTGTTGCCGTTATATTTCAGATAACTCTCCACGGCGAACTCGGTCTGGAACTCGTAGCCGTACTGCTCGCGAGCCTGCAGGCGGCGGCCGAACTTCTGCTGCATCGACTCATCGCTCAGGTAGGTGATGTGGCCGACCATGCGCGCCAGCGCCAGCCCGGCATCGGGTTTCTTGCCGTTACCGTAGTAATTCCCCTCGTTCCAGGCCGGGTCAGCATAGATCGCCTGCCGGCCGACCTCGCTCAGGGCGATCAACATCGGGCTGTGTCGGGCAGTGGTCGCCAGCGGTATGGCGGCGCGCAGCCGGTGGGGATGACGCGCCGCCCATTCAAGCACCTGCATCCCGCCCATCGAGCCGCCGGCCACGCACAACAGCCTGTCGATTCCCAGATAATCCACCAATCTCACCTGGGCGCGCACCATGTCACCAATCGTGACCACCGGGAACCCCAGGCCGTATTGCCGTCCGGTGGCGGGATTGATGCTGCCCGGCCCGCTGGAACCATAACAACTGCCGAGGACGTTGCTGCAGATGATGAAGTAACGGTCGGTGTCAAAAGCCTTGCCGGGCCCGATGCACTCGTCCCACCAGCCGGGACGCGCGTCGTCCGCCGCGTGATAGCCGGCGGCGTGGGCGCTACCGCTCAGCGCGTGGGCGATCAGGATGGCATTGCTGCGGTCGGCATTCAGGCGGCCGTACGTCTCATAGGCCAGCGTCACCGGGCCAAGCGTTGCGCCGCTTTCCAGCACGAAAGGCTCGCCCTCACCGAAGGTGAACGTTTGAGGGATTACGATGTCGTGCGTCGCGGCCATGGGTGGGTGATAAATTTCGAGCGACGAATGACGAATGGAAAACAGGTCCTCCATCCGTCATTCGTCATTCCTCATCGGTCGTCAGGCAGAAGCTTCCAGCGCCGTTCCCAGATCCCACAGGATATCCTCGATATCCTCCAACCCAATGCTCAGACGGACGAAATCGGGAGTCACGCCGGCGGTCGCCTGCTCCTGCCCGCTAAGCTGGCTATGGGTCGTACTCGCCGGATGGATCGCCAGGCTGCGGGAGTCGCCGACGTTCGCCACGTGGCTCAGCAATTGCAGGTTGTCGATGAACTTCTCGCCCGCTTCCTTGCCGCCCTTGATACCAAAGCCCAGGATCGCGCCCGGCCCATTGGGCAGTATTTTCCTGGCCCGCTCGTAGTCGTTGTGGCTCTTCAGGCCGGGATAGCATACCCAGTTGACCTGCGGGTGGTTCTCAAGGAACTCAGCCACGCGCTGGG
The DNA here is from genome assembly GCA_023384355.1 of Anaerolineae bacterium. Lineage (GTDB taxonomy): Bacteria > Chloroflexota > Anaerolineae > Promineifilales > Promineifilaceae > Promineifilum. The sequence goes on from JAHDWL010000055.1 coordinate 1,812, forward strand.
CGTTGGCCACATGCCGATCCAGGCGCAGGCTCAGCGTCTCAATACCCTGTACAGTCAACCAGCTATTGAAAGGGGATTGCGAGGCGCCGATGTCACGCAAGACCTGCACCCGCGCCTTCAGGATGAAAGCGGGCGCGCCGAGGTCGGCATAGACGAGTCCGTGATAGGACGGGTCGGGCGTGGTGAAGTTTGGAAATCGGCCGCTCGTCCAGTCGAAGTTGCCGCCGTCGATGATGATGCCGCCGATCGACGTGCCGTGTCCGTTAATGAACTTGGTCGTGCTGTGCAGGACGATGTTCGCGCCCCACTCCAGCGGCCGGCACAGGTAAGGAGTGGCGAAAGTGTTATCGATCACCAGCGGCAGATGATTCTTTTTGGCGATGGCCGACACTTCCTCAAACGGGAAGACGCTGATGTCGGGGTTGCCCAGCGTTTCACCATAGATCAACTTGGTATTCGGGCGAATGGCGTCCTCGAACGCCTCCGGGTTGGTCGGGTCGACGAAGGTGACGTCGATCCCCAGCCGCGGGAAGGTGTAGTTGAACTGGTTGTAGGTCCCGCCGTAAAGCCGGCTGCTGCTGACGATATGATCTCCCGCCTCGCAGAGTGTCAGGATGGCCAGCGTCTGGGCCGCGTGACCGCTGCTGGCGGCCAGCGCGCCGACACCGCCTTCCAGATCGGCCAGGCGCTGCTCCAGCACATCGGTCGTGGGGTTCATGATGCGGGTGTAGATATTGCCGAATTCCTTCAGGGCGAAGAGGTTGGCGGCGTGCTCCGTGTTGTTAAATTGGTAGCTGGCCGTCTGATAGATTGGCACGGCGCGGCTGCCGGTCGTCGGGTCGGGGACCTGCCCGGCGTGCAATTGTCGCGTGTTGAAACCGAAAGTACGTCCGTTGGTAGTCATGCTGAATCGTTCTCCTTCAAAAGTTTTTCATTGTCTGCATCCGGCGGGAGAATCAAAAAGACCCTCGATGGAGATTCCAGAGGGTCCGTTACGGCGTGTATTCCGGTGGTATGTCAGCGTGGCGGGATTGCGCGGTTCCCTGTCGCTCTCATCTTCCAGAATCGTCTGCCGGAGTTGGCACCCTGTCGATCGAACGGATCCCTGCCGTTCCATCCGGGTTGCCGAGGTTTCATAGGGCCGGTCCCTCCACCTCTCTGGATAAAAGTGACGGTATGCAGTTGTTGGGGGGAACTATATCGAATGAAAATCAACCTGTCAAGAAGAAAAGGTGCCCAACAGAATGGGCAATATTTTGGATGAATTGCACATTCCGGCCTTGTTATAAAGGCCGACCCTCAACAGCCGCTCCTCTTTCCTTGCCAAATCTTGCCCTTGACCGAACCTGAAGGGACAATCCCACACGGCTGAATACATTGTTTCTTTCACTGGCTAAACTATGAAAAACCCCCTTCGCGATGAATTTTTACTCGACCCCGACGTGGTTTTCCTAAATCACGGCTCTTTCGGCGCGAC
>JAHDWL010000055.1:3388-7192 GCA_023384355.1 Anaerolineae bacterium
GCCCGCGCCCGTGAGGCGGGTATCCTGACCGTCATCGACGGCGCCCACGCTCCCGGCCAGCTATCGCTCGACCTGAAAGCCATCGGCGCGGACTTCTATACGGGCAACTGCCACAAATGGCTCTGCGCGCCGAAGGGATCGGCTTTCCTCCATGCCCGGCCTGAAGTGCAACACCTCATCGAGCCGCTCATTGTCGGCTGGGGCTGGGGCGAAGGCCGATCGTTCACCTTCGGCAGCGATTTTCTGGATTACCTCCAATATCCGGGGACGAATGATTTCGCCGCCTATCTCGCCGTTCCGGCGGCAATCGAATTTCAGGCGACCCACGACTGGGAGGCGGTGCGCTCGCGCTGTCACGAACTGGCGGCGTCGGCCGTCGGACGCATCAACGAGTTAACAGGACTGCCTTCGCAATACGCCGATCCGCCCGGCGACGGGTTCCGCCAGATGGCCATTGCTGCCCTCCCGCCCATCGCCGACTTGCCGGCATTCAAGAAACGTCTGTATGGCGAATTTCGCGTGGAAATCCCCTGCATCCAGTGGAACGGCCGGCAATTCATCCGCGTCTCGATTCAGGGCTATAATACAGAGGCCGACGTGGAGGCGTTGCTGGCGGCGCTGGCCGTCATGCTGGAGCCCCATCCAACCGGCGTTTAAGATATATGGAACCCATGCCAAGGAGCGGTTGAACATGACCAAGAAGAAGGGCGGATTTCTGGATAGCCTCGGCGAACTCATTGAGAAAGGCATTGAGGAACTGAAGCAGGAGGCATATGACGAGCCGGCCGGCGGCAAGCCCGCGCCGGTCACCCGGCGCGTCTCGCTGATTATCCATAACCCGCGCGTGCCCGGCGCGGGTAACGAGCGACTGGACAAGGTTCTGCGCTGGAACGACACCGACCGCCTCGTCGATGGCTACATCAAGGACCTGCGCGAGTGCAGCGGCGGCTATCTGAATTACGAGATCGTCGAAAGAATCATGGTCGACAAATTCCCGCGCAAGGCCGACGGCTTCACCTACGCAGCCGACGATTTCGTGAAGGCCTGGAACGCGCGCAAGGGATTCCACGATCCTGACCTGGTCGATTACGACGCCCTGCTCGAGGAGTTCGAGATGATCCGCAAGGTTGACGCCGATGAAGTGGATGAATTCTGGCTCTTCGCCTTTCCCTACGCCGGTTACTACGAGTCGATCATGGGCGGGCCGGGAGCGTTCTGGTGCAACGCGCCACCGCTGACCCAGACCGCCCACGCCAGCAAGCGCTTCATCATCATGGGCTTTAACTACCAGCGCGGCGTCGGCGAGATGCTGGAAGCCTTCGGCCACCGCGCCGAGTCGATCATGAAGTACACCTTCCGCCGTGAGCGCGGCGACGATAATCTGTGGGAACGCTTCTTCCGCCATGAATTCAAGAATCCCGGGCAGGCCGAAGTAGGCTGGATGCACTACGCGCCCAACAGCGAGCGCGACTACGATTGGGGCAACAAGCGCCGGGTCCTGAGCCGCTGGCGAACGTGGCGCAACTTCCCTGATTTGAGCGGCGAGCCGGAATGGGTGGACTGCCACGACTGGGGCGACGGCGACATCCGCCTCCACCACAAATGGTGGTTCGAACTGTTGCCCAAAATCGAGGGGTCAAAAGACGGCATCGCCTACAACTGGTGGCGCTACATAGTCGATCCGAACACAGTTCGTTGACCCTCAGGAGAACGGACATGAAACTATCCACTTCACACGTGATCCTCATTGGTCTGCTGGCCATCGGGATCGCCGCGTTCTTCCTGTTCACGCGCCAGGCCACCTCGCCCGGCCATGAACAGGAGACCGAATCGCCGGCAACCAGCTCGCCGGCGGATGACCCGACCGGGCAAGGCCAGGATTTCCCCTGCCCCGAAGCTACGCCGGAATTCTTCAATGTCGAACCCGTCACTTCGCTGACGGATGCACTGAGCCAGATCATCACAGTCGACCTCGGCAACGGGGAGACAATCACCATTACCACCGAATCGGGCACCTTCACCGCGCCGTTCGACACCTTCCCGACGGAGATAGAGATCACCCTGCTGCCGAACACCACCCACAACCTGACCGTCGAAGGGCGTGTGCGCGAGGTCGTTCAGGGCAATTGCACCTATGGCGGCTACACCCTGAGTACAACCCGGGATCGCTACGGGGATCCACTGACCATCGAGCAAAAACAGCCTTAGTCCATCTGACGGGGGCAAATAGGGCGAGTTGGTCATCGGTCGCGCGTTATCGGGTGGGCTCTTTCACCCATTGTGCAATTTTCACAAGTAATTTTCACTGCTTTTTATCAATAATTACCCACGGAATCCATTATTATGCAGGCAGGTCGTTTCCGGTCTTGTCTCGAAACCTAATCGCTTCGCCGATAGGCCTCGTAATGGAGGCAAAAAGTTGAAACGGCCACGGGAAGTCGTCAAGTGGCAAGTCGGGATAAGGGCACTGTCCGTCTAACACGTGCTGATGTTATCGCTTTGCTTGACACAACAAAAAATCTGTCCAGCCTGAATCTCTCAGGCGCCGTGCTAACAGGTCTTGACCTGAGCGGCGTGCGATTGCAATCAGCGAATCTGGCCGGGGCAGACCTGGGTTGTGTCAACCTCAGTCACGCGAAGCTCTCAAACGCGGACCTGACTGGGGCCTGGATGGTTGGTGCTAACCTTGTCCGGGCAGACTTGAGACAAGCTCGCATGGAAAGAGCCAATCTGAGCGGGGCAGACTTGCGACGAGCAATGATGCTGTGGGTCGATCTGCATTCGGCCGATTTACGGCTGGCCAATCTGACCGAGGCTGACCTGCGCGGCGCGCGCCTGAGCAACGCCAACTTTCGGCGAGCGATCCTGAGCGGGGCTAATCTGAATGAAGCCATGTTGTGGAGAACTAACCTCGAAAATGCTATCATGCAGGAAACCAATCTTGTAGGCGCGGATCTGAGCCGCGCCCGCTGCGCTGAAGCGATCCTGTGGGAAGCTAACCTGAGCAAAGCCAATCTCCAATACACGGACTTGTCTCGCGTCGATTTGCGACAAACAAGGATATGCTCCGATCAGCTTTCTCAGGCCGGCTCGCTGGTCGGTGCGCTGTTACCCTTCGAACATTCGCTACGGATCCGTTTCCTGCGCGGATTGGTCAGACACAAAAGCGTCTATTGAGTCCTGTATGAAAAATGATCATTTGGATCTGTCTGCCCGCGACCAGGCGATGCTGGCCGGCGAAATTGGCGCGGCCACGCAAATGGCCATGCGTATCCTCGTGACCATGGCCGGCGTCTACGGCGCGGAGCGACTTCTCGACATCGAGTCCGCCCACATCGACGGCTGCCTCTATCACGGCTATTCGGGGCTGGAGTTTGCCGAACGGCTTGTGGCCGGCGGCGCGCAGGTCGTCGTGCCCACGACACTTAACGTCGGAGCGATGGACCTGATTCAGCCCGAAGTCTTCCGGGGCACCGAGCAATTCGGCAGTCTGGCGACGCGCCTGATGCAGGCTTACGAAGCCATGGGCTGCCGGCCGACGTTCACCTGCGCCCCTTATCAGGCTCTGCATCGGCCTCCGCTTGGCGCGCAAATCGCCTGGGCCGAGAGCAACGCCATCGTCTTCGCCAACTCCGTCCTCGGCGCGCGCACCAACCGCTACGGCGACTTCATCGACATTTGCTGCGCCATCACCGGCCGCGCCCCTGACGTAGGCCTGCATCGCGCGGAGAACCGCGCCGGACAGATTCTCTTTCGGCTGGTGGACATCCCGGAGCGATTGCTGCGCGAGGACGTGCTGTTCCC
>JAHDWL010000055.1:7292-18839 GCA_023384355.1 Anaerolineae bacterium
TGAGTTACGCGTTCTGTCCACCGCTCCCGACGGCCCGATTCAGGTCGTCACGATGGGCAGCCCCCACTTCTCAATCAACGAGTTCGCCCAATTGCTGCCGCTGGTCGAGCAGTACCCGCCGCGCGATGATGTGGAGTTCATCGTTTGCACCGACCGGCGGGCGCTCATCGTCCTGCAGAAGCGCGGCTGGCTGCAGCGACTGCGCGCGACCGGGGTACAGATCATCGTCGACACCTGCGTCCTGGGCACGCCCATCGTCAAGGCCCATAGCGGTGTGGCGATGACCAATTCCGGCAAGTTCGCCCATTACACCCCGGGCACCATCGGTTTGCAGACCGTTTACGGCAGTCTGGAAGAGTGCGTGCGCTCGGCCGCGGCCGGCGAGGTGTGGCGTGATGCTTCGCTGTGGCAAGGGGAGGGGGGGCAGTATTCAGTAGATCAGTATTCAGTAGGCCAGTATTCAGCGGGTCAGAAGTCAGCCGGCTCCGAACTCGTCGCTCGTCAATCGTCACGCGCCACTACCCGCAGCCGGGTTCTCGTCCCGGGCGAAGCTGCCGGATCGGCCCTCGTCCTCGACAAGCCGCTTAGTCTCTGGGGTGGTCTGAACCCGGAGACGGGCGAGATCATCGAGCAGCGCCACCCGCAATGGCGCGCCAACGTGAGCGGTCGGGTGCTGGTAATGCCCGCGGGCAAGGGGAGCAGCAGTTCCAGCAGCATCCTGCTGGAAGCCGTGCGGCAGGGCACGGCCCCGGCGGCCATCCTGCTGGCCGAGCCTGACGCGATTCTGGCTCTCGGCGCGGCCGTGGCGCGCGAGTTGTATGGCGAGGCCCCACCGGTGATCGCCCTCAACCGCGATGCCTATGACGCCATCCGCGACGGCGAGCAACTGGAGTTGGCCGATTTCCAGTCTGCTGCCTTTCAACCCCCTGAGGCGTAGAATCAGATGCCACGATCAAACCTCCTTGCGTGCGGCGTCGTCAGCAGTCTGTTTCGCTACCCCGTCAAGTCGATGCGCGGCGAATCGCTTGAGCAGGCTCATCTCTACTGGCACGGCCTTGAAGGCGACCGCCGCTACGCTTTCGTCCGCCAAGGGGCCAATAGCGGTTTCCCGTGGCTGACCGGGCGCGAATTGGCGCAGCTATTGCGCTATACGCCCCATTTCGTCCGACCTGACGATCCTCGCAACTCGTCCATCATCGTGGCCACGCCGGACGGCCGCGAACTGCCGCTGGAAGCTCCTGAGCTGGTCGAGGAGCTGGCCAAGGTCTATCGTTCGCCCTTCTTTCTGTTTCACTTGGGGCGCGGTGCGTATGATAGCCAGGTGTTGTCGCTGATGTCCAACGCCAGCGTCGCGGCCCTGGGCCAGAGCGCGGGGTTAGACCTTGAGAGCGCCCGTTTCAGGCAAAACATCTACATTGAGACGCACGACGGTTACCCGTTTCAGGAGGACGAGTGGCTCGACAGGGTGCTCGTATTTGGTGCAGACCCTGATGGGCCGCGCGTGCGCATCATCCGGCGTATCGTCCGCTGCGTGATGATCAACATCGACCCACAAACGGCCGAACGCGACGCTCGTGTGCTGAAGACGGTGGCCCAAACGCGCGATACCTGCGCCGGCGTTTACGCCACCGTGGAGCGGACGGGAACGATTCGCGTGGGAGATTCGGTCAGCCTGCTCTTATAAAGGTAATTGCAACAGGGTGCGGCGAATAATTTCGGTCTCAGAATCACACGCGCACCGCTTCCGGAGCCTTCCACTTCCCGCCCAAAAGTTCCTGGCGCGGCCGATACAGGCGGACAAGATAGTTCCAGCCCGGCATGATGGGTAGGTAATTCACAGCATTCTCATTGCCGCCAAAGTGAATAGTCACCGATCCGTCAGCATTTGGTTCGGCGGTGACGTTGTTCACGGTGTAGGCGTCCTTGTCGTTCTTCTCGAAGTATCCGGCCTTGTTGTAAAGGCTCACCGACCAGAATCCGTCTACGGGCACGTCCCTGATAGTGAGTTCGTAAGCCGTCTGGCCATCATTCTCGGCTGGTTCAAAGCCCTCGTAGAGCGCGGCCGAACCAGGGTTCCCGCCCCAACCTGCGGCAGTGCCGATCAGGTGTTGTGTCGGCTCGACCTCCTTCTCCTGTCCAAACATTCGCGATGAGGATATGCCACCGTTGGCGGCTGCCAGATTCAATAACGCTTCACGGACGGTCGTCAGCGATTGCGGGTCCCAGTTCCCTGGCTCAAACCGGCCGGTCACTTGCTGGGTGATGACAATGCTGTCCTGCAGCGCGTGCACCATCTTCGCGTCTGCCGCGTCGTTCGGGTTCACAAAGGTTCGGATGAGCAAGGCAACATAGCGTGTGCCGACGCTTTTCTTTGTGAACGTCCGAGACTCAGGCGCATAAAAGACGTCGATAGTGTAATGGTCCTGATTGACCACCTGAACTGCCATGTATCGCTTTCCGGCATCCGGGAGGATGATGTTGACCGGTGAGGCTTCCAGGTCGAACACCCCCATTGAATAAAGCGTATCTCGGTTCAGGCGAATCACAGTCTGCCGGTCGATGGCCGCAAGTTCGCGTTCGTGATTAAGCTTGCCAAACGCGCCCTGTTTTACAAACCTGTCAAAATAATTGTCGGTTTCGGCACGCCGAAAATTGTCAATAGTCACACGAACGGGTTCATTCTTGGAAATTTGCATCTTTACCTCGCAAAAGGATTTAGGCCGGGCAATTATATTCACACCCGGCATCCCGGCAAACAAGTTCCGTATGTGACTGGTGATCAGTACTTCATCTGCCGAAAATTCAGACAATCATCTCAAATGCTAAGTACGACCGTCGCTTGTCCCCTTCGCCCCGTTCGATGAACGTCGCCACTATCGGCCGGCCGATCCACCCCAGATCCGGCCGCTTGCCGTCCACGCCGAGCAATTGCGCGCTGATGCGCGGCCCCTCTTCCAGTTCGACGATCCCGGCTACATACGGCCTGGCTCGATCGTAGCCGGCGTCGATCATCGCCGTCGTGCCGATGTAGACTGACGTGAAGGCCGCCAGCGTCCCCCGGCCGGACAGTTCGACCCACTCCATCGCTTCGCCGTGGGTGGCGGGGTCGATTGGCCGCGGCGGCACGAATACCTCGCCCGTCTCGCGGTTGCGCGAACCCATCAGTTTACCTTCGTCCATATATGCCTGGAACGACGCGGCCGTGAACGGCCGGTCGGTTATTGCTTGTTCGGTCATGATTGTCATTCCTCTCGGCGGCCGCCTTGTCTCATCTCCGCTCGTAAATATGTACCACGCACGTCTGCCCCGTGCCGCCGACGTTGTGGGTCATCGCCAGATCGACGTCGCGATCCACCTGCCGCTGGCCGGCCTGGCCGCGCATCTGCTTCCAGACCTCGACTGCCTGGGCCGCGCCCGACGCGCCGACGGGATGCCCCTTTGACTTCAGGCCGCCGGAAGTGTTGATCGGCTTCGGCCCGTGGCGGCTGGTGAGGCCTTCCTCGGCCGCCTCGTGGCCTGTGCCCGGCGCGAAGAAGCCCAGGTCTTCGGTGGCGATGATCTCGGCGATGGTGAAGCAGTCGTGGACTTCGGCGATCTTGATGTCTTCAGGCGTCACGCCGGCCATCTCGTAGGCCTGCCGGGAGGCTACTTGCGCGGCGCGGATGCTGGTGAGCGAAGCGCGGTCGTGAAGCGCGGCGGCGTCACTGGCCTGCCCGCTGCCGATGACGTAGAGTGGGTCATCGGTGAATCGCCTGGCCAGTTCCTCGCCCACCAGCAGGACGGCCGACGCGCCATCGGTCACCGGCGAGCAGTCGAAGAGCCGCAGCGGCCAGGCGATGTAGGGGTTGGCCCCGTCGTCGTGCATGAAGTCCATCTCGGTCTGCCAGCCGGGCACGGGCAACCCCTTTTGCTGTGCCCTGGCGATGCGTCCGGCCATCAAATCGGCGATGCTTGCCTGGAACTGCGCCTTGGGGTTGAGCTTGCCGTTATCGTGGTTCTTGATGCCCACGCGCAGCAAGGCATCGGCCGACGCGCCATAGCGATGCATGTAGGCTGTGGCGATGGCGGCATAGAAACCGGGAAAAGTGAAGCCCGCCGGAATCTCGAACAGCACATCGCCGGCCGTGGCCAGTGTGTCCGTCACTCCGGCGATGGGCAGGTTGCTCATCTTCTCGGTGCCGCCGACGAGCACCATGTCATACGCGCCGGAGGCGATAGCCAGGATACCCTGCCGCAAGGCCACGCCACTGCTGGCGCAAGCATCCTCGATGCGGGTGGCCGCGCGGGGAGCCAACCCCACCCAGTCGGCCATAATCGGCGCGGTGTGTCCCTGCCCCTCAAAGAGGTCGCTGCTGTAATTGCCGATGTAGACGGCTTCGATATCCTTCGGGTCGAAGCCCTTGTCCACCGCGGCGCTCATGTCGCGATAGGCTTCAACGAACAGGTCGCGGGTCGTTTTTTCGGGGAACGAGCCGAACCGGCTCATCCCCGTGCCGACAATGGCGACGCCTCGATTGAGTTTTTTCATGGATTACCCCCTCTGGGTCTGGTCAGTCAATTGTGACCGGAGTTCATTATCGCCACAATGCCCGGCGCAATCCGCGCGACTCAGCCGCCGGAAGCGCGGATTAGGGCAATACTGGTATTATAAAAGGGAATGGCAGTCATTCAGTTACAATTATCCCTCAACTCACGTTAGACGGCATACGGCAGGTGTCTCTTGGACCGTTATGATGATTTCCCCTCCAGCCATATCGTTCCGCGACGCGTAGACGTGTGGCTGCCGCGCGACTACGCCAGCGAGCCTGACCGGCGCTACCCTGTGCTCTACATGCACGACGGCCAGAACTGTTTCAACGCCGACGACAGTCCATCCGGCGCGGCCTGGGAGGTACAGCGCGCGCTGGAACGTCTGATCGCCGCGGGCGAGACCGAACCGGCGATCATCGTGGGCATCTGGAGCATCAACTCGCGTCGCTATCGGGAATATCGCCCGGCGCGGCCGTTTCTCTACATCTCCGAACCCGCGTGGCGAAGGATAACGGCCGGTCTGGGAGGCTGGCCACTCTCCGACGCCTATCTGGCCTTCATCACGGAAGAACTAAAACCCTTCGTCGACTCCCGCTATCGCACGCGACCCGACCGAGCCAACACGACGATCATGGGTTCCAGCATGGGCGGGCTGATCTCGCTGTACGCACTATGCGAATACCCGGCGATCTTCGGCGCGGCCGCCTGCCTCTCCACTCATTGGCCGGCCGTCGAAGGTGTCATCCTGCCCTATCTGCGCGACCACCTCCCGGATTCGGCCACTCATCGCCTCTACTTCGACTTCGGAACGGCCACCCTGGACGCGCTCTATCGCCCTGTTCAAACGCGGGTCGATGCGGTCATGGCCGGCGCTGGATACACGCCCGGCGAAAACTGGATCACTCGCGAGTTTCCCGGCGCGGCGCACTTTGAAACCGATTGGCAAAAGCGTGTCCACATCCCGCTGCGTTTCCTCCTTGACAGCTCCAGCTAGTGAGGGTTTTCTCCACAGTCATCTCCAGGTTACTCTCCATAATAGATGAATTGTGTATGAAGGTACTCCCAATCAGCCGTCGGAACCGTTAAGATGCTCCGAGCGTCTATTAGTGTAGACGCGATTGAACAGATGAATATTCATAATTTAGTACGGTACATTAATCACACGACGACCAATCGGCCGCAAAGAACACTGGCATTGTTTGTGGTTATGTTCGTCCCCTTGCTGTCGGCCGCCTGCCTGACGGGAACCGGCACGTCGACCACACCGGCCACATTCCCGCCCCCGCCACAGGCGACCGGCGCGGATGGGTCGCTGCTGCCGGCTTACCCGCCTGCGGATACTACAGCAGGCCATCCGGCCGCCTACCCGCCGGCATCAAGCCCATATCCCGGCCCTGATGCAAGCCCCGTTCCCGGGGCCACACTAACCGGCACAGATGAAATCTACTTCCCGGTGATCGGCAACGAGGATCAGACCCAACCCACACCGACGACCACTGCAACCTTGCCGCCACCTACCGCGACCGCGACGCTCTCCCCGTCGCCGACAACCTCGCCATCACCGACGGCCGGGCCCATGGCTATTGCCCAGCCGACGCCGATCAACGTTGTGGATTTCGCCGCGGTCAGCGGGGGCCTGGCCGCCCAAGGCCAACAACTGGCCTTCAACAAAATCGGCTTCCATGTGACTTTCCTCGAAAACGCCGACGAGCTTGACGGCTACATGCAGCGGTTGGACAGCGAAGGCGTGCCGTTCTTCCTGAAGAGTGTAGATAACGCCGAGCCTGTCTACAAGGCCCAGGAGCTGATGAAAAAAAGCGGCGTGCCCCACGTTCTTGTCTATCGCTCGACGATGTACGACGTGCCCAATTACGACATGGACCCCGTGCTGGCCGCCGAGACGTACTGGGAATTGGAGAAGGCGATCTGGCCGCCGGAGCTTGACCCCGGCCTAGTCTGGTTCGAGACGATGAACGAATTGGACAAGACCCGCTCGGAGTGGTTGGCGCAATACTCACTGCGCACGGCCCAACTGGCGCTGCGCGACGGCTACAAGTGGGCGGCTTTCGGCTGGGCATCGGGCGAGCCGGAACCGGAGGATTGGGAGTCACCGGCCATGCTGGAGTTGCTGCAGCTCATCGCCGATAACCCCGACCGGCTGGCTATCGCCCTGCACGAATACAGCTACACGATCGATGATATCGGCGATCAGTTCCCGCACAAGATCGGCCGCTTCCTCGACCTGTTCGCCGTGGCCGATCGGCACGGTATCCCGCGGCCGACGGTGCTGGTCACCGAGTGGGGCTGGACCTACGACACCATCCCGCCGGAGCCTCTGGCGATGGAGGACGTAACCTGGGCCGCCCGGCTCTATGGGGCCTATCCGCAGGTGCTGGGCGCGGCCATCTGGAACCTGGGCAAGCTGGACGGAGAGCTATTGCCGCTTAACACCCAGGTCCAGGGCCTCATCGACAACATGCTGGCCCTCAGCCTCGACAGCTACTTCTCGGCCCCCGCGCCGCCCGAACAGACGCCGCTCGATCCGTCGCTGTTTCCGCCGCCGGGTGGATAACGAATGGTGGATCTAGAGGGAGCCTTCTCGGTCGATACTCCCGGGCCGTCATTGAGCCGGGCTACAGATCGTAGGCGGCCCGGATAGCGCTCAACAGCCCGATGGCCCGCCGGATCAGCGCCTGATTCTCAGCCTTGTTATGCCACAGGCTGACGCCTGAAGGATGGGGCAGCGGGACGACGAACCGGCCGCCAGGGGAGTGGTGAGTAGATACGCCCTCTTCATTCATCATTCGTAATTCGTTATTTGTCGCTTCCCCTGCGATCTGTTCTACGTCGTCTATGATCTGCGCTTGTTTCAGATCGAAATTCAGCGGGTCGGCCGCCAGTGTCTCCGGCGGGAAGTAGGCCGCTGTCCCGACGAGTTCGGTCAGCCGGGCGCTCGCCGGATAGAGCAGCTTGATGGCCAGCCCGCCCACCAGCAACATGAGTTGTGGGTTCACCAGCCGTATCTCTTGCTCCAGCCACGGCCGGCAGAGCGCCTGCTCGAACGGCGTGGGCACGCGATCGCCCTTGCCGTTGTTGCTGGGGCCGGGATAGCATTTGGTGACGGCTGTCATATAAGCGTTGGCGCGGAAATCGTCCTCGTCCCAACCCGCCTCGCCCAGCCACTGGAAAAGTCGTTTGCCGCTGCCGGCGTTGAACGGCCGCTTCACCTGACCTTCGGTGATGCCCGGTGCCTGCCCGATGAGCATCACCCGCGCCCCCTGCCCCCCGCTGAACACCGGCCCCGGCACGATCCAGTAGCCTTCTTCCAGACAACGGCGACAGGCGCGAAGTTCGGCATGCAGGGCGTCCAGCGAAGTTATATAAGTTCGATCCATCAATCGTCCTCAAATTGTAATGGAAAACCTGACGAGTTCAGGGCGGCGTTCAGCCGGGCTTGTCAGATTTTTCCAGCGCTGAACGCCCACTCCAGAAAATCGGGCAAGGCGCGCGCCCACGTTTCGTAATCGTGGCGGCCGCCCTTTATCTCGACGTAGCGCATCCGCTCCGGCGCGATTCCCCGCGCCTGCAACGCCGCCATCAGCTCCCGCGTGTCCTGGATGGCGTCGATCACCCCGTCGCCGTCCCGGTCGTTGACCTCGTCCCGAGTCCCGGCCTGGAACCAGAAGCGCAGCGGCGGCAGCCGGTCAGCATTGCGCACCATCGAATGGGCAATTCGCCGTCCGGCATCGATGCGCTCCTCGTCGTCCCTGGCCCGCCACCAAAAGCTGCCCGACATGACCCCGACGGATGAAAAGCGCTCCGGGTGGTTCCACGCGATGTCGAACGCCGACAGCCCGCCCAGCGATACCCCCAGAATGGCCGCTCCCGGTCGCGTCCGGAACAGGTCGTCGATCTCCGACATCAGTTCATCGACGATGAATTGGGAATACTCGGCCGCCTGCGTGCCCAACTCGTGGTCGTTCATGGCCACCGCCGTACCATACTCCTGCATCCGGTTCGCGCCGGTAGGAACAGCTACGACGATGATCGGCCGGATGCGACCGGTTGTGGTCAACTTCGCCAGCGTCTCGCGCAGGCCGAGGCTCTCCCATTCCTGCCCGTCGTTGAGATAAAGCACATCGAATCGCTCGCTTTCCCGTTGGTGGTAGTTCGGCGGCAGGAACACGGTGATGTCGCGCCGGTCATCCAGCACCCTGGAGCCGATGTTTTCGAAGACGACGGTCTCGATAACCTGCAGAGACTGCTGCCGCCGGCGGCGAACCCACAGGGCGAAACCGACCAGAATGAGGGCCAGAACCAGAATGTGCAACGCGGTCAAAGGCAAGCTCCTAAAATCTCAGAATATCGTGGAATTATACATCTCGGCCGAACATTGTGGGGCAGCCCCTAATGGCCCAGCTTCTCGTGCCGTCGCGAGGTGTTGAAAATGCCCGTCGGCGTCTCCAGCCCATCGATCTCGGCCACCAGTTCGAACGTCGTCGCGTCGTAGACGCGCAACATCTCCCCTAGCCAGTCGCTGATGTAGACGAACTGTCCGTCGTCGGTCAGCTCCGGATGGAGAGCCTGTTGGCCGTCGTCGATGACACGCACCACCTCGAACGTCTCCTTGTCGATCACATAGATCTCGTTCGGGGTCACGCCGGCCATCGTGTCGGCCCAGATATAAGGGTTATCCTCGTGAACGCGAATGAAGAGGCCGGGGCCGCTGGTGGAGATTTTTGCTACTATCTGATTGAGCGCCAAATCCCACACCGTCACCAGCCCCTCCCCGGCATGGACTGTCGCACCATAGGTCTTGCCGCCGACTGTCCACGTTGCGCCCGATCCCGGATGGGGCGTGTCGCCCGTCGGGATGCGCGCAGTGGTCGTCATCGACGCCACATCGACGACAGCCATCACGTTGTCTTTCTGCGCGGCGATGTAGAATTGCCGGTTGTCAGGGCTGAGGAAGCCGTCGTGCAGGATGCGGCCTACCCCGGTCGCCTTGACGATGGGGAAGTCGGGTTGGCTGTAGTCGATGCGCCACACCTGCCCCGCCTCCTTCAGCGCGATGAGGAAGTACGGCCCCACCAGTTCGGGAGCCGTGTCGCTGGTGATGGCCACGCGGGAGCGCACCCAGCGGCCGTCGGGGTCGTAGCCCTCGGTCTCGATCACCTTCAGCGGATCCAGCGTCTGCGCGTCGAGGATGACGGCTGTGGGCGGGTCGAAGTTCCCGGCGATGAGATAGTTGCCGTCGTCGGATACGGCCAGCCCGCGCGAATCGACACCCACGCGAATCCTGGTCACCGGCTGCAGCGAGTAGAGGTCGATCTTGTACAGCCAGCCGTCGCGGCTGATGTTGAACGCCCAGCGCTCATTTGTCGGATCAAAGGCGTAGCCGTGAGCGCGGTAGCCGGTGGGGATACGCCCCAGCAGGGTGTGGGTGTCGCCGTCGAACACGGCGATGCGCTCCGCCTCACGCTCCGTCACCAGCATCAGGTTGTCCATGTTGCCGTCGTGGGTCGGTCCGGCCGGCAGCGTAGCCTCGTCCACCAGTTCCGCCCGACTGGCGGCTATCTCGTCCATCCCCCATTGGGTCTGGTCTTCATCGACCGGGCTGCGGAGAAAGCCGAGCAGCAGCCACATCTCCTCCTCTGAGTAGATATATTTCCAGGTGGGCATGAGTGTGCCCGGCCGGCCGTTTTTGATCGTGTCGAGGTAGAAAGCGTCATTTTGCGGCAGGTTGGCCGGGACGAGCGCCGGGCCGACAGCGCCTTCGCGGTTGGGACCGTGACAGCCGCCGCATGAATCGCGATACGCCTCGCGCGCGGTTCGGCCGTCGAACCAGTCGGCCGCGCCGTTAGCGGAGACGATAACCGCGCCTTCCGCCTGCGTCGTGCCGGTCGCGGTATAGGGGAAGATGCCCGCCGCGCCGGTTGGCCAGTCGTAGCGGCCGCCGGCGGGAATGATCGCGCCGAATACCCCGCCGGCCGTGGCCAGCGTGATGGTGTCGACATCGCCGTTGGCCCAGCGCACCACTTTGCCCGTGGCCACCGGCAGCACATGGGGCGTAGCCCGGCCCTCATCCAGCAGGATGTCGTAATCGGGCGATGACACCACGACCGGCAAAACAAGGTGATGGGCCTGATCCGCCCGGCCGGGGGCAACCCGCGCCACGAGCGCCAGGATCGGCAAGACGAACAAAAGCGACAGCAACAGGATCGTTCTGACTTTTACGGACATTTGCTCCCTCGATAATAATTGGCTCGACGGAGTATAACCGTATCGCGGGAAATGGAGAAACGGGATGATGCCTGGGCTGACGTACCGGCTAATAGACCGCCAGGTCCGGGTCTACCTCAAGCGCCCAGCGATTGATGCCGCCGTCCAGATTCAGCAACTTGCGGTAGCCGTGGCCTTGCAGTTGCCGGATAACCTCGGCGCTGCGAGCGCCCGATCGGCACTGGACGACGATCTCCCGCGTCGTGTCCAGCTCATCCAGATGCTCCAGAACCTGCCCCATGGGGATGAGCACAGCGCCCAGCCCGGCCAGATTGCTGATCGCCCACTCATCCGGCTCGCGCACGTCGAGGATGAAAAGGTCGTCGCCCGCATCGAGGCGGTGCTTCAGTTCAAGCGGGGTGATCGACAGGACGCCGCCGCTGTCCGGCGCGGCGAATTCGCTGTGGTCATGAGCGGGCATACCGCAAAATTCCTCGTAGTCGATTAGCCCAGTGAGATTCGGATTCTCTCCGCAGGCGGGGCAATCGGGGTTCTTGCGCAGTCGCACCTCGTCGAAGCTCATCGCCAGCGCGTCATAGAGCAGCAGGCGGCCGATAAGCGGTTCGCCCACCCCCAGGATGAGCTTGATGGCCTCGGTAGCCTGAATCACGCCGATGATCCCCGGCAGCACGCCCAACACGCCGGCCTCGGCGCAACTCGGCACCAGACCGGGCGGCGGCGGTTCGGGAAACAGGCAGCGATAGCACGGCCCTGCGGCGGCGTGAAACACCGACG
>JAHDWL010000056.1:0-5110 GCA_023384355.1 Anaerolineae bacterium
CCCTCGGGCACAAAGGCCAGGGCTTGCGCGTATGTCTCCTCGTCATACGGCGCCCACATCTCTTCCCATGCCGCGTCATCCTCCACCATACTGGTCATCCTATCGATAAAACCTGAAATAACTAAGGATAAAATAGCTCGAAACGACCGCAGTGAATCCCAGCGCCCAGAGAATAGCGACGCTGCCGCGGGTCGGATAGACCAGCCACACGACGAAAATAAAGGTCAGGGCGGCGATCAGCCCGGTGCGAACCCAGAACCATCGTCTCTGCCCGGCGGTAACCTGGGGCGTGCTTTCTTCCTGTTCGGGGGTTGGGGTTGGTTCTTCAGCCATATCGCTTTAGCCCGCCAACTGCTGCAGGGCCACGGCCAGATAAATACCATAGCCGATGGCCAACGCACCCGCGATGATCAGAACCCAGTTCGCGACGCGTAACGTGCCGGCGCTCGGCCGCATATCGCCGATGATCGACCGCACGCCGAGCATGGAGTGGGTCACGCCCAGAATGACGAATAACACCTCAAGCGTGAAAATAATCGGGTTACTGACATAATCCAAAACCTGCTGATAATCGCGCAGGCCACCCTCGACAATGTAGTGATGGGCGATCATATGGATGCCCAGCAAGGCAACCAGAATTAATCCAGAGAATGCCTGGACGAGCCAGACGGAGCCGGATCGATCACGTCTGGCGGCCATTTGCTCCGGCGAGCGGCGGGACATTGTGCTATCCATGCGAAAGACTCCTTGTTCGTGACCGCCTGTCACTTGGTATAGATCAGGACCGCGCCGACGACAAATAAAATCAAGGCAATGCCGACCAGTCCGTAAAACAGCCCTTTCTGCCGCTGATTGGCCACCCCCATGCCAACCAGGGCGACGCGAATGCCGTTGAACATGTGGTAGACAACCCCAAACAACAGGATGACATCGAGCGTCAGGAAGATCGGCGACTTGGCTATGCTGACGAAACTATTCCAGCCCTCCGGGCCGCGCAGCAGTTGACTGAGCACAACCAGATGCAGAAACAAATACAGGGTCAAGCCAATGGCCGTCAGGCGATTGAGAGCAAAAGCAATGGTGCTGATGCTGCGGCCGCGGGGATGGAACCAGGCCTTGAGAGATGATTTCGGCCGCGCTTTGTCGGTGGTTGGTTGAATATCGGGCATATTTGCTTCTCCTGACAAGTTAGCCACGGCGGATGTCAATCCGCCACAGATACGCCAAACTGGTTTCCGGGTTTTCGACCGGGCGGTATGCCGGGTTCATCCGTTGATGCCGCGCTTAACCCTTTCCTCCACGGCCGAAGAGGCCGCGGAATTTACGCTTGGTCAGATCGCGGCGCAGGGCCATGATCTGGTCGCCGGGATAGACTTCCGACGGGCAGGCGGTATTACATTCGTAAGCGACATGGCAGCGCCAGCAGCCGTTTTCGCTGTCCACCCAGTCGAGCAGCGGCTTCGTCGGCACTCCGCGCGGTTCCTCAATTACGCGCCGGGCGGCGGCCAATGTAGCCGGGCCGAGATACAGCTCATCGCTGCCCATGATCGGGCATCCCGAGACGCACAAATTGCATTCGATGCAGTTCTCATAGCGCTGGTACGCTTCCAACCCCTCGGCCAGATCTGCCTCATCTAGGTATTCGCTCTGGCGGACGTAGGGCATGCCGACGGCGTTATAGCGGTCGTAGAACGGCTCCATATTGACGACCAGGTCGCTAATGATGGGCATGTTGCGCATCGGCTCCACGGTAACAGTCGACGTGCCCAGGTCCAGCACCTTGACGACACACCCCAGTTCCTCCTTGCCGTTGACGCGCATGCCGCATGTGCCGCAACTGGCGTGGTGACAGGAGTGACGCAGGACGAGCGATCCGTCCTGGTCGCGGCGAATGTCTTGCAGGGCGACGAGCACGGTGGTGTTGTCGTCGCAGAGAGTCTTGAATGTCTGGTAGGTCGGAGCGGGTTGCCCCTGCTTGTAGCGCTGGACCTTGAACTCAATTATTTGTTCAGCCATGAAATGGTACCTCTCCGAGAGACTGCGGGCGACGGACGACAGGCCATCAACGGAAGTCATGCCGTCGCCGATCGTTCATCCCTATCATATCGCCTAAGCGTAGTAGGCCGTGTGCGGCAACAGGGTGAATTCGCGCGTGCCGCATGGAATCTCTAATCCCATCTTTTGGCAGACGACATTGGCCGTCGCCTCAGCCATGCCACGCAGCGTGGTCGCCTTGCCGCCGGTGATGGTCACAAAACCTTCAACGCCCTCGTCGGCGTGGTCGAAGCACTTGAAAGTGCGGCTCAGCTCGCGCCCGGTGTCGGCGCCGCGCGGGCCGATCAGCGGCCGCGCCGCTGACCAGGCCGCCCGAAACGGCGCTGTGCGCACACCGGGGATCAGCTCCGAGCCATATTTGATCATCATGTCGATGTGGTCCCTGGGCAGTCCCAGATTGTCGGGGTCGTCCACGACCCATGAGCTGGTGCCGACGACCGACAGGGCACGCTGGGGCACGATGATGTCCCCGTCGCCCGATGCGTGCAGGCGATTGATGACCATATTGCACAGGCGGCCGCGCACGGCGAGCATGACGCCCGGCGAGGGGCGAATGGGCACTTCGACGCCGACCATGTCGCCGATCTTGCCGCTCCACGCCCCGGCGGCGCTGATGAAGATATCGCCGCCGATCTCGTATTCCTTGTTGGTCGTGTGGTCGCGCACACGAATGGCGCTGACAGCGTTGCCGCGCTTGATGAAATCGACGACCTCGGTGTAGGTCTTGATGGTCGCGCCACTGTGTTTGGCCGTGGCGAAAAAGCGCAGAGGCATGCGCATTGCGTCCATCGTGGCGTCGGGAACCTGGACACCCATGATCACGTCGGGATTGACGTTCGGCTCGCAGGCCAGCACTTCCTTTGCCGACAGGCGGCGGGCAGGAATGCCACACTCGTGGCACGCCTCGATGAATTCGTGGCTATAGTTGGCTTCCTCTTCGGTCAGGGCTACAAACAGTCCGTCATTGAGTTCGAAGGACCCGGGGGCGATCCGTCGCAGGATCATGTTCTCATCGATGCACTCGACAGCCGACTCCTTGTCCTTGACGGCATAGCGCGCGCCGCTGTGGAGCAAGCCGTGGTGGCGGCCAGTCGTGCCCGATGTCACTTCGCCGCGTTCAACCAGCGTGACCTTGTAACCCCGAAGGGTCAGATCGTGGGCGACGGCCGCCCCCGTCCCGCCGCCGCCGATGATGACTGCATGAAATGACGCCATCGTATCCTCGTGGTCTCCCTGAAATACGTTCAGGGATCGGGCTGTGGCCGCCCAGAATCGGCCTGGGGCCGCCCACTGCCCGATCCCTGAATCGCCTAAAACGACAGGTAAGCGGCGATCCGCTGCCGCTTATTATCCGGCGATGAGGCCGGACTGACCAGTGAATTCTACTCCACCCAGTCGAAGGTGCGCGTGACGGCCTTCTTCCACATCCGGTAATTATCCGTGGCCGCCTTGCTGTTCGGGTCCGGGGTCCACGTCTTGTCCATGGCCCAGTTCTCGCGAATGTCGTCCTCGGTCGCCCAGAAACCGACCGCCAGACCGGCGGCATAGGCTGCGCCGAGGGCCGTGGTCTCGGCCACCTGCGGCCGAATGACCGGCACACCCAGAACGTCCGCCTGGAACTGCATAAGGGTATCGTTGTAGACCATACCGCCGTCGACCTTGAGCGCCGTCAACGGCACACCGGAGTCAGCGTTCATGGCGTCGAGCACCTCGCGGGTCTGATAGGCGGTGGCCTCGAGTGCAGCGCGGGCGATGTGACCCTTGTTGACATAACGGGTCAGACCAACGATGGCACCGCGGGCGTCCGACTTCCAGTAGGGCGCGAACAGACCGGAGAAGGCAGGCACGAAGTAGACGCCGCCGTTGTCCTCAACAGACTTGGCATAGTCTTCGATGTGGGGGCTGTAATCAAAGAAGTCCAGGTTGTCGCGCAGCCACTGGACAAGCGCGCCGGTGATGGCGATGGAGCCTTCCAGGGCATACACAGCCGGTTTCTCGCCGAACTTGTAGCACAGGGTTGTCAACAGGCCGTTCTTCGACGGGACGATTTCGGTGCCGGTGTTCATGATCATGAAGCAACCGGTGCCATAGGTGTTCTTGGCCTCGCCGGGGCTGAGGGCCGCCTGGCCGACGGTAGCCGCCTGCTGGTCGCCCAAGTCACCGCTGACGGGGATGCGGCCGCCGAACGGGCCGTCGTCGCTCGTATGGCCATAGACGGCCGATGACGGCATCACCTTGGGCAGCATGCTGAGCGGTACGCCCATGATGTCGGCGACTTCCTTGTCCCAATCGAGGGTCTTGAGGTTCATCAACATCGTGCGGCTGGCATTGGTGACGTCGGTGACGTGGGCGCCACCATTGGGGCCGCCGGTCAGGTTCCAGATGACCCAGGTGTCAATGTTGCCGAAGATGGCGTCGCCGCGATCGGCGGCCGCCTTGGCCTCGGGCACGTTGTCCAGAATCCAGCGCACCTTGGGGCCGGAGAAGTAGGTCGCCAGCGGCAGACCGACCTTGTCGCGGAACCGTCCCTGCCCAACGTTGCCCTCAAAGCCCTTGATGAGCTTGTCGGTGCGGGTGTCCTGCCAGACGATGGCGTTGTAATACGGCTTGCCGGTGTGCTTGTCCCAGACAACCGTGGTCTCGCGCTGATTCGTCACGCCGACGGCGGCGATGTCATTTGCGGTGACACCGGCCTTCTTCATCGCGCCCTGGATGACGTCCTGGGTGCGGGCCCAGATTTCCATCGGATCGTGCTCGACCCAGCCGGCCTGCGGATAGATCTGTTTGTGCTCCATCTGGTGCATGCCGACGGGCAGCCCGTGGTGGTTAAAGATCATGCAACGGGTACTGGTGGTACCCTGGTCAACTGCTGCTACATAATCCGCCATGTTTTTGTTCTCCTTATGAATTTAAATGCTCATTCTGTCGACTGGTCGGTCGGTAATCAGTAGGTCAGTAGATCAGTGGGTCAGTCTGCAATAAGAATTGGTGGGGACTTACTGTAGACTGATTCACTGAATACTGATTGACTGAATACTGATTCACTGAATACTGA
>JAHDWL010000056.1:5210-18748 GCA_023384355.1 Anaerolineae bacterium
ACTGAATACTGATTCACTGAATACTGACCACGGAACTCACTCCTTCAGCGCCGTGAGCAGCGCGTTCAGGATCAGATAAGACGACGTGGCTCCAGGGTCCTGGTGCCCGATGCTGCGCTCACCGAGGTAACTGGCACGCCCCTTGCGGGCCTGCAAGGGGATCGTGTCCTTCATTCCCTGTTCGGCCGCGGCGACGGCATCTTCCATGGCTCCCAGACTATCCTTGCCCGCGGTGACGCCGGCGCGCAACGCTGCCATTGCCGGAAGCAAGGCATCCATCATCGTTTTATCGCCCGGTTGGGCGCGGCCGCGCGCCTGCACACCATCGACGGCCCCCTGGAGAACCGTGACCAGTTCATCAGCGCTCAGCTCTTCTCTGGCGTCGGCAGCCATCCCGCCACGCTGGAAGAATGTGCCGTAGAGCGGCCCACTGGCTCCGCCGACACTGGAAATCAAGGTCATCCCCACCATTTTAAGGATGTTGCCGATATCCTTGTCAGCAACGGTCGGCAGTTTCTCGGCAACCTTCCTGAAGCCGCGATCCATGTTCGTGCCGTGGTCGGCGTCGCCGATGGCCGAGTCGAGCTGGGTCAGGTAATCCTTGTTCTCATTCAGAACGGTGACCGTCAGTTCCAGCCAATGGACGATTTGCTCTCTCGTTACAACAGTCATGCGAACCTTTTAACAATTACGAATTAAAAATTACGAATTAAAACCATTACGAAGAGGGACGTCCCTTGTTTTTCAATGTGAAAAATCAGGAGCGCCCCAATTCCTAATCCTTAATTTATAATTTTTAATTGATCAGACGCCCCAACGCAGCCCCGGCGTCTTCACCGGCGCGTCCCAGAACTTCAATATTTCGTCGTCCGTCTTCATCAGGGTGATCGACATGCCGGCCATCTCCAGCGAGGTGATGTAGGGGCCGATCAGGTTGCGGACGATCTCGATGCCGTTGGCCTTGCAGACCTCATCCAGTTTGCGGTAGACGGCGTACAGTTCGGAAACGGGCGTGCCGCCCATGCTGTTGACAAAAGCGATAACCTTGTCACCCTTCTGGAAGGGAGCATCGGTGAGAGATTTATCGTACCAGTCACCCGCGTCACGATCCCATTCGCGGACCACGCGCGTATAGGCGCCGTCGTTGATGATCTCCATCGCCATCATCTCAGTGATCTCGTCGGCAGACGTCAGGGGCATGCGCTTCTGGCCCGGCTCGCCATGGATACCGATGCCGATCTCCATTTCGTTCTCGCCCAACTCAAAGGTGGGCTTGCCGGCGGCGGGTACGGTGCAGGAAGTCAGGGCCATGCCCATCGAGCGGCCGTACTGGTTCGCCTTGCGGGCCAGGTCGGAGCACTGATCCAGGCTGTAACCCGCTTCGGCCGCCGCGCCGACGATTTTCTCGACAAGAACCGTGGTGCCGACACCGCGTCGCCCAGCCGTGTAGAGGCTGTCCTTCACGGCTACGTCGTCGTCGATGAGGATATTCTGAACGGGGATGCCGTCCCCGTGGGCCAGTTCGGCGGCCGTCTCGAAGTTGAGGACGTCACCCGTGTAGTTCTTGACCAGGAACAACACGCCCGCGCCGCTGTTGACGGCTTTGGCCGCCTCATACATCTGGTCGGGGGTGGGTGAAGTGAATACCTCGCCCGGACAGGCAGCATCGAGCATACCCATACCGACGAAACCGCCGTGCATCGGCTCGTGGCCGCTGCCGCCGCCGGAGATAATCGCCACCTTGCCGGCTACCGGCGCGTCGGCGCGATATACGTAATTCGGCTCGAAGTGTACTTTCAGTTCGTCAGGATGTGCGGCCGCCATCCCCTCAAGCTGCTCCTTGACGACATCGGGAATCGCGTTAATCAGTTTTTTCATGGGTTCTCCTGCCTCGTAGGCCAGACGAAACGCGGTCTTGTCTGGCTTGCTCGTATTTTCGTATTAATGGTGCGGGATAAAGGTTCCCCGCGCTATGGCGGGGAACCCATGTGGATGAGGGATCAGATAAATATTACCAGCCCAACGCGCCCCACAGCAGGGCGGCGATGACGGCGCCGACAATCGGGCCGACGACCGGAATCCAGGAATAGCCCCAGTCAGAGCTTCCCTTGCCGGGGATGGGCAGGATAGCGTGGGCGATGCGCGGGGCAAGGTCACGAGCCGGGTTGATGGCATAACCGGTCGGGCCGCCCAGTGATAGGCCGATGGCCCACACCAGGAAGGCGACCGGGATAGCGCCCAGCCCCCCCAAATCTATCGCCTCGGTGCCCATGACCGCGCCACGAATACCCAGGACGCCGAACAGAAGCATGAAAGTGCCGACGGCCTCGGTGACCAGATTCCACACCGTATTGCGGATGGCCGGGCCGGTCGAGAAGACGGCCAGCTTGAGGCCGGGGTCGGAGGTGGCGGCCCAATGATTGAAATAGGAAAGCCAGACGATAACGGCGCCGATAAACGCGCCAACCATCTGGGCAACGATATAGCCGGGCACCTGGGCCCAGGGGAAATTGCCGGCAACAGCCAAGCCAATGGAAACGGCCGGGTTCAGATGTGCGCCGCTAATCGACCCGACCACCATAACACCAACGAACACCGCCAAGGCCCATGCCGTGGTGATGACAATCCATCCGCCGTTGTTGCCCTTCGTCTTGCCCAGCAATACGTTGGCGACAACACCATCGCCCAAAATGATGAGAAGCATTGTGCCGATCAATTCAGCGATATATGCATTCATTGTTCTCTCCTTGAAAATCTCTCATGCCTGCAGAAACTGTCAATATAAAAGGAAATCTTTGTCGATACTGCGTAGAAGTCGCGTGGGGAAGAGGTTTAAATGGGTCGTTCTTTCAATAGGTCAATCTCCTTGTCCGGGGGCGAACCTCGTCGTAGGTGGCCTTACAGAGTAAGCGCTAACAGAATGTGAGATATTAGGCAGGGAAAACATACCCGCAGCGTTCAACGAGCGACTCGCCAGGACTTCAATGACGATTGGACGGACCAGAGGCGTTATGCACAATGTTGAGGTGGAGGCAGCAGGGATTGTGCAAAACACACAAAGACATCATAATGTCCTGACCTGCTTTGGTCAAGCACAAACCAAAATTTGATTCATTGTGAAACACAAGACAAGATGTCATGTTTCATAACGAAACATTATGATTTTTAAATGTTGCCGGGGAGATACTTAGCCGCTTCATCTTGCGCCACAGGGTCGTGCGGCTGACCCCCAATAAGCGCGCCATCTCCGTCACCCGCCCATTACAGGCCCATCCGGCGCGCAGAATGGCGTCGCGCTCCGCCTCATCGACCGAGATGACGGGCTGGGCCAGCGGGTGGCGGCCGGTCAGCACGCGCCCGTTTCGCACCATTTCCGGCAGGTCGCCCGGCCGGATAACATTGTCGCGACACTGGCTTATGGCCCGCTCCAGGGCACTCTCCAGCTCACGCACGTTGCCCGGCCACGGATAGCGCGTCAGAAAGCGCACCGTCTCGTCCTCGATCCACATCGCGCGACTACCCTGGTTTGTTTGCCGGGCCAGGAATCGCTCGGCGAGCAGAGGGATATCCTCGACCCGCTCGCGCAGAGGGGGCACCTCGAATTTAAAAACGCCAAAGCGATAGTATAAATGGGACATAAAGCTGCCCTGCGCGACGAGATCTTCGAGGTTGGCTGTCGTTGAACCGATGATGCGCACGTCAATGGAGATAGGCGCCGAACCGCCGAGTCGGGTGACGTGATGCGTCTCGATAACATGGAGGAGTGCGGCCTGCAATTCCAGGGTCAGGTTTTCAATCTGATCGAGCAGCAGCGTGCCGCCGTCGGCCAGCTCAAATTTGCTCGGCTGACCGCGCGTGTTCGTGTCCTGCTCATGACCCAAAATCTCGCGAGCCATCAACTCGTGGGGAATGGCCCGACAGTTGATGTCGATGAAGGGTTTGCTCGCCCGTGGGCCGTCATTATGGATGGCGCGTGCCAGGAGGTTTTTTCCCACGCCACCTTCGCCCTGTACGAGTACCGGTGCGACCCCGCGGGCGGCCGTGCGCGCCTGGCGCACAACGCGCCGCATGGTCGGCGAATCAGCCTGGACATCTTCGATGCTCAGACCGGTTTGCGCGCCATATTGCTGTTGGGCGATCTGACGCACATGTTCGATGGGGTTCAGCAACGCGACGTAGCTGTCCGGCTGCGTACCGGACTCAAAGATCGGTCGCAGAGTGACAACGCAGCGCACGTCGCGGCCGAAGGCCTGGAGGTTTAGCTCAACGTCGTGAAGTTCAGATCCCTCATCGATGGCCGCAGCCAGCTCCGGCGGCAGCCGAAGGACATCGCGCAGCGGCCGCCCTGTGACGTTTCGCGGGTTTATATTAAGAATCTTTGCGGCCTGCTCGTTAACATGCCGAATTTCGCCCTCCTGGTTCCAGACGATGACCCCTTCGGTGATCGTCCCCAGGATGGTATTGACCTGGCTCAGGTGTTGGTTGGCCTCTTCCAGATACCAATTGGCTTGCAACTGATTGCCGATGGCCCGCGCGGCTGACATGACCAGGCCCAGCGTGTGCGACGTGGCCAGGCTCACCGGCCCGACCATACCCAGCAGGCCGATAATGCGGCCGCGCACGTCATGGATTGGCGCGGCCGCGGTGACGGTGTGGTGCATGAACTCGAAATAATGCTCAGCGCCGACAATCTGGATGGGCATCGCCTCCAGCAGCACCAGTCCCAGCGCGTTAGTTCCGGCTGTGTTTTCCGACCAGTACGCTCCTTGCACGAAACCCAATCCGGCAGCATGTTCGACGGCCGCCGGATCGCCCTCGACCAGCAGGATGCACCCCGCCCCGTCGGCCAGCACGATGGCATAGCTGGACCCCTCGGTAAACTGGTAGATGTCCTCGATGAACGGCATGGCGACTGTGATGAGGTCCTGCTGCCCGCGCAAAATCGAACTGAAGGCGTTGCGCCCAACGGGCGATGGACGCAGCCGGGCCAGGGGATTGAAACGATAGATGCAACGTTGCCACGACCGGACAACGGCCGGGTCTATTCGCGCCGCCGCGATCGCATCAAGGCGACTGGTTTCCACAAATGAACGCCAGGCATCGGCGACCATTTCATTGGAGATGTCAATATCTGGCGGGAGCATACGCCTTACTCCACGATGCCGGCACAAACCGTGGCGGCCTCAAGAATATGGTTCAGGTCCATTTATGCCTTCCGCGACCGGCCAAGGCCGGCTGCCGGACTGATTAACTATAGCCTCACTTTTATAAAGCGGGTAACGTAGCCTCGGGCGTTTGAATCACATGCCGGATAGTCGTACAATCGGAAGCTTGCCGCGCAGAATGCCTGGGCAAACTGACCTGAAACAGGCCCATCGAAAATTGGCATTAGATAATCGACAGTTTAACGCTAATGCGCATCCAACAGAAAGTTGGTAAGCTTTCCATATTAATGTAGATACGGGCCTGACGATCAGGCTAATAAGGCAATTCGCCGGCGGAAATGCGAAAATAGCAGAACGACATGGATGAACAACCGAACGACAATCGACCCACCATTCCAACCTGGGTCTGGATCATCACCATCTTCGCGGTGATTCTGGGGCTGCAACTGTGGCTCAGTGGCCGCTTCAGAGGGCCGGAACAGATTTCCCTACAGGAGATGGCTGACTACATCGCCTCGGGCGAGGTAAAACAACTCACCGTGACCGGCGATCGACTGCAAGTGACATTGGACGACGGCCGCACCCTGGGCGCGGTCAAGGCCCCGTCCGACAGCCTGGTCGAGACCTTCGAATATTACGGCATCACCCCCGATCAACTGGAAAACAACCTGATCATACGCGATCAGTCGATGTGGAACACTTTGCTAAGTGTCGCGCTGACGCTTGGCCCCATATTGCTGCTGATATGGATCTTCACCCGCGGCTTTCGGCAGATACAGGGAGGAGGAGGCAACAATATCTTCGGCTTTGGCCGCAGTCGTGCCCGCAACCTCAACGACACCAACCGGCCGACTGTCACCTTCGATGACGTGGCCGGAGTCGAGGAAGCGAAGCTGGAGCTGGCCGAAGTCGTGCAGTTTTTGCGCGAACCGGAGAAGTTTGTTCAGGTCGGCGCGCGCATTCCCAAGGGCGTGCTCATGGTCGGCCCACCAGGAACGGGCAAAACACTGCTGGCGCGGGCCGTTGCCGGCGAGGCAGGCGTGCCATTCTTCCACATATCCGGTTCTGAATTCGTCGAGATGTTCGTGGGTGTTGGCGCGAGCCGCGTTCGCGACTTGTTCGAAAAAGCCAAGGCAGCTGCCCCATCGATCGTCTTCGTCGACGAGATCGACGCCGTCGGCCGCCAGCGCGGCGCGGGCCTGGGCGGCGGCCACGACGAACGCGAGCAAACCCTCAACCAGATTCTGGTTGAGATGGATGGTTTCGACAACCAGACCAATGTGATTGTCATCGCTGCCACCAACCGCGCCGATATCCTCGACCCGGCGTTGCTGCGTCCCGGACGCTTCGACCGCAAGGTTTTTGTCGACTTGCCCGACATCGCCGGGCGCGAAAAAATTCTGCAAGTCCACGCCCGCGGGAAACCGATCGCCGGGGAAGTCAACTTTAAGGATACGGCGCGACTGACGGCCGGGTTCTCCGGCGCCGATCTGGAAAACCTGATCAATGAAGCCGCCATCTTTGCCGCCCGACGCAGCAAGCGGACCATCGGCCTGCTCGAGTTCCAGGATGCCTTCGACCGCGTGGTCATGGGACCGGAGCGCCAGACTCGCGTGATGAGCGAAGACGACAAGATGACCGTCGCCTACCATGAGGCTGGTCACGCGGTAGTTAGCTTTTTCCTGAGCAATACCGACCCGGTGCAGAAGATAACCATCGTTCCCCGCGGTCGTGCGGGTGGTTACGTCATGTCCCTGCCGGAGGATCGCGCGCTCTACAGCCGTGAGTTCTTCAATGACCAAATCGCCATGGCGCTGGGCGGGCGCGCGTCCGAGGAGCATTTCTTTGGCCGCATCACTACCGGCGCGTCAAATGACCTGCAAAACGCAACGCGGCTGGCACGGTCGATGGTGATGGAGTACGGCATGTCGGAAAAGCTGGGCCTGCCCACATACGGCAGCGGGGCGGGCAATCCGTTCGTCGGCCGCGAGATGGGCTGGTTCGGCAGCGGCCGCGAATATAGCGAAGAGGCGGCCCAGGCCATCGACACCGAAGTCAAGCTTATCCTCCAGGATAACTATAATCGCGCCCTGCAGATCATTGACCAGAATCACGACCGCATGGTGCAGCTGGCGACGACGCTGATGGACGTTGAGACGCTCGACCGCCCGGCATTCGAGAGGCTAATGAACGACCCGATCCCGACTAACGGCGTTGGGACCGATCAAACCGTGCCCGCCTCGCAGACGGTCGAAGCGTTGTAATCTGTCTCCCGGACGGGTCTCAATACGACACCACAGCGGCGGGCGGGCGGATTGAACGCGAGGGCAAAAACGAAAAATATCTTTCGGACGCCTTAGCCGACAAATCACCCATTTCCGGCGGGTCTTTCGCCCCTTTTTTTCCGTGGTCGCAGCTGGGTATAATGCTTTCAGCTCAACACAAGTATTCCGATGAATACCGTCCCCTACCTGCCGGGTTATGCTGGGCCCAAACTGAGACCAAGGAGATAGAAATGCGCACTACCAATCTGATGGAGAATCTGGAATTCCACGACGGCCATCCCTATGCCCAACCGCTCTATGTTGACGAGAACGGCCGCGTCATTCGCTTCATGCTCAAGCCCGGCCAGATGATTGCCGAACACAACGCGCCAAGTTCGCCATTTTATGCGGTGATCATCAAGGGTAGAGGCATGTTCGCCGGAGCCGACGGCGTGGAGCATGAATTCGGCCCAAGGGACATCCTCATCTTTGACAAGGGCGAGAATCACACCGTCCGGGCGCTGGATGAGCCGCTCATCTTCGCAGGATTTCTCCACGGCGTGGAAGGCACCCGGCCGGACAAGATCGGCGGGCTGCTGGGCGACGAGTAACCCGCGGTCTTTCCAACCAGGAGAGACGCGTCGTTATAGAAAGGCAAGATACGTGGGAGGAGGGCCGGGACCCGCAGATTATTGTCGCCGGTCAGCCACCGCGGCGGCGATCAACTCGCGCACAGCCGGCTGCTCCGCTTGCTCCAGGCTGCGAACCTTGACGTGGCGTAGATCTTTACCCGTACCCTCCAGCATGCCGAGCGGGTCGGACAGACTTGTCCCTCGATAGAAACCGAGATTGACGTAGGCTTTTTGCGGCATGATGTAGATATAGCCCTGTTTTATCTTCTGTGGGCCGGTACCATAACTGAGCGCTTTATCGCCAGGGCGTGGTTGTTCGGTGGTATCGGGGTCAAGCTCGATCACGATATCTCGCAAGCGCAAGGCGATTACCCGCAGCGGCTCAGCTACATCTTTCAATACGTCGTCGATTGTGCCCAGCCTATTGTCACTCTTCATCATGGTCACCCATTGCATCAAATCATGAATATTACTTGCGCCACAGCGAAACGATCTCGACCTGGAATCCTTGTGGCGCAAGATCGACCGGTTGAAACATGACCGGCCGATAGCCTGTTTTCACCAACCGCTTCGCGTCCTTGGCCAATGCACCGATCTCGCCGCAGATGATGACGCGCCGCCGGGGGTGCAGCCGTTCCAGCAGCCGGAAAGCGGCCGGCGAAAGACCGTCCTCGGGGCGTTGGACACCCGGCCGGAGCACGACCACATCCGGCGTAATCGACAAAGCAGGAAATATTTCCTCTTCTGTCCCCTGGTAGATAGTCACGTTATCGAATGGATCGAGGTTCTCGGCCGCGTCGGCCACGGCGTCGGGGTTCGGCTCGACAGCGACGACTTCGGCCGACCGTTCGGCCAGCGCCGTCGTCAGCCAGCCCGCGCCACCGGGACTTTCCAACACGATCAAACTCGCATCGATCCCGGCCAGCTCCACGATGACGCGAGCCAGGGTTTCAGCTGTGACCGGGTTGGCAGGCCATGGGACGCCGGGCGAGAATCGCAACTCCCGGCCGCCGATAGTCAGCAGCAAATAGGGGTCGCCGATGAGCGAGGCGGCCGTGCGGTCGGGCAGAACGATGGCCACGGAGACAGGAAAATCGACGGCCAGTTCCGGCGGTTCTACATCCTCGGTCTCCAGCGCAGCCAGCAGTTCCTCGTCGTCGCCCAGCCGCAAGGAGAGACGACGCAGACCGGGCAGTTCCACATCCAGGTCGGGCAGGGCTGCCTCCAGCGCCGGGCGCAGAATGGGACACTCGACGACGCGAAAGATGCGCCGCTCGCCCGGCGACCAGTAGCCCAACCCGCCTTCCTCGGCCGGAAAAAGGGCTGCCTCTGCCCGATAGCTGTAAGGCTCCGGCGACGGCAGAATTGGTCGCAGCGGTGGGTCTTTCAGGCCACCGACGCGGGTTAACTGATCACGAACGGTCGCTTCCTTGGCTCGCAACTGGGCCGCGTAGGTCATGTGCTGCAAGTGGCAGTTGCCGCAGACGCCGAAATGGCGACAACGGGGGACGACGCGGTCAGGCGAGGGCTTGATGATTTCCAGCAGCTCGGCCCGGGCGAAGCCGCGTCCATCGTCCGGCACACGGACGCGCACCGTCTCGCCGGGGATGGCAAAGGGGGCAAAGACGGCACGGCCGCCCTTGTCGCGCCCCAGCGCCAGCCCGCCGTGAGCCATGTCGGTGAGGGTGAGCGTTAATTCGGACATATCATGTTACCAATCTGCTGCGCCACTGATCTCCTGAACACTGGCCTACTGGACACTGGCCTCATGAACGTCATAGTATCGGCTGCACTCAGCGATACAAATCCTGCTCCCGGGGCCGGACGAGGTCAGCGGCGCGGCCGTCGATGGACGGTAAATGTAGGCCGCGCAGAAGCACCGCCGGCTGACCCTCGGCCGCCTGCCCCATCAGCAGCCCCGCGGCGGCGGCGATCTCGTCGGCCACGCCCACGTCGGTGTGTTGCAGGCGATAGCCGTAGCGGTCCGGCTCGCCGCGCCGGTCCCACAGCGCGGGCAGCCCGGCCACGCCGATGGCGACGCCGACCGTGCCCAGCCGGAAAGGGCGTCCGTGGCTATCGGTGATGACGACGCCAACCATCACGCCGCGCTCTTCCATGATGGTCTCCCGGATATGCCGGGCGGATGAGTCAGGATCGACCGGCAGCAGCAGGACGCGCTCCTCGCCGTCCGGGGCGACGTTGGAGCGGTCGATACCGGCGTTGGCACTGGTGAAGCCAAGCCGGTGTCGGACGATGATCACTCCCGGCCGCAGGCGTGAGACTTCTTCGCTCTCGCTCAGGATCAGCTCCATGACTCGCGGGTCTTTGCTGGTCTTGGCCGCCAGCTCAATGGCTCGCTCTCCCGGCTGTACGTCCGCCAGATTCACCAGTCGCCCCTCGGCCTTGCTGACGATCTTCTGGGCCACCGCCAGAATATCGCCGTCGCGAAGCGAAATCCCCCCACCGTCGAGCGCTGCCAGCAGCAGACGGCCGACATCGTCGCCGGGCTGAACTTCGGGGATGCCGGGCAGGGCGATCAGGGAGAGGTGGTTGGTGGTCAAGGGTCGGTGGGTCAGTAGGTCAGTGGGTCAGTAGTCAGTAGGTCAAGTTTACGGATCACTGATCCACTGAATACTGTCCTACTGAACACTGAATACTGGTCACTCCGCCGGCAAGCCGGTGATGCGAATGCCCGCGCCGGTGATCTTGTGGCGAATGTTGATGCCCAGAAGCACGGCCGTCAGCCCTTCGGCGACGACGGCGTTGGCCAGCGCACCGGCGTTGATGCCGCGCATGCCGGCATCACGGCAGAGCGCGGCGACGATCTCCTTGTCGACCGCCTTCTCACCGCAGATCAGCACGTCGCAATCGAGGTTGTAATCCAGATCGCGCAGATGCCCGGCCGAAATATTCTGGAAGGCGGCCACGACGGTGACGCCCTCACCCAGCTGTTGCTGGGCTTCCTCGGCCGCCGACAAGCCGCTCGGCAGCCGCCAGACGCGAGCCTTGGGCTGGCCCAGCGGGGCGACAACGGTAACGAGCAGCTTGCCTTGCACCTCATCGTATACACCGGCCAGTGTCTTTTCCTGCGCTTCATAGGGCACGGACAGTACGACCAGATCCGCCGCTGCTGCTGCTGCTGCGTTGTCCGCGCCGCTGATTGTCGCGTGCGGCAACTCAGCCTGCATCTCTTCAGCCGCCGCCTCGCCTTTCTCGGCCGTGCGCGAGCCGATGATCACTTCATGCCCGGCGGCTGCCCACCGGAAACCTAACCCGGAACCTTCCTTGCCGGTTCCGCCCAGTATTGCGATCTTCATGTTTGATTATTCCTTGGTTTGATCAGTATTCAGTGGAACAGTGTTCAGTATTCAGTGGGTCAGTCACTGAATACTGATCTACTAAATACTGAATACTGATCTACTGTATACTGATCCAGCTCCGCCTCAATCAAGATTCCCGTATCGCTCCCACACCCTGGTCGCCAGCTCGCGGCTGCGGGCGGTGATGGCTTCCTCGTCCAGCGTCAGCAGTTGCCGGTCGCGCATGAGCACCTTGCCGCCGACGATGGTCGTCGTAACCATGCTGCTTTCAAAGCCGAAGATGATGTGCCAGGGCAAATTACCGGCGCTCAGCGGGGTGATGGCGTGGTAATCCACAAAGATGACATCGGCCGCCGCGCCCACGGCCAGCCGGCCCAGCGGCAGATCAGGCCAGAATATGCCGGCCAGCGCGGCGTTGTTATAAATGGCCATCTGCGCTACGTCCATGCCGTTGGCCCGGCGCGGATCGCGATGGACAACCTTGTGCAGGAAATAGGCATCCTTCCACTCACCCCACATGGCGTTGCCCATACCGTCATTGCCCAGACAGACGGGAATACCCAACCGGAGCATGCTCTCGATGGGGGCCGCGCCGACGGCATTATTCATGTTGCTGCGCGGCTGATGGGTCACCCACGTGCCGGTGTCACGCAGCAGACCCATCTCGCGCGCGTCGATGTGGATGGCATGGGCGACGATACTCTTCGGACCGAGGATACCGAGATCGGCCAGCCGGTCGACCACGCGCTTGCCGTGCTTCTCGCGGGAATCATATTCATCCGCCTCGTGCTCGGCCACGTGAATGTGGAAGCCGGTGTCCAGCCCTTCGGCCGCAGCCACGCACTTCTCCAGGGTTCGATCGCTCAGGGAGAGAGATGCATGCAGGCCGAAGGTGGCCGCCAGCAGATCGGTGTTGCGTTCCTTCACCGCGTGCAGGAAGCGCACGTTCTCGCTGATGCCCGCCTGCGCGCCATCGGGGCCGTTTCGGTCTGACACCTCATAGCACAGAGCAGTCCGCACGCCGGCCCGCTCCACTGCGTCAGCGATCTGGTCGAGCGAACTGTCGATGGCGTTGGGGCTGGCGTGGTGGTCGATAAGGGTTGTCGTGCCGTGCTTGACCGCGTCTACAAGACTGACGAGAGCGCTATACTCCACATCCACATCGAGCAGTGCCCGGTCGAGTCGCCACCACAGCCGTTCCAGGATGTCCGGGAAGTCCTTGGGAGCGGGGCCGGGGATGCCCATGCCGCGGGCGAATGCGCCGTAGAAGTGGGTGTGGGCGCAGATGTTGCCGGGCATCACCAGCTGGCCGCGCGCGTCCAGTCGCTCGGCGTCAGGATACTTCTCGCGCAGGGCGGCATCGCGGCCGATATCGTGGATGCGACCGTCGCGAAGCAACAGGGCGCTATCCTCCAGTATTTCGTTTGGGTCGTTCCAGGTTACAAGTCGGCCATTGTAGATGAGGAGATCTGTCATGGCCCAATTTTAGCCGGAGTTGGGGGAAGTGCCAGAAGTTTGAGCCTGGGAGATTTCAACCAGGATCGCCGGTGACGATCGGTAATCCCCGCCGAAAAATCCGATCACGATCGAGTTCCTGTCATGCTATAATGCTCACATTAGCCAAACGGGAATGGACATCGTGAGACCTCCTTCCGGGACGGTGACATTTCTTTTCTCCGACATCGAAGGGAGCACTCCCTTATGGGAAGAACACCGCCTGTCCATGGAGACAGCGCTCCTGCGTCATGATGCCATCATGCGCGCCGCCATCGAAGCCCATAAAGGCTATGTTTTCAAAACTGTCGGCGATGCATTCTGTGCGGCCTTCGACCAGGCTTCCGATGCTCTCGCAGCCGCAATTGAGGCCCAACTTCGCCTCGCCGAAGAGCAGTGGCCGGCCGATGTGGGTCGACTCACAGCACGCATGGGATTGCACAGCGGCGCGGCCCTTGAGCGTGCCGACGATTACTTCGGCCCAACCGTGAACCGGGCGGCACGAGTGGAAGCAGCCGCCCATGGCGGGCAAATCCTCCTGACACATGCCGTAGAACAGCTTCTGTTGGGTGAATTGCCGCCCAACGTCACCCTTATTGACCTGGGCGAGCATCGCCTGAAAGGGATTGCGACACCGGGGAAGCTGTTTCAGGTTGCGGCCGC
>JAHDWL010000057.1 GCA_023384355.1 Anaerolineae bacterium
CCTGTGGCTGGCTCACTACGCCTTCCATTTCCTCACCGGGGCGCTGGCCATCATTCCCGTCCTCCAGACGTTCCTGCTCGACCACGGCATCGCCATCCTCGGCGCGGAGCCGAACTGGCGGCTGGGCGGCATCATCCCCGGCGACTGGATTTTGCCCCTGCAGACCGTCATGGTGCTGGCCGGTTTCGCCGGCAGCCTTTACGTCGGCAACCGCGTCGGCCGGCGCGATCTGGCCTCGCGTCCCGTGGCCGCCCGCGCGTTGCTCCCCTGGCTCATTCTGTTCGCCGGCATGGCCGTGGCCGGACTGGCGACTTTCAACCTGCCGATGGAAATGCGCGGCACCATGCTGATGGGCGGTTAAAGCAACATGCGACCATCCCGATCCGCCGGTCTCATTCTGGTCATCGCCGCCGCTCTCGTTCTGTTCGCAAGTCGCGTAGCCGCCCATGGCATCGGCACGCCGCAGGTGCTCAACGAGCCGGCCGGCCCCTACCTGCTCTCGGCCTGGACCGACCCCGACCCCCTGCGGGCCGACGAGACCCATGTGGTCGTCGCCGTCATCAACCCCGAAAACAGGGAAATCATCGTCGAAGGGGTCGAGGTCGCCATCACCATGACCTCGTTGGCCGACCCGGCAGTGAGCTTCGTGGAAGTCGCCGGCGTGGACGAGGTCAACCGTTTGCTATTCGCCGCCGAGTTCAACGATCTGGTCAGCGAAGGGCGCTGGCGCGTGGACCTGGCCGTAACCGGGCAGCAAGGCAGCGGCGACGGCGTCAGCTTTGAGGTCGACATCGAGCCGGCCCGCGGCCGCAACTGGCTCTGGCTGGGCATCGGTGGTCTGGTCGTCATCATCGCCGGGTGGCTGCTGACGTCAATGCGCGACGACAGCGAACGCCCCGGCCGCTCCTCTCGCCGTCGCCGCCCGACCGGTGGATGAGAACACCTGAAACCCCCCTTCCGCGCCACATTTTCGACCGGCTTCATGCAACAATTTTGCACACTTTTCGCCCGATAATGTCGCTGATGTTCTGCAACAACATTAGCGACCGTCAAAAGGAGGCCGCCCAAGGGTATCCAACAGGGAGGATTAGTGGCATATATTATGGTCAACTGCACCCATATATGGGGGTATGTAACGGCGGTCACGCCTAATTGTTGGGACACGACAAAATGCCTACCCTTGGGCAAATACAGCCCATAATATTTTAACATTACCGATTCCTAAAATATCTGCAGGTTTTAAGCCGGATCACGACTATGGGCATTGCCCACCCCCCTGCCCTGTGCTAGAATGCCTCCACCACTGAGGAAACACCGAAGGAAGCAACGAAGCGCAGTTCACCAGGGCAGGCCCACGCCCGTGTGGCGTTGCCATCGAACTGCGAGGGCGGTGAGGAAAGAGGGACTCCGATCCACCCACTCAAGGGACTTCGCACCTCTATACATCTGTCCGAAAAATAATAAAGCGGGTAACCGAGATTGAAGTACGCCTGTTGGCCGCTTGCCGAGGGAAGAATATGACCGTAAGCACGCTACCACCTGAGACTGTCTGGAAAGCGACGCTGGGTGAGCTGGAAATGCAAATGACGCGCGCCACCTTCACCACCTGGCTGCAGGGCACGCGCGCGCTCTCCTTTGCGGGGGACGAATTCGTCGTCGGCGTGCGCAACGATTTCGCCAAGGATTGGCTGGAAAATCGCCTCTATGACCTGATTGCCCGCACCCTGGCCGGCGTCGCCGAACGGCCGGTGACGGTGCGTTTTGTGGTGTGGTCAGAGGAGATCATCGCGCCCCAAACGGCCATGGTCAGCCGCAACGGCCGCGCCGAGGTTGTCGCTACGGCTCCGGCCGAAGTCGCCGCCGGTCGCCGCGACGAGGGCGCGCGAGATTCAACCGAAAACGGCCTGAACCGGCGCTATACCTTCTCGAACTTCATCGTCGGCGCGAACAACAGGCTGGCCTATGCCGCGGCACTCTCGGTGGCCGAAAACCCCGGCCAGACCTACAACCCGCTGTTCATCTACGGCGGCGTCGGCCTCGGCAAAACCCACCTGCTGCACGCGATCGGCCATCGTTGCCGTCAGGACGGCTATCGCGTGCGCTATATCTCGGCCGAGACGTTTACCAACGACCTGGTCATGGCCATCCGCACCAAGCAGACGCCCGAGTTCCGAGAGCGCTACCGGACGGTCGATGTCCTGCTCATCGACGACATCCAGTTCATCTCCGGCAAGGAAGGCACCCAGGACGAGTTTTTCCACACCTTCGACGACCTGCACAGCTATGGCAAACAGGTCATCATCTCCAGCGATCGGTCGCCAAAGTCGTTGGCCGCGCTGGAAGAGCGACTTCTCTCCCGCTTCGAGTGGGGCCTGACGGCCGACGTGCAACCGCCCGACGAGGAGACGCGGCGGGCCATCCTGCTGGCCAAGGCCGAAGACCTCAACTGCTATGTGCCCGACAACGTCATCGAATTCATCGCCCACAATTCGCGCCAAAACATCCGCGAGCTGGAAGGCGCGTTGAACAAGGTGATGGCCTACGCCAACCTCACGAGCAGACCCATCGACCTTGAGCTGGTCAACATGGCCCTGGCCGATACCATGCGCCGGCCGGAGCGCATCAGCGTGGAACAGATCATCGATATCGTCTGCCGCTATTATAATGTGACGGTCGACGCCCTCATCAGCAGTAGCCGCAAGAGCACCATCGCCTACCCGCGGCAGGTGGCCATGTATCTGGCACGCACTGAGACCGACGCCTCGTTGCCCCAGATCGGGGCGCAAATGGGGCCGCGCGATCACACGACGGTGCTGCACGGTTCGGAGAAGATCAAGACCCTTGTGGACACCGATCCGCAATTGCGGCGCGATCTGCTGGAGATCAAGGCCATGCTCTATGAGCGGGCGGCCGTGATAACCCATTAGGCGCGCTTTCTGTTGCCCCCAACCCGTCAGATCGACTAAAATTGTCGATCGATGAGTCCAACATCCGAGAACCGTCGCGCCGAGGTGAGCTCGCGTTTTCATCGCGCCCGCCGTCAGGCGGCCGTCGAATCGATCCTCGCGCGGCTTTCCGGCCAGCCGATTGACCTTCTGTCGTTCGATGAAGTGGCCCACAAACTGGGGGTTGTTGGGCAGTCCAGCCTCGGCGTCAAACAAATCCCCATCGACGCCATCATCGGCAGCGTCGGCCGCTGTCAGGATTTCACCCGCACCTTTCTGCCCCGCCGCGAGTCAGACGAAGAGCGGTGGGTCAGCGTCGGCGCGGCGGCACGCAGTGTGGCCGATCTGCCCCCAATCGTCGTCTACAAGCTCGGCGACAGTTACTTCGTACAGGACGGCAATCACCGCGTCAGCCTGGCCCGGCAACAAAACCTTCATTTTATCGACGCCTACGTGACCGAAGTCCGCACGCGCGCGCCAATGCCGCCCGGCTCCCAACCTGATGGTCTTATCATCGCCGCCGAATTGGCCGCGTTTTTGGTCTACACCCGCCTGGATGTCTCGCGCCCCGGTTCCGATTTTCAGGTGAGCGTGCCCGGCCAATATCGCCATCTGGAAAGCCATATCGAAGCGTATCGGTATGTCCGGGAAGCCGGCGAGGATCGCGAACTGACTTTTGAAGAGGCAGCCCGGGACTGGTACGATGAAGCCTACATGCCCCTCATCAAGGCCATACGCGAGCAGGCCATCCTCCGCTACTTCCCCGGCCGCACGGAGACCGACTTTTTCGTCTGGCTCACCCGTCACCGGGTCGAACTGCAACGCGAGCTGGGCTACAGCATCGCGCCGGATGTGGCCGTCTCGCGCCTCCTGGGGAAGGTAAGCGAGGCGTCCGGAACGCCCCGGCCGGCTCTCGTCAGCCGGTTGCGGCGTCTGGCGAAATTGGCTCCGCCCAAATCCACCGCCACGCCGCCGCTGCGAACGTGGGCACAGGAACGCACCCTTGATCGCTATTCCGAACACCTCTTCGGCTCATTCCTTCTGCCGATCCGGATCGACGAGGCGCGCGGACTGCTGGGGCCGAAGC
Organism: Anaerolineae bacterium; assembly: GCA_023384355.1. Taxonomy (GTDB): domain Bacteria; phylum Chloroflexota; class Anaerolineae; order Promineifilales; family Promineifilaceae; genus Promineifilum. The sequence continues at coordinate 4,033 of JAHDWL010000057.1, forward strand.
AGGACGCGCTGGAGTGGGTGTTGACGATCGCCGGGACTGAACAGGCGCATTTTTGCGCCCTGTGCATTCTCGACCACCTGCTGCCGACGAATGCCGAATCGGCCGCGATCGACGACTTGCGCGCCCGCCTGAGGGCGGCCTCGTTCCCGACGGAGTTGTTGAGCGGTTCGGGCGATCCGGTCGAGTGGTCCGTTAAGGTCGGCTATTTCAACGATCTGATCATTCTGGAGCGCGATTTCTTCGGCAATCCCGATGAAACGGCGTCACTTTCGGCTGTCGACCGGGCGATCATACAGTCGCTGCACCGCCCCTTCCTGCTACTGGGTAATGAAGCGGGCGAAGGCTTGCCGGGCCGCGTCCTGCTCATCCATGACACAATCCGGGCGCTGGATGAAGCGATCTTCATTGCCGTCTATTTGGCCGAACAATGGGGAATCGAGCTGACGATACTCCCCATAAGCAACGATCGAAACTCAGCCCGGCTTGCTGAGAACATCGGTCAATACCTTGCGTTACACGAAGTTGTTGCTACATTTCTAGACCCAATAGGCCCCAACGACCTCGCGGTCGAGACGATTGACAACCTGAACAATAGCGGCGAGTTCGATCTCCTGATCATCACCGGCCCGGATCGCGGGCAGAAATCGAACCGCGCCAATCAACAAACCGAACTTTTGTGGTCTATCCTGAGCCGCTGGACTCGTCCGGCGCTCATCGCGACCTGATTGTTCTTCCGGAGGAATGGAGAAGATATTTGATGGCAACTGAATGGTACAAGTTAGAAGCGGGCCAGGCGCTCAGCGATTTGGGCAGCACCACAGAACGAGGTCTGGCCAGCGCCGAGGCGCAACAACGACTTGCCCAATATGGCCCCAACGAGCTGCAAGAGAAAGCAGGACGCTCCCGGCTGGAGATACTCTGGGAGCAGTTCGCCAATATTCTGACCGTCCTGCTCATCATGGCCGCCGTTGTGTCGATGGTCCTGGGCGACTGGGTCGAGGCGATCGCAATCCTCGTCATCGTCGTCCTCAACGGCATCCTCGGCTACACCCAGGAGTATCGGGCCGAGCAATCGATGGCCGCGCTCAAGAAGATGTCGGTGCCGGTCGTCCGCGTGCGCCGCGACGGCAAGGTGCAGGAAATCTCGGCCACAGCTCTTGTGCCGGGCGACATGGTCGTGCTGGAGACGGGCAACATCGTCCCCGCTGACGGCCGCGTCACCGCCAGCGTCAACCTGCGCGTCGAGGAAGCCGCTCTGACCGGCGAATCGGAGCCGGTCGACAAGGATCAGGCGCTCGTCTATGACACCGACCTCGCCCTCGGCGATCGGCGAAACATGGTCTTCAGCGGCACGCTGGTCAATTACGGCCGCGGCGAGTTCGTGGTCACATCCACCGGCATGGATACCGAACTGGGCCATATCGCCAACCTCATCCAGGGGGTCGACGAGGAGAGCACGCCGCTGCAGCAGCGCCTCAGCAGTCTGGGACGGGTGCTCGCCTGGGCGGCCATCGCTCTCGTGATCGTCGTCGTCGCTCTCGGCTTCTGGCGCGCCAAAAGCACCGGCGAGGCCGTCAACATACAGGAGCTGCTGCTGACCGGCGTCAGCCTGGCTGTGGCCGCCGTGCCCGAAGCCCTGACGGCCGTGGTCACCATTGCCCTGTCGCTGGGCGCGCAACGAATGCTCAAGCGGCACGCGCTCATCCGCCGCCTGCCGGCCGTCGAGACGCTCGGCTCGGTCACGGTCATCTGCTCCGACAAGACCGGCACCCTGACGCTGAACCGCATGACCGTTCAGGTCCTCGACATGGCCAGCCAATCCTATCGATTCGTCCACAACGACAAAACCAACCGCCTGGAGATTGCCCCGGCGGCCGACGACGCGCAGGGGGTCATCGAGAACCCTACGCTCGACCTGCTGCTCATCAGCGGCGCGCTGAACAGCGACGCCACGCTGAGCGAGCATCTGGACGATTTCCAGGCCGTCGGCGACCCCACCGAGGCGGCTCTGGTCAACGCCGCGGCCTTTGTGGGCATGCGCAAGCCGGACCTGGAAGCAGCGTTCCCCCGCGTGGCCGAAGTGCCGTTTGATTCCGTCCGCAAGCGCATGACGACGCTCCACCGCGTGCCGAAATCGTCGGCCGAGTTGTCGCCCAGCCTGACGACCATTTGGGACCGGCAGACAACCCTCGCCCAAAACCGGCCGGACTACGTCGCCTTCACCAAGGGGGCTATCGACGGCTTGCTGACAATTTCCCCCAACGTGTGGGACAACGGCGAGGTGAAGCCGCTCGATGAGGCGTGGCACAAGCGCATCATGCAAGCCCACGATCAGATGGCGGCCAAGGGCATGCGCGTGCTCGGCGTGGCCCTCCGTCCCTGGGACAAGTCGCCCGAAAAGACGGACGAGGAAGCGCTGGAGCAGGATTTGATCTTCCTGGGCATGATCGGCATGATCGACCCGCCGCGGCCCGAAGTCAAGGATGCCGTGGCTCAGTGCAAGGCGGCGGGCATCCGCCCGGTCATGATCACCGGCGACCACCCGCTGACCGCGCGCCACATCGCGCAGCAGATCGGCATCAGCGACAACGACAACTTCATCACCGGACAAGAGCTGGATCGCCTCTCACCGACAGAACTGGAGCAGCGCGTGCGCGATGTCTCCGTCTTCGCCCGCGTGTCGCCCGAACACAAGTTGCGACTGATCGACGTCTATCAGAACCAGCACAACATCGTCTCGATGACCGGTGACGGCGTGAATGACGCCCCGGCCCTGAAGAAAGCCGATATCGGCGTGGCCATGGGCATCACAGGCACTGACGTGGCCAAGAGCGCGGCCGAAATGGTCCTGCTCGACGACAACTTCGCCACCATCGTCGCCGCTGTTGAGGAAGGCCGGATTATCTACGACAACATCCGGCGCTTCATCAAATACCTGCTAACCTGCAACGTCAGCGAGATCGCGGTCATGATTATCGGCCCCTTCCTGGGCATGCCCCTGCCCTTGCTGCCGCTGCAAATCCTGTGGATGAACCTCGTCACCGACGGCCTCCCGGCGCTGGCCCTGAGCATTGAGCCGCCGGAGAAAGACGTGATGAAGCGGCAACCCTTCTCGGCCACCGAGAGCGTTTTCGGCCGCGGTATGCCGGCATTCATCATCCTCTTCGGCGTCGTTCTGAGCATCATCGCCCTGTTGTCAAGCTACCTGTTGTGGCGCGAAAATGATCAGGGTTGGCAGACGGTCCTTTTCTCCACGCTGGTCTTCGCCCAGCTGGGGATGGCGCTCTCTGTACGCTCGGAGCGCGAATCGCTCTTCCGCACCGGCCTGCTGACGAACAAACCCATGATCCTGGCTATTGTGGTCACAGTCCTGCTGCAACTGGTGCTCATCTACTGGGGACCGGCGCAATCGCTGTTCCATCTGGAGCCGCTCAGCGCCCGCGACCTCATCATAAGCTTTGCCCTGGGTATGCTGGTTATTGTCCTGGTCGAGATATGGAAGGTATTCGCCCGGCGTCGCGCAGAAGATTGAGCGCGCGACCAGCCCTCTGATATAGACGAACGAGGGGCGGGTTATAATTCCCGCCCCTCGTCGCTCATCGGCTCATCGGGTTAAATCTACACCCGATAAAATCGATGGGGTTCAATCAAGTGGCGACGTTCGGCCCGAATGTCGCCATGAAGTCCGCAGGGATGCGGATCGGCCGCCCCGTAGCCAGTTCCACGAACACCCACAACGAGTAGGCACGGGCCAGCAGCGCCCCATCGCTCACGCGGCGGACCTCGTTGTGCCGCACGGCCGTGGCCCGGCGGATGTCGGCCAGGAACGATGTGACTTCCAGCTCGTCATCCATCAAGGCCGGCTCGCGATACTCGATCCGGTAGCGCCGGGCGACGATGCCCATGCCCCGTTCCATGATGCGGCCCATCGACCAGCCGAAGGCGGCAGCCGCGGCCACGTTGCACTCTTCGATGTAGACGAGGTAGTTGGCATTATTGACGTGTTGCACCTGATCCAGGTCGCGCCATTCGACGCGGCGGCGCGTGCGGAAGATGCCCGGCGGCGGGGGCGGCGCTTCGGGGAACGGCTCGCGTCGTTCGCCAGGCACGGTGTCGGGGTGCCGGAACGCGGCGATCATCTCCGGCGGGATGGTCGCCGGGCGGAGCGTCGTCATGTCGAGGTAAACCCATTCGGTCGTCGCCGTGGCCACCGGCTCGTCGCTGCCGGCCAGACGCAGCTCGTAGAGGCGGCGCGAACGCACCCGCCGGAAATCCCCCACCCACGTGCGGACGATGACCGTATCGCCGTAGACCAGCGGCCGCAGATAGGTGATGTCGGTCTCGCGGATGAGCCACTGCTGACCTAACTGACGATAACGCTCGAAGTCATAGCCAACGGCGGCCGAGGCATCGAAAGCGGACTCCTGCATATAACGCAGGTAGTTGGCATGGTTCACATGGCCGTAGGGATCGCACTCATAGGCGCGGACACGAAAGGCGCGCTCCAGGATGGTCTGCCCGCCGGATGGAGGATTGATTTGTTCAGTCATGGGTCATCATGGTTTGGGCGATTCGGCCGCGGCCGCCTGCTGCTCCTGCTCCACGGCGATATAGGCAGCGTCATAACGGTCAGCCAACCCGATGAGGTAATCCTGGAATTCAGCCCACTGCGCGGCGATGCTCGCTCGGGTCTGCTTTGCCTCGGCCGTCTCCTGTTCGCGGCGGATATAGCGATAAATCGTTCGCATCAGGCCGCGGGTATGGGTGCGGGCGAAGGCGACGAGTTCGCCGGCGAGGTTGAGCAACGGGCTGGTCTGGGTGGTTTTCAGGGCGCGGTGCATGGCTTGCGCGGCGATCGGGGCGTGGGCCATGTCGTCCAGATGACCCCGGTCGATCATGTAGTTCAACAGAAAGGCGCGATGCCAGTAAAAACTGAGCTTCTCGCTGGCGTCATAGACACTCAGAATATAGAGGACGGTGCGATAGAGATTGCGCACCACATAGATGACCAGCTCCAGCGGCATCATCACGCAACTGCCGAGGCAGCTGCCGCCCCGATTGCGATTCACCTCGCGCACGACGGCCGGGGCCAGCGTGCGGCCGTGCCGGCGGGCTATGTCGCGCGGCATCCGTCGCCGGAAATATTCCTCCAGCAGCGCGTCGAGAAACGGAAAGGGGATGAGGATCGCCAGCCCGGCAAAGGTGGCGTCGGCGTATATGAGCCAGTCGAAATCCGTCGCCACCGGATGCCCGGCGGCCGATTTTCGTGGCTCGCGCCCCCTGGTGGATACGTTGATATCAGCCATGAGGATTCACCCTGTCGAGATAGGCCAGCAACTCGCGCAGGCCGATGATCGTCTTGCTGTCCCGGAAGCGGCGCTCGTCAAGCATCCGGCGTACCTCGCCCAGTGTTAGTGCCACCCGCTCGATCTCTTCGGTCTCTTCGGGCGCGGCATCGACCGGCGCGAGGTCCAGCCCCAGAAAGACGTGGATACGCTCGGTGCAATAGCCGGGAGAGACGTAGAACTCGGCCGCGGGCAGGAGTCGCCCGGCGCGATAGCCGACTTCCTCGCTCAACTCGGCCTGCGCCCGGGCGAGGATGTCGTCGTCGGGACCTTCCAGCTTGCCGGCCGGGATCTCCAGCAGCGACTCCCCGGCGACGGGCCGCGGCTGCCGCACCAGCAGGACGCGATCGCCCAGCAGCGGCACGACGGCCACACCGCCGAAATGCTCCACGACGTCGAACGCCACAACCTTGCCCCGGTTCATCCGCACGCGGCCGCGCTGCACCGTGATGATGCTGCCGCGATAGACCGTCTCTCTCTCCAGCCATTCCGCCATGTACAATGCTCCAACGCGCATCAAGAGCGACGGCCGCCCTCTTTTACGCGCGACCCTAACTATACGCAAGACGAGCCGATGCGGCACATAAAAAAACCCGGCAACTCAATGCCGGGTTCTTGTTAATTCTGTTCGGTGGGACCGGAGCCGGCCCCGCGGAAAGTAACGGAAAAGATTTAGATCTTCTCGGCCGTCGCGTTTTCCTTGATGATTTTGTCGAGCTTGCGGTCGACCGCGTTGACCTTCTTGGTCATGGTCTCGACGGCGTCGGCGGTGGGCAGGTGCACGCGGGTGAGGACCTGCTCGCTATACTTGTCGAAAGAGTCGGCGGCCTTCTTGTAGGTGTCCTTGGCCATCGCCTGGGGCATCTCGACCAGCTCGGTCACCTTGCCGCGATTCTCATCGGCCAGCTTCTCGCCGCGCTCCACCAGATTGTGGCGATATTCCTTGCCGCGATTCACGAGTTCAACCACGTTTTCCTGAACAACGCTGACCACGCCCAGGCCCAGATAGAGACCGTCGCGCCCAAACTCAATAACCTTGTCCGTCAGCTTCTTCTCGTTTACGATTTCGATTTTCTCAGTCATTTCAACATACCTCATTTTCATAGCCGGTGGCTGTCCGCCGGTCCGTTATTGTTCTTGTGTAACGCATCGCGTCATGTATGACCATAATATAACGCATTGCGTCATTCTTGTCAAGGGGGTATTTGAAACGAGTTTTTCGGAAACAAAAATGTGGCTAGCGTCGCCGATTGGCCAGGCTGATGTAATAGAGCAACTGCAGGACTGCCGTGACGGCCGCCGCTACATAAGTCAGCGCCGCAGCCCGCAGGACCGTTTTGGCCCCGCTGCGGTCCTCGTTCGACGTGAGCAGCCCGGCCTCCCCCAGCAAGATCATCCCCCGCCGGCTGGCGTCGAACTCCACCGGCAAGGTCAGGATGGTGAAGAAGACCATCAGGCTGAAGAAAAGGATCCCAATCCAGAACAGGCCGGTGATATTGAGCAGCAACCCGGCCAGGATGGCGACATAGGAAACCATGGGGCTGAACTGCACCGCGGGAACAAGGAAATTGCGGGCCTTGATGAGGGCTGAGCCGGTCTGGTATTGCTGCACGTGGCCCAGCTCGTGGGCGGCGATGGCCATGGAGGCCACGCTGGGCCGGGTGGCTGTCCCCTGCGACAGGCGGACGATATTGGTCCGGGGATCGAAATGGTCGGTCATATCGCCCGGCACAACCTCCACGCCGATCTCGTCTAGGGGCGTGCGGTCGAAGAGCGCCTTGGTGACCTGTGCCCCGGTCAGGTTGTTGCCGTTGCGCACCTGGCTCCATTTGCTGTAGGCCCGCTTCAGATACAACTGCACCAGGAGCGACAGCAGCATGGTCGGCAGGAACACGTATAACATATAACTGGGATCAAATCCAATCATGATAATTACTCCTCTTTCCAATCAATGACTTCTGGTTGTTTATATCCTGTTTTTTGACGATGTATCAATACTTGAATCGCTCATTAATCGAGGAAATGCTATCCCGACCGCAGCGCGTTGATCTCGTCGCGCAGCGCGATGGCCGCCGCGCGCGCGGCCTCGGCAAAGTCGAGGCCGGCGGAAGCGTAGATGACGCTCCGCCCGGCGTTGATGACCGGGCCGGCCATGCGGTCGGGACCATAACGCACCGCGGCCGCCAGATCGCCGCCCTGCGCGCCGATGCCCGGGATCAGGAACCCGGCTGCCGGGGCCAGCTCCCGCGCCACGGCCAGCTCGGCCGGGTACGTCGCGCCGACGACGAAACCGCAATGGCCGTCGCCGTCGCCCATCCAGCGGGATGCCTCGCGCAGCACGTCGGCCGACAACCCGCGCCGGGTGGTCAGGTCGCCCTGAAAGCGCTGCGCGCCGGGGTTGGAGGTTCGTGCCAGCAGATAGACACATTTATCCGGCCGCCAGGCCAGCAGCGGCCGCACGGCGTCGGCCCCCACATACGGGTTCGCGGTGATCGCGTCCACACCCCATTCGTCGAACACGCCCCGCCCCCAGGCCGCCTGGGTGTGACCGATGTCGCCTATCTTGGCGTCGAGGATAATGGGGATGTCGTCGGGGATGGCGGCGATGGTTCGCTCCAGGGCAATGACTCCGGCCGCCCCCCATTGCATGTAAAACCCCAGGTTCGGCTTGTAGGCGCAGACCAGATCGGCCGTGGCCTCGATGATGCGCCGGTTGAAGGGCAGCACCGGCTCGTCCCAGCGTTGGGCCTCCAGCGGCAGCAGGCCTGGTTGTGGGTCCAGGCCGATGCACAGCCAGGAGTTGTTCTTTTTTTGGGCGGCGCGTAATTTCTCCAGGTAGCTCATGATCAACTCTCAAAATCTACCGCCACGACGCTCTCGGAGGCCTCGCGCATGTGGGCAAGCACGGGCAGATGGACGGGGTGATCCTGATAGACCTGATAGCCGGCCATATCGTCGAACCGCGTGATCAGCGCGAGGTCATACGAACGGCCGGAGCGGATGACATCGGCCCCGACCTCGATCGCGCGCAGCGTCTCGATCCCCCGGGACAGGCTCTCCAGTCTGGCCCGCGCCAGGGCGATATTCTCCGGGCTGCGGTCCTTAAGCTTGTACAAAACGATATGGGTCAACATCACTTCTCTCCCGCACTTCACGTTAATCCCTGGGCAGGTGGCGCTTAACCGGCGCAATTGCGGATTGCCTGATGCGCTGCCTTCACCCGCATGCCGAAGTATATCAGCTTGCGCCTGCTGATAAGAACTTAAACGGTGACAATTGTTGCACGATGTCAAAAAATATAGGTAGAATTTCACACTTCGGATTGCAAGGGGCACGGAAGGATGACATCTGCTGATATAGAGAGCGCCGGTCAGCATATATATGCCCGACTGGAGCGCGAGTTATCGCCACATCTCTTATATCACTCGCTATACCACACGCGGGATGACGTGGTGCCTGCGGCGATACGGCTGGCGACGGCCGCAGGATTGGGCCAGGAGGAGTGGCTGATACTGGTGACGGCCGCGATGTACCACGACGCTGGTTTTCTGCTCACCTACGCGCAGCACGAACAAGGCAGCATCCACATCGCGCGCGAGGCGCTGCCCACTTTCGGTTACTCCCCTGAGCAGGTGGCGAACGTGATCGACGTCATTGCCGCCACCAGGATGCCGCAAAAGCCCAATGGCTATCTGCAGGAATTGATCTGCGACGCTGATCTCAATATGCTCGGCCGGGATGATTTCATGCAGCTCAACCGGCTGCTGCTTCAGGAAACCCGCCACTTTTCCAACCAGCCTATCACCGAAGACAATTGGTATCACGAACAGACGAAGTTCCTGGAAGGCCACCACTTTTTCACCAGGGTCGCCCATGAATTTCTCAGTGCCGGGAAAGCGCGGAACCTTGGCCGGATGCGATCCACACTGGCATCACTCAACGGATCAGAGGAGAAAATGAAGTAAACCCGCGGCTGTTGTGGTCAGGCAGCGTTGAGCAACGTCAGCACGGCCGCGAAATGACAGGCGCTGGCCCCCAGAATGAAAAGATGCCACACGGCGTGGGTATAACGGATCTTCGTCATGGCGTAAAAGAGAACGCCAACCGTATAGAGAACTCCGCCGGTTATTAGCAGCGTCAAACCCAGACCGGGCAAACTGGCGACCATCTCCCGCCAGGCGAGGACGCTCATCCAGCCCATCACCACATAGGCCAGCGTCGTCAGGACGACGAGGCGGTCGATGAAGAAAATTTTGTAGACAATGCCGAACACGGCCAGCGCCCAAACGACGGCCAACATCGTCAGCCCCGTCGTGCTGCGCATGCTCGTCAGCACAAACGGCGTGTAGGTTCCGGCGATCAGTAGATAAATACAGGCGTGATCGACCTTCTGCAGAATCGGCCGCAGGCGCGGCTTCTGCACGCCATGGTAGATGGTCGAAGCAAGGTAGAGCGCGAGCATGCTGACCCCATAGACGGCAAAACTCAGCACATGCCATATCGTTCCGTACAGCACGGCCAGAATGACCAGCACGACCAGCCCGCCAAGGCTGAGCAGTGCGCCGAGGCCGTGCGTCACACTGTGGGCGATCTCCTCGCCCAGCGTATAATCGTCATTCACCCATTCAACCAGTCGCTCTTTGGTAAAACTCATTTGTTGCTCCATCTGCTCGCTGGTGTTCATTATAAACGATGCAGACATGAACTCTTGCTGAATATAGTAACTATTCACAAGGCCGAAGGTTACGCCTTGCAGCGACATCCCAACGACTCGATTTGCCCGATTAGCCTGCCTTTCTTAATATTTATGTCATGAAGTTTGCATCCGGCAACCGGGGGGATTATGCTTTGTTGTCGCAATGTGCTGGCGGCCACAATTGCGCAATAATTGAAGAGCTTCTCACCCCAAGGAGAGACAGAAAGTGATTAAACAGAACAAATATATATCAGTAGCAACGGCTATTTTGTTGCTCGGCCTGGTGCTGGCTCTCGCGGCTTGCGGCAACGCCAATGAATCAACTTCAGAAGCACCAGCGGGCAGCGGGGTCGTCAGCGGCAACGTGATCTACCTCGACCGCTCCGCCCTCGATCCGAATGCCGTCATCGAGGTGAGTCTGTCGCAGACCTCCGTCGGTTATCCGAATACCCTCATTGGGACCCAATCCATCAACGCCGAAGGGCGCCAGGTTCCAATTCCCTTTGAACTCGCGTACGATCCGGCCCAGATCGATCCGGCTCAAACCTATTCCATCACGGCGCGAATACTTGTAAACGGCGCGCCGGCTTATGAATCCCACGCCGCCGTGCCGGTGATCACCAATGGCGCGCCGACTACCGGCATCGAGGTTCTCGTCAGCCCGGTCATGACCGGCATCGCCGGCGGTATGCTCACCGGAACGGTCAACTACCTGGAGCGCATCGCCCTTTCGCCCGACGCCGTCATCACCGTCGATCTGCAGGATGCATCTTCGGGTACACCGGGAATCATCGCCACCTTGGACGTACCGGCCGAAGGACGTCAGGTACCTATCCCGTTCGCGTTGCCCTATGATGTGGCGACCATCAACCCGGCCGGAACTTATCTATTAAGCGCGAGGATCAGCGAGGGTGGAACAACGACTTTCGCCTCGCAAACCGGTGTGCCGGTGCTAACCAACGGCGCGCCCACCAGCAACGTCGAAATCATCGTCAGCCCGTTTGTTGCCCCGGCAGCGGCGGGCGTCATCCGGGGCAGCGTGACATCCCCGCGGCCGCCGGAGAGCATCGACCCTTCAGCCGTCCTCCAGGTGGAATTACGCGAGCCGATGTTGGCCGACGCCCCTGCCACGGCATTCATCGAGATACCTGTCGGCGGGATGGGTTTCCCGATCTCCTTTGAGCTGCCATATGACCCCGCCGGAATCGCCGCCGATCGGGCTTACGTCGTCGGCGCGCGAATCCTGTCCGGCAATCGCCTGCTGTTCACATCGCTGGCTCCTGTGCCCGTCCTCACCAACGGCGCGCCGGCCAGCGAAATCGCCGTGCCCGTGGCAGCCACGCCCGATCCGTCCGGCGGCGTCGTGCGCTACACAGTCACCAGCGCCACGCCAATGACCTGGCCGGCTGATTCGACCGCTTACCTGAACGTCGAGATCCGCGAGCCGATGCTGGCCGACGCCCCGGCCACGGCCTTCAGCTATGTGCCGCTGGCCGGCCTCTCCTTCCCCATTTCGTTCGAACTGGGCTACGATCCGGCGACAATCGACCAGAACAAGAGCTACGTCTTCGACGGCCGTATCATCGACAACAACAACCTGACCTTCTCGTCGTCGGGCGGCACGCCGGTGCTTACCCAGGGCGCGCCGGTGACCGATGTGACGCTTGACCTGAACTCTGCCGTCATCACCGATGCACCGCCGGCGGGAACCATCACCGGCGTCGTGACGACCGATGTCCCGACCCAACTCGACCCGAACGCGGCGCTCTACGTGGACTTCCGCGTGGCGGGCACCACCGGCGACCCGATCGTGACCATCTCCGAGACGCTGGCCGGGAAGCAGTTCCCCATCCCGTTCTCGGTCCCGTTCGACCCGGCGACAATCGACATGAACGGCGATTATGTGGTCGGAGCGCGCATCATGCTCGGCGATCAGGTGCTCTACGCTTCGACGGCAGGCGTGCCGGTCATCACCAAGGGCGCGCCGACGACGGATGTGGTGGTGAATATCCCGCCGCAATAAGGCAATAAACACCACCGCGGGCAGCGGGAAACGCCGATAAAAACAAAAAGCGGCCGGCCGGAATTGTTCCGGTCGGCCGCTTTTTGTTTTCCGGATCAACCAGCCGCGGCTAATTGAAAAAATTCACCACCCATTGCGCGCCGGTCAGAACACCGACCGCGAGGGCGACGAAGTAGACGATTGTCGCCAACAGGAAAAGGTAGCCCAGCAGGATGAGCACGCCGTCGCGCTGCAGCAAGCCGGCCGCCAGCAGCAGCATCGACCAGGCGGGCAGCGTGTTGCTGAATGGGACAAACCCCAGGGGAAAGATGAGCAGGACGGCGCCGAGCAACAAGCCCAGCCCGGCCATTCGGTTCATGGCCGCGTTCTCGGTCAACCGGGTGAGGCGCGGGTGGCTTATCTTGTCGATGCGGCCGAATTTATCCGCGCCGCTTTCGATGGCTTTGGCCAGTTTCACGGCGTCCAGCGGCCGGTCGAGCAGCCGGTCGGGCAGCCAGGGGACGCGATTGAGCGTGATGCCTATCGCGATGAGAATGGCCACCAAGCCGAACACCGTGCTGACGCCGGGGATGGAAACGGGGATCAGAAAAGGCAGGGTCAGGAACATGAGCGCAAGCAGCAACCCCTGCTCGCCGACCAGCGCCAGTAACTCGCGCACGGTTATCTTCTCGCCGCTGATGGAGCCGGCCAGCCGGCGCATTGTCTCGCCCAGCGGGGCGGTGTTGTCGCGAAATTCAATCGATGTTGTATCGTCGTTCATAATAATCCACTGTGCAAGCAGGGCCGGAAGGCAGGGAAAGAATGCGTGAGCGCCTATCCGGCGCCGTTCCGCACACACCACATGGCAATCAATCCGGCAGTCAAGCCGGAGTGAAGTTTACCAGCCCGGGGCGGGGCGTGCCATTCGCGCCGCCGATGATTCACCGGCGATTCAGACACGCCATGGGCCACCGCTCATTTTGAGACTGCGTGATTGAACTTCTCCACCGCCAGGCTATACGCCTCATCCAGCAACGGCCGTAACTTCCTGAATGTCTCCGCTGACGGATTGACGACGCTGATCCAGTATTGTCGCCCATAGACGGGATGGGGCATCAGCTGATCGGGCGCGGTGAAGTCATAATTCTCATCGAACTGCCCCTCGGCAGTCGGCCGCGCCGGGCGCGACTCGAACAGCGCGACGAAAGTCTCCTTGCCCACGCCGATATTCAGGCGAAAGTAACCCGGCCGGTTCAGATTCGACGCGTTGTCGTAATCATCATCGGCGTTCTTGAGGGAGGCGAAATAGAACTCGTCTGCCCGCGCGGGATCGGGGTTGTAGTAAAAGAAGGTGTCACCCCAATACGTCGCGGCACGGACATGGGCAAAGGCGTTGAGAATAAAATCACTGACGGCCGATTCCTCCATCGTCTACTCCTCCGAACGGCTTGCCCAGATCTCGATCTCGACCTTGTAGGCGGGCGAGGCCAACCCGGCCACGAACAGCATGGTCGAGCAGGGGGCGTGACCGCCGAACCGGGCGCGCATCTTCTCGCGCAGGCGGGCCAGGTCGAACTCGCCGGCCAGAAAATAGGTGATCTTGAACACGTCGGCGAACCCCATGCCCGCCGCCGCCAGATTGCGGCCGATATTATCCAGCACGATATCGAGTTGCTCCAGATTATCCTCGGGGATGGAGCCGTCGGGACGCGCCCCGACCTGCCCGGAAACCACGAGCAGCCTCTCCGGCCCCTGTATTTCGACCTGATGGGTATAGAAGCCTTGCGGCTGATGCGCGTCGGGTGGATTGCGGAATGTTTTCATCGTTATTATTCTCCCAGATTTGAATCGCCCGGCAACGCCGGGGAATAGGCGGTCGGCACGAGCACGCTCTCGCGGATTTCGCCGACCAGGTCGCCGTGCGCGGCATTGGTTGCGCGCTTGATCGCCTTCCATTCCTCGTCGTCCTTAAAGGCGACCCAGGCCGCGCGCATGGTCTCCTCGTCCGGCCACGCCAGCAGGTAGATGAATTCCGTCCGATCCTCGCCGGCGCTCTCCCAGATGCCGACTATGTTGAAGCCGTAGGCGCGCATGATGCGCCAGGCGTGGTTGCGAAACCGCTCGTGGAACGCGGCCTTGTTGTGCTCGAAGATCTCGTAGATTCTGATCTGATGGATCATTGTTTTTTCCTGTGAAACCAGTGGACGGTAGGTCAGTGGTCAGTAGGTCAGTGGTCAGTGGGTCAGTAGTCAGTAGTCAGTGGGTCAGTGGTCAGTAGGTCAGTAGGTCAGTGGGCGGTCGTATCTCGTATCTCGTATCTCGTATCTCGTATCTCGTATCTCGTATCTCGTA
>JAHDWL010000146.1 GCA_023384355.1 Anaerolineae bacterium
GTCATCCAGCCGCTCATCCGCGGGATCTCCCGCCGGGCCAACAGCGTCCTCCCATCGACGATGGAAGAACGGCTCGAACGGGGGCTCACCCAGGCCGGCATGAAGGTCAAGCCGGGGCAGTTCCTGGTGATGGTTGGGATTGCAGCGGGAGTCTTGCCCACTCTCGCGACGCTCTACGTCACGGCGATGGGTGGCGACTTTAAGATGATCGCCGGCACATTCGTGGTGATGACGGCCTTTGGCATCTATGCGCCCCGGATCATTGTCCTCGGCCGCATCAAGCGGCGGCAAAAGGACATCTGGCGGTCGCTGCCGGACGCTTTCGACCTGATCACGGCATCGGTCGAGGCCGGGCTGGGCATCGATGCCGCGTTCACCCGGGTCATCGAGAAGGTGACCGGGCCGTTCGCCGAGGAACTGACGCGGACCATGCGCGAGATCCAGATGGGGCGCTCCCGCCGCGATGCGTTTCTCGATATGGCGGACCGCACGGGCGTCGAAGAGCTTCGTCAGCTCATCAACGCGGTCGTGCAGGCGGAGGCGATGGGTATCTCCATCGGCGGAGTCATCCGGGTGCAGACCGGCGTGATTCGCACCAAGCGCCGTCAGAAGGCGGAGGAGCAGGCTTTCAAGGCGCCAATCAAGATGGTGTTCCCGCTGGTATTCTTCATTTTCCCGGCGATCATGATCGTGATCGGCGGGCCAGCCATCCTCCAACTGAAAGGCGCCTTCTGATTCGGAGCGTCGCGACGCAGAAGATCAGGGCCTCCCGTTCGGAGGCCCTGAACGTTCAGTCGAAGTTGGCGACCCAGAGCATCACGATGACGCCGCCGGCCGCCAGGTAAGGCCCGTAGCTGAAGACGGTCCGCCAACCGCGCCGGAACAGGAAGACGAAGGCCGCGCCGCCGGCAAGCAGCACGCCATAGAACAGCGCGGTCATCACGCCGGGCCAGCCGGTCAGTAATCCGATCAGGACGATGAGCTTTGCGTCGCCCATGCCGAACGCGATGTCCTTGGCGCCGAGAAGGCCGCCGACGACCACCCCGAGCACAACCATGGCCACACCGACGGCGAGCCCAAACCCGGCCCCCAGCGCGATGTCGGAAACGTCCCGGTCGGGCCAGGCCCAGCAGAGGGCCGCGGCCGCGACGATGGCCGGGTAGGTCAGGCGGTTTGGGATGATGCGCCGATCGAAGTCGGTGCTGCTCAGGATGATGAGAACCAGCGCAAACATGGCGGTCAGTGCTGCGGGCCCGGCGTCGTAGTAGTCCGGGCGGAAGGCCAACCCCCAGGCCGCCGCCGTCGTCATGGCACAAAAGACCTGGAGCAGCCGGAGCTTCCGGCCTTTCACGGGGTTGGCGCGGTGCTCTTCGGAGCGGTAGAGCCGGTGCTGCCAGAGCGGCACGAAGGCGCCGGCCACAGCTCCCGTGCCCGCGGCCGCAATCGATACTGCTGGATCCACGTTGCCGACTATCGGCGGGCCGGCGCATACCGGCAATCAGGCCCGGCCAGCACCCGGGGGCCCATCCCGGTAGACTCCGCCTACTTCCATCCGGGGTGAGCCGTGAGCCGTATTGACTGGGATGCTGCGACTGCCGAGGCGGTCGCCCTGCTTCGCGAGTACCTGCGGATCGACACCTCCAACCCTCCGGGCAACGAAGCGCTGGCGGTGGAGTTCCTGGCGGGGATCCTGTCGGCCGAGGGCATCGCATTCGAGGTCGCTGAGTCGGCGCCGGGCCGGTCCAACCTCTTCGCGCGGCTTGGGCCACCGGCCGGCGGTGTTTGCCTCCTGAACCACACCGACGTTGTGCCGGTCGAGCGCGAGTACTGGAGTGTCGATCCCTTCGGCGGCGAGCTGAGCGACGGGATGGTCTGGGGCCGGGGTGCCCTCGACATGAAGGGCATGGGCATCTTCGAGTTGATGACGTTCATCCTGCTCAAGCGCCAGGGCGTCGAGCTTCGCGAGTCAGTCACGTTCCTGGCGGCGGCTGATGAGGAAGCGGGGAGCGCCTTCGGCGTCAGATGGATCGAACGGCACCGGCCCGCGTGGATGGACACGGACCTGGTGATCAACGAGGGCGCCTATGGGCTCGTGTCCTCGCGGGGGCCACAGGTTTTCCAGGTGGCGCCGACTGAGAAAGTGCCCCTGTGGGTCAAGCTCACGGTCCGGGGGCGTCCCGGCCATGGCTCGGTGCCCCACGGCGACAATTGCGCTG
>JAHDWL010000058.1 GCA_023384355.1 Anaerolineae bacterium
CAATTGCTCGTCGAAAAAATAAAAAGCGCTCTCGCCAATCAAGGACGAGAGCGCTACGCTCACGCGGTACCACCTTGCTTCCGGTCCCAACAGGGACCGGCGCTCGTTCCAGCGCTAACGGGCTGACCCGCTTCGGCTTACTCTATTTCAGCCGGAGAACTCCGGGGCGACTTCGGCGCGCTTGCCGCAATGAAGACTCGCAGCCTGTGGTCTTCAATCTCTGGTGGGCGGGGAGCGCCTACTCCTCCCGATCAAAGTCGTTGATTATTTAACTAACGGACAGTATAGCAACAACGCCAATCGCCGTCAACCACATCGAGACGCTGGCGTTAACCCTCGGTTATGACGATTTCGCGGATCACATCGCCCGGCCCGGTCGCTGTACCGGGATCGCGCAGCGAAATGTTGCTCAGCACGTCATCACCCTCTACCAACTCACCGAAGATAGTATGTGCCCCATCGAGGTGTGGTGTCGGAACAAACGTGATGAAAAATTGACTGCCATTGGTGTTCGGTCCGGCATTGGCCATGGCCAGCAGACCCCGTCGGTCGAAGGTCAGGCCGTTGTTCGTCTCGTCCTCAAACATGTAACCCGGACCGCCTGCCCCCGTTCCGGTGGGGTCGCCGCCCTGAGCCATGAAATCAGCCAGTACGCGATGGAAGGTCGTCCCGTCGTAATAGCCCTGATTGGCGAGGTAGACAAAATTATTGACTGTGACCGGTGATTCATCGTCAAACAGGTTGAAGACCATCTCGCCGCCATTCTCCATGCGGATGATCGCCTGGTAGGTTTTTGATGTGTCGATCGCCATTTCTGGCGCGGCGTCATAATAATCGGCGCGGAGTTGTGGTTCGACGGCAGCCAGTGGCCGATCGCCGGTAATCTCTGTGCCGTCGACTTCAGCGCTTCCGTCATTCCGGGTTAACTGGAAGGCAAACGCAGCGATGACGGCCAACGCGATCAATACTCCACCGATTATGAGGTTGCGTTGCCTCACCTTTTGTCGGCGCAACTCTTCCTGTTTGCGACGTTCGGAGACTGAAGGGGTTTTGGATTGATTTTTTGCCATGGTTTCTTTCTTTTCTATCCTCCGGAATGATCCTTCCCCGACGATTGCACTCCCGCCGGTGGTTTTTATAGTGACTATGGGTTAAGGACGCCTGCTCATGGGCAGGAAAACCCGCCAGGTTGGGTATGTGTCGCGGGCGACAAGCTCCGGCGGGCTCTTGCTGTCATCCCAGATTTCAGCCAGCACAGCGCCATCCGCGCCGCCGAGTTCCCCCAGGAATTGGATGTAGTCGCCCGATGAGAGCTGATAGTACAGTTCGGCGATAACTTTGGCCGAGGCAGCGGGAATAACGTACTCCGTGTCGTCCCAATATTGCCCGTCGACGTAAGTCGCCCCAACCGGGCGCATGCCCGGCCGGTCGAACGCGGCTACCGTGTACCCGCGCGGCGGGATACGATTGTCCTTGATCGTGGTGTTGTTCAGCGCGAAGTGGAAGGTTGGCCCTGCCTCCATGTCGATGAGGTCGGCCATTTCCGTCGTCAAACCCTGCAACACCTCGTACACCTTGATGTCGGGGTCTTCAGTCAACACGCCTGTCGCGGGGTCGTAGGCTCCTGATTCATAGATGAGCGTCCCCGATTCATCATAGGCCCGCAGGTTGATCCATATGCGGCGGCCTTCGGGATATCCGGTCGGCAGCTTGTGGCCGGTCTCGTTGATAACGCGGACGGTGGCTCTCTTGACACCCTCTCCCTCGGTAACGTTCACTTCCACCGTGGCCGCGCGTCTCAACATGCTTTGCGCCTCGAGCGCGGTCTGATCCAGGGCATCAGCGTCATTTGGGCTGGAGAGACGCCAGCGAGAGTCCTGCAGGATTTTCGGCACCCACGAGTTGCCGCCGGCGAAGATGTGGGCAGGCAGGCACCCGGTCGTCTCGCAGTCCCTGTACGTGGGTCTGAAGGTCGTCTCGGCGGCTACGCCGGTCTGACGCACCATGTGGCAATCCTGGCAGGATTCCACAATGCCGTCCGGCTTGGCTCCCGCAAACTGCGGGGCATAAATCCCGCCCCTGGCGTAGTCACTGTTCAACCACTCTTCATAGGTTCGCTCGACCGGGAATAGCTCGTCTTTACCGAACGATTCGGCTGGAGCATCCATCTCATTGGGCCAATACTGGGCCGGGCCGCCGCCGGGTGGATTTTCGTTCCAGGACAGCAACGGATTATCGACGTTGTGGCAACTCCCACAGAGGCGAGAGGCTGCCAGCGGGTCATCCTGCCCCTGGAACCGGGCTTGCTTGGCCACGTGGTAACCAAATGTCGCGGACATTGCAAATGGCCCGCGCCGGTTGTCTTCCGGATCGAGGATCAGCATTGCCGTGGCGAAATGATCGTTGGGAGGAAGCAATCCCAGCGACAACAGGTCGGCGCGAATACCTTCGTCGATTGTGGTGACTTCATCTGATGCTCCCGGGACCGGATCGACCATCCGATGGCAGACTTCGCAGGCGAGGCCGGCATCGATATCGGCGGGCGTCAGATCGGAAGCGTCCAGTGCGCCTTCGCGGTCAGCGTACCAGGCGGTTGGAGTGTGGCAGCGCAGGCAGAACTCGCCGGCATCGGCCGCGTCGTTTTGGGCCACGGCAAAGGCGGCCCAGAATACCGGGTCTCGCCCGGCCTGGCCCATCATGCTGCCGCGCCAGGCCTTGAAGATTGGGTCCGAGTGGCATGTATCGCAAGTGTATGGCTCCACGATATCATGATCCAGCATGCCTGGTTGGGTGCCCGGCAGAAAGAAATCCTGCTTTGTGGTGGCCAGCGGTAAGTTGTTGCTCGCGTATGCATAAGCGGGTGTTGCCGATGGATCTTCAACTTCACCGGCCATCACTCGGCCGATGCCCGCCAGCACGAGCAGGAGACCCACGGCGGCGAGAGAGAATAACAGGACAGTGTACCACCGGTTTCCGCGAGACTGATTTCCGGGGCCTGCCTGCTTTTCCACGTGTATGTTCATTCGTTTTCGCTCTCCTTCCATCTTCGCTCAAGCCACCAGATAGCCACAACGCCGAAGACAGCGGTGACGGCGGCGACTATGTACCCCTCAGGGATCGTGGCCTGGGTGATGAACAACGCCATCATACCTAACACGCCGCTGATCAGGTATAGAATCAATACCGCTTCCCGCGATGAAAAGCCGAGGCGGACGAGGCGATGGCTGATATGGTCTTTGCCGGGCGTGTTGGGGCTTAGCCCCCGGCGGATTCTGGAGGTCACGACCAGAACCATGTCGAAGATGGGCAGACCCAGGATGAACACCGGCACCATCCAGGTCACAAAGTTGGAGT
Source organism: Anaerolineae bacterium (assembly GCA_023384355.1). Classification (GTDB taxonomy): domain Bacteria; phylum Chloroflexota; class Anaerolineae; order Promineifilales; family Promineifilaceae; genus Promineifilum. The sequence continues at coordinate 3,355 of JAHDWL010000058.1, forward strand.
TGGCCGGAAACCGGAGCTGGATGCCCAGCACCGCCAGGAGAAAGCCCAGGAATAGCGAACCGACATCCCCCATAAAGATTTGGGCCGGCGGGAAGTTGTAGCGCAAAAAACCCAGACACGCGCCGAGCAGCCCGGCCGCCAGCGCGCCGACCAAAAATTGGCCGTTGATCAGCGCCAGCAGCAGAATGAAGGACGATGAGACGGCCGAAATCCCCGCGCTCAGACCATCCATATTGTCAAGGAAGTTAATCGCGTTGGTGATGCCGAGTAGCCAGATGAGGGTGATGGCGTAGTTTACGAAATCGGGCACGGGCAAGCGCACCCGAATGCCGAAGTAAGCCAGAATCAGAAAGCCGAGCAATTGGCCACCCAGCTTGGCCCACGCCGGCAGCGGGCGGTAATCATCGATCAGGCCGGTAAGGGCCACCACTGATGCGGCCAGCACGACGCCGATGACTGTCGGCTGCGGGTTGCCACCATAGATGAGCAGGACGCCGATGATGGCCCCGATGAAAATCGCTGTCCCGCCGAGCAGGGGAGTCGGTGTGCGATGCGCCTTGCGTTGGGACGGCAGGTCAACAAACCCCATCGCGATGGCGGCACGACGTACCCAGGGGATCCCGGCGAGCGTCACGGTCATCGCGATGAGGAAAACGACGAGGAAAGCGCGCATAACGGGCGTCAGATTAAGCCGTGATTTCGCTCGAACCCCGGTTTGAAGACGTTAATCATTGCCCAGGCCGTCGAGGAAGGCTTCGATTTGGGTGGCCGTCTCTGCCCCGGCCGTTTCCAGGGCGCGCTCGGCCAGCAGGCGTGCCTCGTCTGTGTCGCCCATTCCCGCCACGATCTGCGCGGCCAGAAAGTCGATTTCGGCGGTGGGGAAGATGACCGGATCATTTTGGGTCCGGGCGTTCTCGATTGCGGTCAACGCCGGTTCGTACTCTCCCAACTGACGATAAATCTCCGCCAACTGGATCCATCCTCGAATACTTTCAGGCTGAGCCTTAAGTGCCTCTTCAAGGACTGCGGCCGCCGATCGATAGAGAGACTCCTGTTCGGTCTCCGTTCGTCCGCTAGCGCACAGGATATAGGCGTCGGCGAGAGCGAGTCGAGTCTGATTGTAATATGGGTCGATTGTCGCCGATTCCTCATACATAGCCAGCGCGCGATCGCAATCCCCCCGAAGCTCCAGGATGAGGCGGGCAAGCTCGTTGCGAATCACCGAGTTTTGCGGGCTAAGCCTGAGTGCCTGTTCGTAATACCGTTCCGCCAGATCGAGTCGCTCAGCCTTCTCGGATTCATTGTCCACGGCGGCGTACCAGCGCGTGTTCAGGCGGGCCAGATTGGCGGTGTGATCGGTGTTGAGCGGGTTGATCGACTGGGCGTCGAGAAGCAGTCGCTCGGCCGTCGACAGCAACTCCGCCTGCTCGCCGGCGTCTCCGGTGATCGCTGCCCGTTCCAGATAGGCCCGACCCAGGAAGAGGTAGTAAAAATCTTCCAGAGGCGTGCGTTCGATCGCTTTTGTGTAGATCGCGATGGCAGTGTCCCACAGGTCGAGCCGGACATCCTGGTCGATCTGGGTGGCGTTCGTCGCCTGGCTATCGAACGGTTTGCCGCGCTTGTACACCATGTCGGCCTGTACCGGCTTGATATTGGATTGGGTGATGAGAAATAGCGCGAGGAAAGCCATGAGTGCCAGACTGCCGAACGCCAGCGCCGGCTTGGCGGCCGTCCATGACCGCCGGCCGCCGCTGATAGCAGGCCAGCTCAAAGCCAGGGCCAGACAGAACACAATGAACAGCAGGAATATGTAGAAGAAAGTGAGGAATCCGCCGGCCTGGGCTGATTCCAGCGCGCGAAGTGTGATGGCTGAACCGGGGGATTCGCTGCCCCGATAAAAGAGCAATGTCCGGTAGTTAATGGCGTGGGCGTAGATGAACGCGAACCCGCCGAGCAGCGAGGCGAAGATAACCCCAGCGCTGGGTATGAGTGTTTGTCGCCAGACAGAGTCCCACAACAGCCAGATGACGGCCGCGCCACCGGCAATCATGAGGACGGCGGCGAGGTATCCCTTGGCCAGCAGGACCGGGAAGGAGAAAACGATCAACGCTGCGGCCAGCGCGCCGGCCAACCATCGGGATGACGGCCTGTTGAGGAACAACGTCCCGGCAACAGCGGCGCAGGCGATACCCGCAAGCAACCCGAGACTCGCGCCAAGCGCAGTCGTGGCCGTCAACGCCGGGGCGAGGAATCCGCTGGCCAGGCCTCCCAATGCGAGGACTAGCAAGACGCCCGCCGCTGCTTGTCGCCGGCCGGTCGTGCCGCTACGGACAGGTGGGAACTTGATATCGCCGCTTTTTGTCATCTCGCTGATGAATATCAACCAGCCCAGGGACCAGGCGAGGATGAACATGGAGAGGACAAAGGGCCAGTCTACGAAACCCTGTCGAGCATTTTGCAGGAGAGATTGACGGAATACCTCTCCAGCCGTCAGATCGGCCGGACTGGAAATGACTTTACCCGGCGGGAGCGCGTAGGATGTGAAACCGTAGCCGAGGATGCCGAGCATTAACATTAACAACAATGCCGGAACGATCAGATTTGCCCAACCGGATGGTTGAAAATTGGGTTCGACCGGCGCGTTTGTGCCACGTTTCTTTTTCTTCTCGGTTCGGTTTGTGGCCGCTGGGATTACCGCAGGTTCCTGGGCATTGACGCGAATTTTCGGAAGCGTATACCCGAGAGCATACATCAGGGCGATATAGACAAAAAAGTAAAGCCGCGTTGCCGAGATGGCGATGCCGAAGTGGATTTCCACGTAATGGGCCAATACCGCGGCTACCAGCGCGTTCATGAGCAACCGGTCGGCTGCAAACGGCAATGAGGGGGCTTCACCATCCGTGGCTGCACCGGTTTCTTTGCGGCCAAACAGGGCGTAGTAGATGAGGTAGATGATCACACCCAGGATGACGCCAATGGGGACGGCGACGCCCAAATAGACGGGTTCGGCCAACAAGAACGTGATTACAACTGCCGTTAGCGCGCCGCCGATCCATAATCCGACAAGCACCCAGGTATCTCGCCGAGAGCGGACGACGCCCAAATAGTGGAACGCGAAATGAACGACAGCCAGGTAGAGCACCTGCCAGGCCAAAAGCCCCGCCAGGCCGGTGATGACGAGCGCGTCGAAGGTCTCGTTGTGCGAGCGGTCGGGCGACGCATTGCGCGCTTCCACTGTCGCCAGCTCCGGCGGATAAAAGCGATTATAGGCGGTGTACATCGACTCCGGCCCGTAGCCCAGGATCAGTCGCAGCCAGTTGAACGGATCGGGGCGGCCGTCCGGGTATTCCAGCGGTTCATGCGGCGTAATGAGGTCGATCACGCCTTCCCAAATTAACACGCGCACGCGGCCGCTTTTCTCGCGGCCGGTCGTGTTGGTTGGATCGAGCATGCGACCGTATGAGCCGATGACGGGCAACTCGCGCCATTCGTCAAGGACGTCGAACACACCACCAATGAGTGGCATTCCGCGCGCGCCGGCAGTTCGTTCGGCAGGAACGTTGAAGAGGAGCAACCATCCGGCGACGAGGACTGTCAGCAATATCCAACCCAGCCAAAGCCAGCGCCATCCACGGCGGATGGCGGCCATAATGAAGACAGCGAGAATAGATAGACCGACAACCCCGAAGAAAAACGCGAAGGCGACCAGCGGCCCGGCCGCGTTGCTGATGGGTTTGCTGACAAACAGGGCGACGAGGGCGGGAATAAGAAAAACAAGCGCGGGCAAGGATTCGCGCAGGCGCGATCGTCCGCTATCGGCGGTTGCGTCGCGCAGGGAAACGAGCAGGACCAGCAGAAAGGAGAACAGACCCACGCCCAAACCGATTAGAGGCCCCCGACTGCCTGACCAGTAGAGGGTCAGGAGTTGAATGGCGAGGGTGAAAATGTAGACCGAAGAACGCACAACATCGGCCGCAGCCAACCGGTCATCTTCAAGGATGTTGCTGAAGGCGTCAATGATTCGCGATAAGGTGAGCGGGATGACCATGATCAGATAGGCGGCGATGAAGATCGCATTGCCCATTTGACCGGCCACACGCGTTTGTACATCGCCGCCCCAGGGCAGGGGATCGTGGCCGAAATGTTGCAAGAGGCCGTAGAGCGCCACCGGGATGCTGGTGACGATGGCCACGGAGACGATCCGCCGGACTTGTACCTCTGAACGAATCGTCGCCGCCGCCATGGCGAAGATGACGACGTAGGACAGAGTCGTATAGGTGCCTTGAAGCCGCTGATAGGAACCGGCCCAACTGATGCGCGGATTAATGGAGAACAGAGTGGCCAGGAGGTAAACGAGAACGACGGCGACGACGGGCAAAACGAGCGGCTTGTGCCAAACTGAGTCAGGGTTTGAGATGCGCAAATTTCCCGGATTTCGCCATCCCTGCTGATCGACGAACCGGACGACCCAGACGGCCGCCATGAGTACCGCCAGAGAACGCAGCAGAGCGATCTTGTCCGGTTCGAATACGCGCTCGGAGTGAATGTTGAAGAAAAGGGGGATGGCGAGAATGGCAACTAGCCAGCACGCCTCAAGAAAGCCGTCGCACCATCGTGTGAGTCTGGAGTCCATTGAGCCGTAGAATAACACAGATTTGGGAGTGACAGAAATATTCAACGACTGGCGGAGCCTTCGCTGGCTCTAGCGCCGCATCGCCTGCGATTCCGCGACGATCTTCAGCCTGTCGAGGACGTCCTCCCAACGGTAGCGGCTCATGACGAATTCGCGGCCGGCGCGGCCGATTTTGCGGCGCAGTGCGGGGTCTTGCAGAAGATCGACGACCCGACCGGCGAAAGTGTCAGGTTCGTCCGCCACGATGAGGTGAGCACCGTCCGTGGCCTGGATCCCCTCATTGACATAACTGCTGGTGACGACGGGCAACCCCGCCGCCATTGCTTCGAGCACCTTGTTCTGAATGCCGGCGGCAAAGCGGAGTGGCGCGGCAAACAACGTGGCGTCGTTCAACGCGGCATTGAGATCGGCCACATGGCCCGGAACGCGAACCATGGGGAGTTTTGCCAGGTGACGCACCTGATCCGCCGGCTCAGCGCCGACCAGATCGAGTTGCGCAGACGGCAGCACCTGGTGGATTCTCGGCAAGATATCTCGCGCCAGATAGTCGGCCGCGTCGATATTGTGGAACACGCCCATATGACCGACGAAAATGATCTTGTTGTCTGCCCCAGTGGGGTTGGAAGGGCGGAAGCGGTCGGTATCGACGCCATTAGGGATGACAATTACCCTGTCATCCGCTTTTCCCTGCAGCAACTGCGCCCGCTCGGCGTCAGAGATGAGCCAGGTTTCGTTAAATTTGCGGACGATTTCGCGCTCGTAGCGACGGATCCGTGGCAATTCAAGACGGTATATCATCCGCCATTTCGGATCATGGTAGGGTAGGGCGCGTTCGATCTCGGTCGATATTGCATCTGTTAAATCCAGTATCCGGTATGGTCGGGGACGATCCGCGACGAATTGAGCCATTCGGAACAAGTGGACGTAGACGGCGTCGAAATGCCGTCGCTCCAATAGTCTGTCGACCGCTCCCTGCATGACGCTGGATCGGTAATAGAGGGATTGTAGTGGTATAGAACGCCAGACATTTAGACCGGTCGTCATGGTCGACTGGAGCTGCCCGCGGTGAACCAGCTGGATATCCTCGCAAAATTGGCGCAGCGGCCCGATATTTCCCGTCTCTCGATCGTCGCCGATGAAGGAGAGGAGTGTGATCTGATGTTCGCGCGCGAGGACGCGCAGAAAGTGATAGGCGCGAAGTCTGTCGCCTCGATTGGGAGGATAAGGTAATCGACCGGTCAAAAAAAGAATTCGCATAGCTCTATCGGTGGCACGTACCAATAAAGGGATGACATAGCCACATGAAATGGTGGTTATTCGAGCGCCGGTCAGGATATGATACCAGATGTATGATCCGATCGCCACTCCTGATTATCGGCTGTCCACGCTCCGGGACGACCCTGCTTTATAACATTCTGTCCGAGGTTACGGCATTATGGACCATCGGATACGAGAGCAAGGCTATTATTGAGCGGTATCACGGGCCGGAAAATAAGGCGTGGGAGTCCGGAGAATTGACGGCCGCCGACTTGACGGATATTTCTCGTGATTACATCTTGCGCCAATTTGAGGCGCAGGCGGCGGCGGGCAGCTATTGGCGTCGGGTCAATGATGTTCGCCGGTTCGTGAACCATAATGCCCGATACAGGTCAATGAAGAAGCGGGGGCGCACGGTCGAAAAAGGCTCGGAAATCTCCAGCGCATTGCCCGGCAGGGGGTTGGAACTCTTCCGCGCCGCCGTCCGACTCAACAATCGCCTTCATTCGTCCAACCGATCGATCCGTTTGCTGGAGAAGACGCCGGAAAATTGCTTGCGTCTGCCTTTTCTGGGCGTGCTCTTTCCGGACGCGCGCGTTATCTTTCTGACGCGCGAAGGGCGGGCCAATGTGCATTCCCTGATGGAGGGTTGGCGGCATCCGCACCTTTTTCCGGGCTACCGGACGCCTGTGCCGGTGACCAGCCCGGGACTGACCAGAGAACGCTGGGCGTTTACCCTGGTTCCCGGCTGGCGCGATCTGGTGAACAGCCCGCTGGAGGAGATTTGCGCGCGGCAATGGGTAGCGTGCAATGAAGCGGTGCTCAATTATGTCGGGACGCCTGAGGCATTGCCGGTTCTCACCATCCGATACGAAGATCTCGTCGCCGTTCCCGACACCGTGCTGGAGCGAATCGCTGATTTTGCCGGATTGAGCGTCGATGAAATACCGGCTTACGGGCAGAATTTGCCGGAGGTCAATGCCGTTTCTACACCGGGTGTGGACAAATGGCGGGCGGAGGGCGGGGCCATCAACAGGATCATGCCGATGATCCTGCCGGTCATGAGAAGGCTGGGTTACGACGAGCGGGATTTTGTCAATACCGCGTCGTAGAGCGCAAGCATGCGGGGCACCATTGCATTCCAGTTATAGCGTTCCTCAACCATCTTTCGCCCGGCAGAACCCATCCGCGCGGCCGATGCCGGTTCTCTCAGGAGCCTCAGCAAGGCCGCCGCGTGTGCTCCAGGATAGGTGGCGTCGACCAGCAAGCCGTTTACGCCATGTTCGACGAACATTCGCGTGGAGGGCAGATCGCTGCTTACGATTGGCAAGCTGTAGGTCATATACTCAAAGAGTTTGGTGGGGATGTTTTTCATGTTTTTTGGGTAAGGCTGCCAGGTTACCCAGCCGACAGCGGCCCGTTGCAGGTATTCCCCAATCTGCTCGAATGGCACACGACCGGTTATCGTGATCGCGTGGGCAATGCCTCGCGCCGTCGCATCCGCTCGCAGTTCGTCTTCCAGATCGGGGGGCATGAAATGGCCAACGATCAACATGCGGGCATCCGGCATCTGGGTCAGCACTTCAGCGAAAGCGGCGATCATGACCGCCGATCCCCGGTTCCGCTCCAGCCCTCCCAGATAAAGAATTTCGGTTGACCCGGTTCGACGGGACGAAGTGACGCTCTTGCCTCTCTCCATCAGTTCCTGACCGGGATAATTGAAAACCGTCACCTTGGGTATTTGTATGGCGGTGAAGTCAGCGGCGATGGCATCGTCAGCGAAGATCAGGCCGCTCTCGTGCCCGGCGAGGATTGGTTCAAGCCGGCGAAAGGCCCCGGCCAGCGGGCGACGGACGGGAAGGGGCAGATAATCCTTGACGGCGATAAAGTCGGCGTTGGCCTCATGAATATCGTAGATGGTCGGCCGTCCTGTTTTCCTTCGCAGGTAAGGCGTCACCAGCAGTAACTCGGGGTCGTGAATTTGGTAGATGTCGGCGTCCGTTTCGATGGCCATTCGAGCGATGGCGCGCCACAACAGCGGGCGACGACTGCGCGGGACGCGCGGCAGGGCGCGAATACGGATGCCATCTTTCATCTCATCCCGGTCATGGACGGCGATCAGGGTCACATCGTATCCAGCCTGAGCCAGCGTCCGCGCCTCGCGGTAGAACACGCGATTGTCCAGTGCTTGATGGACAGAGGACAAAATGGCGACTTTTGGCGCCGGATTGCTTTGCATCATGATCGGAGGCACTTCTCGTAGGCGGACGCGGTGCGACGGCCAATATCATCCCATTTCAACCCGTCGGCTATCCGGCGGGCGGCCGCGCCCATGGCAGCGATATCTTCTGATTTGATATTTACCAACGCCTGCGACAGCGCCGCCGGATCGCTAGGCCGATACAGGATTCCCGCTTCGTCAGTTATGAGTTCGGGCAAACACCCCAGCGCCGGCGCGATGACCGGCAGGCCGAAAGTAAGCCCCAGAATGACTGAACTTGAAGTCAGGACCTTCTCAAACGGCGCGACCATCACGTCGGCCGCCAACAGATAGCGTTGCATCTCATCGACCGGTATATAACCATCCAGGACACGGATTCGGGCGTCACGCGCCTGTAAATGCTTAAGCCGGTTAACGACTGACTGGTCGCGGTTTCGCCCGGCGACAATTGCGACATCATCTTTTCCGGCCACCTGCGTAAAAGCTGCGGCAAATTTCTCCAGCCCTTTGTATCCGGCGATATTACCCAGCGCCAGATAGACGAATTGCGAATTCTCCAGACCGAGGGAACCCCGCGCTTCCGGCTTGGTCATCGTCACCGGATACACCCCGCCGTAATTGCCGAGTGGAATGACCTCGATCGGCCCGTTCCGCGGGAATCGGTCGAGTAATTCGCGTCGCCCGGCTTCGCAGTGGGTGATGACGACGTCGGCATCCCGCATGACCAGACGGTGGATCGCTACATCCAGCGGCCTGATGATCGATCGATGGGGCAATATGTTGTGGGCCGTCCACACAATGTGAAAGCCGAGGTCGCGCGCCAAGCGGTAGTGGTGGATGAACCTGAGAGCTTGGACAGGAGTGCGGAAACGGTTCATGTAAAGACCGTCCAGCCAATGGTAGTGCAGGATATCGACGCGGCTGCGTTTGGTTTTCAACCACTCGGCAGTCGGCAAGGTCTCCAGAAATTCAACCGTAATCCCGGCATTCTCCAGCCCTTCACGGAGAAGCTGCTGATAAGGGTTGGGGTAGACGGGCAGGAAAGCGACGTTCATCGGATGGGTAGACCGGGCTAACGCATGTACATGCCGTGCAATAGCCACTCGGCCAGACGGCGAGGCAGGGAAAGAGGCAAACGGAAGATTGCGGCAAGCGGGTGTGGCCAGTCGTTGGTAAATTGCCCTCCGATCGAATCGAGGCGTCGGGTCTGCTGGACCAGATGATTCGGATACCACCCCGCGCCGTAGCGTCGCGTGATGCGGCCGTGCTCGAGCTGCCGCGCCTGCCCGCCGGTGCGGGTCAGGGCTTCGGGTTGAACGCGATAATATGCTAAGTCGGCGGGCAAATAGCGGAAGGTCCCGCAGTCGTGGGCGCGTATAAACCATTCCCAGTCAAAGACCCAGCGCAATGACGTGTCGAGTGGGCCGGTTGACTCCCAAAGCGAGCGCCTCCAGAAGGCGGCCGGTTGCAGAATGGGGTCTTTGTTGACAAGATAGCGTCGCTCAAACTGCCGGCGAACAAAGCGGCAAGGTTCGATGCGCGCGTCGCTCTCGTCGATGTACCATCCCTCGCCGTACACCAGATCTGCATCCGGCCAGGCGAGAAACGCGGCGGCCGCTGCATGCAGCGCGCCGGGCATATACATGTCATCGGAGTTCAGCCAGGCAAATATATCGCCGGTTGCGCCCGAGAACGCGCGGTTGATGGCGTCGGCCGGCCCGTCATCTTGTTCACTTGTCCAGCGGCTGATCCGGGATTCGTAGCGACGAATGATGGCGACGCTTTCGTCTGTCGAGCCGCCGTCGCGAATGATGAATTCAAGGTTTGGATAGTCCTGGGTGAGGATTGACTGTATTGCCGCCTCGAGATATTTACCCTGGTTATATGAGGGCATGACCACGGTGATTCGCGGCAAACCGGTTGGGATGGGTGCGCCGGCCTCATGCTCCGGTTTCGCGATTGGGGTTGGTGTTGACGTCGCCAGGGTAGTCATAATCAGATCTGGTTGGTCAGAAGGCGGATGAATTTTTTGGCGATGTGGGACGGCCGCCGATCATGGCGCGCCTCTTGCAGGACGAGCCATAGCTTGTCGGAAAATGTTTTATCCTGTTTCAGAAGCTGCGACCATGTGACGACAGGCCGGCCGGGCTCCTGGACGACCGATTCCAGGGCGGCAAGCAAGACGTCACTGTCGTAGCCCATTTTGGCGATCATATCCGGTCCCAAATCGTGCAAGTAGGCAGCGAGCAAATGATTGACCTGCGGATCCCGGGCGCGAACAAGCCACTGATTCAAACTTTCGGCTGAAGGCATGTTGTGACGGCCAATCCCGCTGGGATCGCCGTAGCGGCCGGCCAAAGGCGCGCGTTCGCCGTAGCGCAGCAGCTTCGGGTCGTAGGGCTGTTGCAGATAGTCGCATATAGTTTGAGTAGTCGTTTCTGGGTCGAGGAGCAACGATTCGTAGCTGACAAGGATCGCCTGATCGCCTGATGCCGCCAGAAATTCGGCGAGAAGTTTGGGGGCAAGGAGAAGATCATCCCGAAAATAACCGAAGCCGGTCCAGTTATTGTTGACCCAGGTGTGAAGGATGGAACTCAGGACCGCCGCTGGATTTCTGAGCAGGACGATATAGCGCGCGCGGGGAAATACCTGGCGCAATTCCGGCAGAATACGATAGTATCGCGGTGTCTTGTCCAGGAATATCAATTTTCCGGCTTGGGTACAGGCAACCCCATAGAGATGTAGCGCCATCTTGCGCACCGCCGCCAGGTAATCTCTTTCGCCATTATCGAGCGTCGCCAGAAAATCGACGAGCGCCCGATTGGCGACGACGGCGTCATATTCCGCCGTGTGCCCCCTTTCGCGCAGCGCGTAAAGCGGATGCAGCATGAGCCAGGGTTCCGACACGGTGTGTACCTGTTCCAACCCGCCCAGGATCGATTGGAGGAGCGTCGAACCTGCCCGCGGCTGGGATATCAGAAATATCAGGTTCTCGTCGCTGAATTCTCCGCGTTGCGGCCGATTCGGATCGGTTGTGCTCATTGGTCAGTTTTGCGCAAGGCGCGGCGGATATGGTCGGTCATGGTCAATATCTCCTGACGTTCCAATATGAACAGGGTCGCGCCATAGATTAGTACGAACAGGGTTCCCTTGATTATCCCGGTATACCAGTCATTCGAGCAATCGATGTAACCGCAGATTGAACGAAGCCCCAGCATGGCGACGCTTGCGCCCGCGATGAGGGCGATAACGGGTGCAACAAACAGCCGGCGGAACGAAAAGTCCACAATTTCACGCGCCATGATGAGCAAGGGAATCAGGCCAATCAGAAGGACAATATCGACGATGATCGCCACACCGACAATACCCCAATTCTGCCCGACCAGATACAGGCCGCTGACAAGGGCGATTAACTGCACCGTTCGGACGCGCACAACCCGTGCCGGTTGCCCAACGGCATAGAATAGCTGGCTGACAGTGACCCTGAGCGGATCGAGCAAGGTGAAAACGGCCATGAGCTGGAACGTGGTGACCATGGGTAGCCATTTGTCGCCGAGCGCGATTGCGACGAATTCTTCGGCAACGAGCACCAGTAGACCGCCCATTAGAAACCCGCTGTGGATGAGAAGGGAATTCGTCCGGAAGAACGCTTGCGACATACGAAGGCGATCCTCCTTGAGTTCGGCGAGCGTGCCACCGGCGACAAGATTTACCGGGAACGCGAGCACCCGGCGGGGATAGGTGGCGAAGGCATAGGCGCGGGAGTACAGGCCAAGCGCGTAGTTTCCCAGGTTCGCTCCGACCCAGATATCATCCACATTGTCCAACGCTTCACCAAGGGCGGTTCCGGCCATCGCCCGGCTGCCGAAAGTCAAATAGTAGCGCACTGTGCCTGGGAGCCAGAGCAATCGCGGCCGCCATACGCGCCGCCAGCCGTAAAGCGCAATGGCAGTCACCGCCACCGTGACGATGTCGGTGGCCAGGAGGGTGATCAGTCCGTAGCCGCGCCAGGCCAGGCCAATGGCGACGACGGTGGTCAATATGGCAACCAGCAAATCCAGAACGGCCAACCGGCGGTGTTGGATCCGTCGGGTTAATATGTATTTTGGCGTGTCGGTCAGATAAAGAACGGCATAGGCCGGCGTCAAAACGATAAGAGCCAGCCGCATCGCGCCTTCTGCCAGCCACCACGCCAATAAAACCATTGCCGCTGCCCAGACAGCGGACAACAAGAGGCGAAGGGTGAATTGAACGGCCGCGGCCTGTTCTTCATCGGCCGTTTCCGGGACGCGGTGAATGAAGGCGCTACCCATCCCAAAGGTCGGTATGATTCCGCTGAATGTGACGATGGAGGTTGCCAGTGTGTATACGCCGAAAACCTCGACCGGCAGCAGGCGGGCGAGGATGATGGAGCGACCCAGCAGGATCGCCACTTTTACCAGATTGGTGCCGGTGTTCCAGGCGACGGAGGTGACGCTCCGCTCGGCAAGACTCATCGGGGCAGGCTCCCCGTAATCATTCAGGCCCCGGTTGTCGTGCCGGCCGGTTCCTCGTGCGGCAAAGTGCGGCGATACCACTCGACGGTCTTCCGCAAGCCTTCATCGAAATCGGTGGTCGCCCGGAAACCAAATCGCTCGTAGGCGCGGTCCGTGTTCAGGGCACGCCGGGGCTGGCCGTTCGGCTTGGAGGTGTCCCAGACGATTCGGCCGGTGAAACCGGTGTGGCGGGCGATGGTCATCAGCAAATCCTTGATGCTAATCTCGTAGCCCGATCCGAGGTTGACGGGGTCGCTCTCGTCGTAGTGTTCGCCGGCCAGGATGATGCCTTCGGCCGCGTCCTCGACGTAGAGGAACTCCCGCGTCGGGGAGCCGTCGCCCCAGGCTGTGATCGACTCGTCCCCTCTTTCCTTTGCCTCTAGACACTTGCGAATGAGGGCTGGAATCACGTGGGAGGATTCCAGATCGAAGCTGTCACCCGGCCCATAAAGGTTGACCGGCAAGAGGAAAATCGAGTTGTAGCCGTACTCCTGCCGGTAAGCCTGACTTTGAACCAGCAACATTTTCTTGGCCAGGCCGTAGGGCGCGTTGGTCTCTTCCGGGTAGCCGTTCCACAAATCTTCTTCATGAAACGGTATTGGCGTGTATTTTGGATAGGCGCAAACCGTGCCGATGGCGACAAATTTCGCCACGTTGGCCCGCCAGCTCTCGTGCAGCAACTGCGCGCCCATCATGAGGTTGTCATAGAAAAACTCAGCCGGATGCGAGCGATTGGCGCCGATCCCGCCGACGGACGCGGCCAAATGGATGATCATGGACGGCCGTGCGTCGTTGAGCATGTCCAATATGGCGGCTTGCTCCCGCAAATCGTACTCCTCGCGCAAAGGTACGAAAATATTACCTGTACCTCTTTTCTCCAGCCCGGCCACAACATGGCGACCGAGAAAACCGGACCCGCCGGTGACCACAACGCGCTGGTTGGTCCAATCGATCATGTTACTGACTCTCCTCGGCGAGTTCCTCGCGAACGCGGATGAGCATCTGAAGGCGGCTCACGACCATCTCCATGGCGACCCTGTTATGTCCGCCTCCGGGGATGATGATGTCGGCATGGCGTTTGCTCGGCTCGACAAATTTTAAATGCATTGGTCTGACGGTTTCCAGATATTGCTGGACGACAGAATCCAGCGAGCGCCCGCGTTCGTTCATGTCGCGCAGGAGCCGGCGAATGAAGCGCACGTCGGCATCGGTATCGACAAAGATTTTGATGTCCATCAGATCACGTAACTTTCGTTTGGTGAAGATCAAGATCCCGTCGACAAGGATGATCGGGGCCGGTTCTACCAGTATGGTTTCCTCGGTGCGCTGATCCTTGGTGAAGTCGTAGACCGGCATATGGACGGGAACGCCCTTCATCAGATCTTTGATATGCCGGATAAGCAATTTCGTATCCAGGGAGTCCGGATGGTCATAATTTAACCGCGCACGTTCGG
>JAHDWL010000147.1 GCA_023384355.1 Anaerolineae bacterium
CGGCGTTCAGTTCGATCGCGATGCCGCACGCGGCTTCGAGCCGATTCCGGCCGTAGCGCCTGGCGAGGCTGAGCAGCCCCAGGCGGCCACGGTAGCCGTGCTCGGGATGGCGGTGACGCTCGAGCATCATGGCGGCGAAGGCGCCGGTGTTGGGGCCGATGGCCCGGCCCCGGTGTATGAGCCGCTGCGGCGGCCACTCCTTGTGCGTGCGGTGCGCCGCGGGCATGTGCGCGTCGATCGTCGTGAAGCCACCGCACCTATCGCTGCGGGCGTGCACGCCCACGACCAAGCGGTCCTCGCTCCAGTCGAACTAGAAGGCGTAGCCGAGTTCGAAGCTCATCGGCACCGAGGCGCAAGCGGCGCCGACCTTGCCCTACTCGTCGCGCCGGGGCGCGAATATAGTCGATCAGTCGCGTGTAGCGGACTTCGTAGCCGAGCCTGCGGTTCGACATGAGGCGTCCGAACCATGCGTCGCTCGTGCCTCGGTGCGCGTCGGCCTTGAACGCCTTCTGCCAAGGCATCGGCGAACAGCGCCGGCTTCGTCGGCCGCTCTCAACGCCGGCATCTCGGTTCGTCAAGCCGCGGCGCCTTTGACCACTTCATGATCGTATTGCTCGACAGGTCCGTTAGCAGCGCGTGCTGATCGACCTCCCATGTCGAAAGTGACTCGAGCGGATCTTGCCCATCATGGCCGTGGTGATCACCCCTCTCTTCCCCGCTGCACAAAAAAAACAGCAGCGTAGGTCGAACACCCTTGTCAATTTTCGGTCGGTGCCAACAATGGCGATAGCGGCGACGCCGGGGGTGACTGTTGCTGTTCTACTGTCTCCCCAAGGCGGGTTAGAATACTAAAATGTAAGTTCCCGTAAAGTCTTTTGTGAAACACACAAAAATGCCAAAAGCAAAAACCTCTGTCGCCGAGGACACCGTCGATTTTGACCGGGTGGACCTGATTGTTGAGCAGTGGGCGCGAGAGCGTCCCGACATGGATCTGTCTGCCATGGAGACTGTTGGCCGTATTCTGCGGACTGCACGACATATCAACAACAGGTTGAGCATCGTATTTGCTAAGTATCGATTGGATTTCGGCCTGTTCGATGTACTTGCGTCGTTGCGACGACAAGGCGTTCCGTATCAGCTGCCTCCGAGTGAGCTCAACCAATGGTGCATGCTTACGTCCGGCGCCATGACCAAGCGGCTCGACCGGCTCGAAAGGGCAGGTCTGATCAAGCGGAAAGATGATCCAGCGGATCGCCGCGGTGTCATCATCGAACTTACCGCGGCCGGCCTCAAGATGACGGACCGTGTAGTCGACGCGCATCTCGAGAACGAGCGGCAGATCCTGTCATCATTGTCCAAGACGCAGCAACGTGACCTGGCGGAATTGCTGCGACCGCTCCTCGTTCAACTGGAACGAAAGTTGCAGGGCCCCCGCCTGCGCGCGTGTAGCTAGGTTCTCCATCCGACTGAGATGGGCGAAGACGCTAGCGGCGCGTCGCGACCAACGGCCGTTTGCATCAACGGATCGCCGCGTAGCACGTCCTGATCGTTCAGATCCTCGTAGCCGCAGCAGATTGCGTAAATGCGCTGCGCCAGGAGATCACGCAGACGATGTTCTATCCGCCTCGGATCGCGCGCATCGCCGTACGCTGCGGCCGCCGCCCGGCTCAGACCGATATGCTGATCGCTCCGGCGCAAAAGAATTAGCGCGCCGTCGGAGCTTAGATCGCCACCGTCGGACAGCGGCTTCGATCTCGCGCAGGCCCAGCCGCCCAAACCGCATCCGGCTCTCGGTACAATCTGGCATCGGCGCATTTGCTCTGCGGACCTGCTTTGTTGCGGCGTTAGCGCCTGATTCAACGCACGAATGCACGAATGCGCCGACATACTTCTGCGTCGGCTCGTGAAAAGTCCGGGCTGGTAGTTCACCAAGGGCTTCGACCGTAAGCTCTCGCTTTCCAAGGCCAAGGTCTCTCCAGGCCCGACGACATTCGCTGCCTTGAAAACCGGCACGGCACCCGATGCTTTACTCGATATTTCAAGCAAGGAGGATTCATGGTGGTCAACAAGCGGCATCGCGAGTTCTATAGGGTCGACGTCGACTCCGGATCGGACTGCCCCATGGGCTGC
>JAHDWL010000059.1:0-12703 GCA_023384355.1 Anaerolineae bacterium
GCAGCGCATACATTCGCGTCTCCTGGCTGTAATACACCAGCACCGGGCTGACCGTCGCCAGTAACCCGGCAACAGCCGGCCCAACTCCTTCTCCTCTACTCCCCTTCTCCCCTTCTCCCCTTCTTCCTTTCTCCCTTTCCCACCTTCCCAACGCGATCACCACCGCCACCACGAGCACCCCCGCAAACGCCGACAGCGACCGTAAACCGAACTCCGTCTCCCCCACCAGCTCCCGCCAGCCGCGCAGCGCCAGATAATAGAGCGGCGGGTGGATATCGCTCGCCGTCCCCTCGATGATCGCCGCAACCGGGCGCTCGCTCAGCCGCGCACTGTTGCCTTCGTCATTCCAAAAGGATTGGGCCTCTAACAGGTGAAAGCGCAGGAGGGTCGCCAGCAGCAGCACAAACACGGCCACCGGCAGCAGTCGCCGGGTCGTCATGCGGCATCTCGTGGGGTCAACGCCCGCAACAGGCTGAAGAACAACACCGCCAACCCGAAAATGAACAGATATGGCCGCGCCGCCATCCAGCTATACTTCCAGCCCGGCATCGGCGACAACTTCGGCTCGCCTGTAGCATACTCGGCCACCGCCCCATACACCGGCAGCGGCGTAAAATCAGGCTCAAGCATGCGGAAGTAGTACCATGCCTGATCGATCTCCCAATCCGCCGGGCGCTTCAGGAACCAGTAGCTGTTCACACCCACCCACGGCCACTCCTCCTGCCCTCGCTGAAAAGCGCCGACGGCATAACGCGCCTGTTGCTCCTCGGTCACCCGGCCGAAATCAGGCCGCACATCCTCCGGGGCCACGTTCCAGCCCATCTCACTGATCCAGATCGGTTTGGCCGCGTCCCCATGCCGCACCATGATGTCGCGCAGGAACAGGTTGTGCGGGTAATTGATGACCGTCGGCCGCAGTCGTTGGTCGGTCGGGCCTGACCACAATCAATAACCATGGGCCGACATTAAGTAGAAACACGCCCCGGCCCCGGCGGCATACATGCGCTCCAGAAAGATGAGGTCGTTCATATGGCCGCCGTCGTTGGCCACCGTCGGTGTAAGCGCACCGGCAAGCACCACCGCTTCCGGGTCGGCCGCCTTGATGCGCTCATATGCCACACACAGCAGCTCGGTGAATGCCTCCGGATTCACATTCTGCAAGCCCCACTCCTCGTTGCCGTTCGGCTCGTTCCATACCTGATAATAACGAATGCGACCGCGATACCGCTCGGCCACGGCCGCCGCGAAGTCGCCGAAGTCGTTGAAGTCGTCGGGCGGCGCTTTCTCGCCTGCGTCGTCGCCCGCAACCCGGCTCCAGGCCGGCGGGTTGCTCAGCCGGGCGATGATCTGCAAATCGCGCGCCTCGGCCAGTTCCACGATGTGGTCATACTTCAGCCACGCATCCACCCCCGCCGGGTCGTTGCGCCGGTCCACAAAATCCCCCTTGCCGTGGATCTCGATGTCCTCCCAGGTGAACTCCTGCCGGATGAAGCGCAACCCCGCGTCGCGCACCATGTCCAGACTCTCTTCACGCTTGACCTCCTCCGCCTCCTGTTGCAAAAACGTGTTGACACCAAACGCCGACACCGTCGGAAAGGCGTGGGGAGATCCGGCGACGGCCGCCGTATCCAGCTTCGGCTGCGGCCGCACGGCAGTGTTCAGCCAATGAACGATACCAGCGACTTGCCCGCGTAGCTCCTCCTCGCCGGTCAGGTCGTAGAGGGAAGTCGCGTTCGGCCACAGAGCCACGAGAACGGCCACCAGCGCAAGAGTGACCAGCGCGCGTCCGGCCCAGAGGCGGCCGTTGAATTTATCGGATTCCATGGCCGCCGATTATAACGAACTGTGTTCGGGCGCTGTAACGACGTAGGAAAATCGGAGCGGTATCGGACGCTGGATGCCCGGAATCACCCCAAATTCATGACATTTGTTATGATGCAGTGCGTCAAATTCACGCTATAATTTATGGAACTGGGCATTCACCGGATCGTGTTCTGAATTAGCGCGCAACTTGCCTGCACCATCACACGAGATACACTTCCGCACACGATCATCCGGCCCATTGACAACGCCGAGCCTCCCCGCCGGCGATAAGGAGAGGACCAGAACATGCTGTCAAATTTTGAACTATTCATGTTCCTGCTGTTGGTCGCCATCTGCCTTGTGGCAACGGCCAATACTTTCACATTGATGGCCCGTGTCATCAACCGCGGCCAGGGCGAGCTCTATCTCGACGAGCTTCCCCGTCGCGTCGTAACCGGCGCCATGGCCCTCATCACCCAAGGCCGCATCATACGCCACCGAAAACTGACCTCATTATTTCACTACGGCGTCGCCTTCGGCTTCATCTTCTACGGCCTGGTCAACGTCATCGATGTCCTCGAAGGCATCTTCCCCAGCTTTGCCTTCTTCCCGGACAATATTATCGGCCAAATCTATCGCCTTGCTGCTGATCTGTTCGCCGCGGCGGTGATCATTGGCGTCGTCTATTTCCTGCTGCGCCGCTTCGCCGCCCACGACCCGGCCCTGAAAACCCGCGGGAACGTCAAGCTGATGGACCGCGTCCGGGAGGGTGGCATCGCCGTCGACTCACTTGTCGTCGGTCTGTTCATCTTGACCCACGTCGGCTCCCGTTTGCTCAGTGCGTCGTTCGCAGTCGCCCTGCACGGCTCCGATCCGTGGCAGCCAGTCGCCAATTCCATCGCAGCCACCTTCCTCAGTGGGCTGTCGCCCGCGGCGCTGACCTTCGGCTGGCATCTCTTCTGGTGGTTGGCCATTGGTCTCATTCTAATCTTCCTGCCCTATTTCCCCTACACCAAGCACGCTCACCTGTTCATGGGACCACTCAACTTCATGACCAGCCCGGAACGCAACTACCTGGGCCAGATGAAAAAACTCGACCTCGACGATGAGACCGTCGAGCAGTTCGGCGCCAACAGCCTCTTCGACCTGTCCAAAAAGCAGGTCCTCGACGCCTTTGCGTGCATCATGTGTAACCGCTGCCAGGAAGTCTGCCCCGCCTACAACACCGGCAAGGAGCTGTCTCCCTCAGCGCTGGAGATCAATAAACGCTATTACACGCGCGAGAACCTGATCGATCTCGCCGGGGGATCGGCTAACGGCATACCCCTCCTCGACTTCGCCATCAGCGAGAGCGCGGTTTGGGCTTGCACCGCCTGTGGTCACTGCATCGAGGTCTGCCCTGTCGGCAACACCCCCATGCTCGACATCATGGAGATTCGCCGCGACCAGGTCATGATGCAGAGCGAGTTCCCCGAACAGCTCAAGGGCGCGTTTATCGGCATGGAGCGCATGGGCAATCCGTGGCAGGCACAGCAGAGCCGCATGGATTGGACCATCCCGCTGCCTTTCGAGGTGCCCACCGTGGCCGAGAACCCCGATTACGAGTATCTGCTGTGGGTCGGCTGCGCCGGCGCGTTTAACCCTGATGCACAAAAGACGGTCCGCGCGCTGGCGACCATCCTTCACGAGACGGGTGTCAGCTTCGCCATCCTGGGTGATGACGAGACCTGCACCGGCGATTCAGCTCGTCGCGCGGGCAATGAACCGCTGTTCCAGGCCATGGCTGAGGCCAATATCGAAACCCTCGACGCCGCCAAAGCCAACGAACGACGCATTGTCACCAGCTGCCCCCACTGCTTCACCACCATCGGCAAGGAGTATGGCGAGATGGGCGGTCACTACACCGTCTTCCACCACACCCAGCTCATCTCCGATCTCATCGGCAAAGGCAAGTTGAAGTTGAACGGCAAAACGCTGGAGAAGGCTACCTTCCACGACCCGTGCTACCTCGGCCGCCACAACGGGGTCGTCGAAGAGCCACGAACTGCGCTGGCCTCGGCCGGACTGGAGCTACTGGAGATGCCGCGGCACGGCAAGGATTCGTTTTGCTGCGGCGCGGGTGGCGCCCAATACTGGAAGGAGGAGGAACACGGCACCACCGGTGAGACGGTCAACGGTACACGCTTCCGCGAAGCCCAGACCACCGGCGCGTCCATCCTCGCTGTCGGCTGCCCTTTCTGCAACACGATGATGAGCGACGCCAACCGCGAGCACGGCGACACCATGCAGGTCCTGGATGTGGCCGAACTGGTCGTCGAGGCGATGGGCGTTAAAACAACTGCCTAGACGGCCAGCTCTCACCCGAAATACAAATCGGCGCGGATTGGGATACTTCCTCAATCCGCGCCGATTTTGTGATCCATCTGGCGGAGAGGGCGGGATTCGAACCCGCGATCCCTTTCAGGATACACGATTTCCAATCGTGCGCACTAGGCCAGACTATGCGACCTCTCCGCGAACAGTTACAAATTATAGCCGCAACCTGGAACCTTGCCAATCGCTGATCTGCAAGGCGTTATACCACCCCTACACCCTAGCCCCTCTTCTCAATCCTGGTATTTAACTCATTCCTACCAACCCACAGCCGCCCCGTCATTTCGCGGCTCGCTGCCGCCGATGAGTACGCCGCTCTCTTCATCTCGCAGAATGATCTGCCCGCCACCGTAATGCAACGGCTCGCCCTTCGGCCGCAGCGCATGCCCCCGCCGCGCCAACTCCCCGCGCACGTCGTCGCCTATGGCCGCCTCCAGCGCCACCTCGCGACCTTGCAGCCAATTGAACCGGGGCGCATCGAGTGCCGCCTGCGGTTCCATGCCGAACTCCACCAGGTTCGCGCCTACCTGAAGGTGGCCTTGCGGCTGCATGAAGCCGCCCATCACGCCAAAGCTGGTCCACGGCCGCCCGTCGCGGGTGATAAAACCCGGGATGATAGTATGGTACGGCCTCTTACCCGGCGCGACCTCGTTTGGATGTCCCGCCGTCAGGCTGAAGTTTGCCCCCCGATTCTGCAACTGGATACCTGTTCGCCCGGCGGTGATGCCGCTGCCGAAACCCATGTAGAGACTTTGAATCCAGCTTACCATGTTGCCCGCTTCGTCGGCCACAGTCAGATAGACCGTGTCGCCGTGGCCGTCAGGTTTGCCCGGTTCCGGCCACAGAGCGGTTTCGCCGTCGATCAGCGCCCGGCGCTCCCGGGTATATCGCTGGCTGAGCAACCCCTCAACCGGCACGGCCGCCTGCCGCGGATCGGCGATATAGGCATGAGCGTCAGCAAAACCGAGCTTCATCGCCTCGATCAGCACGTGATAATAGTCAGCCGAACCATAGGCCATATGGCGCAGGTCAAACCCGCGTGCGATATTTAGCGCCAGCAACGCCGCCAGGCCTTGCCCGTTCGGCGGTATCTCGTGAAAGGCATACCCATCCTTGTAATCGATGGCGATCGGTTCCACCCATTCAGCAAGGTAACCGGCCAGGTCCTCCTCAGTCATCACGCCACCGTCGGCGCGGACGGCCGCGGCGATCTGGGCCGCAATATCACCGCGATAAAGTGCATCGTAACCTCTCTCGGCCAAAGCCTGCAAGGTCCCGGCGAATTCCGGGTTCCTGAAGAGCTCGCCCATGCGGGGCGCGCGCCCGACCGGCAGCCACACCCGCTGCGAGTCGGGCAACCGGGCCAGCAACCCCGTTGAGTTGTTCCACGCTTGGGCGATTGTCGGGCTGACCGGGAAGCCATTGCGGGCATAATCGATCGGCTGAGCCAACAGTCGATCCAGCCCCATTGTCCCGAACCTCTCCAGCGCCAGTTGCCAGCCGCGCACTGCTCCTGGAACCGTCACCGGCAAACCGCCGTGTGTGGGAAAGGTCAAGTAACCCCGGCCGCGCACGAGATCAGCCGTCAACGCCATCGGAGCCGGGCCGCTGGCGTTTAGACCGAATAGCCGCTCGTCCTCGGCCGACCATATCAGCGCGAATGCATCGCCACCGACGCCCGTGGAGCAAGGTTCCGTTACACACAACGTCGCCACCGTGGCGATCGCCGCGTCGATGGCGTTCCCACCCGCCTTGAGCACGTCCAACCCTGCTTGCGCGGCCAAAGGTTGGCTGGTCGCCACCAAACCATGCCGGGCAACTACCGGCGAGCGCCGGGATGGAAACATGAAATCTTTGAATCTCATAATTAAACCTATTGACAGCGAACATGTGTTCGTGTTATACTCAGAACAAATGAGCGGTTTACCTGCGTGAAGCTGGATTCCGCCGCTGGGCTAAAAGGAGAATTTAACCATGAGTGAAAAACCATTGTCCAAACGGCAGCAAAATATCCTCTATTTCACGCGGGGGTATATGGATGAGCACGGCCGCCCCCCTACTATTCGGGAAATCGGCAAGGCTGTCGGCATTAACTCCACCTCGGTCGTCAATTATAATCTCGGAAAACTTGAAGAGAAAGGGTATCTCGACCGCGACCCCGACGTCTCCCGTGGACTGCGACTCACCGACAAGGCGGATGGTTTCGCCCATTCTGTCGCCCAGGCCGCGACCAACATTCGCAATGCCGTCGAGCGACTGGTCAAGATCCCCCTCGTCGGCGACATCGTGGCCGGCAAGCCGGTGACCACCGGTAACGACAGCTTCGGCACTTATGATGAGGAAGACGCGGTCGAGCTGAGCCGCGCCATGCTTTCCGAAAAACCGGAAGGACTCTTCGCCCTTCGCGTCCGCGGTGACTCGATGATCGACGCGATGGTCAACGATGGCGATATCGTTATTATGAAACCGCAATACGAAGCTCGCAACGGAGAAATGGTAGCCGTTTGGCTCCGCAACGACACCACAACGTTGAAACACTTCTATAACGAAGGAGGCCGTGTTCGCCTTCAACCGGCCAATCCAACGATGGACGCGATCTACGTCGACCCGGCTGAGGTACAGATCCAGGGCCGCGTCCTGATGGTTCTGCGGCAAACCGCATAACCTTAAAGAGAAAGCTGTTGAGGGTTGGTCCAGCAGGGCCGCCCTTTTTTTGATTTATTTATAGAACAACAGTTCGTATCGGAAAACAATGAGCAACGTACCGGAATCAGAACGTCCATCGGAGGCCAGATTGCGACACCAACTGGACGTCCAGGCACAGCAGATTAACCGCGTCCTGAGTCATCATCAAGTGCCGGCTTCAGTTACCGGCGGCACGGTGCATTCGCGAGTGGTTCAATTCAACTTGCAGACCCAGATCCACGCCGGGATCGAGCGTATTCGGGGTCTAAAGGACGATTTGATTACTGCTCTCGGCGTCAACGACGTGGCCGTATCACGTGAGAACGACCGTTGGCAATTGAACGTCTCCCGACCGGATGATCCGCCGGTGCCGCTCCTGAAGCTCCTGGCCTCCACCTCTTCTTTGCCACCCAGGACTATTCCCATCGGTCTGGCCGATGGCGGTCAGCCGGTGTTACTCAATTTTCCGACAAGTCGTATGAGCCATATTATGATCGCGGGAGACAAAGGCGCAGGGAAGACCTCATTATTGCGCGCCATGGCGACCGCTATTGCCATGACGACCCGTCAGGCGCAATGTCAACTCCAGATAATCGACCCGGCGTGGAACAATGATGAGCAACCCACTGCTCACGACAGTCCTTTGCTCCCTCTGGGATATTTACCCCACATGCTTTCAGACCCTGCTTTCGGTATGGACTCCGGGATCACTATCATTGAATTTTTGGATGAGGAGATGACCTATCGTCATCAGCAATCGATACAAACCCCACACCTCATCATCTTCATCGATCACCTCGAAGCGTTCTTTGAACATGCCGGTGCCATTACTAAGAGCGCTTTCATTCGCCTGTTGCAATATGGCTCACGGACGGGTATCCATCTTGTCATGGCCACCGAACGCCCTGATTCACCATATATAGATTCCACCATCAAGTCCTGCCTCTCAATCCGCATCGCCGGACGTATTAAGGATAATACGGCCGCAAGAAGGTTCGGTGGTGCAACCCTTGAGCAAGCTTCAATGCTTTACGGCGAAGGCGACTTCCTGATTTCAACCGGAGACAAAGTCACATATTTCCAGGCAGCCCATATCGGCGACTACGATCTTCACCATGCTCTATTTGACCTCGCTCGACCAGCCGGTCCCAGACTATTGGCCCACCAATACAGCGCCCAGCCACGGGTGACTTTCAACAAGGCAAGCGGGCAAACCCCACCCGTCACATTTTCAGTACGGGGTGGTGTTGTCGATATTGGCAACGAAACCTTATCAACGGAGATAGACGATCCCGATTCAATTCCGTTTTAGTTTATTTCGTGAATTTTATCGATCCCTGGAGGTCAATCATGAATACCGGAATGCTTTGGCTGGATGCGGACGCGCGGCGAACTCTCGACGAGAAAGTCGAACGCGCGGTGGAATATTACCGGCAAAAATACGGAACAACACCTGACCTGTGTCTGGTCAACACCGCCACCTTCACCGAAGAAGAACTCAATATCGGCCAGGTAAAAGTTCAACGCACACGAACGGTGTTGCCCCACCACTTCTGGGTTGGCGTCAGCGCTGCGTAGTTAATATCTAGCTCATGGCGATAGCCGTCGCCCACAAGAGATCAGTTCGTTTATGTTAGGTCACCCTTAAAGTGATCGTTTCCCAAAACATGCTAATATCCCGGCATGGATCTTTGGCATGAGTTTCACGGCCCCAACGCCGGTTACGTACTCGAACTTTACGATCGCTTTCGCGCCAATCCCAACAGTGTCGACCCCGCAACCCGGGCGGCATTCGAGCGGTGGCAACCCCCGGCTGAAGGCCAACCTGCTGTGCCCTCCGGCGAAATTATCGTGCCGGAGGCAGACAAGGTTATGGCCACGGTTAACCTGGCCACAACCATCCGGGAATACGGTCACCTCGCCGCCCATATCGACCCGCTAGGCTTGGCCGACCCTCCCGGCGATCCGGCGCTCCACCCCTCTGACCACGGCCTCACCGAAGCTGACCTGCGCGCCTTGCCGGCCAGTCTAATCGGCGGCAAACCGGCTGAAGGCGCGACCAATGCCCTGGAAGCAATCGCTCGCTTGCGCGAGATCTACTCCACATCAATCGGCTACGATTACGATCATATGCGGTTGCCGGACGAACGCGCCTGGCTTCGCGAAGCGGCCGAAACCCGCCGATTTCGCCCACCCAACGACCCGCTCGACCCTCGCCGCCTGCTGGAGCAGCTAACCAAGGTAGAGGCATTCGAACACTTCCTCCACCGAATTTTCCCCGGCAAAACCCGCTTCTCTGTTGAAGGACTGGATATGATGGTGCCGATGCTCGACATCATGTTGGGCGAATCGGCCGACGCCGGCATCTATGCAATCCTGATCGGTATGGCCCACCGCGGCCGCCTGAACATATTGGCCCACATCCTTCACAAACCCTACACCGAGATTCTGCAGGAGTTCCGCGACACTGCCGGCGACGAACATCCGGCGCGCGAGTTTCTTGGCTGGACCGGTGACGTCAAGTACCACGCCGGGGCCAGTCGTTCACTCACCGGCAAGAGTCCGGTCGATCTGGTCGTCACTATGGTCCCCAACCCGAGCCATCTGGAGCACGTCAACCCGGTCATCGCCGGGATGGCCCGCGCCGCCGGCACCCACACCGAACAGCCCGGGCGCCCCTATTTCGATCCGCAAGTCGTTCTACCAATCGTCATCCATGGCGACGCGGCTTTCCCCGGCCAGGGGATTGTGGCCGAGACGCTGAACTTGCAGCGCCTGCGCGGATATCGCGTCGGCGGCACAATCCACATCATCGCCAACAACCAGGTCGGTTTCACGACATCGCAGTGGGAAGGGCGCAGCACCCTCTACGCCAGCGATCTGGCCAAGGGGTTCAAGGTCCCCATCGTCCACGTCAACGCCGACGATCCCGAAGCATGCGTCGAGGTGGCTCGCCTCGCTTGCGCCTACCGGCAAAAATTCGCCACCGATTTCGTGATCGATCTCGTAGGCTATCGCCGCTACGGGCACAATGAGGGTGACGAGCCGCGCTTCACGCAGCCACGAATGTACGAAGCTATCGACAATCACCCCACAGCGCGCAAGCTGTGGGCGGATGAACTGACAAAACGCGGAGTAGTGACGCCGGAGGAAAGCGAGCAACTCTTCAACAGTCAAATCGAAGCGCTTAACCATATCTATCAGTCGCTGCCGCCTGAGCCGCCCGCCGCGCTTGAGCCGCAATTACCGCCACCCCCCGGTGGCGCAGCCCGGCACGCACGCACGGATGTCCCGTCCGAGTTACTGGTTGACCTCAACGCCGAGTTGCTCCGGTTACCCACAAACTTCCATCTGAACAAAAAACTGGCGCGCACCTTCGATCGCCGTCACGACATGTTCGCCGACCCCGATGCAAAAACGGTCGACTGGGCGACGGCCGAGGCGCTGGCCTTCGCCACTATTCTGGCCGACGGCACTGCCATCCGGCTAACAGGCGAGGACGTCGAACGCGGTACCTTCAGCCATCGCCATGCCGTGCTCCGCGATGAAACGTCGGGAGCCGTCTATATCCCCTTGCAGAATCTACCCCAGGCCAGGGCTGCGTTTGAAGTGCGCAACAGTCCACTCTCCGAAGCGGGCACTATCGGCTTTGAATACGGCTACAGCATACAGGCGCCGGAACGATTGACGATCTGGGAAGCGCAATACGGCGATTTCGTCAACACTGCCCAGGCTATCATCGACGAATATCTCACCTCCGGCAACGCCAAGTGGGAACTAAAGTCTTCGCTGGTCCTGCTGTTGCCCCATGGCTATGAAGGCCAAGGGCCGGATCATTCGACCGGCCGACTGGAGCGCTTCCTGCAACTCGCGGCCGAGATGAACATCCGCATCGCCAACGCGACAACGGCCGCGCAATACTTCCATTTGCTGCGACGACAAGCGGCCCTCCTGACCACCGACCCGCTGCCGCTAATCGTCATGACTCCCAAGAGCCTGCTGCGCAACACAAAGGTTTACTCATCGTTGCGGGAATTGGCCGAGGGACAATGGCAACCCGTCATCGACGATCAGCAAGCGGCCGCCAATCGCGACGCCGTTCGCCGGATCATCCTGTGCAGCGGCAAAATCTACATCGACATGATCGCCGATCCCCGCCGCGTGAGCCAAAATGCCCTCGCCCTCGTGCGCATCGAGCAGCTCTATCCACTGGAAACCGAGGCACTGACGCAAGTGATCGACGCCTATCCCAACGCGACCGAGGTCGTCTGGTTACAGGAAGAGCCGGCCAATGCCGGTGCCTGGGATTCCATCAGCCAGCGCCTGCAACGCCTGCTCAACGGCAAATTACCGCTTCAGCTCATCGCTCGCCCACGCCGCGCCAGCCCGGCCGAAGGCACCATGAGCATGCACGTCCAACATCAGGCCACCCTGATCGACCGGGCGTACGAACTACCTGACGAGGTGACAATCGCATGACAACAGATATCTTGGTGCCCGAACTGGGCGAATCAGTGGTAGAGGCAACGGTAGGCGAATGGCGTGTCAAGGTCGGCGATCCTGTCAATATCGGCGACGTGGTCGTCGAACTGGAGACTGACAAGGTCGATGTCGAGGTCGGCGCAACCGCCATCGGCGTCTTGACCAACATTCTGCAACCCGCCGGGAGCGACGTGAAGATCGGGGACGTACTGGGCACTATAGACACCAACGGAGCGACCCAGGGCGGTCGGTCAGGCGATAAAAGCACATCGCCTGCGCCGGCAAATACGGCCGAAACCACCTCTGCAACAGTCTCAGAAAAAGAAAACGCCACACCGGTAGCTCGGCGCATGGCTGAGGCCGTGGGAGTTGACCTGACCCAGATAACCGGTAGTGGCGCTGGCGGCCGGGTGACGAAGCAGGACATCTCTGCACGTATTGACGCGCAACCTGCGCCTGTCCCGCAACCGGTCGAACTACCAAAAAGCCCAACACCCCAAGCGCAAGCAGTACCCATCTTCCCCCCGACGGCAGATGGCCGCGAGGAGCGTGTCCGCATGTCGCGACGACGGCGGACAATCGCCCAGCGACTCGTGGAGGCCCAGCATACAGCAGCCATGCTCACGACCTTCAACGAGATCGACATGGGAGCCGTGATGGACCTGCGAAAGCGGCGACAGGAATCATTTGTCAACCGGCACGGCGTCAAGCTCGGCTTCACCTCATTTTTCGTGAAGGCCAGCATCGGCGCGCTGCAAGCCTTCCCGCGTCTGAACGCCGAAATTCAGGGGGACGAGATCATCCTGAAGCATTATTACGACATCGGCATCGCCGTCGGCGCGGAAGAGGGCCTGGTGGTTCCGGTCATTCGCGACGCCGACCGCAAATCGTTCGCCGCGATCGAGGCCGAGGTGCGGGATTTCGCGACCAAGTCTCGCGACGGGACGCTCTCGCTGGATGACCTGCGCGGCGGCACCTTCACGATCACCAACGGGGGCGTTTTCGGCTCCATGCTGAGCACACCAATCCTCAACCCGCCGCAGGTCGCCATCCTGGGACTGCACAACATCCAGGAGCGACCGCTCGTGCGCGACGGTCAAATCGTTATCCGCTCGATGATGTACGTGGCCTTGAGCTACGACCACCGCATCGTCGACGGCCGCGAGGCGGTACAATTCCTGGTGCGAGTGAAAGAGTTGGTGGAGGACCCGGAAGCGCTATTGCTGGAAGGCTAAGACTTGCGGGGCCACCATACGTCGTTCGTCATAGCATCAGCACCGGCAACAAAGGGTCAATTTGGAACCGCAAGCGGCGGTGAGACTCGCGTAGCGCCTCCTCCACCACCTCCGGCGTCTCGCCG
>JAHDWL010000059.1:12803-17250 GCA_023384355.1 Anaerolineae bacterium
CTCTTGTCTCGCGCCGCCTCGGCCGCGAATGGATTATTGTGCGGCAAGCCCAACACCGCGCTGGCCGCGGCCGCGACAAGGCTGCCGCTGTCATCGACCGACAGAATAGCCGCCAGGGGGTGCTCGGCCGCAAATTTGACGATACGATGGGCAGACTCGTCTACATCGGCAAAATTCAATGGCAGGGCATCGGGCCACTGTTCGGCCAGTTCCTTCGGCAGATCGATCCCGATGCTCATCGCCACACCGGCGCGAGCGGCGGCAGCTCGAAAGGCCTCCAGTCGATAGGATCGAACCGTCGTCAGCAACATCACCCGTGCGTTGCCTCTCTGATCACGTTCTGTCATGCAATCCATTATAGTCCAATCACTTCCGATGCGGTCGCGCAATACGTCGACTAACGGACATCGCCTATGCCGGCCGGCGTTCCCCTTCCAGGATGCATAGCTATTTTTTTACTTTCCCGCACCCACGACCTGAAAAAGTGGGGTATAGTTAAACAGACAATGGCAGGTAGATCGATATGCAGTTCCCATAAGCGGATCAATCCTGGCGTCAAACTCAATGACGCCTGGAACTGTGATTCGATCAGGAGACACGCCCTTGAAATCAAGTGACACCGAGACTTCAACGAGACTATCACGTCGCTTCGCTGCGATTTTGTTTCTGGTAGCGACCGGAATTCTGTTGAGCGCAGCGGGTTGTGCTGCCATCAACGCCGTTGTCGGTGAACTGCCCACGCCCGCGTTGGTTAGTTCGCATACGGAAGACGAGGCTACGCCTGAACCGTTCGCGCTTGTCGCAGGCGCATTCGCCTCGGCCGCTGTGGAGGAAACGCCAGCTGCCTACATCGCGCCGATATTCGATATCGATCCAGAGCCGACACCGACCCCTACCGTGCCTGTCATCGGACCGCCTCTGCCGGCGCCGACCGTCGTCGTGGCCTTGCGTCCGGTCGACTTCGACGGTGCGCGAGCCACCGCCCAGGCACAAGGTCTCGATCTTGCGTACGCCAAGGTCGGCTTCCACACCGGTCCCGGTGGCAACGCAACCGGAATCGGAGAGTGGATGGTTGATCTGAACGCGGCCGGGGTGCCGTTTTTCCTGAAGAGCACCGATAATGCCGGCCCAATAGAGATAGCCCAAAACATCATGAAAGCCAACGAAGCCGCCGGACGGTTCGTCGATCACACGCTTGTGTTTCGCCTGACGGAGCCCAAGTACGAAGCGCCATTCTATAACCTGAACCTTTCCCCCGAGGAAGCCGCAGCCGTCAGTTGGCAGCTGAACCGTGACAACGTGCCAGCCGTCCTGGAAAAAGAGTACTATTGGCTGGAAACGCTGAACGAACCGGGACGCTACGGCAGCAACGGTGAGCTGCAAATTGAGCGACTCGGACAATTCTCGCTTGCCACGGCCAAGCTTGCCGTGGCCGAAGGCTACCACTACGCGGCGTTTGCCTTCTCGACAGGTGTTCCAGAGCCGGAAGACTGGGAGCATCCAGCCATGCTGGAGTTCCTGCGCTATGCCGGGGAGCATCCGGACCAGGTCGGAGTGGCACTCCATGAATACAGTCTCACCGCCGATTACATCACCGCCGGTTACCCATACCTCGTCGGCCGCTTCCAGGCTTTGTTCGCGGTATGTGACAAATACGGTATTCCCCGGCCTACCGTCCTGATCACCGAATGGGGATGGGAGTACAGCGATGTGCCGGAACCTACGGCCGGCGTTGAAGATATGGCCTGGGCGTCGTGGCTCTATGCCGCCTACCCGCAGCTGAAAGGGGCGGCTGTGTGGTATCTGGGAGCACAGTTCGGCGGCATCGCCCAGCGGGCGCACCTTCTCATCCTGCCGATGCGCGACTACGCCACCAGCCACTATTTCATCTACACTCCCGGCATCGGCGAGATTGATCCCAGCATTTTCATGCAGCCCACGCCCACATTTCTTTATCTGGAGTCACAACCCATGCCGACACCTTTCCCGCGGCCGCAACACATGCCCTGACAGGCTGGCCGCCTCCCATGGCAGCGGGCCGACACAAACAAAAAAACCGGATTGGGCGAATTACCCAATCCGGCTGTTTTTTGGTAATTACCGCCGCGCCAGGTTGATCCTATG
The DNA here is from genome assembly GCA_023384355.1 of Anaerolineae bacterium. Classification (GTDB taxonomy): domain Bacteria; phylum Chloroflexota; class Anaerolineae; order Promineifilales; family Promineifilaceae; genus Promineifilum. The sequence continues at coordinate 14,928 of JAHDWL010000059.1, forward strand.
ACAGAATGTGACGGGCGATGACGAGGCGCTGAATCTCGCTTGTTCCCTCACCAATCGTCATCAGGCGAGTGTCGCGATACATGCGCTCAACCTCGAACTCGGAGCTGTAGCCGTAGCCACCATGAATCTGGATGGCATTGCGGCACACCCGTTCGCTGACCTCCGTGGCAAAGAGCTTGGCCATCGACGCCATGGCGCTGTACGGGCGCTTCAACCCCTTCAACCACGCCGCCTTGTGCACCATCAGCCGCGCCGCCTCTATCTCCGTTGCCGCGTCGGCCAGCATCCATTGGATAGCCTGGAAATTGGCGATTGGCTCGCCGAAAGCCTCGCGCTGCTTGGCGTATTTCATGGCCTCTTCATAAGCCGCCTGTGCCAAGCCGATTGCCAGCGCACCGATGCCGACGCGGCCGCTGTCCAGGGTCGCCAGAGTTTGGGGCAATCCGCGTCCTTCGACACCAAGCAGATTTTCGCGCGGCACGCGCACCTCATCAAAAGTTACGGCGTGGGTGGGCGAGCCGTGCAAACCCATCTTTTTTTCCGGCGGGCCAATGGTGATGCCCGGTGTGTCCGTCGGCACCAGGATATGGCTCAGCCCGTGACTGCCGCCGTCACCCGTCCGGCAAAGCACAACCATAAGGTCAGATATCGAGGCGTTGGTCATCCACATTTTCGCCCCGTCGATGATCCACGAGTCGCCCTCCGGGACAGCACGGGTACGGACGCCGCCCTTGAGGTCCGACCCGGCCCCCGGTTCCGTCAGACTGAGACACGCCAACTTGCCCTTGCCACTGGTCAGGTGCGGAAGCCAGCGCCGCTTTTGTTCCTCGGTGCCGTATGCCACGACAGGCCCCAGCCCCAGCCCGTTATGGGCGGCGATAGCCAGAGCTGTGGAACCGCAACCCCAACCAAGCTCTTCAATAACGATGGCCACACTGATCGCGTCGAGGGCCGCGCCGCCATACTCTTCCGGCACTTCCAGCCCAAGCAAGCCGAGCGGCCCCATCTTCCGCGTGGCCTCCCAGTTGAATTCGCTCGCCTCATCTGTATGTCGTGCACGCGAACGAACTTCGCGAGCCACAAAATCATGGACTACTTCCTTCAGCGCCCGTTGTTCGGCCGTTAATTCAAATTCCATGGGACAATCTCCCTCATTATTCAATAGTTATTGGTGTTTTTTTCACGAATTAGCCGGCAATCGCCAGCGTTACCAGTAACAACTGGCCCAATCCGGCCGGCAGGTTTGCCGGGTCGACAAATTCGTCAGGGCGGTGCGAGTTTCCCGAGACCGTAAGTCCCAGACAAACTGCCTGGTAGCCTCGACTCAACGGGATGTTGGCGTCGGTGCTGCTGGCAACGTAGTGGACGTCTTCGCACCCCATGAGACGCAGGGCGGTCTCGGCACAGGCGACCACCGGCGATTGCCGGTCGATGCTTCCCGCCGGCCGATCGCCGACCTGCTCCATCACGATTTCCACCGACCTGCCCTCGGCGGCGTATTGCCGGTTCCGCGAATCGACGATCTCTACCACATCCCTGACCAGTTGTCCAAGTTCCGCCGACCCTTCCGAACGCAAGTCGAGCCAAAGTTCGGCCGCGTTAGCGATCGAATTAATCGAAATGCCGCCACGGATGATGCCGACATTATAGGTCGTCTTGGGAATGGTCGGGACATTCAAATGATCGATATCGACTATCAACTGGCCCAGCACATGAATGGCGCTATCCGCGCCAAAACCGCCCCACGAATGACCTCCGGGAGCAGTCACGGTGACGTGATAGCGTCGTACCCCTACCGCCTGATGAATGAGTTTTCCGTAAAGGCCTCCCTCAACAACAACGTAAGTTGCCCGACCACCGAACCGGTCGACCACGGCCCGCATCCCCCGCAAATCGCCCAGACCTTCCTCGCCGACGTTGGCCACAAAGTAAATATCGGCCGCGTGGACGAGGTTATGCTCACGAAGCGCGCCAGCTATTTGCAGCAACCCGGCCACCCCGGTCGAGTTATCGCCGATTCCCGGCCCGTAGAGAATTGCGCTGTCCCGCCGAACAGTCAGATCAGTCTCAATCGGGAAGACGGTGTCCAGGTGGGCGGTGAGAATCACTGGGGGATCAGCGGGCGATGCCCCTGCCGATCGACCGTAGACGTTGTTCAGCGCATCCCGGCTCACGTCGATAAGCCCACAGGCATGGAACTGTTCCTCAATATATATTGCTCGTCGTTCCTCATCGAAGGTCGGCGCAGGGATTTGCTGTATGGCGACAATCTGATCCAGTATTGATTCAAGATTTTCGCTGAAAGCGGACAGGGCGGCGCGGA
>JAHDWL010000148.1 GCA_023384355.1 Anaerolineae bacterium
CAGCGGTCACCGCCCAGAAGTAGTCGCCGGGGGCGAGCGGCGCGTCGAGCGTATGCTCCAGTCCGCCGACAGTGACGACAGGCGCATCCGACAGGTCGGGATCGGTGTCGATGGCAAGGGAGTAGACGTCGGCGTTTTCGGCCGCAGACCAACTGAAAGCGAGCGGCTGGTCGGCGACGTCGAAGGTGTGACCATCTTCCGGGGCGAGGAGATCGGGCGCGCCCGGCGTCTCGCATTGCGGGACTTGCTCCACGGTGAACGACCAATCATCGCTCCACGGGCTGGCTTCACCCACATTGAGAGCCTTTACCCGCCAGTAGTAGGTGCCGTCGGGCAGCGGATCGGCCGGTGTAAATTCGGTTGAATCGACCGTCATGTCGATGACGTTCGTCGCGAAAGAATCGTCCCCGGCAATGACAACACGATACATATCCGCGCCGGTGACGGCCGCCCACGATACTTCCGGCTGCGACGTCGTCAGGGTCGCGCCATCTTCCGGCGCGACGAGAGCCGGCGCGTCGAGATTGCCGTCCAGCGCGCTCAGGGCGGCGAAGGCGTCGACCAGCCCCTCGCCACAGCGGACGGGCGTGCATTCCGCGCTCTCGGGGAAATCACGCGCCGTCGTCTGGATGATATCGCTCACCTCCTCCGGGGTGAGATCGGGATTAAGGGACAGCATCAGCGAGACCACCCCGGAGACGTGGGGCGCGGCCATGCTGGTTCCCTGATAGAAAGCCAGGATATCGTCGCCTGGCACGGTCAGCCCGTCGTTGAGCGTCGACAAAATGCCGTCGGAGGCTGTGGGGTAATTCTCTCCGCCCGGCGCGGCCACTTCCACCGAGCTGCCGTAATTCGAGTACCAGGCCAGGCTGCCGGCGCGGTTGGCGGCGGCGACGGTAATGACGTTGTTGCAACTGGCCGGTGTATAGAAATCGGACAGCCAGGTGTCATTGCCGGCGGCGACGACCACGACCACGCCCGCGGCGGCAGCGTCGTTGATGGCCGCCTGCATGAACGTGTTTGTGGAACAGGTGCCGGGGCCGCCGAGGCTCATGTTGATCACCTGCGCAGGATTGGGGTTCGCGGGCACGAGTGGGACGTCCAGCCCGGCCGCCCAGCGGATCGCGTCGATGACGTCGGAGAAGGTGCCGCCGCAGCGGCCGAGGACGCGCACGGGCAAAATCTGCGCCTGCCAGTCGATGCCGGCGACGTCCTCGCCGTTGTTCGACGCTGCGCCGATGGTGCCCGCCACATGGGTGCCATGCCAGGAGCTGTCCATCGCCTGATGCGGCTGGCCGCAACCGTTGGCTTCAACCCAGTCCCCCGGGTCCGACGGGTCGGGGTCGCGGCTGTTCTCAGGGCTTTGGTGGTCGCCGTCGTTGGCCTTGTCGGGCGGGGTGATGAAGTCATAGCCGGGTAAAACTCGCCCGGCGAGATCGGCGTGGGGCCGGATGCCGGTGTCCAGGACGGCGACGACGATAGCGGATGAGCCGGTGGTGATGTCCCATGCCGGGAGCAGATTCAGCCCTTCCGACACGCCGGGCACGAAGTCATAATGCCATTGGTCGGGGAATTGCGGGTCATCGGGCGTTTGGTTCGCGGCGCGGGGGGAGACTGTGACCGGGAGGGCCGGCCGCGCGTTCTGGTCGCCGGTATGGGTGAGGATGCGATCCGGCTCGGCGATGGCCACTTCGGGCAGGGCGGTCAGCCGGCGGGCCATGGCGGCCACATCACGTTCCGGCAGGCGCGCAGGCAGGCGAAACACCCAGCCGCCGCCGGAAAGCGGCCGCACGAAAGTCAGCTCTGCCCCGGCCGCCTCGCTCAGCCGGTCGATGCGTCGCGCCATCGTGGCCGGCGAGAACGCGGGGGTGTCGTCGCTAAACATGACGAGGATCTGGTCGGTCGGCGGGTTGGCTGGAAGGGTCGCGGGGTAGCCTTCGATGGCTGTGATCCGTCCCGCCGGTAGCAGCGTCAGCAGCGCAATCGCCGCCAGAAAAAGTATTATGCGCATATGAATGGGGGCGTTGGTTCGAGGATGTAGTGGTTCGTTCATTTGCTTGTCCCGTTGCCGGCAATTACCGGCTGCGGGAAACTATAACG
>JAHDWL010000060.1:0-16478 GCA_023384355.1 Anaerolineae bacterium
AGAAGGTCAAGAGGGCCGTTGAAGGCCGGTAGTTCGACGCGATATTGATTCATCGAGGGCGCATCACACAATAGACAAAGCCGTTCATCTGAATGAGATCGGTCGTCTCGTAACGTTGACCGATCACATCGAGCACCGGGCCGGGGTAAAACTGGGCGCGCAGGACGACGGTGTCGAACTCCTGGCGGTCGAGCATCGCGAGCATTTCGGTCAGGTCGACCGAGTTATTGTTGTAGAGATTGAGGAGCTGCGTGGGGTTTGTGACGACATCCCGGCCGATGAAGAGGTTGAATCCCGCGTCCTCGCTGAAGGCGGCCGTCTCGCCCTGAGCGATCAAGGAAGCGATCTGCTCCCCGGCAGCTTTGTCGGCCGCGTTCGGCGGGCGGCCGAGCAGCGAAACGCCGGCCGAATCGATGTAGGGGATCGGCTCGGCCGGCCTGATTGCGGAACACGAAGTCTGAGGGGCGATCATGACCGAGGTCGGCCTGCCAAGAGCCTCAGCGATGGCCGCGAGGGCGGGCGTGTGGGTCGGCATATGGAAGAGGCGCGAGGCCTGCCAGAGATAAAGCAGCCCGATCAGGGAAGGTAGAAGAACTGCCACCCAATATCCGCGATTCCGGGTTGACCAGGTTCGATCCTCTGCCCAATCAAGCAGGTGTTTGAAAGCCAGACCGGAGAGGATGCACGCCGCCGCGATCGCCGTGGCAAAATAGGACTCGCCCGCTCCCCACTTGCCGGCGGTCACGCTGTTGATTGTGGCGACAACAAACCAGATAGCATAAATTGATAGTCGCGTCGCGTAAAGCTGGTATATGGCATAGATCGCCGCGACGACAATGAGGAGAGTGTGCAGCCGGAACCATTGACGGAACAAGCCCTCAGCCTGGCCCGGGATGAATGGGTTGAGATTGGCTGTGACTGTATTCAACATCCATTCCCCGTTAGTGGCGAGGTTGATGCCCAGAAAAATCAAACCCGTGACGGCGGCAAACGGTATTCCCCAGAGGATCGCCCTTTTGGGGTTGCGAAGAAAGAGGAAGATAAAGACGGCGGCGACTGTGGCGTAGGCCAATTGCTTGGTATAGCCGGCGGCAAGCAACATAGCCATGACGACCAGAAGCGACTTGTTGCGCTGTCGGCCGTCGGCCTCCTCGCGGTCGATGGTGACGGCCAGCCAGACGATGGCCAGCGTCTCGAACATGACCATGAACATGTGTTGCCTGAAGAGCGGCCCCACGTGATAAACGTAATTGGACGCCAGGAAGGCCAGACCGGAAAGGACGGCAAGCCACGGCCGGGAGGTGCGTCGTGACGGCATGCCGCGACCGGCAACTGCCCAGCTAATGGCAGCGGCCGTAATCAGTGTGCCCAGAAAGCTGACCAGCCGACCGGTCCAATAGTGAGGTCCAAACAACCAGACCAGGGGCACTATGACAACGTGGAACAGCGGCGGATAGTTCGATGAATAAAACGGGTAGGAATCATTATCGCGATATGGCCACTCACCCCGGCTGAAATAGACCGTGTCCATGAGTTCAAAGCCCTCGCCCTGATCGTAATCAAACGGGAAGCGAAAAAGCTCGACGGCATAAATCAAGTAAACGATGAAATAGCCGATGAAGGCCGCAAGAGCCAGGCCGATGATGATTTTTGGCAGCCAGGCGAAAGCTTTTTGCCGGGGAGAACGGATTTCGACGGCTTGAGCGGTAGTCATGGATCGTAAAGTGGTTCGGTTAGTTGTGGCTTTCCACGGCGCTGGATATGTGATGCGTCATGGCATGTGTTGTTAGGCTGGGCGGTCGCCGAGGGGCAGGAGGGTTAGCCCAACGCAAACGACCAACGCGGCCGCGAGCAGCGCCCGGCGCTGGGCTGGGCCGATGCCCTGGAATTGGCCCGCTCCCAACATATCCATGGCGAACATTATCGCGGCCGCGCCGATACCGATGATGATGAAGAGAAGTCCCAATTGACGTTTAGTGACCATAACTTCGGCAACTATAACACCGGCAAACTGGAGGCACAATTTGAGCATACGAACTCATAGGCTTACAATACCAACCGGTTGCGCAAGAAACGCGACTGTAAAGAATATGCAAGTAAGAGTTTACGCTACAACCCCAAAACCGCCGACGCTCGCTCACAGGGATAACTCCTCCGGGCGAAGGATCACCCGCCTGACCTGGTTCCTCGCGTTGCTCACAACACTTTTCGTCGGCTGGGTGTTGTGGCGTTATGGCCTGGCGAACGAATTGTGGAAGCGTGTCCCCGGCGTGATGGTGGAGTTTTTCGGTCTCTTGACCGCCGCCGGATTTCTGACTCTTGTCATACTTTGGAGCGTCGTTCTCTGGCAGAAACGCAGCATAAGTCGTGGCGCTGATAAATACGCCATGTCGCTGGATGAGCTGTACGCGCTCAGCCCGCGTGACTTCGAACATTATGTGGCAGCCCTCTTTGAGCGGCACGGGTATCAGGTCGAGTTGCGCGGGCGCGCAGGGGATTTGGGTGTGGACCTGGCCTTGATGCGCGCCGACGGCCGCCCTGCCATCGTCCAGTGCAAGCGTTATCGACATGCAATCGGGCCTGACATCGTGCGGGAGCTGTTCGGTACAATGGTTCATGAACGGGCAGTCCACGGCTTTCTGGTGACGACGGCCGAGATTTCGGACGCCGCTCGCGCGTGGGCCGCTGATAAACCGATCACACTGATCGACGGTCATGCACTGGTTAATTTGGGTAAAAGGGCCTGACGTTACGAATTGCACCTGTCCTTGGAATAATCCTTTCATCAATCCTGTCATATGGAAACCAGACTTATCTTTATCCGGCACGCCCAAAGCATCTGGAATGCACAAAATCGCTGGCAAGGCAATGCCAACCCGCCTCTTGCCGACAGCGGTCGGGAACAGGCTCGAATGCTGGCACGGCGACTGTCAACCTGGAAGATCGACGCTATCTACACCTCTGATCTGCACCGCGCGGCTGAAACTGCGCGGATTCTGGGCGAAGCACTTGGCATTGAACCTGTAGAAGATTCGATTTGGCGTGAACGGGCTTTGGGCGCTCTGGAAGGGCTCACCACTGAGGAAATTGCCGAGCGGTATCCCGAGGCCTGGGCTTCGCGCATCAATGGGCCGATCACGGGCGTACCAGGTTCCGAGCCGCAAGAGTCAGTTGCGGCGCGAGCAGCGGCCGGCTCCTCAAGGTTGTTGACGCTGCATCCGGGTCAGACCGTCGCAGTGGTCAGTCATGGCGGGATGATTCTTTCGACGCTGGTCTATCTTCTCGGTCTTCCCCCCAGCGGCCATGGGCTTTTGACGGTAGGCGGAAATACCTCGATTAGCAGGGTTGTAACAGTTGATGGTCACTCACGATTGAAGGGATTAAATGACATTGCACATCTTGAGATGTCAATGACCTAGGCTGTGGGCCGGTATATTCTGCATGCTATACTCGTAATGAACCCATGTCTCTGATGCCCGCTGTTCAACCCCGATTTGTGGACTACCGTCGTCATGTCGATGAGATTGTCACTGCTACCCTGAGAGCGACCGATGCTGAAAGCGCAGTCGCGCGCCATCTCAACAAGGTGAATCGGACGCTGGTCGTTGGTCCTGACATGACTGCGGAGAGAATAGACCTCGATCATGGGCGTGTTTTTCTGGTTGCAACCGGCAAAGCAGCCATTCCAATGACTCGCGCGGCGATGCGAGTGGTCGGGAATGATTTGACAGGCGGGGTTGTCATCGCCAAGGCTGCCGGGCTTGACGAGGATGCGCGAAGCGAACTGGAGCGGGAATTTGCTGATACACCTCTCAAATTTTACTGGGGGGGCCACCCTGTGCCGGATGAGAAAAGCATCGCCGGCACAAAGGCTGTGGTTGAAATGCTTTCCGCGGCTCATCGCGAGGATGCTGTGCTGTGTCTCATTTCAGGCGGAACCTCGTCGTTGCTGACCCAGCCGTTGTTGCCTCTGGCGGATTGGCGGAAGCTGGTCGAATTGCTCCTTAAGAGCGGATGCACGATCAGGGAACTCAACGCTGTTCGTCGTTCGGTTGACCGGATCAAAAGCGGTGGACTGGCTCGAGCTGCCGGTCCGGCAACCTGTTATAGCCTCATCCTGTCCGACGTTATTGGCAATCAACTCAGCATGATTGGCAGTGGGCCGACGGTGCCGGAAGATGATTTGGTGGTCGGCGCGGTCCAGGTGCTGGGGCGTTACGACATTGCCCGTCAAATGGAAAGGGAAGAGTGGGGCAGGCTGGCGCTGGCATTGAATCAGGCGCGTTATTTGCATAAATCGCCACGGCCGTCGGTGCGCAATTTTGTTATCGGTGATGTTCGCGGCGCGGCAACGGCGGCATTGGTGTCGGCTATCCGGTTGGGCTTTATTGGCCAATTGTTGACGGCCCATCTCGATGGTCAGGCGCGGGAAATCGGCCGCCTTGCTGCCGGGATAACCCGCGACTTGCCCCCTGGCCATTGTCTTGTAATGGGCGGTGAGACGACTGTGACCGTGCGCGGCAAAGGACAGGGGGGGCGAAACCAGGAACTGGCGTTGGCCGCGGCATTAGCTCTGGAGAGGCAGCCGCGAGCGGCGATCTTTACCTTCGCCACTGACGGCGAGGACGGCCCCACGCCTGCTGCCGGCGCTGTTGTTACAGGCGAGACTGCGCGACTGGCTCGTTCTTACGGCATCGATCCTATTGCTCATCTGTCAGACAATGGCAGCCACAGCTTCTTTGCCCGGCTGGACGAATCTAGTCGGGGACGATTCGAACCGCACCTTATTACGACCGGCCCCACCGGCACGAATGTCAACGATCTGGTTGTGATGCTCGCTTATGGGGAGTAGCTTTGTACACAAAGCTGATCGGTCGAACTTCCTGATCGGTGACCTGTCAGATCTATACCACACCAGGTATTTCCCGGAGATATTATGGCAGTAAAATTTGGTACCGACGGCTGGCGTGCCGTCATCAGTGAAGAGTTTACGTTCGACAACTTGCGTCTGGTTGCCCAGGCTATCGCCGACTTCATTCATGAAGAGGCAAGCCAGGATCCAAGCGTTGTGATCGGATTTGATACCCGGTTTTTGTCGGATCGTTATGCGGCAGAAGTTGCGCGTGTGATGGCGGCCAACAAGATACGTGCCCTGTTGGCCCGCGCGGATACGCCGACGCCGGCAATCAGCTACGCTGTCCATAACCGTAAGGCCACGGCGGGCGTGATGATTACCGCCAGCCATAACCCGCCACGTTATAATGGCGTCAAGCTCAAGGCGTCATACGGCGGCAGTGCCAGTGTAGAACAGCATCGGCGGGTTGAAGCCTTCCTTGAACAAAATATTGCCGCGGGACGAGCGCCCGGATTGATGTCGATAGAGGAGGCGATCCGGACCGAATGGGTTGTGAAGTTTGATCCGGCTTGGGCCTACTACGAGCATTTGGGAACGTTGGTAGACCTCGATATCATCCACGCAGGTGAGTTGCGGGTGGTCCATGACGCAATGTACGGCGCGGGCCGGCGGACGATCAGCGAGGTGCTGATGCGAACCCGAACCGATGTGCGCAATCTGCGGGACGAGATGAACCCGGGGTTCGGCGGAATCCACCCCGAACCAATCGAAAAGCATCTGAGCTTGCTGGCTTCGGTCATGAAGAACAGCAATCGGCACGCCGGTCTGGCGACCGATGGCGATGCCGATCGCATTGGGGCAATGGATGTAAATGGTCAGTTTGTCGATCCTCATAGGATATTCGGGCTCATCCTGCGCTACCTGTTGCAGAAACGTGGGCTGCGTGGCCGCGTCGTGCGCACGGTTTCCACCACGCGCATGATCGATCGTATTGCCGGGGATTTTGGTTTATCCGTCGTGGAGACTCCAGTCGGTTTTAATCATATCTCTGACTTGATGATCGATGATAATGTGGTAATGGGCGGCGAAGAGTCCGGCGGCATGAGCATTCACGGGCACATTCCTGAAGGGGATGGAGTGCTAATGGGATTGCTATTGCTTGAGGTGATGGCCGATGCCCATAAGCCCCTCCACATCCTCGTGGAGGAACTTTTGAAGGAATACGGCCCGGCACAATACGCACGCACCGACCTTAGGCTCTCTCGCCCTGTGGTCAAGGCGGATTTGACGCGAAAGTTGGTTGAGACTGCCCCGGATCGAATTTCCGGCGTGACCGTGGAAGAGGTTCGAACCAGCGACGGGATCAAATATTATCTGGATGATGGAAGCTGGCTATTGATTCGTCCGTCGGGGACGGAACCGGTGTTGCGGGTTTACGCTGAAGCGCCTAGCGATGAGCGTGTTAGGGCGTTGCTAGACTTTGGCGAAGCAATCGCTGCCGCCGAACGATGAGAAGTCTGATGTAGATGGGTGGGGGGAACAGGCACGGATCGTTCGACCTGTTCCCACCTTTTTTATTTTCGTGCAGCTAGTTTAAAGATCTGCGAAGCGCGTGATGATGCGAGCCGTATGCCGGATGCCGTTGATGAAATCGGGAATACGGATGTTCTCATTTGGCGCGTGAACGCGGCTTTCCGGATGGCCACAGCCTGATGTTACCACCGGCAACCCCAGTTCGTGGATGAACGGGTGAAGCGGGCCGCTGCCGCCGATGAGTGGCTCCACGATGGGGGTCATCCCGTACACGTCTTCGGCCGCCTGGATTGACATCTGCACAAATGGATCGTCCGGGTCTGTCCGGGCTGGTTTGACCCCCGCCACATATCGTACGGCGACATCCTCGAACCCTTCGGCATCCAGGTGGGCGCGCAGGAGCGGGACGATTTCTTCAGGCGTCTGATCGGGAACCAGACGGAAATCCATCTTGGCGCTGGCATAGGCAGGCAGGACTGTTTTCGCGCCTGGTCCCTGATAGCCCGAAGTCAGCCCGTTGATGGTCGCCGTCGGCTCGAAGACGGCCGCACGGCGCAGTTCCACGCCACCCTTCCTCCCGAGGAGAAAGCCCTTCACCCCATAGGTTGCGATGAATTCGTCGCTATGATCCGGCTGCGAAGCCAGGTAGGCCATGTCCCGCTCGGTCGCCGGGCGGACATTATCGTAGAATCCGGGGACACGAATGCGCTCATCGGGACCCTTGATCGTGCTGAGTGCCCAGACAAGACGCCACGCGGCGTTGGCGATGAGAGAACCCCCCAATCCAGAATGACAATCGAGTTTGGCTGTCTCGACGGTAAACTCGACATAACATAGCCCGCGCATCCCCAAGGTTTGTTCCGGGCGGCCGGAATAATCCACCGAACCAAATTCCCAGATGCAGCCATCGGCCGCGAACCGTTCCTTGTAGGCGGCGATTCCGCCGGGGATGTTGGGGCTGCCGACTTCTTCTTCGCCCTCAACAAAATATTTGATACTCACCGGAATTTCACCCAGCACATCGCGCACGGCGGCCGCGGCAGCCATGCGGGTGATGAGCTGCCCCTTGTCGTCGCTGACGCCGCGGGCATAGAGGGTGTCGCCCACGCGCGTCAACGTGAAGGGGGGTGAGTTCCATAGCTCAAGCGGTTCCGGTGGCTGAACGTCATAATGATTATAGAAAAGCAACGTCTTTTCGCTCTTTCCTGCTCTTTCGCCGAAGACGATTGGGCTGCCGCCTGTGGGCAGGATGTCGGCCGAGTAGCCCTGCTCGCGGAGCATGGTGGCGGTTAGCTCGGCGCATTCGTCGATGCCCAGGTGTTGGGCAGAAATGCTGGGTTGGGCGCAAAGCCGGCCGAGTTGCTCGATCCAGTGATCGAGCGTCTCGTGGATACGCGCGTCAATCCGGGCTTCAATTGATTGTTTGTCGGTATTTGTCATGAGTTGAGAATCTCGCTGAAGGTAGGAATATTTGCCGGTCGCTTACTATAACCCAGTTAGGGCGGAAGGGCGATAGTTCGTGATCAATGATGTATCTCTTCAACAACTTCCACGCGCTTTTAACGCCGGGGTTTGGGTTACATGGGTACAATATCAGGAACGGTTGTAATGATTATGTATAGGAAATAGATGACCGAAAAGATGCCTTCCCGGCCGGCCTGGGAAATCCGCGAGGCATTGAATGATTTGCTGCGGCGGAATGAACACACGCGGGGCAAAGAAGTTGGCGAGGTGTATCTCGGCTCCGGGATTTTCATTGCCCAGTTGCGTCGGCGGCTGGTGGTAGATGGCTCTTGGGAAAGTCTGGATAAGACAATCGATCTTCTCGATCTGATTGAGGCACACCAGCGAGGGGACAGGTCAAAAGACGAAAAATAACATCTGAAGACTGCGCGTCCAAACAGAGTTTGTCAAATTAATCCCAACTCGCGCGCCCGCAATGCGGCTTGCGTTCTGTCGCGAACGCCGAGTTTGCCCAAAATATTCGTTACGTGGTTTTTCACAGTTCCTTCGGCAATAAACAGCTCGTTGCCTATCTCCTTGTTGCTTGCTCCGGCGGCAACCCTCTGCAATATTTCCAATTCCCGATCGGATAACGGTTCAATCAAGCCGGATTGCCGGGACGTAGTCTCATGATGATCAAGGCGGGCGAACTCGGCTAACACCTTGGCGGCGATTGATGGCTGCAGGAAACCTTCTCCTCGTGCAGCGGCCCGAATTGCTTCCACGAGCTTATCCGACGAGACATCTTTCAGGAGATAGCCTACCGCACCGGCGCGCAGGCCATCGAAGATCGTCTCATCGTCGTCGAAAGTGGTCAGGACGATGACACGGGTTGCCGGAACATTTTCCTTTATTTGTCGGGTGGCAGCCACGCCGTCGAGGATTGGCATTCGCAGATCCATGAGCACAACATCAGGCTGGTGGGCAATCGTGAACTCAACTGCCTCCCGACCGTTGCCCACCTCGCCGATGATCTCGATGTCAACATGGAACGAAAGTAACGTGTGCAGACCCTCGCGAAAGAGGGCCTGATCATCAGCCAGCAGGACACGAATCGCCATTTTAGATATCCTCCCCCGGCGCTGAATTGGGGTGATGGGTGGGGAGTTCGACGGTCAGACAATACCCATTGCCGGGTGCGGTCGCCGTAATCAGCTGACCCCCAAGTTGCCGGGCGCGTTCCTGCAGGCCCAGCAACCCGAAACCGACAGGCTGATCCTTTTCAACTGACCCAATCCCGTTGTCGCGAACGATCAGAGTGATGTAATCCTCCCGGGAATAATCGAGGGTCAAATCAACCCTGGAAGCGTGGGAATGCTTCCGGGTGTTGGTCAAGGCTTCCTGGGCAGCCCGGTACAGGGTCAAATCGGCGCGCGGATCGAGCGCGTAACTTTGACCCTGGATATGTAACTCGGCGACCAGCCCGGATGCCTGGGTGTCAGTGACCAACTGGGCAATCGCCTCCGGCAATGTGCGGCGGCCGAGAGGGGAATCGCGAAGTGATGACACCGACTGACGAACGGCGGCCAACCCGTCCTGGGTGGATTGGGCGGCTTTATCCAGCGAGGCGTTGGCGCGGGCTGGATCGCTCATCAACAGCGCCTGGGCGGCCTTGATTTGGACGTTGGCAACAGTCAGATAGTGGCCCAGATTATCATGAATTTCACGAGCCAAACGATTGCGTTCCTGCATGGTGGCCAATTCTTCGGCTTGCACAGCAAAATCGCCCAGACGCCGATTGGCATCGGCCAGCTCGGCGGCCAAATGTTCGGCGCGGGTTTGGGCAAGCTCGGCCGCCTTTGTCAGACGGACAAAGGCGATGACGAAAACGAAGGCAGTCACGAAGGTGAGCGTGATAAAAAATGAATACTCCCAACTGCCGTAATGCATGTAACCCGGCAAGACGACACCAGCTGTGGCCGCCGCGTAGACTAGCATGCGGGGTCCACGGGGCAGGTCGGTAGCGGCCATGGCGATGAGGGGCATTGAGATCAGCCAGATGCCGTTGGCCCCGCTGAGGAGAAACTCGATGAAAAGTAGCAGGAGCGTTAGCAAGCCAAGGGTGACGATGATGACGTGACGGCCGGCGAGCGGCCGCAATAAGGCATAACCGTTCAGGAGCAGGATGAGGTAGATGATGCCGAGCGCGGTGGCGACGCCGAGGGCGACGCCGGAGAACGTTGGTGTGTCGCCTGCCTTTCGTTCGGCGAGATAGCCGATCCATGTGACCAGGAAAGCAATGCCGACCACTGTCACAGTGGCGACGTTCCCGGCGTTGGGCGAATGAAAGCGGGATGATGGAGCGGTGGACATAGTCGGAATCATAATTCGAGACTGAAGAAGCGGCGAGAGGTCTGATAATCTTGCTCGCTCATCAACCTCGGACAGCGTGCCGACAGGAACGCCGGCCTATCTGTTCCAACCTGATTCATTTTCTTTCATGTTAAACCGTGTCGTCGGGCTATCTCGACTGCCTGAGTTCGATTTTCTGCCTGCAGTTTGCCCAAAATGTTTGAGACGTGATTCTTAACCGTGCCTTCGCTGATCACCAGACGCGCGGCGATATCTTTGTTGGATGATCCCTGGGCTAATAATATCAACACCTCGCGCTCGCGGTCCGAGAGAGGTTCCAAGGGGGTCTGTTGCGGCCGGAGAAGCTCCCGAAGGGTACGCGAGGCAATTTCGGGCTGGATAAACGTCTCGCCGGCGTGAACGCGCCGAATCGTCCGCATGAGTTCATCGGCCGGCGCATCTTTCAGCAGGTAGCCGAGCGCCCCGGCACGGATGGCCTGAAATACATAATCGTCCCGGTCGAAGGTCGTCAATATGATGACGCGCGCAGCCGGCCAGGCAGCACACAGGGCGGCTGTCGCCTCCACGCCATTCATGCCGGGCATCTGCACGTCCATCAGGATAACATCCGGTCGCATTTCGAATGCGAGGCGAACCCCGGATTGCCCGTCGGCCGCCTCACCAATAACCTGCATCCCGGGTTCAAGTTCGAGCAGCGTGCGCAAGCCCTGGCGCATGAGAGTTTGATCTTCTATAAGGAGGGTACGAATGTCGGCCATGGTTATGTTTTACTGAATTTATTCCTGGTATCGGTTTCGCACTGTGGCTCAGATGGGAATTGTCGCCGAAATTACGGTGCCGCCGGTTTGTCTGTTTTCCAGGTTGAGCACGCCACCAAGCCCCTCGACGCGTTCACGCATGCCGCGCAGACCGTAGTGTCCGGGGCGCTGCTCGGCATTGGGAGGCAAGCCGCAGCCGTCGTCAACGATCGAAAGCGTGATCTGGTCGGACGTCACGCGAGCTGTAACCGAGACATGGTGGGCATGGGCATGGCGTTCCACATTGACCATCGCCTCCTGCACAATTCGCCAAATGGCTTCGGTCGTCAGTGGGGGCAGATCGTCGACGGCCGGATCGATATCAGCTGATATCGCGAGTCTGTGCTGCTCGCCTGTCGCCAGTACAAATTCCTGAAGCAGTTGGCTGAGAGGCCGATCATCGCGCTCCGACGCGCGCAATCCGTCGATGGCGCTGCGAAGTTGGGTCATGCTGTCGCGCGTCAGGCGTTTCAGTTCGTCCACACGGGTCGAGGCGAGGACGGGATCGACTGGATAAAGGCGCTGGATGGCCTCCAGTTGAACGGACATGGTTACCAGTGAGTGCCCCAACCCATCGTGGAGATCGCGCGCAACCCGTTCCCGCTCGCGCAACGTGGCCAGTTCGGCCTCGGCATCGCGTGCCCGCTCCAGTTCTGCCTTGGCGATGGTTAACTCATTGACCAGTTTGGAGCGCTCCTGGCTGGCGCGAAAGACGTGGTAAATGTAAAGATAGAAAATGAACATGCCGCCAAGTTGGACGGCAATAAACAACACGCCGCGCGGGGTGATGTCGGACGGCAACTGCCACTGGTTTGCGGCCAGCATGATGACGCTCATCACGGCCACCACACCGGGTATCGCCAGCAGCGGCGGCAGAATGCCGAACATCTGCCCGATGAGCATGGCAATCCCCCAGATGAATACCGGGTTGATCCACACGGCCAAAGCCAGCAAGGCGATGACTACGCCAAAGTAGAGGGCCAGAAACCAGTTTGGGTAAGGCCAGCGAATGTCGAAGATCAGCACGCGCGCATAAAGAGCTATGAGCACGATGACGATGGCAATCAACAGGGCTTCTTGCCAATCCCACGCACCGCGGGAATCCCACAGGGCGGCTACCAAAATCGTGAGCAGGCCGCCAATGTAGAGGACATGCCACACCAACAGCCAACGCTGGAAGAGCGGGCCACGCATGGGGGTATGTTCAGGTGGTTGTGGGGTGGTTGCCATGGGTCTTTTCTCAAGTATACCTCGGACGAACTTGTTTCGTCCCGATCATAACGGCAAAGCAAGGTAAACGGGCGAACGTTGGTTGAAAGGAGGTTGCAGTTCGCCCGTTCGATTTACGTTGTCTATGGGTGCAGCCCGGAGTGGTCAGAGTGTATTATGAGCGCGGAGACCAGCGGAAGAGGCGCGCGGCGATCAACGCACCAACGACTGTGTAGACGGCGGCGACGGCCAGGTGGAGCGAGAGATTGCTCGCCAGCGTGCCCTCCATCAGCGGCGGCCGCACTAGTTGAATGACGGCGTAGGACGGCAGATAGACGGCTACACGCTGGATCCATTCCGGCAGCATCTGGATGGGCAGGATCATGTCGGTCACGAAGAGCAGCGCGAAATAACCCAATTGTCCAGCCATCACCGCCACGCCGGCCGTGGGGGCGATGCCGCTGATGATCTGGCCGAGGGCGACAAAGGTCATGACGCCGACGAGTATCATGGGCAGCGCCAGTAGCAGACCGGTGGTCGTCACGGTGGCGTCGAAGAGAAGAACGGCCGCGGCGATGATGACCGCGCTCTGGATTAAAACGATAACCACGTTGATGAGCAAGTATGCGCCGACGATCTGCCCGGCGGGCATGGGTGTGGCCTGGAGCCGTCGCAGGACTCCATTCTCGCGCATGGTAAGCATCATCGTTGAACTGGTGATGAGACCGAAGGCGAGAGCGTTGAAGACCAACACGCCGGGCAACACCCAGTCGATGTAATTGAACGTCGGATCATCACTGAAAGCGCCACTGTTGAAGACCAGGCCGTAAATCACGAGCATCAGCAGCGGGAAGAGTAAATTCCAGAACAGCACGGCGCGATTGCGCAGGTGGATGAGCGCGAGCGCGCGCGTGAAAGCAATGAAACGTTTCATCTGTGGGTTCCTCATGGTTGATTTAGGTTTGGATTGATAGTTTGATGCGATCATGTTAGTTCAAGCTCCGTCCGGTCAGTTTCAGAAACACATCCTCAAGATTGGGCGGGCGTACGGTGACCTCGCCGATGATACGGCCGCGATCTGTCGCCATTTGCTGCAAGGCCGCCAAAGTCAATTGTGGTTCAGTGGTTTCGACTTCGAGGTGCTGGCCAGTGTAGCGGACAGCGCGAACCCCTGGCAGCGGCCGAACAGCGTCGATCGGCAGTTCCAGCGCGGTCTTCAGCATGGGAGCAGCTCCCAGATTACCCACCAACGAGGCCGGCGTGTCGCAGGCGACGATTCGCCCGGCATCGATAATGGCGACGCGGCCGCAGAGCGCCTCGGCCTCTTCCATGGAATGGGTCGTCAGAACGATCGTGCGACCTTCATCGTGGAGTTGACGAATCATATCCCATACCTCGCGACGGGCGCGCGGGTCCAGCGCACTGGTTGGCTCATCGAGCAAGACAATACGCGGGTCGTTGGCCACGGCGACGGCCAGAGCCAGGCGTTGTTGTTGGCCCCCCGACAGGCGGCGAGCATAAACACGGGCTTTGTCGCTCAACCCGAAGCGACCGAGCAGTTCCGTCGCTTGCGCGGCCGAGAGATCGACCTCGTAGAGCGCTGCATAGAGGCGTACCAGTTCGGCGGCGGTCAGGTCGTCGAGTAGAGCCGAGCGTTGGAGCTGGATGCCGAGTAACTGCTTGGCGTCGGTTGGGTGCGTCAGTACGTCGATGCCGTCAACTGTGGCCGCGCCGCGTTCGGGACGCAACAGTCCTTCGACGATGGAAAGCAACGTTGTCTTGCCCGCCCCATTTGGGCCGAGCAGACCGAAGATTTCGCCGCGATTGATGGTCAGACTCACGTTTTTGAGGGCGACGACACGTTCACGGCCGCGATTGTAGGCGGCACCTACGTCTGTAAGTTGAATAATCGGGGTTTGCATGAGTAAAGCACTCCTATTCTTAGTTTTGGTGGGAGCCGGTAAATGGCGGTTGTGGCCCAGATTGTCTGAGTTCGTTTGCCGTGCCGTTTCCCTCGATCTGTACATAGCATAGCTTTGCGCTTACCCGGCCAACAGTGGCAAAGGATAGATAGGTGGTAGGGCTAAAGTAATATGTTCGGTATCACCACGAAGGAAATTTGGGTGATCGCGCTACCGTAACTATTTGAATGAACATGTGTTATAAAAGTTGTCTCAGTTGCCGCCTGGCTATTTATCGAGGTTTTGAAAGAACCACGAGGGGTTTGCCGGCGTGATGACTAAAGGTAGAGGTTTCGTCGCCCTCCACCTGGCTATCATTTGGGCAACAATTTTTGTTCCTGCGTGGGTCTTCCACGAGGAAATTTGTTTTGGGTTGTTTTTCAATTGGAGAAGTGAATTATGAATGCCTTGTTGGGTGTAATCATTTCGCTGGTGTTGTACGCAGTGGTAATCTACGTTGTAGGTCGGTTGAATCTCGGCCTGACTGTGGAGGGGTTTGTTGGTGCGTTCATCGCCGGCGCGGTCATCGCAATCGTTGCCTGGTTGGTAAATTGGCTGCTCAGCGTGTTGGGCATTTCCATCGGCGGAGGCTTCTTTGGGATAATCATTACCCTATTGGTTGCTGCCGGAGTTTTGATGATTGCTGACCGCTTCGTGCCTGGCATGAAGGTTAATGGATTCGTCGGCGCGATTGTTGCTGCCATCGCCATTGCGGTTGTGGCCTGGTTGGTCTCCTGGCTTCTGGGCCTTTTCGGTCTTGGCGTGAATGCGAATCCGACCGCCGCATTATTGCTGTCGCTGTTCTAAATCCATCTTCAATTTGCCCTGTGTAGGGTGAACCAAACTTTCGCCGGGCTGACGACCCGGCGTTTTTATTTCTGGTTGGAAGCCGTCCCCAGGGCCGATTGGCGGCGACAAATGTGGCAATGCGGGCTCGAAACGAGGCAAAATGGGCAAATTTCAACCAAAATCCAGAAAAGCCTTGACACCTCAAATAGGGAGGTATATAATCCTAAATCGTTGACCCATTACAGAGATGTCGCCGAAAAATAATTGAGGCACATCGATAAAACTGAATAAAGAAATGTTGAAAGTGGCGGTTACCGCACTGGAACCGCAAATTTCGCATGAAATTGGGTCTTGACAGGAATTGCAGAAGTGTTATAATCTGAATTCCTGGTGGGGAAAGGACGCCGACCTCGCAAGATAACAAAAGAAGATGGAAAATGGGCACAGGTTATGCCTGCTGTCCAAATCGCTATCTTCAATTGATATCAACGAGAACAAAGAGGAAACTCTTTAAGCGACCTGGTACCACGGCCTTAACAACTGAATAGTGATAGAAACAGATTAAATTCTGGGCCCAATTTTTTGAGATTAAATCTCGTAGTCAAATACGGGATTCAAACAAACCTTTAACGGAGAGTTTGATCCTGGCTCAGGATGAACGCTAGCGGTGTGCTTAAAGCATGCAAGTCGAACGTGATCCCTTGGATTCGTCTGAGGGTGAAAGTGGCGAACGGGTGAGTAACGCGTTGGTGATCTGCCCCGGAGTGGGGAATAACTATTGGAAACGATAGCTAATACCCCAGATGTCCTCGTGTTTGGAAAGCGATGACTAAAGTTCAGGCGCTCCGGGAGGAGCCAGCGTCCCATCAGCTAGTTGGTAAGGTAACGGCTTACCAAGGCACAGACGGGTAGGGGGCGTGAGAGCGTGGCCCCCCACACTGGTACTGACACACGGACCAGATACCTACGGGTAGCAGCAGCTAGGAATATTGGACAATGGGCGAAAGCCTGATCCAGCAACACCGCGTGGAGGACGAAGGCCTTCGGGTCGTAAACTCCTTTTTGGGGGGATGAGAAAGGACAGTACCCCCAGAATAAGGCCCGGCTAACTACGTGCCAGCAGCCGCGGTAATACGTAGGGGCCAAGCGTTATCCGGATTTACTGGGCGTAAAGCGCATGTAGGCGGTCTGCTAAGTCGGACGTGAAAGCTCCTGGCTCAACTGGGAGAGGTCGTTCGAAACTAGTAGACTAGAGGGTGGTAGAGGAGAGCGGAATTCCAGGTGTAGCGGTGAAATGCGTAGATATCTGGAGGAACACCAGTGGCGAAAGCGGCTCTCTGGCCCACTCCTGACGCTGAGATGCGAAAGCCAGGGGAGAGAACGGGATTAGAAACCCCGGTATTCCTGGCCGTAAACGATGTCAACTAGGCGTAGGAGGTTATTGACCCCTTCTGTGCTGTAGCTAACGCGTTAAGTTGACCGCCTGGGGACTACGGCCGCAAGGCTAAAACTCAAAGG
>JAHDWL010000061.1 GCA_023384355.1 Anaerolineae bacterium
GCTGACCCACTGAACACTGACCCACTGAACACTGACCCACTGAACAACGACCTACTGACCACTGCCCCACTGAACACTGACCTACCGCCCCTCCGCCTCCCGCGCCACCGCCAGCATCTTCTCGTGCAGGTGGCCGTTGCTGACCACCACATCGAAGCGGGGCCGGAGGACGAACGCCCCTCCGTCGAGGAAGGTGACGCGGCCGCCCGCTTCCAGGGCAATCAGCACGGCCGCCGCCAGGTCCCAGCTGTGGATCTTCAGCTCCCAATAGCCGTCCAGGCGGCCCGCGGCGACATAGGCCACATCGAGCGCGGCCGAACCAGCGCGACGGATGCCCTGCGCGCGCAGGACGAAGGCGGGCATGTAGTCGAGATTGTTGGCCGGGCTGGTGTGCACATCATAGGGGAAGCCGGTGGCCAGCAGCCCGGAAACAAGCTCCGTCTCCGCCGACACCCGCAGCCGGCGGCGGCCGCGCGGTGACGCCAGCCATGACCCCTCGCCGGCGATGGCCGTGAAGCACTCGTCCCGCGTGGGGTCATAGATCACACCCAGCACCGCATCGTCGCCGTGGTAGAGAGCCATCGAAACGCAGAAGACGGGGAAGTTGTGGGCGTAATTGGTCGTGCCGTCGAGCGGGTCGAAGTACCAACAATAGCCGGCGCGATCGCCGCTGTTGGTGCCCTCCTCGCCCACCAGGGCGTGGTCGGGGAACGCGGCCCGCAGCCGCCCGGCGATCAGCTTCTCCGACGCCTTGTCATATTCGGTGACCCAATCGAGGGCCGAACTCTTGCGCTCGATCCGTTTCCCGTGGCCGAAGCCTCCCATCAAAAGCGCGCCTGCCTCGCGGGCGATGTCTTCGGCGACGGCCAGAGCCGCCGGCCGGTCGAGCGTTGGGGGTATGTTTATCAATGCCATTGGATCGATTGTACGGCGAAAACCGGCGGCCTCCAACCGGACCCGGCAGTCGCGCCCGATCATTCGTATTTCCGCCCAAATCCGGGTAATCTGTGGCCCATATGATTCACGAACAACGCATCGCCGAACAACTCAACGTCCGCCCGGGGCAGGTCGCGGCCGTCGTCGCCCTGCTCGATGACGGCAACACCCTGCCCTTCATCGCCCGCTATCGCAAGGAGGCCACCGGCTCGCTCGACGAGGAGCAAATCCGCCACATCGCCGCCGAGATCGAGCGGCTGCGCGCCCTCGACGAACGCCGCGCGGCCGTCATCGCCTCGGTCGACGAGCAGGGCAAGCTGACGCCGGAGCTGCGGGCGCAGTTCGAGGCGGCCGGGACACTCCACGCCCTCGAAGACCTCTACGCCCCCTGGCGACCCAAGCGCCGCACCCGCGCCTCCATCGCCCGCGAGCGAGGGCTGGGGCCGCTGGCCGACCTGATTCTGACCCAACCCGCGACGAACGAGACGGCCGAGGCGCTGGCCCGGCCGTATCTCAGCGAAGCCGTGCCCACGACGGCCGACGCGCTGGCCGGGGCGCGCGACATCGTGGCCGAGACCATCAGCGACCACGCCGCCGTCCGCGGCCGCCTGCGCGAGCGGGCCATGCAGGTCGGCGTCCTCACCAGCCGCCTCGTGGACGGGGCCGAGGACGAGAAAGGCATCTACCGGCTCTACTACGACTTCGCCCTTGAAGCGCCCCGGCTGCGGCCGCACCAGACGCTGGCCGTCAACCGCGGCGAGGCGGAAAAGGTGCTGCGCGTGGCCGTCGAGGTGCCCGAAGCGGAATGGCTGCTGGCCGTCCGCGGCCACTTTCGGCCCGACCGCCGCTCGCCGCTGGCCGGGGAGCTGCAACTGGCGATGGACGACGCCGCCAAACGGCTGCTGCTGCCGGCCGTGGAGCGCGACGTGCGCCGCGCCCTGACGGAGACGGCCGAACAGCACGCCATCGAAGTCTTCGCCCGCAACCTGCGCGCCCTGCTGACCCAGCCGCCGCTGGCCGGGCGGGTCGTACTGGGCATCGACCCCGGCTTTCGCACCGGCTGCAAGGCGGCCGCCATCGACGCCACCGGCAAGGTGTTGGCCACGGCCACCATCTACCCCCACCCGCCGCAGAACAAGGCCGACGACGCCCGGCGCGTCCTGGCTGACCTCATCGAAGCCCACGGCGTGACGGTCATCGCCATCGGCAACGGCACCGCCGGCCGCGAGACGGAGCAGCTCGTCGCCGGTCTGACCCGCGAACGGGATGGGCTGGCCTATGTCGTCGTCAACGAGGCCGGGGCCAGCGTCTACAGCGCCAGCCCGCTGGCCCGCGCCGAACTGCCCGACATGGACGTGTCGATGCGTGGCGCGGTGTCGATCGGCCGCCGCCTGCTGGATCCACTGGCCGAACTGGTGAAGATCGACGCCCGGTCGATTGGCGTCGGCCTCTATCAGCACGACGTCGACCAGAAGGCGCTGGTCGGGGCGCTCGACGGCGTGGTGGAGTCGGTCGTCAACCAGGTCGGCGTCGAGGTCAACACGGCCTCGCCCGCCCTGCTGGAGCATGTGGCCGGGGTCGGGCCGAAGCTGGCCGGGGCCATCGTGGCCCACCGCGACGCCAACGGCCCGTTCCCCAACCGGGCGGCGCTGCGGGCGGTCTCCGGCCTGGGGCCGAAGGCGTTCGAGCAGTCGGCCGGTTTCCTGCGCATCCGCGACGGGGACAACCCGCTGGACGCCGGGGCCATCCACCCGGAGAGCTACGCCGTGGCCGGGCGGGTGATGGCGTTGGCGGGAATGGTGGATGACGGGCGGCGGTCGACGGGTGGCGAAAAGGATGGGGGTGGTGGTTTGTCGTCTGGGGGCGGTGGTTCGCCATCGGAGGGCAGTGGTTCGTCGTCGGGGGGCGGAAGTCTGTACCACGATCGACTGGTACTACTCGATAGACTATGCAAAAGAGTAGGTCTGGAGCAGCTCGCGGCCGACGTCGGCACCGGCGTCCCCACCCTGGCCGACATTCTCGACCAGCTCGCCCGCCCCGGCCGCGACCCGCGCCAGGACATGCCGCCGCCGCTGCTGCGCTCCGACGTGTTGTCGATCGACGACCTCAACCCCGGCATGATGCTCAGCGGCACGGTGCGCAACGTGGTCGACTTCGGCGCGTTCGTCGACATCGGCGTGAAGAACGACGGCCTGCTGCACAAGAGCCGCCTGCCGCGCCGGGTGGCGCTGCAAGTCGGCGACGTGATCGAGGTGGTGGTGGTGGAGGTCGACCGGGAGCGCGGCCGCGTGGGGCTGAGGTGGAAGATGGAGTAGCAGCCAGCGGGTCGGCCGCCGGTTCGTGGTGATTGGTTCAAATATACACCATATTGATACTATCAATCAGGGCAGGCGACCCTATAATGGTTTCCATGCGGCGTCAGATCGTCGCAGGGTGAAACCTATGACGACCAATGCGGCCGAAGTCCCCACAAAGTCAATCATCAATACGGCCGAACGCTGGATGCCCGGTTTGCGCGTCGCCCGCACCTACCAGCGGACGTGGCTGCCGCGCGATCTGATCGCGGGTCTCGTGCTCTCGTCGCTGCTGGTTCCGCAGGGCATGGCCTATGCCGAGCTGGCCGGGCTGCCGCCCATCACCGGCCTCTACACGACGGTGATCTGCCTGCTGGCCTATGCCGCCTTCGGGCCGTCGCCCTATCTGGTGCTCGGCCCCGATTCCTCGCTCGGCCCCATGATCGCCGCGGCCATCCTGCCCCTGGCCGCCGGCGATGAGGCTTACGCCATCGCCCTGGCCGGCATGCTGGCCTTGATGGTAGGAGCTATTTGCGCCGGAGCCGGCCTGGCCAGGCTTGGCTTCGTGGCCGATCTCATCTCCAAACCGGTGCGCATCGGCTATCTGGCCGGTCTGGCCATCACTATCTTCGTGGGTCAGCTGCCCAAGCTGTTCGGCATCTCCGTCGACGCCGACGGCCTCCTGCGGGAGTTCGCCGCTGTCCTGACCAGCCTGGAACAGACCAACCCCTGGACGCTGGCGGTAGGCCTGATGACATTGGCGATCATCCTGCTGATGCGGCGGTTCGCGCCACGACTGCCGGGCATCCTGTTCGCGGTCGTGGGAGCCATCACCGTGACGGTCATTTTCGATCTTGGAGCCAGGGGCGTCGATCTGATCGGCGTTTTGCCTCAGGGATTTCCGTCGCTGGCCTTTCCGGCGATATCTCCCGGCGACATCCCTCTGCTATTGGCCACGGCCGTCGGCATGTCGCTGCTGGCCATCGGCGACACCATCTCGACCTCGACCGGCTTCGCCGCCCGTCGCGGCGATGAGGTAGACGGCAATCAGGAGCTGGTCGGCATCGGCTCGGCGAACCTGCTGGCCGGGCTGTTCCAGGGTTTTCCCATCAGCACCAGCGGGTCGCGCACGGCCGTGGCCGAGCAATCGGGGGCGAAAACGCAATTGACGGGCGTCGTCGCCGCGCTGGTCGTCCTGTCGATGTTGCTGTTCGTTCCGGGACTGGTGCGCAACATGCCCCAGGCGGCGCTGGCGGCCATCATCATCGCCGCGGCCATGAGCTTGTTCGACCTGGCCGCCTTGCGGCACCTGTGGAAAGTCCGGCGCAGCGAGTTCGTTCTGGCGCTGGTCAGCATCCTCGGCGTGGCTTTCGTCGGCGTGCTGGAGGGCATCATCATCGCCGTCGTCCTGTCGATTATCCAGTTCTTCAATCGCGCCTGGAAACCGCATTACGCCGTCCTGGGCAAAACGGCCGAGATCGCCGGCTATCACGACATCGAGCGCTACCCCGAGGCCGCCCAGACTCCCGGGTTGATCATGCTGCGATGGGACGGCCCTATCTTCTTCGCCAACGCCAACCTGTTCCGCGATTTGATCCGGGGCCGGATTGCGGCCGCCGACGCGCCGCCTCATTGGGTGCTCATTGCCGCCGAGCCGATCACCGACGTGGATACTACCGCGGCCGACATGCTGGTGGACCTCGACCTGGAATTGAACGCCGCCGGGATTCATCTCGTTTTCGCCGAACTCAAGGATTACACCCGCGACAAGATCGTCAGCTACGGGCTGCTGGACACCATCGACAACCGGCACTTCTACCCGACGCTGGAGGTGGCCGCCGAGGAGTTCCACCGCGAGGTGCGGGATGCCGGCACATAGTGGCAATAGCGCCAAATAAGCTATAGTAAGTGGTATAGCGGCAGGGGATCAGTCCGGCGCGATCCGCCGGCGGGAGGGAGATGGGCGACGTGTCAATTCGGTTCAAAATTCCTGAGGGCGTCAGTCGCGGCCGTATGGAGACGCTGCTGGCTGAGCAAGGCGCGCTGCTGTTTGAGGCCCAACCGCCTCAAACGTGGCACTTCCTCGACACCTTCGACCGGCGACTGGCGGCTGGCGTGCTCATGCTGAAATGGTCCGGCGCGGAGCTGCTCCTGTGTGCCTTGCCCGACGACAGCATCCTTCACCGCCTGCGCCTGCCCGCGCCGCCGCGCTTCGCGTCGGACCTGCCGGAGGGGCCGCTGCGCGAGCAACTGGCCGCGGCAATCGATCCGCGCGCCCTGCTGGAGATCGCCGTCGTGACCAGCCAATCCTGGCATTATCGCCTGCTGGATGACGAGGCGAAAACGCTGGCGCGGCTGGTCCACACCGAGGCGCGCCTGGAGACCGGCGAGGAGGACGCGCCCCAGTTCAGCCTGCTGACGGTGCGGCCGCTGCGCGGTTACGACCGGGAAGCGGCGCGGGCAGCCGACCAGTTGCGGAGCGAGCTGTCGCTGATACCGACCGACGACGACGTCCCTCACTGGGCGCTGGATGCCGCCGGGGACATTGCCGGCCGCTATTCGTCAAAGCTCGACGTCCAACTCGCGCCGCAAATGCCTGCGGCCGAGGCCACGCGGCTGATCCTGCTCCGGCTGCTGGAGACCATGCGGGCCAACGAGGCGGGCATCAAGGCCGACATCGACATCGAGTTTCTCCACGACTATCGCATCGCCCTGCGACGGACGCGCTCCGCGTTGCGCCAGATGCGTGGGGTATTCCCGCGGGAGCGGGTCGACTATTTCCGGGGCGAATTGCGGACGCTCGGCCGCATGACCAACAACCTGCGCGACCTCGACGTCTATCTGGCGGCCGAAGCCGGCTACCGCGCGATATTGCCGGCCGCCATGCAGGAGGACATCACGCCCCTGTTCGACTATCTGCGCTCCCATCGCGCCGGGGCGCTGGCCGAGGTCGTCGCCGGGCTGGAGTCGGCCGATTACGCCCGGCTGGTGGAGGAATGGGCGGCGTTCCTGGGCGAGGCGGCCGGCGACCACGACCCGGCCCAGGCCTTCGCGCCCATCATCCGCCCGGCGCGCAAGCGCATCGCGCGGCAGTACAGCGGCATCGTGCGCGACGGCACGCGCATCCTGGAGCGAGGCGAGGACGATCTGCTGCACACGCTGCGAATCGAGGGCAAGGAGCTGCGCTACCTGCTGGAGTTCTTCGCCGGCCTCTTTCCACCGGCGGAGGTCGCCCCGCTCATCAAGCGGCTGCGGCGCTTGCAGGACAATCTGGGGGCCTATACTGACCTTGACGTGCAGCAGGCGTATTTGCTGTCCATCGCCGAGGCGCTCGACATCGAGGAGGCGCGGGCCAGGCGGGCGCTGGTGGCCACCGGCTTCCTGGTGGAGACCATGGCCCGCGAGCAGCGAGCGCTCCGGGCGAATTTCGCCGGCGCTTTCCATGATTTCACCTCGCCCGCCCAGCAAAGGCAATTCACAAAACTGTTCGGCCGCATCACGGGGGTTAAACCATGACCACGCTGGCGCTCTACAGCAATAAAGGCGGCGTCGGCAAGACCGCGGCGGCCGTCAACCTCTCCTATCTGGCGGCGCAGGGCGGCATGCGCACGTTGCTGGTCGACCTCGATCCGCAGAGCGCGGCGACGTTCTATTTTCGCGTCAAGCCGAAGTTGAAGCGGGCAGCGCGGGATTTCGAGGGCGGCAAATCGCTGGAGGCCGGCATCAAGGCCACCGACTACGAGAATCTCGACCTGCTGCCGGCCGACTTCCAGCTGCGCAACCTCGACATGGCCTTCGCCGAACGCAAGCGCAGCCACAAGCAGCTCGACCTCGCCCTGCGGCGCTTTCGCAAGGAGTTCGACCTGATCGTCCTCGATTGCCCGCCGACGATCAACATCCTGGCCGAGAACATCTTCGCGACGGCCGATCACCTCGTCGTGCCCATCATCCCCACGACCCTCTCCGTCCGCACCTATGAGCAACTGCTGGCCCATCTGGGCGAGAAATGGCTCGCCGGCGGGCGGGTGCTGGGCTATTTCTCGATGGTCGACGCCAGGCGCGCGCTGCCCCGGCAGGTCATGGCCGACTTGCGGGAGCAGCACAGCGGCATCCTCGACACGTCTATCCCCTACCTGTCGGCCGTCGAGCAGATGGGGCTATACCGCGAGCCGGTGCCGGCCCACGCGCCCGACTCCCCGGCGGCGCGGGCCTACCGGGCGCTGTGGGAGGAAATACGGGGGGATGTATCTGGGTTGGGTTGAGGGTTGAGCGCAGAGGGTCGACACACAGGTCGACCCCAACAGCAAATTACGAATGACGAATTACGAATGACGAATGACGAATGACGAATGACGAATGACGAATGACGAATGAAGAGCTTCTGAACTCGTAACTCGTCACTCGTAACTCATCACTGGGTCGCCGTCCGCACCACCACCTTTTCCCGCTTCGGCAGGTCCATCGGCAGCGTGTGCCGCTGGATGCCGTCGAACTGGCGCAGGGCGTTGGCCACCGCGGCGGCCGTCGGCACGAGGCCAATCTCGCCCACGCCCTTGGCCCCATACGGGCCGTTGGGGTCGGGCACCTCGATGCCGATGATCTCCACGTCGGGCATCTCCTTGGCGCGCAGGATGCCCATCTGCCGCAGGCGCGTCGTCTTGGGATAGCCGCCGACCATGTCCATCTTCTCGCTGATGGCGTAGCCCAGCCCCATGTGGACGGAGCCTTCCAGCTGGCCCTCGAACAGCGTCGGGTTGTAGATGCGGCCGGCGTCGTGGGCGGCCGTCACCTTGGCCACCTGCCCGTCGTCGTCGAGGATGACGATCTGCGTGGCGTAGCTGTAGGAAAAGTGGGTGACGATCTTGCCCTCTTCGGCCTCGCCCGGCTTGGTCGTCCAGTCGACGGCGAACGTGCCGTCGTACTTGCGGCCGGCCAGCTCCGCCAGCGTGTGGGTCTCCAGGTCCTTGGCCAGCTTGCGCGCGGCGTTGATGATGGCGTTGCCGACGAGCGACGTGGCTCGCGAGGCGGTGGTCATGCCCGCCTCGGCCTTGAAGGCGGTGTCGACACGCACCTTGACGATGCCGGGGTCGATGCCCGTCTCCTGGCCCAGCGTCTGCACGGCGATGGTGTGGACGCCCTGGCCCATCTCCGTCCAGCCGTGGTCGATGTAGATGCGGTCGGCCGACTCGATGGTGATGCTGGCCAGCGACTGGTCGGGCAGGCCGTTGCCGATGCCGGTGTTCTTGATGCCGCAGGCGATGCCGGCATATTTGGCGGCGCGGAACTCGTCGCGCACGGCCAGCAGCGTCTCGCGCGCGCCCGCCCCGCCCCGGATGATCTGCCCGGTGGAAGTCATGCCGCCGTTGGTAATGGCGTTGTCATAGCGGAACTGCCAGCGGTCGAAGCCGCCCTGCAGGCAGAGGTCGTCGATGCAACTCTCAAGGCCAAAAGCGGCCTGGTTGACGCCGAAGCCGCGCATGGCCCCGCACGGCACGTTGTTGGTGTAGACGGCCAGCGCTTCCACGTCGGCCGCGGGCACGGAGTAGGCTCCCGTGCAGTGGCCGGCGGCGCGCTCCAGCACCTCGTTGCCCACCGAGGCGTATGCGCCGCTGTCGCCGACAAACTTGACCTTAACGTAGGTCAGCATGCCGTTGGCGTCGCAACCGACGGTGTAGTCCATCCAGATGGGGTGGCGCTTGGGGTGCATCATGATGGACTCGTCGCGGTTCAGGTTGACCTTGACCGGACAATCCATCAGATAGGCCATGACGGCCGCGTGGCTCTGCACGGTCACGTCTTCCTTGCCGCCGAACCCGCCGCCGTTGGGCACGAGGATCACGCGCACGGCTTCCAGCGGCAGGCCCAGAACCTTGGCGATCTGCGTCCGGTCGTCATAGACGCCCTGCCCCTGGGAGAGCACGGTGAGGACGACGCCCGCGTTATCGGGGTCGTAGCCCATCGAGCCGGCCCCGTCGCGGATCGGCTCAGCCACGGAGCTTTCGGTCTCCATGAAGCCGTGCTCGATGCGCTGGGTCTGGAAGACGCCGGTGGCGGTGTAGGCGGTGTTGGCCCGCGCCTTCTCCAAGTCGCCGCGGACGTAGGCCGTGCGGCCCAACAGGTTGCCGTTCCGGTTGATGTGGTTGACCTTCGGCGCGTCAGGCTCCAGCGCCTTGTGCGGATCGGTCACCGGCTCGTAGACCTCGTATTCGACCTTGATGAGGGCGGCGGCGGCGCGGGCGATGTCTTCCGATTCGGCCACGACCCCGGCCAGCACGTCGCCGACGTAGTGGGTCGTCTCGCCGACGGCGATCATCATCGGCCAGTCCTGGTGGATGAGGCCGATGTAGCGGTCGCCGGGCACGTCGGCGGCGGTGATGACCCGCGCGACGCCGGGATAAGCTTCGGCGGCGCTGGTGTCGATGCTGAGGACGCGCGCCCGCGGATGGTCGCTGAAGCGCAACGCGCCATAGAGCATGCCGGGCAGGAAGATGTCGCCGACGTAAAGATGGCGGCCGAGCACCAGGTCGTAGGCGAAATACTTGGGATGGCGGCCGCCGACGCGCGCGTCAGGCGCGGGCACCGGGATTTCTTCTTCCTTGTGGATGGCCTCGGCCGCGACCTCGATGGCGTCCAGAATTTTCTTGTAACCGGTGCAGCGGCACAGGTTGGGCGTCAGCGCCTTGGCGATCTCGTCGCGGGTGAGGATGTCGTTCTTGTTGATGAGGGCGTTGGCCTGCATGACGATGCCGGGGATGCAAAAGCCGCATTGCACGCCGCCCTTGCCGACGAAGGCGTTGGCGTAGACGTTCTGGCGATATTCACCCAGCCCCTCGATGGTCGTAACGTGGCCACCGGAGACGCGCTTCATCGTCGTGGCGCAGCCCAGCACCGCCTTGCCGTTCAGGTCGACGGTGCACGCGCCGCAGGCCGCCTGGGGCGCGCAGCCGTCCTTGGCCGAGGTAATGCCCTCGTGCAAACGCAGATATGACAGCAATGACGTTCCCGGATCGCCGTCGAATTGTTTTAGCTCGCCGTTTAACCAGAATTCCATCTTCAACTCCTTAATTAATTACGAATTACGAATGACGAATGACGAATGAAGAGCGCGATCCTGAAGTAGTCACGCGGTGTTTGTCGCTGTGAACCCTGCCCGCAGGGCGTAAATCGTCAGTAGAACGAACATCACCCCAATCGACAGGGCCATCAGTTCGTTGGCCAGGCCGCGCATGAAGAAGGCGACGGCGGCGAAGAGCGCGGGCAAGAGGGCCGGCAGCCGCGCGTGACGCCACGCGCCGGACGTCCCGTGAAAATAAAGCGCGATAAACAGGAAGTAAACCGCCAGCCCGCCCCACTTGAGCCACGTGAAGACGTTGAGCCGGGCCAGCGCGCCGATCAGGCTGACGCCGTCGAGCTGCATCCGGTAGGTGATGCCGAGTAGCTGGACGTTCTCCAGCACGTCGGCCAGCAAGATAGCCAGGGCCAGGGCGGCGGCGATCAGGTAGATCGGCTCGTCGGTGCGGCGGGCCACGGCCAGCGCGAACGTGCCCAGGAAGGCGCTATAGAGCGCCATGAAGAGAAAGTCCCAGCGGTTGACGCGATCCATCGCCGTGGCCGATCCCTCCGGCTCGAAAAGCTGGTAGACCTCGGCCTCGCTCCCGGCAAACTCGAAGGCCATGACCGGCGTGATGAAGCCGGGCGGCAGCGGGCCGGTCTCGCGCGGGCCGACGAAGGACAGCATGAGCGTCATGACCAAAGCGCCAAGACCGAGAATACCGCTGATTAGGAAGAGACGATCGCGCATTGCCCAGGAAAAGCCGGATAAGTGCATGAGCGTGTTCGCTCATGTGGGGCTTTGCCTATATATAGTACACTGTTTATGCGACGGTGTAAATCATTAATTGGTCATATCGTCAGACCAATTTGAACTATCGCCCGAATCACCGAATGCTGATCAGTATCTCGTTCGCCAGCGCATCCATGGCGATGATATCCTCGTTGCTCGGCTCTTCGCCGCCGTTGCCGGTGAAGTTGATGAGGATGGTCATCCCGTCGGCCACGGCCGGGTCGCTTTGCTCGTGGTCGAAGGAAGCGAGGCGGGC
The DNA here is from genome assembly GCA_023384355.1 of Anaerolineae bacterium. Classification (GTDB taxonomy): domain Bacteria; phylum Chloroflexota; class Anaerolineae; order Promineifilales; family Promineifilaceae; genus Promineifilum. Next base: position 11,330 of record JAHDWL010000061.1, read on the forward strand.
GACCCACTCGTCGAGCTGCGCCGCCTGCGCGGGGGACAGCTCGACTTCGCCGACGAGTTCCGCCGGATCGCTCCGGCAACTGGATACCGTGGCCGCCTTGCCGGTCTCAATCGCCACCACGTCGCAGAACCCGGCGATGCCGCCGATGCGCCGGTAGACGTAGCCGCCGCCCAGCGATTCGAGCGAGCCATCGTCGCCCTTGACCTCCTCTTCGGTCGGCGGCGCGGCGGCGCGGGTGGGGGTGTCGCTCCCGCCAGCCTTGTCCCCGATCAGGCTCATGCCGGGCCGCAGGCTGCTATAGATGCCGAGCGCCATCATCGACAGCAAAACGATGGAGATGACCTTGTTTCTTGTTTTCATCGGTTGCCCTTCCTTATTATTATGAAGACAGAGACACCTCTCGGGTTCAAATCTCGCAGGACTCGACTTCGAACCAGTCGCCGCCCCACTCGTCGACGCGACGGCGACCCGACAGGCGCATCGGCCGCCAGACGGGCCAGCGCACCTTCTCGGCCGCCGACCCCTTGATTGGCCGGGCGATGGCGAAGTCGTCGCCGTCGCTCATGAAGAACCCCGCGCCGCCCGGCCAGCCGGGTATGCGCACGACCAGCGCCGTGACCAGCCGGCCGCGCGTTTCCGGCAGGCGGCGCACCGCCACATCGTCCTCGCGACGCCGCTCCAGCTCCAGCGGATGAACGCTCGCCGGGCGGCCGAGGATTTCCATCTCCCATGATAACCGATCCGCGGCCGTCTCGCTCTGTGTCGCGGAAATTGTCAGAAAGTCGAAGCTCATTTGACCGGCGCGGCCGCCCGGCGTGGCCGTCTCCAGCATTGCCGCCCGGCTCGGCCCCAGCCCGTCGAGCGCCCCGCAGCGGATGAGGTTGGCCGTCTCCTTGGGCGAGAGCGGCACGCGGGCCGACAGATCGGCCGCGCTGGTGTATGGCCCGGCGGCGCGCCCGGCGATGATGGCCGCCACGGACGCCCGCCGCAGGTCGCGCACCTCGCCCAGCCCCATCCACAACACCGGCCGCTCGCCCTCGTAGTCCAGTGTGAAGGCTTCGCCGCTGTGGTTCACGTGCGGCGGCCGCACGGCGATGCCCAGCCGCTGCGCCTCGGCCACGTAGACCGCCGGGTGGTGGAAGCCGCCGGCGTCGGTCAGCCGGGCGCACAGGAATTCGGCCGGCCAATGGGCCTTGACGCAGGCCATCCGGTAGGCGACGTCGGCGTAGGCGGTGGCGTGGCCCTGGTTGAAACCATAGCCGGCGAAGGGGACGATCTGCCCCCACAACGTTTCGGCCTGTTGGGCGGTGAAGCCGGGGCCTTCGGACGCGGGGCGGCAGCAGCCGGCCACGAACTCGGCCGCCAGCGCGTCGATCTCGGCCGCCTGGAACTTGCTCATGCCGCGCCGCAGCCGGTCGGCCTGCGCCCAGCTCAGCCCGGCGATCTCCACCGCCAGCCGCAGCACCTGCTCCTGGAAGATCAACACGCCCCGCGTGCGGCCGAGGATCGGCTCCAGCGCCGGGTGCAGATAGGTGACGCGCTCCTCGCCCCGGTAGCGGCGGATGAAGGCGCGGGCCATGCCGCCGGTGGCCGGACCGGGCTTGAAGAACGCCCCGGCCACGGCCAGGTCGGCCACGTTGCGCGCCCGCAGCTGGCGCAGCGTGCGCCGCGCCCCGTCCGATTCGCACTGGAAGACGCCAATGGTCTCCCCGGCCGACAGCATGGCCGCCGTGGCCGGGTCGTCGCCGGGGATGTTGTCGGGGTCAGGCAGGCCCGGCCCGGCCCGTAGTCGCGCCAGCTCTATCGCGTCGGCCAGCACCGTCAGGGCGCGGATGCCCAGGAAGTCGAGTTTGGGCAGGCCAATCGCCTCCACGTCGCCGTGCTCGTACTGGGTGGCCAGAAAGCCCTTGGGCGACAGCAGCACCGGCACGGTGTCGGTCAGTGGCCCCGGGGTGATGACCACGCCGCCGGGATGCAGCCCGGCGTGGTGGGGCTGGCCGACCAGCCGGCAGGCCTCGCGCAGCACGTCGCGGCGGACGGGATCGCCAATCGTGGCGATGACGTCCTCGATGGTCTCCGACGAGCGGCGGCGCGGGTCGGGGTGCCAACCCTGCGGCAGGAGAGCCGCCAGCGCCTTGATGTCGTCCTCCGCCAGGCCGTGAGCCTTGGCCGTCTCGCGCACCGCCGACCGCGGCTGGAAGGTGTTCATGGTGCTCACCAGCGCCACCCGTTCGACGCCGTAGACGCGGCGGACGTACTCCAGCACCTCGTCGCGGCGGCGGCTGCAAAAGTCGAGGTCGATGTCGGGCGGGTTGTGCCGGGCCGGGTTCAGGAAGCGCTCGAACAACAAGTCGTGGGCCACCGGGTCAACGGTGGTGATGCCCAGGCAGTAGGCCACCAGCGAGTTGGCCACGCTGCCGCGCGTGCTCACCGGGATGCCCGCCTCGCGGGCGAAGCGCACCACGTCGGCCACCACCAGAAAGAGCGGCGCGAAGCCGGATTCGACGATGACCGCCGTCTCGCGGGCCAGTCGGGCGGTCACGTCGGGCGGCGCGGGGTCGCCGTAGCGGGCGGACATGCCCGTCACCGCCGCCGCGCGCAGGGCATCGGCCGGGGAATCGAGCGGCAGGGCGGGCCAGATGGGGCGGCCGTCGGGCAGCGCCTCGCCGCACGACGTCGCTACATCGGCCGCCGCGTCGAGCAGCGCCGGGCGATCGGCGTAGCCGGCGGCGAAGACCGCCGGATCGGGCCACTCAACCGGCGAGGCGTCGTCGCCGCAGTCATGCAGGCGGCCGGGATCGACCTCCGCGACGGTGCAATTGGCGTCGATGGCGGCCATGAGGCGCAGCAGCGGCCGCTCGTCCCGCGCCAGGCAGAAGACGGGTTGCGCGGCCACCGCCCGCAGGCCGAAGCGCCCGGCCAGGGCCACCATCTCGTCCGCCAGCGGCCGCAACGGGGCGGCCATCAGGTCGGGCGAGACGGCCAGGCAGCAATTCTCGCCGAACAGCCCGCCCAACCGGGCCACGTAGCGCCGGGCGGGGCCGGTCTGCCCGGCGCGCAGGAAGCGCTCCAGCCAGCAGGCGCGGCCGCCGGTCAGGGCGATCAGCCCATCGCCGTCGCCCAGCGCCTCGCGCAGCTCGTCCCACTGGAAGCCGGTTCGGGCGCGGCGCTCGCGGTCGGGGTCGCTCTGGTAGCGCGAGGACAGGCGGCACAGGGCGCGATAGCCGGTCGGGTTGGTGGCCAACAGCACCAAACGGCCGCGGGCCGGGTGGTTGTCGGGCGGCATGTCCTCCGGCGGCGGGGCCACTGAAGCCGTCAGGCCGGTGATGGGGCGGATGCCCTCGGCGCGGCAGGCGCGAGCGAAGGCCACCGCGCCGAACAGGGCGTCGCTGTCGGCCAGCGCCAGTGAGCGCAGGCCGTCGGCCCGGGCGCGGGCGGCCAGCGCGGCGGGCGCGGCCGTGCCGCCCAGCAGCGAGTAGTGGGAATGAACGTGCAGATGGGTGAATTCGGCCGGCAGGGTCATGGACGGGGGGGAGCCTGCCGCCGTTCCAGCCGCATCGGCATCCCGTCCACGTTCGACAGCGTCACCTGCGCGTTGAGCGACTCGACGACGCCGGGCAGCAGCCGCGGCCGGAAGCGCCGGGCGACGGTGGCCACGATCAGGTGGGCCTCCATCATGGCGAAACCGTTGCCGATGCACACCCGCGGGCCGCCGCCGAACGGCAGATAGGCGTATTTGGGCAGCGCCCGCTCCCGCTCCGGCGTCCAGCGGTCGGGGTCGAACCGCTCGGGGTCGGGGAACCAGGCCGGGCGGCGGTGCATGACGAACGGCGAGACCCACAGGAGATCGCCGCGGCGAATGGCGTAGGGGCCTAGCGTGGTATCGGCCGCCGCGCGACGGGTGTTGAGCACCCAGGCCGGGGGATAGAGGCGCATCGACTCCTTGAGCACCCGCAACGCGAGGGGCAGGCGCGGCAGGTCGGCCGTGGTCGGGGGGCCGTCGGGAAGCGCGGCGTCGATCTCGGCGTGGAGTCGCGCTTCCTCGGCCGGGTGCTGGGCCAGCAGGAACCACGTCCAGGCCAGGGCGTTGCTGGTCGTCTCATGCCCGGCCACGAAGAGCGTCACCAGCTGGTCGCGCACCTCGGCGTCGCTGAGGGCGTCGCCGTGTTCGTCGCGGGCCAGCAGCAGCATGGACAGCAGGTCGCCGGTGTCGGCCGCGCCGCTCGCCCGCCGCTTGGCCACCAGCCGGTCGATGGTGTCATAGAGCACGGCGCGGGCCGCGCGACGGCGGCGATTCATCCCGGTGGGCAGCCACGTGGGCAGCACCAGCGGGGCGGTGAACTCCTGATTGGCGATGTCCTGCAGGGCGTGGATGGCCTCGCCGATGCGGCCGGTCGCGCCGTCGTCGGCGCGCATGGCGGCCCGGTCGGCCCCGAAGAGCGTGCGGGCGACGACGTACATCGTCAGTTCGCGCATGGCCTCGGCCATATCCAGCTCCTGGCCGTCGCGCCACTCATCGAGCATGGCCTCGGTGTAGGCCACCATCGTCCCGGCGTAGGCGTCGACGCGGCTGGTGTGGAAGGCGGGCTGCGTCAGGCGGCGCAAGCGCTTGTGCTCCTCGCCGTTGGCCGTCACCAGGCCGTGGCCGATCATGCGGCTCAGCAGCTCGACGTCGCGGTCGTCCTTGGGGAAGTTGGCCGCCTGCGTCACCAGCACCTCGCGGATGAGATCGGGGTCGGCGACGAGGTAGAAGGTGGTGCCGAAAAAACCGAAGCGGCTCATGGGGCCGTATTCGTCGGCCAGATGGCTGATGTAGCGCGGTGGGTCGGCGATTAGCTCGCGCGCCTGGCCGATGAACGGGGGGCCTTTGGGACCGGGAATGGGGGTCATGGTTGGTGATGGCGACGCTTGAACGAACGCCGCGACCGTCATTATAACAACATTTTCTCCGTTGCGGCCGTACTGACCTGTGGTCAGCAGGGTTTTTCAGTTGTCGGCCCAGTGGTTGAAGGTGTAGAGGTCAGGCAGCGGCGAAACCCCTGTGCCG
>JAHDWL010000149.1 GCA_023384355.1 Anaerolineae bacterium
CCCATCCACGACAACTGGTGGCAGACCGAGACCGGCGGCATCATGATCGCCAACTATCCGGCCATGGAGGTCCGGCCCGGCTCCATGGGTCGCCCGCTGCCCGGCATCGAGGCCACGATCGTGCGTCGTGTGGGCAAGGAGCACGTCGAAGAGATCAGAGAGCCCAATGTGGAAGGCGAACTGGCGCTCAAACCGGGCTGGCCCTCCATGTTCCGCGGCTATCTGCACGACGAAGAGCGCTACCAGAAATGCTTTATCGACGGCTGGTACATCACGGGCGACCTGGCCCGGCGTGACGCCGACGGCTACTTCTGGTTTATCGGACGCGCCGACGACATTATCAAGACCGCTGGCCACATGGTCGGCCCCTTCGAGGTGGAGAGCGCGCTCATGGAGCACCCGGCTGTGGCCGAAGCGGGCGTCATCGGCAAACCCGAACCGACCATCGGTGAACTGGTCAAAGCCTTTGTGTCGCTCAAGAATGGCTTCGAGCCCAACGCCAAGCTGCGTCTGGAGCTGCTCGGTTTTGGCCGCCAGCGGCTGGGCTCAGCCGTAGCGCCCAAAGAGATCGAGTTTGTCGACGTGCTGCCGCGCACGCGCAGCGGGAAGATCATGCGCCGGCTGCTCAAAGCCCGTGAACTGGGGCTGCCCGAAGGCGACCTTTCCACGCTGGAGGAAGACCTGCCCGTGAGCGTCTTCGAAAAGGCGGCGCGGGAAACTGTGCCTGCTTGACGATTCGGTCGTGTTGCGTGTTGGGGAGCGCTAGCCCATCCGGCGGAGATGGTTGGTAAACCGGACCGGAACACGCAACACAGATTGGAGGACAACCCGATGAAGACAAAGACTATCGCCAAACGCGCACCCAGCCGCGACCGCCCGGCCAAGCGCAGCGCGGACAAGGTCAGCGTGGAACGCGACCATGCGCACCACCTCTTGTACCAGATGATGCGGATTCGCCAACTGGAAGACAAGTCGGCGGAGTTGTACAGCGCCGCCAAGATCCGAGGCTTTCTGCATCTCTACAACGGCGAAGAAGCGGTCGCTGTCGGCGTGATGGAAGCGCTCACCCCGGAGGACGCGGTCGTGGCCACCTACCGTGAACACGGCCAGGCGCTGGCGCGCGGCGTCTCCATGCGTTCGATCATGGCCGAGATGTACGGCAAATACGAGGGCTGCGCCCGTGGGCGCGGCGGCTCCATGCACCTGTTCGACGCCGATACGCGCTTCTACGGCGGCAACGCCATCGTCGGCGGCGGCCTGCCACTGGCATTGGGCGTCGCCCTGGCGGACAAGCTGCGCGGCATCAACCGCGTGACCTGTTGCTTCTTTGGCGACGGCGCCGTGGCCGAGGGCGAATTTCACGAGGTCATGAACCTGGCCGTGCTCTGGCAGGCGCCCATCCTCTTTCTCTGCGAAAACAACCAGTACGCTATGGGCACCGCGATCCGCTACGCCCTTTCCGATACGGACATTGCCAAGAAAGCGGCCGGTTACGGTATGCCGGCCAGGGCGGTCGACGGCATGGATGTCCTGGCCGTCGAGGAGGCGGCCAAAGAGGCCGCCGCAGCGGTGCGCGACGGCAAAGGGCCGCAGTTCATCGAATGCATCACCTATCGCTTCCGCGCCCACTCCATGTTCGACGCCGAACTCTATCGCGACAAAAGCGAGGTCGAACAGTGGAGACTGCGCGACCCCATCAACACCTTTGCCAAATACCTCCAGGAGGAAGAACTGCTGACCGACGAGGGGTACGCCGAGATGGAACGCAAAGTCGCCGCCGAAGTCGCCGACGCCGTCGCCTTCTCGGAGGCGGGCAGTTGGGAACCGGTGGAAGATCTGACGCGCTGGGTCTATTCCGAGCCAGAGCGGGCCGAGAGCCTCTATCAACTGCCGCCGCCGGAGCCGCCGTCTACGGAGATGCGCGAGCTGACCTACCGCGAAGCGGTGCGCGAGGGCATGTCCACGGCCATGCGCCGGGATGACCGGGTCTTCCTCATGGGCGAGGATGTGGGGCGCTATGGCGGCTGTTTCGCC
>JAHDWL010000150.1 GCA_023384355.1 Anaerolineae bacterium
GAGGACATCGTCTCGAGCATTTGCGGCTCGATCTGCACGATGTACTCCAAGCCCCCTTCAGGCAGCGGTTGCCAGCCGGCGTCAATTCCCAGACTGGCCGCCGCAATCAGCAGCGCGTACATGTGCCGTCCCCCTTGGTCGAATCTGATACAAACCTCAAGCATGCATCCTAACGTGCCGCCAATAAAGCCGCAAACAGAGCGCCTCCTGGAACGACTTTCTGTCGCGTCGTGCGGAAAGCGGCTTTCCGGCCGATGTTACCGTCGCCTGCGACGACGGCGACGGCGACGGAGCTGAGCCGCCGCGGTGCTTGGATCCGGATCCCCGGGCGGTTCCGACGGGGCAACCGCGTTGGCATCGGGAACGCTTTCCGCGGTCGCCGCCGCGGCGGCGACGGCCGGGCCGGCCACGCTCATGGCCATTCCCGTGTCTAAGGCATTCACGGCCGTCGCATCGCCCAGTCCCTCAACCTCCTGTTGGAACATGTTCAGGAGGGCGTAGAGAAACGCCACCACCATCGGCCCGACGAAGATGCCGATGGGCCCCATCGCGTTGACGCCGCCCAGCACGCTCAGCAAAGCCAAGAGCGGGTGCAGATTCGACCGCCCGTGTAGCACGATCGGCTTGATGACATTGTCGGCCATCGAAACGACCGCCGCGCCGTACACGCCGAGGAGTATTGCGGCCCCCACTCGTTCCTCAACGAAGAAGATCCACATCGTTACCGGCAACCAGACCGCGGTCGCACCGACGAAGGGCACCATCGCCAGAAGCATCGTGAGGAAGGTGAGCAGGAAGACGGAATGGGTGCCGGCGAAATAATAGCCGACACCAGCGAGAAGACCCTGAGTAATCGCCGAGAGCAAAGTCGCCAGTACCACAGCCCGGCTGATGCGGCCGAACTCGTCGACGAGTTGCTGCTCATAACGGCTGTCCAGCGGCGATAGCTGCATGATGCGGCGGATCATCCACGGACCATCGGCCAGAAAGTAGTAGAGCGAGATGATCATCACTATCAGGCCAACGAGAAAGGCTCCGGTAAACCTCGCCGAGCTGACAACAATCGGCCCCAGCCAGGCTTTGATCTTTTCACGCACCGTCGCCTCGACTTCAGTGTGCGACAGCGATACCCCGGCCTTGCCCGCCAATTGCACGAGCAAATTCGCCGCCTCCTGCGGGCTGAAGATTCTCTCCGGCGGCGTCTCCGGCTGGACGGGTTTCTCCGTGGTTTCAGTGTCGTCGCTTCGGCCGAACTGCACTGCCGCAGGGTTTCGGCTGGCCGCGCCTCCCGGTTCCCCAATCGTGTTCCGGTAAAGCCGGATCCCCTCAGTGGTCGCGTTGAAACCAATCAGAAGCAGGGGCAGCAGCACGATCAAAATGATGGCCGTCGTAGTGCAAATCGCAGCGAGCCGATCGTGACCGTTGAAGTTGGCGCGGAACCATTGATGAACTGGCTGAAAGATCACCACCAACAGCACGGCCAGAAACATCGGGAGGAGAAAATTGGCCATCACGCGTATGAACAAGATACCGATGGTGACGAGAATCGCCAGCAGCACCAGGAACGAGACCATTCGCGCCGTCGAGACCGTTCGGGTCATTCGGTTCCCCTCGTCAGAGACAGCCTATTTGCCCGGCATTGCCAGATTTCGCCATCCGGATCCTATGCACTGAAGAGACGCAGATCAACGCGGGCGCGGCCGCATTGTAGCAGACCCACCCCCAGCTCCCAGATACCCCGCCGCGCCTCCTGGAATCGGCTTGTGGCAGAACCGTCGGGCGACAACAATGATAGGGGGGCACGCGGACCAGGTCCGCGCGCAAAACACCCCGCCCTGATTACCCCATTCTCGCCATGACGACGCACGTTTGGCGAGCTGCCTTGCCAAGCGCGGAATCGATCGCGTGAACGTTGAACCGTCATCCAAGAGGCTGTGGCTGCTGCGCGTTGCGAAGGTCCTTATCCTCGCGATCGTGGTGTGGGCCGTCCATCGCACGCTCTACCAGGCATGGCAGCAGGTCG
>JAHDWL010000062.1:0-12799 GCA_023384355.1 Anaerolineae bacterium
TCACACCGGCAATTTGTCCCAGCTTCGATCAGCCCAGGCGAGCATCAGCCGATGCCAGCCCCATGTCAGCAGGCCGAGGACCACAACGGCGAGCAAGGCCAGCGGGATCGCCCAGCCCGGCCACATTGCGTGCAGGCTGAACCCCAGGAGCGCGATGACCATCGCCGGCACCCCAAAAGCGACCGACAGCAGCAGCGACACCAGGCCGCCGCCGCTGGTGACCATCTTGCGCGGGTCCGTCCAGGACAGGTTGGCGAAGCGAAACCCGGTGGATACGCACGTGGCCAGCAAACCGAACCCCATCAGCAGGCCGACCGCCGTCGCGTAGGGAAACCAGAACAGCGAATAACGCACGACGAACCATGACCCGGCGAGAGCCAGGATGAAGAGCACCACAAAGGGCCAGTACACGCTCCACAACTTGGCCGACCAGACGGCGCGCGGCGAAATGGGAGCGGCCTTGAGCAACGGGAAGGAGAGACCTTCGAGGGGCAGCGCGTAAGTGGCCGTGTTCGCCAGAAACACATAGCCGACGAACAGCGCCCAGGTGGCGATGAGCACGCCGGGGCTGAAGCCGGCGGCGAGGGCCGCCAACGGACCCGGCGGGAGCGGATCCCCCTGGGTCGATAAGGTAAGCAGGCTGTCTTCTCCGCCGGAGCCGCGAAAGATGGCCAGCGCGCCGACGACGATGGCGACGAAACCGCTGCCGACCAGACTCACCAGTTGGCGCGGGTCACGCAGGCGCAACAACCAGTCCTTCAGGGCGATGGCGCCGGCCAGCGAACCGCGGCCGAACCTCCCGCCGCTCGACTCGAGACCGCGCCGCTTGCCGCCTGCGCCTTGCGTCTTCAGCCAGCCGGACAGGTACAGCTTGTCGGCGGTCAGGATGATGAAGGCGAAGAGACCCAGCGTCAGCAGTACATAGGCGACGATGCCGAGCAAGCCGGTCACGTCGGCCTGGCCTGCGTCAAGCGCCACCAGCCCCCGGCCGGCCCAAAATGACGGGAGCGGCGCGCGAGACAGCGTGTTTATGGCCGCATTGATCCCCGCGCCCGACATGGATTCCAGCATCTGCTCCGGATCCCCCTGGTCCAGGGATCGCGGCGCCAATTGGGCCAGCAGGGCGATGATGATGCCGAGCAGCGCATAGCTCGCGGTCAGCAGCTCGCTCAGCCGGTTCACCGGCAGGACGCGCACCAGCAACATGGCGATGATCGCGCCTACCGACAACCCGAAGAGCGGCGCGAGCAGCAACAGTATCACGCCGAGGATGAAGTAGACCGGTCCTGCCCCAATGCCGATGCCATAAGCGATGATGGCCGGGGCGGCGATGAGAAACAACAGCAGAAGGTTCGACGGAAAGCGGCTCAACAGCTTGGCCACCATGACCGAGCGGGTGTGAACCGGAGCCACCATCAGCCGGTCGAGATCGCCGCTGAGAAACAGGGCTTTGACAGCCTGATTCATGCCGACCACCAGGACGCCGACAAGAACCATCGTTAATAACATCCCCGGAACAAGGCCCGGCGGCATTATGACCGGCGATTCAGGCTGCGTCAGGAAGGAGATGAAAAAACCGAAAGCGGCCGAAGCGGCAGCGACGAACAACATGAACACCAGCCCGGCCACATAGGCCAAAGCGCGCCAGAGCGACTGGCCGACCGCCTCGCGCCGGTCGATCTTCCAGTAGAGCGTCATCAACAGCCAGGTATCAGCCGCCATCTGCCAGCTCCTTGACCATCTCGTCGACATCCTGGCCGCCGGTCAGCTCCAGGAAGATGTCTTCCAGCGACTGGTCGCCACGCATCCGGCGCAATTCGTTCACCCGCGCGTCGGCGACAATCCGCCCCTTGTTGATGATGATCACCCGGTCGCACATCGTCTGGGCGATCTCCAGGATGTGGGTGGAGAAGAAGATGGTTTTTCCGCGGTCGCGGTAGCCGATCATCAGGTCCTTGATCAGCCGGGCCGAGCGCGGATCGAGGCCCACCGTCGGCTCGTCCATGAAGACGAGCAGCGGGTCATGGAGAAACGCGCCGATGATGGCCACTTTCTGCTGCATGCCGTGACTGAAGGTGTCGAGGTAGTTGCCGGCGACGTCGGTCAACTCGAAAAGATCGAGCAACGGCCGCATCCGCTCCTCGACGTCGGCCGCGGGGACCTTGTAGAGCTGGCCGACGAAGCGCAGATACTCCTGCGCCTTCAGCTTGCCGTAGAGGTTTGGCGTGTCGGGTACGTAGCCGATGCGCGATTTGGCCTCGATGGGCGAAGTGGCAATGTCGTAGCCGGCGATGCTCGCCGAACCGGACGAAGGACCGAGCAGTCCGGTCAGCATCTTGATTGTGGTAGTCTTGCCCGCCCCGTTGGGGCCGAGAAAGCCGACGATCTCGCCGGGATTAAGGGTGAAGCCGACGTCGTCGACGGCCTTGAACTCGCCGAAAACGCGAGCCAGGTTGCGGGCTTCGAGAACAGGTTGGGACATACAAACTCCTTAGCCTTGTTGATTGGAGGGCTTATTTTACTCCAATCTTTACGGGACGGCGTATTTTCCGTTGCGGGGTCTCGCCGCCGGGGGATCACATCGGCATGAATCAAACCGCGATCAACATCACCGCGGCCAGCGCGACACCTACCCCCGCCGACTGACGCGACGTCAGCCGTTCGCCCAGCACCAGCCGGGCCAGCAGCACCGTCGCCGCCGGATAAAGCGCGCCCAGCACCGAGGCTACGTCGAGGCGGCCAAGCTCTGACGACAATATGAAGAACGCGTTGCCGGAGGTATCGCCCAGAGCGGCCAGGGCGGCCAAAGACCAGGGAAATGAGGCGCGGCCTTCGCCCGGTGATTTGCCCCGCGACCGCAACAGGCCGGCCACAACCAGCGCGGCCATGAGCGACATCGACGCCAACCGCGCCGCCACCACCGGCCACACGAAACCCGCGTCCGGCCCGACCCGGCCGATGATGGTCAGGAACACACCGAAACCGATTCCGGCCAGCAGGGGCAGGACGATGTTCCCCGGCCTGATCGGACTGTCGCCGTCCGGCCGGGAGATGATCCAGATGGCGACCAGGGCCAGCAGAAAACCCGTCAACTGGGGCGCGCCGGGCAGCCCCTCGGTCACCAGCCCGACGGTGAGGGGGATGCCGCCCGAAGCGACGGCCGTCAGCGGCGCGGCCACGCCCATCTTGTCCCGCGCGAGGCTGAGGTAGAGCAGCACCAGGCCCGTCCCGCCGGCCAGACCGGCGACCATTCCCAGCAGGAGGTCGTGCGGGGCGGGGATCGCCTGGCGCAAGGCGAGGTTCAGGGCGAGCAGCGCCAGCGTGCCGAGGAACTGCGAGGCCAGCACCACGCGCACGGCGGACACGCCGCGGCTGGCCAGCCCGCCGGCAAAGTCGGCTGTGCCCCAGGCAACGGCCGCGGCAAGACCGGAGAGGATAGCGACTAATTCCATGGGCCAGTGAGGATAACACGATCGGCCGGTTAGCCAATTCCAAAATCCCAATCAATTGCACAATCCGGCCGAACCAATGTAAACTGGACACAGTGCCCATCATCAGGCACATCCCGCTTACCAACCTGCCCCGTCCCCTATCCGCACACAACAACTGAATAGCCAGGCGGCCGGATCGGTTGGTTATCAATTACTGTTTTTTGGAGAGAGCCATGACATCTGTTCCCACAAACGCGGCCGACAGCGAGGTCGAACGCCCGGAAGACATGCCGACCGGCGTCGCCCTTCTGAATAACCCGCTCTATAATCGCGGCACGGGTTTCACCCTGGCCGAGCGCGAAGCGTTCAACCTCGACGGCCTGTTGCCGCCGCGCGTCCTGTCTATGGAGCATCACGCGGCGCGCATCCTGCAAAACTTCCACAAGAAGCCGACCGACCTTGAGAAATACGTCTATTTGATCGATCTTCACGATCGAAACCAGACGCTTTTCTACCGGATTTTGATCGACAACCTGGAAGAGATGATGCCCATCGTCTATACCCCGACCGTCGGCCAGGCGTGCCAGCAGTACGGCCATATCTTCCGCCGGCCGCGCGGCCTCTACATATCGGCCCGGGATCGGGGACAGATCGCCGAGCGGCTGAAGAACTGGCCCATCGATGACATCCGCGTGATCGTCGTGACCGACGGCGAGCGCATCCTAGGTCTCGGCGACCTGGGCGCGAACGGGATGGGCATCCCCATCGGCAAACTGTCGCTCTATACCGGTTGCGCCGGTATTCCGCCGGCGATGACCCTGCCCATCACGCTGGATATCGGCACGGAGAACAAGGATTTCCTCGACGATCCGCTCTATATCGGGCTGCCGCAGCGCCGCCTGCGCGGCGCGGAGTATGATGCCTTCATCGAGGAGTTCATGCAGGCGGTGACCGAACGATTCCCGAATGTGCTGGTCCAGTTCGAGGACTTCGGCAATCAGAACGCCTTCACGCTCCTGGAACGGTATCGCAATCGCTATCGGGTGTTCAATGACGACATCCAGGGCACGGCGTCGGTGACGCTGGCCGGCCTGCTGGCCGCCCTGCGCCTCATCACCCTTGAGAGTGGCGCGACGCGCAAGCTGACCGAGCAACGTCTGCTGTTCCTCGGCGCGGGCGAAGCGGGGGTGGGAATCGCCGATCTCGTCGTCTCGGAGATGGTCAAGCAAGGGCTTGCGGCAGAAGAGGCGCGCCAACGCTGCTGGTTCGTCGATTCGCATGGGCTTGTCGTGAAAAGCCGGACCGACCTGGCCGCCCACAAGCTGCCCTACGCCCACGACCATGAGCCGGTGGCCGACCTGATCACCGCGGTCGACGAACTGCGGCCGACAATCCTCATCGGCGTGTCCGGCCAGCCGCGCACCTTCACGCGGGCGATCATCGAGAAGATGGCCCGCTTCAACGAGCGGCCGATCATCTTCGCCCTCTCCAACCCGACGTCGAAGTCGGAATGCACCGCCGAGGAAGCGTACTCCTTCACCGGCGGGCGGGCCATCTTCGCCAGCGGCAGCCCGTTCCCGTCCTACAAGCTCTACGGCAAGACGTACCACCCGGGCCAGGGCAACAACTCCTACATCTTCCCCGGCGTCGGCCTGGGCGTCGTGGTCAGCGGCGCGCGGCACGTGACCAACGAGATGTTCGAGGCCGCCGCCCGGTCGCTGGCTGACCAGGTCACCGAGGCCGACATGGCTGCCGGGCGCATCTACCCCGTCCTGTCGCGCATCCGCGACGTCTCGGTGGCCATCGCCACGGCCGTGGCGGAGATCGCCTGGCGCGAGGGTCTGGCGACCGCGCCGCAACCCGACGACATCGGCCAATATGTCCGCGAATTCATGTACGACCCGCAATACACGCCGCTCGTATAGTTAGGGCAGCGCAAATAATCATGTACGACACGCAGGCCCAGGACGATTTTGAACGAGCCTATTGGCGCTCGATGTGGCGCAGCCTCATCGCGCGTGTGACCGGCCGCAACAACGAGCTGTTGCCGTTCGATGCTGTTCGCCGGTCGCTGCCCTACCGCGGGCAGCGCGACCTGGGCCTGCAAACTGTCTCCCTCGACCGGATCGTCGGCAGCGTCGGCCGCTATCGGGATTTCGACCGCGCTTTCCTGCCCGTGCAACGCGAGACCACCGACCGATGGATCAGGATCAGCAAGGCGCGCTATCAGGATGTTCCCCTGCCGCCGGTCGAGCTGTACAAGATCGGCGACGTCTACTTCGTCAAGGACGGCAACCATCGCGTATCCGTGGCCCGCGAGCGGGGGCAGGTTGAAATTGACGCCTACGTCACCGAGATTGACATCCCGTTTCGCATCACGCCCGATATGGACATCGACACGGTCCTGGCCGAAAAAGCCTACGGTGGGTTTATCCAGCAGACCCGCCTCGACGAGCTGCGGCCGAACAGCGATTTCCATCTGACCAACCCGGCCGAGTACGAGCGACTGAGGGAGCATATCGATGCCCATCGCTACTATCTGGGCACCGAGTTGCAGGCGGATGTGTCCCTTGAGGAGGCCGTGTTGTCGTGGCACGACAACGTCTACCGGTCGCTCGTTGAGGCCATTGAAGCCGAGGGCTTGCTACGCCAGTTCCCGACCCTGACGATCACCGATCTCTATCTGCGCGTCAGCGAATACCAGTGGCTGGTGCGCGAGGCGGCGCGGGACACATTGGTGGATGATGATGCTCGCGCCGAGGCCACAGACCGCATGGCCGATATCTACCGCCAGCGCGTCGTCCGGCGCGTCATCCGCACCCTGCGCCATTCAACCTGGATCGACACGATGATCCGCGACAGGGAATACGCCGCTTTTCTGGAGCAAACCCGGCTGAAGGAATTGCGCCCCGACGCGGAGGTGCTGGTCAGTCTGCCCGGCAAGTACGAGAAGATATTGCATCATATCGCTGTCCATCAATATTACATGGGCATCGACCAACAGCGCGACATCAGCTACCCGGAGGCGGTCACCTCGTGGTATGACAACGTCTACCTGCCGGCCGTCAAAACCATCCGCGAGCAGAATCTGCTGTCTGAATTTCCCGGGCGCACCGAGGCCGACGCCTATATCTGGATGCTCGAACACCGGGAGGCGCTGGAAGCGGCCGATGACAGCGATGCCGCCGGTTCATAAGCGACGCGGGCACTTTTCCGGCCTCTCCCAAAACCTCGCTACCCCTCGCCCAGCGCCGCCCGCGCCGCCCGACCCACGCTGGAATCGGGGTTGAGGCGGGCCGCGCGCCCGAAGGCCGCCGCCGCGTCGGCCGTCTCACCCAGCCCGGCCAGCGCCCGGCCCAGATAGAACCAGGTCTCCTCGACGTTGCGGCCGCCCTGGTTGTCGAGTGTCACGTTGGCCAGCTCCACCACGTCGTCATACCGGCCGCCGGCCAGATAGGCCTCATACGGGCCGAACTGATACCACAACATGCGCGGCGGCAGGCCGAGCAGCCGCGCCTGGTCAAAGGCCGCCGCCGCGCCCTCGAACAGCGCCGCGTCGCCCAGCCGGGCGAGTTCGGTCAGGCTGCTGCCGAGATTGAACCACGCGAACGGATCATCCGGGGCGAGCGCCAGGGTTGCCCGCGCCTTGCCGGCGGCCGCGTTCCACATCGTCGCCTCGTCGGCGAAATCCGGCCCCAGCAGCTCGCGCAGGCCGGCCGCCCGCTCCCCCGGGTAGACCACGATGAAGGTGTTGTTGAATTGCGCCCAATTGCGCTCGGTGTCGCGATAGGCGGCCAGACCGTCGCCGCGCCATGGGCCGAGAAATGTGTCGCGGGTCAGCAGGTGGCCGGTGATGTCGTCGTAGCCGAACACGGTCAGGTAATGGCCCATCCAGCCGGTGGCCGCGTCCGGCTCCAGCCCTTTCTCGATGATGACCGGGAACCCGGCGGCGACCAGCCGGCGCAACAGGTCGATATCGCCGCCGGCGTAGGCGGCCGCGGCGAGCGACGTGTTTTCATTGACGTAAGCCACCAATTCGTCCGGCGACACGTTGCGATCCTCGTAGTTCGGCCGGGCGATCGCGGCCACGTCGAACTGGTCCACCTCGATGCCATAGTGGTTGAGGACGATGGTCAGGTTGGTCGGCCCGCAGTTGTTGAACTTTTGGGGGATGATGGGCAGGCCGTCGATGCGGGCATAGGGCGGCAGCGGTGGGGGCAGAGTCGCAGGTACGGTCGTGGCGACCACGGTCGGTGCGGCCGCAATTATGGCCATGGTCGTGGGCGTCGGGTCGCCGGCCGGCGCGGTCGCTGGTACCGGCGATGGAGTCGGCGACGGGCTGTTGACGGCCGGCGTCGCCAGCGCGAGAGCGATGACCGGCGTGGCGGCCGGGGCGGGCAGCGCGCTCGGCAGGGGGGTGATCACCCGCTCGATGACGGCCGCCGGCACATAGTGGCGCACGCGACCGGGCAGGTTAGCCACCAGGCCGGGCAAAGCCCACCACAGGACGAGAGCGCCCAGCGCCACCGCCCCGGTCAGCAGAATCATCAGCCGCAATCTTCCGCCCGTCATGCGGCCGATTATACCCGACGCCGCCCCGGCCGCGCCGAAATGGTCGGGATTGCTCACTCATCTGTGCAATTATGACCGTTGACAGGCAACTACCCCCGACCCATAATGGCGACAATCAAAATCAGGCCCGCGAGGTCTGACAGCAAAGGGTAAGGCATACTTTAATGAAAGAGGCAATTGGTTTCATCGGGTTGGGCATCATGGGCGGCGGGATGGCCGCCAATCTTCTGAAGGCAGGGTTCGACGTCGTGGTCTGGAACCGCACGCCCGGCCGCATCACGCCGCTGGCCGCGGCCGGCGCGGCGGTGGCCGACAGCCCGGCCGCCGTGGCCGCCGGATGCGGCATCATCATCACCTGCGTCAGCGACACGCCCGATGTGGAAGAGGTCATCCTCGGCCCGCGCGGGGTGATCGAGGGCATCCGTTCCGGCTCGCTGGTCATCGATTGCAGCACGATCAGCCCCGCCGTCACCCGCGCCATTGCCGGCAGGCTGCAAGCCGTGGGCGCGCACATGCTCGACGCCCCGGTCAGCGGCGGCAGCGAGGGCGCGGCCAGGGGCACGCTCAGCATCATGGTCGGCGGCGAGGCGGAGCAGGTGCGGCGCGCCATGCCCGCCCTGCAGGCGATGGGCAAGACGATCACCCACGTCGGCGGTCATGGCGCGGGGCAGATGGCCAAACTGGTCAATCAAATCCTCGTCGTCGTCACCATGCAGGGCGTGGCCGAGGCGCTGCTCTTCGCCCAGGCGGGCGAGCTTGACCTGGAAAAGACGCTGGCCGCCGTGGGCGGCGGCGCGGCCGGCTCGTGGATGCTCAACAACCGCGGGCCGCAGGTCATCCGCCGCGACTGGCGGCCGGGCTTCACCGTCGACCTGCAGCAGAAGGACCTGCGGCTGGTGCTGGAAGCGGCCGACGAGATGGGCATCCCCCTGCCCTCGACGGCGCTCGTGTTCCAATATTATCGCGCGTTGCAGCAGCAGGGCCTCGGCGGCGAGGGCAACCACGCGCTGGTGAAGGCGCTGGAGCGGCTGGCGGGGATGGAAGTGGGGATGTAAACGCTCGCCTGCTCCCGCCGAATTTGGCGTTTGATTCATACACACGATTTGTGTATACTATACACATTACTATTGGCTGGTGAAATCAATGCGTACCAATATCGTGATCGACGATGAGCTAATGACCAGAGCCCTCGAAATAAGCGGGGTCAAGACGAAGCGCGCCGTCGTCGAGGAGGCGCTCAGGCTGCTCATCCGGCTTAACGAACAGGGGGAGATCGCCGACCTGTACGGCAAGTTGCATTGGGAAGGCGATCTGAACCGCCTGCGCGAGGAACGCGTTGATTACGCTGGTTGATTCCTCGGTCTGGATCGACTTCTTCAACGGCCGGCCCAGCCCACAGGCACTTTACTTCAGGAGCCGCCTGCGCGAGCAAATCTTTCTGACAGGCGACCTCATGCTGGCTGAGGTCCTGCAGGGGTTCAGGGACGACCGGGAGTTTGAGGCGGCGCGATCCGCCATGTTGCGATTCGAGATCGTCGAATTGGGCGGCGAGCAGGCGGCCGTCCGCAGCGCCCGGCACTACCGCCTGCTACGATCGAAAGGCGTCACGGTGCGCAGCGCTATCGATTGCCTGGTGGCAACCTATTGCATCACCCACAACTGCGCGCTCTTGCACTCAGACCGCGACTATTCCCATTACGAGCGATATCTGGGCCTGCGGATCGCTCGCGAATAGCTCACCGGCCTACAGCATCACCCGCGACACCGGGCCGATGTGTTCCATGAACTCGGAGCGGGTCTTGGGATTCGCGGCGAAAGCGCCGCGCAAGGCGCTGGTGCGCATGCGGGCGTTGGCCTTCTTCACGCCGCGCATGGCCATGCACATGTGCAGCCCGTCAACGACCACAGCCACGCCCAGCGGGTTCAGCAATTCGTCGATCAGCTCAGCGATCTGCCGCGTCATGCGCTCCTGAATTTGCAGGCGACGCGCGAACACTTCCACGATGCGCGGAATCTTGGAGAGGCCGACCACCTTTTTATCGGGGATGTAGGCCACGTGCGCCTTGCCGATGAACGGCAGCATGTGATGTTCGCACAGGCTGTAGAAGTCGATGTCGGTGACGATGACCATCTCGCTGTAGGTCACGTCGAACAGGGCGTTGTTGAGCAACGCCACCGGGTCAACCCGGTAGCCGATCAGCAGTTCGTCATAGGCGCGGGCCACGCGGTTGGGCGTGGACAACAACCCCTCGCGCTCCGGGTCTTCGCCGACGGCGCGCAGGATGGTCGTCACCGCGTCGGCGACGACGTGCTTGCATGCGGCCGACAACACCGGCCCGTCCTCAAGCTCACCGTTGCGATATTCATCTGTTTTATCGAGATAATGTTCTTCAACCATAGTAGCGGGAGTATAGCATGTGGGGGGGAGATCGTCCGCCCATATTGCCTTGACAAGATTTGTACATTATCCTGTATCATTAACCGGCCAAAGTATACCGGTGAAGGAGTACGGCCCCATGGACAGCCAACAACACGACCAGAACGCCGAAACCCGTTTCCAACAACGCCAGGCAGCCCGCGAGGCCCGAGCGGAATCCGGCCTCGAAGGCGTCATCGACTTCGATGAGGTCATTCGCCAGGACCAGCGACGCGCCATGCTCCACCCCAACGACGGCCTCGGCCTCGAGCGCATTCTGGGCACGAGCGACCTGGTGGAAATCAACTTTCTCGATATCGGCCGCCGCGCCGGGCGAGCCGTCGGCCGCGTTCAGGTGCGCGATCTAAGCGGCCGCGCGCGCGGTTACGGCACCGGCTTCATCGTCTCGCCCGCCCTGCTGCTGACCAACAACCACGTCCTCTCCTCGGCCGACAGCGCCCGCCGCAGCCTCGTCGATTTCGACTACGAGGACGATGAGCAATTCAACCCGCGCGTGCCCGTCATGTTCGGGCTTGACCCCGACCGCTTCTTCCACACCGACGCCGGGCTTGACTATACGCTCGTCGCCGTTCGCCCCGTCGCCACCGACGGCATCACCTCGCTGGCCGGGTTCGGCTTCCTGCCGCTCAACCCTGAAACGGGCAAGGTGCTGGTCGATGAATACGTCGCGGTCATCCAGCATCCCGGCGGCGCGCCGAAGAAGATCGCCCTGCGCAACAATTCGGTGATCGACATCTTCGACAACTTCCTGCACTATACCACCGACACCGACCGCGGCGCGTCCGGCTCACCCGTCTTCAACGACCAGTGGCAGGTGGTCGGGCTGCACCACGCCGGGGTCAAGAAGCGCGACGCCCAGGGGCGCGTGCTGGCCGTCGACGGCTCGGTCTGGACGCCGGCCATGGGCGAGGATCGCGTCGCCTTCGCCGCCAACGAGGGCGTGCGCGTCAGCAGCATCGTGGGCGATCTGCGGTCGTCGGCGGTCGCGGCGTCTCTCTCCCCTGAACAGAAAGCGCTGCTGGACGAGTTGTTGTCCGGGCCGGGCACGTCTGCCGTGCCTGCCGGCGTCGTCAGGACACTGGAGACGGCCGAACGGGACGTGGAGCTGTTCTCGCGCGTCAAGGGGTATGAGGCTGATTTTCTCGGCCCGGTCGTCGACCTGCCCGCCCTCTCGCCGGAGCAGCTGGTCGACACCGCGCCCCGGCTCGACGGCCGTGGCCACGTACTGGAATATGTTCACTTCTCGGTGGTCATGAACGCCGCGCGGCGACTGGCCTGGTTCACCGCGGTCAATATCGACGGCCGCAAGACCAAAACGATCAAGCGTGACCGCGACGTCTGGTATTTCGACCCGCGGCTGGACCGCAAATACCAGACCGGCCCCGACCTCTACGAGCGCAACGACCTGGATCAGGGGCATTTGGTGCGGCGAAATGACCCTGTGTGGGGTCGCCCGGCGGCCACGGCCAACGAGGACACCTTCCATTTCACCAACTGCGCCCCGCAACACAAGCACCTCAACCGGCGCACGTGGCTGGCGCTGGAAGATTACATCCTCAACAACGCCGACAATTACAACCTGAAGGTGTCGGTGTTCACCGGCCCTGTCTTTCGCGCGGACGACATGACCTACCGGGGCATCTGCCAGCTGCCGGCCGAGTTCTGGAAAGTGGTCGTCATGCGCAAGCAAAACCGCGCGCTCTCGGCGACGGCCTATCTGCAGACCCAGAAGAACCTGCTGGAAGACCTGGAATTCGCCTATGGGGCCTACCGGACGTATCAGGTGCCGGTGACCCGCATCGAAGCCATCACCGGCCTCGATTTCGGCGCGTTGCGCGACCACGATCCATTGACCAACCAGGAAAGCAGCGAACCGGCGTGGGTCATTGGAGACGCGGGCGACATCCGGTTATAATCAGGTAGCCTGTGGCCTGAGACAAGGCCAATGGCTGCCGGAGTGGTGAGATGCCGTTCGATACATCAGTCCTTGACCAAGCGCTGGCAGACCGGCGCGCCGAGTGGGAGCGCCGGCGACTGGCGATGCTGGAGCGAGTGATGGCCGCGCTGGACGAGGTCGCCCCCAGCTTCGGCGTGCAGCGGGCCTATATCTTCGGCTCGCTGGCCAAACCCGGCCGGTATCATGAGCGGTCAGATGTGGATGTGGCCGTCGAGTGGGCCGGCGTCGGCGATTTCTTCGACCTGGCGGCCGAAGTCTCGATGCGCCTTGGGCAGGATATCGACATCCTGCCTCTTGACCGCATCCATTTCGCCGACAAGATCAGACGCGAGGGTATTTTATGGGAAGCCGCGACAACAAAGTGATCGCCAGCGAGATCAAGGCCCAAGTCTCGCAAATTGA
>JAHDWL010000062.1:12899-15757 GCA_023384355.1 Anaerolineae bacterium
GCCGCGACAACAAAGTGATCGCCAGCGAGATCAAGGCCCAAGTCTCGCAAATTGAATTGGTGTTGGCACGACTGCTTGAGCGTGAAGCCCAGAGTGCCCGCGGCGAGGCAACCGTCATCGAAGGAGCCGCTTTCTACATCCATAATTACTACAGCGCCGTTGAAGATCTGATGAAGATCGTCGCTGCTGCTTTCGAAAACAACATCGACGATCCATCCCGCTGGCATCGTGAATTGCTCGACCGCATGGCCCGCGACATCGAAGGCGTGCGGCCGCGACTGTTCAGCGCGGAAACAGCCGTCCTGCTCCACCGGTTGCGCAGCTTCCGCCACTTCTTCCGCCACGCTTACCGGGTCGAACTGGATAGCGCCGAAATTCAGGCCAACATTGAGCGGGTCAAGGAAGCCCACCCCCTGATGCTGGCTGATATCAACCGTTTTCTGGGTTCACTCGACGGTTAGCGCGACCTATCAGGAGCGAGAGACCCCAGCGGTCTTGGCCACTGCCCTCGCGCGCTCCCGTCGCTCCGTGCGCCAGGCAATCAGAGCGACGACCAGCGCCACCGCCACCAACCCGGCCGCCACCAACGCCGTGCCGTGGAGCCCCGCGGCAATTTCCTCCGGCGTGCCCGACTCCGCCCCGCCCGGCAATATCTCGCCCGCCGCCCGAAACACGAGCGTCGCCCACAGCGCCCCCAGAACGGCAAATCCTACCGTCTGACCCAGGCTGCGCGTGATCGCCAGCAGGCTGGATGCCACGCCCAGCCGCTCGCGGGGGACGCTGCCCATGATGGCGCTGTTGTTGGGCGACTGGAACAACCCCACGCCGATCCCCAGCGGCATGTAGCGCAGGATAAAGCCCAGCGCCGTCGTTTCGGCCGTCAGCCCGGCGATCAGCACGAACGCCAGCATCGTCACCGCCAGCCCCAGGGCGGAGATCGGCCGGCTGCCGACCCGGTCGGAGAGCGTGCCGGAGAGGGGCGCGGTGATGCCCAGCGCGACGGGAACAACGGCCAATAACAGACCGACCTGCTGCACGCTGTAGGCGAGGGCGTTTTCGAGGTAGAACGGGATGAGGACGTTGACGCCCATGGCGATGAACACCAGCAGCCCGGTGAAGACGTTGACCCGGAAAAGGCGGACGGCGAACAGGCTGGGCGGGATGATGGGCTGCGGGTGGCGGCGCTCCAGAATGATGAACGTCGCCAGGAAGAACGCGGCCAGAATAAACAAGCCCAACGCCTCGGGGCTGGTGAAGCCCTGTCGCTGGCCGGTGGTCAGCCCCAGCAACAGCGCCAGCAGAAACACGCACAGTGTCGCCGCCCCGGCCATGTCGAACTGCTGCCCGCCCGGCGGCCTGGTCTTCGGTATGTAGCGCCACGCCAGATATGTGCCCAGGATACCCACGGGCACGTTGACGAAGAAAATCCAGTGCCATGTCAGGTGTTCGATGATCACCCCGCCGAGGGCCGGGCCGGTGACGATGCCGATGGAGACGATGGAGCCGGAGATGCCCAGCGCGCGGCCGCGCTCGCCGGCCGGAAAGGCGTCGGTGATGATGGCCAGGCCCAGCGCCAGCGTCATGGCCCCGCCTATCCCCTGCAGGACGCGGGCCGCGATCAGCCAGCCCACGGTGGGGGACAGGCCGCACAGGAACGAGCCGACAGTGAACACCACGAAACCGGAGTTATAGAGGAGCTTGCGGCCGTGCATGTCGGCCAGCCGCCCGACGACCGCCTGCAGAATCGTCACGGTCAGCAGATAGGACAGCACCACCCATTGCACGCTGGCGAAATCGGCGTCCAGGGCCTGGGTCAGCGTGGGCAGGGCCACGTTGACGATGCTGCCGTCGATAGTCGCCAGAAAGACGCCCATGGCGACCGCCGACATGACGTACCACTTGCGGCTATAGTCGACCCCGTCCGTCTCACGGGTCGAATGCTCTATTTCAGTCATCAATACACTCGCAAAAGACGCGGCCGCCGTGGCCGCGCCTGTCAGACTAACAGCAATTCTGTTGGGGAGCCGCCTTCATCGCGGCCTCAGGGCAGATGGACGATCTTCCTGATCTCCACTTCGGAGTCGATATTGCGCAGATGCTCCGCGCGGCTGTGGTAATGCAGCCGCCACGTCTCGCGACCGGGGTGCTCCACGTACTCGAAGCGGGTCACGCCGGTGTTCTTGCACCACACTTCGCAGCGGCGAAAAGGGCCGACGTTGAAGACGTGGTCAAAGGTGACTTCGATCACCCCGCCGTGACAGACGGCCACCACCGTTTGATCGCGGTGTTTGCGGGTCATTTCCTCGATGAAGGAGCCGACGCGGATGCGGAAGTGCATGAGGCTTTCGCCGCCGTCGCGCTCCGGGGTCACCGAGGAAAACGGCCGCTCGCTGCCCCAATATTCGCCATATTCGGGCAGATCGTCGCCGGGCCACGGCGTGTGGTCGGCGCGGTTGTTGCCGATCTCGCGCAGGCGATCGTCGGTTACGACGTGGACGCCATAAGCCAGCGACACATAGGCGGCCGTCTCCTGCGCCCGCTGCATGCTGCTGGCGTAGAGGGCGTCGATTTCATCCACCTCACCGGGCAGCCATGCGCCCAGCGCGTTGGCCTGTTGGTGGCCCAGTTCAGTGAGGCCGGTGTCCTGATTGCCGCCGGTCCACTCCTTCAGATTAACAAAACTTTGTCCGTGTCGAATCAGATACAGTTGCATGACAAATCCAGCTTAATCGATTTGTCTGTACTGTAACCCAATTACCCGAACGCGCCTACTTCACCCTGTGGCCGGACAGGGTTTTTCAGTGGTCGGCCCAGTGGTTGAAGGTGTAGAGGTCAGGCAGCGGCGAAACCCCTGTGCC
>JAHDWL010000063.1 GCA_023384355.1 Anaerolineae bacterium
GATACGAGATACGAGATACGAGATACGAGATACGAGATACGAGATACGAGATACGAGATACGACGGCCGCCAAACTACTGACCCACTGACCTACTGACCTAATGACCACTGACTCACTGACCCACTGACCACTGACCCACTGACCTACTGACCACTGACCCACTGACCTACTGACCACTGACCTACTGCACTGACTCACTGACCACTGACTCACTGACCTACTGACCACTGACTCAAAGGAGGAGCGCATGCGCAAAGTTCTCAAGATTATCGGCATTATTTTCATCGTCCTGCTGGCGCTGGTGCTGCTGGCGTTTGCCGTCGCCGCGGCCGTGCCGCCACAGGTCGACCCGGCCGTCGACATGAGCAACCACGGCGCGGGATCGACCAGCGTCGAGCCGGCCTACTCCGGCCTTCTACGCGAATATCCTCCGTCGAACGAGCCGGCCGATAACCCGACCACGCCGGAAAAGGCGGAACTCGGTCGCATGCTGTTCTTCGATCCGGTGCTATCCGAAAACGACGATATCGCCTGCGCCTCCTGCCACCATCCCGATTTGGGCTTCAGCGACGGGCGGCCGACGGCCGTCGGCATGACCGGCGTCAACCTCCCGCGCAACACGCTGACCCTGTGGGATGCCGCGTTCGTCCAGAGCCTGTTTTGGGACGGGCGGACCAATACACTGGAAGACCAGGCGCTGGTGCCTCTGACCCACGCCGATGAAATGGGCGTTCTCGATACGGCGGCGATGGCGGCCGAACTGTCGGCCATTCCCGAATATGTGGCCCTCTTCGATGCGGCTTTCGGCGGCGGCGCGGCGGCCGTGACGCCGGAGAACACCGCCCGCGCCCTGGCCGCCTTCCAGCGGACGCTCGTCAGCGACGACGCCCCGTTCGATCGCTACGCGGCGGGCGATTTTGATGCCCTGACCCCGCAGCAACGGCGCGGGCTGGCTCTCTTTCGTTCCGGCGCCACGCGCTGTTTCGAGTGCCACGGCGCTCCCACGTTCGCCAGCGACACCTTCCGCGTCATCGGCGTGCCGAGCGACGATCCCGGCCGGGCGGGCGTGGTCGACAGCGGTCTGTTCGGCGCGTTCAAGGTGCCCACACTGCGCAACATCGCCCTTAGCGCGCCTTACATGCACGACGGCTCCATGGCGACGCTGGAGGAAGTGGTCGATTTCTACGCGCGCGGTGGCGGCCGGGCCAACGGCTTCGAGCAGGTGGACGTGTTCGTTAACCCGTTTGAACTGAACGAGCAGGAGCGGGCCGACCTGATCAGCTTCCTCTACGCGCTGACCGACGAGAGCGGACTGCCGGAAGTGCCGGCGACCGTGCCGTCGGGCTTGCCGGTCGTCGAGCGCATCGACAATCCGGCGCGGGCGGAGGCGGCGCTCCACAATACCGCCACCGGCGGGGCCGTGGTCGAGGATCGGCCGCCGCAGACGATCACCGTCCAGCCCGGCGAGACGATCCAGACCGCCGTCGATCGCGCGCGGCCGGGTGACACCATCGAAATCCCGTATGGCATCTATCACGAGCGGGTCGTGGTCGACCTGAGCGACATTACCCTCCACGGCATCCCCAACGAGGCGGGTGAGTTTCCGGTGCTGGACGGCGAAAACAACCTGCCGGAGGGCGTCATCGCCAGCGGTAACAACTTCACCGTCGGCTATCTGCACACGCGCAACTTCACCGATAACGGCGTGCTGGTCGAGGGAGCCACAGGCGTCCATTTCCACGACATTATCGCCGAGAACGTGGGGACATACGGCGTCTACCCGGTGCGAAGCACTGACGTACTGATCGAGCGAGTGACAGTCAGCGGGGTGAACGACGCGGGGATCTATGCCGGGCAGAGCGAGAACGTCACCGTCCGCGATTCCACGGCCTTCGGCAACGTTATCGGCATCGAACTGGAGAACACCCTCGGTGGCGAGGTTTATAACAACCATCTCTACGATAACAGCAACGGCATCCTGATCGTGCTGCTGCCGCAGTTGTCATCGAAGATCTCATCCGGGGCGAGCATCCACGATAACCTGGTGGAGAACAACAACCACCCGAACTTCGCGCCGGAAGGGGCCACTGCCCGCATCGTGCCGCCGGGCACGGGCATCCTGCTCATCGGCACGGACAATAACGAGGTGTTCAACAACACCATCACCGGCAACAAGACGGCCGGCATCGCCGTGTTCAGCCTGACCGGAACGGGGGCGTTTAACGAGAACGAGCTGGATGTGGGTCCGTTGGCCGAGGGCAACTTCATCCACAACAACACCTTCAGCAACAACGGCTATGATCCCGACCCGGTCGTGGCTGAATTGGGCATCCCGGCGGGGGACATTCTGTGGGATACGACCGGAGCCGGCAACCGCTTCAACGAGAACGGGGCGACGAGCTTCCCGCCGGTTTTGCCGTCGGACAACTGGCCCGGCTTTGTCCAGAACGCCTACGGCAATTTCTGGCGGGTGTTGCTGGCGGCGATGGGTTAATTCGAAGTATCGAGGTCTGACAGGCGGCGACAATCCCTGAAAAACGGATCGCCACGCGCCCGCCTGTCAGGTCTCTATAGCGTCAGCCGCGCCTCGTCCAGCAGGTAAGCGAGGTTGAGGAAGCCGGTCGTCTCGCCGCCGTCGTAGATGCTGCGCCGGCCGGCGCGCACGTCGGCGAAAAAGGTACGGATGGCGTCCGCATCAAAAAAGTGCGGCTGATCCAGGAATAGCCGTTCGTATTTGGCCATGTTGTCGCCCAGACCCATCCAGTCCGAGAAGTTGACCCATGTCGTCAGGCGTTGCTTGCGCTGAATCTGCCAGACCCGATTCAACTCGATCTGCAACTGCGATTTGTTCACGCCTGTTCCCAGGTTAGGCACCGGGATGGCGGCCAGCTTTGGATAGAGGCGATTGATCACCCGATAGTAGAGCGCGTGGTCGTATTTCATTCCCGCCGGCAGGTTGGTGAGGTAGTTGGCCAGGTCGCGATCGACGGTCGGCAGGACGACCGTGCCGTAGGTGAACAATTGGCGTTCCTGATAGCGGCTGTAGTGGGTCTGGTAGTGCTCGCTGTCGAAGCGCTCGCGAATTTGCGCGGGGGTGATTGGGCCGGCGTCCGCGATCAGGGCCACGCGCTCATCGACCTCGCGCTCGGCCGCGGGCAGGTTGCCGGTCACCACGTCGCGCCAGGGCGCGGCCAGCAACGTGGCATAATGTTTGGCGCGTTTGCGGGCTATGCCCTTGATCGCCTCAGCGACTTCGGCGCGTTCCCCGGCCGTCGCCGGGCCGACATGCCACGGGCCAAACAGGGATTGCCGGATATTTTTGAACAGGCGGCGACGCTTGTCGGCATCCTTCTGGCCGCCGAAAATCGTCTCGAAAGTCGCGCCGGTGCTGAAATGGGTAGCACCTTCGGCCACCAGCAGCGGGACATTGGCATCCCACATCAGGTTATACATCGTCTCGATGTTGTGGTTGACTCGGTCAAAGGCCAGCCGCTCGAAGGCGAAGTCGGCATCCATGCCACTGGGGATCCATTTGGCGCCGGTCGTTTCGGCCACCAGACCGGCGATCTTCACTTCGTCGCTGCGCAGATCGCCGAAGGTGAGGCCGACGAGCTTTTTGCCGCGCGCCGCGGCCGCGCCGGCCACCATCCGTGAATCCAATCCGCCGCTGAGCATCAGGCCGATCGGCGTGTCAATGGGGTCGAAGTGGGTTTCCAGTGCGGCGTTCCACAAGTCGCAAATGCGGTTGACGATGGCATCAACCGATCCGTCGATCACGTCTGTCCAGGTGTGGGTGAGGCGGGTTGCATCCGGCGGCCGGTCGTCGCCCAGCCGGAAGCGATACTCGGTGCCGGAAGCCATACGTTGCGCGTCGCGCACGATGATGCGCTCGCTGGGCGTCCAGCCGCCGAACATGAAGGTTTCGGCCACCCCAAGCTCATCGACACCCAGCGACCCGCCGCGACGCAGCAGGCGCAGCGAGTTGGAGATGCGCAACGCGCCGTCCGACTGGGCGAAATAGCACGCCAGCAGCCCGAAGGTGTCGTTGTGGAGGCGCAGTTCGCCCGCGGCCGCGTCGATGATCACCTGATTGTAGATGCCGGACCAGGGCAACCCCGGCGCGCCGGTCCGGATGGGATGCCCTTCGGTGATGGTCAGGCGTCCCTCTGCCGGGCGCTCGATGGCCAGATAGCTACCGGTTGGGTCATCCGGCGTCTCGATGATGACGGCGTAACCGGGCAATTCATAGCGGTCGGTGCGGGAAGAGTGTCCGGCGACCGGGTGCGGCAAGGTCCGGCCGGACGGCAAAATTGTGACGATGTAACGTGTGAACAATTTAATTGCCCCCTATTCCTGGCGTATCTGTATTGGCTGCTCTAAGAAATTGAAGCATGCGAATTACGATCGGTGACGAACCTGGCAGGATGCTAACATAATGTCCTGATGCATACCATCGATTTGGCGTGAAAAAGAACGCGTCCACGAGATGAGAAAGAATAATGTTAAGTGAGATATAAGTCCATTTATTTGGCAATCGCCGAAAAAGTTGGCATGATTCCGGTCGATTTTATGCCGGGCTCTTCCGGTCAATTTACTTAGGAGAGAAATATCATGGGATCAGCGCGCAGCCGAAAAAAACCGGCCGGGAAAAAGAGTTCAAAGCAGCAGGAATCATCATCAAACCGGACAATATTGTACGTCGTGCTGGGGGTGACCGGGGTCGCCGTCCTCGGCGTGCTGTTGTGGCTCGGCTTGCGCCCCGAGCCGGAGATAGCGGACGTGGTGACGTTCCCGTCTCCGTCGCGCGGGCATGAGGTCGGTCTGGAGATCCCATTCGGCGAGTTGCCGCCGGCCGGCGGGGTGCACGATCCCCTCTGGCAGAACTGCGGAATCTACGATAAACCGTTAAACACGTCTAACGCCGTCCACGCGCTGGAGCATGGCGCGGTGTGGATCACCTACCGAGAGGACTTGCCCGCCGATGAGGTCGCCGCCATCCAGGACCGCTTCCGCGGCCAGACGTTCACGCTCATCAGCCCCTACCCGGAGCAACGCAGCCCCATCGTGCTGACGACGTGGGGCGTGCAGTTGGAGGTGGATGACATCGGCGACGACCGTGTGAGCCGGTTCGTCGATCGCTATCGTCTCGGCCCGAACACGCCCGAGCTTGGCGCGGCCTGCACCAACGGCATCGGCGAACCGATCGGCTAGGCCTGTCATTAACAGACCTGACAGGCCGGCCGCCGGCCTGTCAGGTCATGAAAAGAGGTCTTACTCAATCGCGGTCAGTTCTGTAATGTATGAACCGCCACCCACGGCGCTGAAAAAGTCGACGATTTCCTGCCGGACCAGCCCCACATCTTCCACATACCAGCTAATGTAATTCATCTCAATCGGCGGGAGCGATGGAGCCGCCCCGCCGCCGGACATGGCGACGGTAATTGCCGCTTTGGTCTCGACCACTACCGCTTCCGAATAGTCGCCGGCGGGGACGCTGACCGGTTCGATACCCGTGACCGTGTTGGTCATGACTATCGTCTGGGTCATGGTCATGGAGTTCTCGTCGTCAATTGCCATGGTCGCGTTGGCCACATAATGGGTCGGCCACGACTGGCCCACCTGGAACATCTCTTCCGTGGGGACAGAGACGCCCGTCGCCTCGACGAATTCGATCTCCAGACCTTCCATCCCACCCGGCATCTGGCTGAACTCCGGCGAGAGCAGCCCCTCGGAGGAACATTGCCAATTGGTGGCAATCACATCGCCATCGCCCAGATCCGTCGTAAGGGTGAAGGACGAATCAGTCACGTCGGAGAATATGGAGGTGTACTCGCCCGCGCCGATATCGTCGGCGTTGGTGGCGTAGGTCATCGCGCGGCCGTCGACGATTGGATAATAGGGGTTGCTGTTGCATTCACCCGGAGCGGCAGCCTCTTCGGGAGCCGCCGTGGGGGCAACGGCAATCGACTCGGCCGTCGGAGGGACTTCCGTGGGCGGTACGTCGGTTGGAGCGACTGCCGGCTCAGCCGGCGCGTCCGTGGGCAGGGCGGTGGCCTCGGCCGGGGCTTCGGTCGTTTCCGGCGCGTCATCGCCGCCGCAGGCGGCCAGGCCGGCCACCAGCAACAGCAGGACGACAATCCACAATGTTCGTGACTTGAGTTGGATGGATGAAGGATTGGTGTTCATGACGGTAATTGTACGGATCGGCGCCCACCATGTCCACACCCTTACTTGTGGAAGTGTCGGCCGGTCGGCGGCCGCTTACCGTGGCTCTACGTTCGATCCACCGCTGGTGTCGATGATCCCCATCTCCGGGTTGCCGACATAGTAGACATTGGAAGCGCCGGAGACGTCGGCGTCGAGGATGCCCACGATATTCACAATGACTGTGCTGGTGCCGCTGGCCTCGGTTTGCGCGTCTACGGCTTCGAACCCTTCCAGGTCGATCTTGCTGACCCCGCTGGCTTTGGCTACGACGTTCGCGCCCGAACCGACCAGGGTAATATTGCTGGTCCCCGACGCCTCCAGTTCCACATCGTTGGCCGTCAGACCGCCCTGTATACGACTTGCCCCCGATGCCTCGGCGATGAATGTGTCGACGGTGTCAAGGTCATTGAGCTGGACCTGCGCGGCTCCGCTGACGTCCAGCCGGTTAAGATCGGGCAAGATAATATCAGCTTCCAGCGTGGCCTGGGTTACGACCGTGCCCTGTTGCAGGCCGATGGTGACGCGGTTGTCCTTCTGCTCCACCAGCAATTTGTCGACTATATTGTCATCAACCCGGACAACGACACTGTAGCTATCGCCGGGGGTGATGTTGACCTTGAAGGCGTGGCCGATGTCAATATTGTTAAAGTCGGTGAAGTCATACTCCTGCGTGATAACATTTCCCGATCCGGTAATGGCGTTGAACCCGAACACACATCCGGCAAGCGCCGGCACAAGCAACAAGGCCAGAACGACCAGACTTATGTGATTACGAAATATTTTTAACATCATCCTGCTCCGTGTTTCTTCGACCTGAATTCAAAGGGCGAACACAATTGTTGAAAAAACGACTTTCACTCCGGGTGACATCAGACAACTGGATTGGGAATCAACCCGTCAGCGATAAGCTGCTGATTCAATTGGTCAAGTGAGGACTCGAACGACTTGGGAAGTGTTCGACGGATCATAACGGTAAGCATCGTCCGATTGACGAAACTTCCGCGGCTGCTGCCTACCGAGAGCTGCAGACACGTGCCCGACGTAGTCGGGGTCAGACGAAACCGGGAAAGACAGGACGCTCGCGGGAACGGGACATTATCTTCACTGACCATCATCTCGAACGGCCGCCACGTCCGGATGCGCTGGAGAGTGGAGCTTTTGCCGTGGTCGCAATGGATCTCTGTTCCGGGCGCGATCCGACCTTCCTGCTTGTTGTTGATCGTCTGGCTGATGGCGCCCATAAGAATTGAGCGGTACTTGGGCTGCGTCAGCACGTCCCACAGCATATGTTGCGGCAGCAAAAACTCCCGTTCGACACTTACCAGCACCTCGTCCGGGGGGATGTCGACATAGTTCGATTCGCGATAAGCCTTCCATTTTGGGGCCATATCATGAACGAACAGATCGACCTGCCCCAAATGTTCGTAAGCCTCCTGATGGGGGACCATGGACGCGGCAATCTCCGACAGCCCCAGAGCGTCCACGGCCGCGGCCGTCAACACGGCATAGGCGCGAATGCCGGTCGCCTCGATGATGTGGTTTTTCAGCAGCCGGTGGATCAGGTTAACGTCGCTGCCGACGAGTTCATCATGACCGCCCAGCTTCTGGATGCCGAAAACCCCATAATGGACAAAGAACTTGAGGTCAAGATTGGAGATATTGGCGCAGGCCGCGCAATTGCACCTGTTGTTGAGCACCATCAACTCGATCGTCTGGCGGAACTCGAGGTAGATGTGTTCCAGCAATTCAAAGAACGTTTGCCCCTGAATTTCCAGGTTACCGATGGCGTAACTAATGACGGCGTCGCCGGCGGTGCGCGAAATGATGAGCGGGGGGCGGGTCTCCTTGATGAGGATTTCCAGCAGGGTTTCCAGGATTTCCTGGGCGTGCTCAAGCTCGGACTCACTCAGGAAGAAGGTGTAACCGGTGATATCGGCGATCAACAGCGTGCCGGATTGGGTCTTGCTCATGGCCGTTGCTCCGAGGTGAAAAGGATAGGTTCATCATACCACAGGCGGACACATATGACATTCGTCACATGACAAGCGATCGCTCCGGATGTATGCTGAAATTAACAGTCTGCTCTCATGGATTTGAGATTCTGTTTTTCGGCTAACCCTGTTGATTGGGTTAAGGGAGGCTCAACGAAATGACAACTCGCAAAATTCTCCATTGGGCGCCTCGCGTGACAGGTGTCCTCTATGCCGTTTTCATCAGTCTGTTCGCGCTGGATGTATGGGGGACGGGCGCGAGTTTTTGGGAGGAGCTGGCCGCTTTTCTCATCCACCTGTTGCCCGTGTACCTGATCCTCATCGCGCTTTTTGTCGCCTGGTGGAATTCCTGGCTCGGCGGCATTTTGTTCATCTTTCTCGCCACGCTCTTCAGCTTGCTCTTCGGCTGGCGGGATCCGGTGACGTTGCTGCTGTTGGCTCTGCCGCCGACGGTTACCGGGTTGCTTTTCATGGCCGACGGGTGCATCAGCAAGGCGGAATTGCGGCCGCGGATGTGATTACGGCACCTGCATCTGGTAAATCGGTTGCGATGCCTCGAAAGAGCCGACATACAGATTGCCGTCCGCGTCGTCGCCGATCGTGGTGAATAGCCCGGCAAGTTGCTTGCCGACCAGCGTCGAATTCCACGCGCCGCCGGATTCCGACAGCGTGAAGAGTTCGCGGGTGCACAGATCCCCGAAGACGTAGCGGCCATCGGTCGGGTTATATGCCGGCCTGTAGACGCGGCCGCCGATGATGGCGCACGTGCCCACAGCATCATCGTTTTTATAATGATAGGCGGCGTCGGTAAACTGGTTCGCGCAGAGTGGATCGTTTTGAAAGCCGGGCAACTGGATTGGGCCTTCGCGGCAGGGCCAGCCGAAATTTGCCGTCTTCGTCAGGTCCAGCAAGTTGACCTCTTCCCAATAAGCGCTGCCGACGTCACCGATAAATAGCCGGCCGGTGGCCTCGTCGACGTCTATACGCCACGGATTGCGAAGCCCGGAGGCAACGATCGCCTTCTCGACATAGCTCGTTCCATCGGTCGCGTGCAGCGGTATCCGGCTGACGTCCAGCCGGAGGATCTTGCCCTTGATGCTGTTGCCACGCTGGGCGATAAGGTATTGGAAATCGTCGCCGACGCTCATATAAAGACTGTTGTCGCGCCGATCGAAGTCGAGAGACCCCCCTTTATGGATCGGGTTCTGTTGGGGTTCAACCACAAGGAGCGTTTCGGAGTTTGGGTCGGCGATATCGGGGTCGGCCGAAACCCGGAAGCGGGACAGGATCAGATCGACATCCCGCGCGTCTTCCTCGTCGGTGCCTGTCGTATAGATAACATAGAAAAAGCCGTAGCCGGCGGAGGCGGGGTCGCCATAACCGGGGTGGAAAGCGATATCGAACATGCCGTACTCACCACCGGCGGAGATGACCCGCGGACGGATGTCCAGGAAAACGGTGATGCGGCCGTCGGGATGGAGGATTTTTACGATGCCGGCCTGTTCCGCGACGAACAGCCGCTTGTCCCCGGCATGGGTGATTTCGGTGACGTAGTTAAAGCCTTCTCCAATGGGGGTCAACCCGCTGACGCGCGTGATAGACGGCAAGTAGACAATGGACTGCGTTGCGCGGGTCTGATTATCCTGCGCAGCGATGACCGACAGGCGGGCAATCAGCAATACCATGCAGGTCAATATGACCAGCGTGAAGAACCTCAATGACTTTTGATAACGATGGGGCATGGCAGGAAATTTCGCGTGATGAATGTTGGTCAACGATTTCCCGGGGCCAGGTAATCTCTTATCGATGGCTGCGCGGGATGCAGGACAGGCAGTGCCAACTACCTGGAAAATGATTATCGTCCCCTCGTGGGGATTGGGCAAGCGGTTCGCCGTCATTGACAACAGTCCGGCGCGCACCTACACTTGAAATCGTCGAGGGATATGATGAAAAAGAGTCCATTTCTGCTGTTAACGCTTCTGCTCCTGCTGATGACATCCTGCTCCGAGAGTTCACGGGCGGCGATCGGCCGCTGGATACGCGAGAGCGGCGGCCCGGCGGCCGTCGAAGGGGCACAGGTGGCCATGACCGCCGCGGTCGAGGCGGCGCAGACGAATGTGCCAATCGCGCGGACGGCGGCGGCCGTGGCCGCCGCGACCGGCGGCCCCATCGCCCGCACACTCGTGGCCGAGGGCGTGCCCGTGGCCGGGACGGTTAGCGCCGAGGTGCTGGCGACGGGCGGCCCGTTAGCCGGCACGGCCGCCGCTGCCGGGCTTGGCGCGCTGGGCACGCGCACCGCCCAGCAACCGGGCTATCGTTGCCCGGCCGATGTCTATACTGTCGATTCCGATCTTAATCAGGTGGTTGATATCAGCGGCGAGCAACTGGACGCGGCCATCGCCGCCACTGTGCCCGGCAGCCCGCTCATCGGTCTGGGGGGCTCTTTCGCCCATGCCGGGCAGGTACAGGGCATCAACGCCTACTACATTGCCGCCCACGCCGCGTGGGATTCCACCTGGGGGACGAATGCCGTGGCGACCCGCAAGAATAACCTGTTCGGCTATGGCGTGACGCCGAGCTGTCCGTTTGATTGCGCCGTGCCCTTCACCACGCAGCAGGAGTCGATCGAGTTCGTGACGGCGCTGGTGAAGGCGGACTATCTGACCGCCGGCGGCCGTCTCTATAACCGGCCGACCCTGTCCGGGATGGAGCCGATTTATTCCGGCAACCCTGAATGGGCTGAGGGTATCGCGGCCATCATGAATTTGCTGCGACAGAATACGCCATGCCCATAGGATGCCGGAAAAAACTCCATTAAAAAGGAAAGGACCTGCTACATAGCAGGTCCTTTCGTCAGAGGAGGGGTTTGGGAAGAATCGCGGGGAGCGCCCATGATTGTCATGTGACGCTCCCACGGTGAACAGCTTGTTTACGGTTGCGGTAATGTCGGCGTGGTCTGTTGCTGTGTTTGCGGCGGCGCCGCCGGGCGCTCGCCCAAAGTCAGGCTGAGTGTCTGCTGCTGGCCGTCGCGCAGGATGGTCAGGGTCACTTGCTGGCCGATCCGGGTTTGCTGGACTATGTAGCCGAGCAAGTCGTCGAACTCCACAACGGTCAGATTATCGATGCCGGTGATGATGTCCGCGCCGGTGTTGGTCGTCGGGTCAAGCCCGCGCAGGCCGGCCGCTTCCGCCGGGCCGCCGACCGTGACCTCGCTGACGAGCACGCCGCGCGTTTCCCGGGGCAGGCCCAGTTCTTCGGCCGCGTCGGGCGTCAGCGTGCCGCCGGCGATGCCCAACCAGGGATAACGAACCTCACCAGACTCGCGCAGTTGGGTAATGACGACATTCACCACGTTGGCCGGCACGGCGAAACCGACGCCGCTGTTGGCGCGCACGGGGGATTCGATGGCCGTGTTGACGCCGATAACCTCACCGGACATGTTGATCAGCGGGCCGCCGGAATTGCCGGGGTTGATGGCTGCGTCGGTCTGGATGACGTCAGGCGTCTGATAATTGGCCCCCAGACCCAGTTCCTCGACCGGCATGGCCCGGCTCAGGCCGCTGACGACGCCGGTGGTCAGGGTGTTGGGCAAGCCGAACGGCGCGCCGATGGCTATGACGCTCTGGCCCACCTGGAGGGCGTTCGAGTCACCCAGAGGCAGGGCGGTCAATTCCCCGGGCGCGGCATCGACTTTCAGCAGGGCGATATCAGCCTGGGAATCGGTGCCCACCAGTTCGGCCGTTTTGACGTCGCCGTCGTGGAAGAGAACGTTGATTTCGCCGCCCTCGGCGATGACGTGGTTGTTGGTGACGATATAGCCGCCGGCGTCGACGATGAAGCCGGAGCCGCTGCCGGACGTCATGAAGATGGTGACGACACCGGGATTGACCCGGTTATACAGGTCGATGATCTGTTGTTCGTGGCTCGTCGGAGCCACGGGAACCGGCTCGATCACCGGGTCCTGGGCCGGCGCGGCGGCTGTTTCGGTCGTCGCTTCGGGTTGGGTCTGGGAAACTTCCTGGACGACCGCTCCGGCCTGGGCAGCGATGGTGGGCAATTGTTGCTCCATCGTACCGGCCACGGAACTGGCCACGGTGTTGACGACCGGCAGAACAGCGGACGCACTCTCGTTGATGCTGCAACCGGTCAGTAATACGGCGATGACGGCCGTCAGGGCAAAGAGGGTTGAAAGACGATACTTCATAAATTCTCCAGATGAAAGGTAATTACTGTTTGATTTCCGGCGCTGCAAATCAGTTGCGCCTCATGATAGATACTACGTTTCCCATGCTCCATGGTTTCGTTGATAAACGGGGCCGGGCGGGTGGGCGGTTGGGGGAATTTAACCCGCCCGGTCTCCTGATAACGTCCCGACATTTTCGAGACTTGAGAATAGTTTGCATCCAAATCGTAAAAAATGTGTTATGAATGGGTTAGGGGCGGATGAGGAAGTGGGTCAGTGGGGCAGTGGGCCAGTGGGTCAGTAGGTCAGTGGGTCAGTAGGTCAGTGGGTCAGTGGGTCAGTGGGTCAGTAGGTCAGTGGGTCAGCGCGGGACTGAATGCTGAACACTGACCTACTGAACACTGACCTACTGAACACTGACCTACTGAATACTGGTAAATGGATTGTTCGTGACGCTGTGAATCCCTTATAATATTTCCAATTGCCGATCAAATTCGGCATCCAACCGTCAGTTCAGCAAGGAGAAACCCATGGATCATGCTCTTCGTCGCTCGTTCGTTGCGCGGGCGGTCGTCCTGTTTGTATTTGTGTTCCTCTTTTCGGCCGTTGCCCTGGCCCAGCAAACCGACGACGGCCGCATCGTCGGCGGGCAAGAGGCCACTCCCGGCGAGTGGCCGTGGCAGGTGGCTCTGGTGAGAAAAAACCAGTCTGACATGTATCAGGGGCAGTTCTGCGGCGGGTCGATCATCGCGCGCACCTGGGTGCTGACGGCCGCCCATTGTGTGGAAGATTCAACAATCAGCGATCTCGACGTCGTGGCCGGCATCCACGACCTGAAGGTGCCCGATCCCAATTATCGCCGGGTGGCGTTGGCCGAGATCATCGTCCACCCCGGCTGGAACACCGACACCAACGACAACGATATCGCCCTGCTGCGGCTGAAGACGCCGATTGATGAGCGCGCGGCCAGCGGCAGCACCCTGCCCATCAAATTCGCCAAACTGCCGCCGGGGTCGATCGGCAGCCTTGCCGGCGTGACCACGACCGTGACCGGCTGGGGCAACCGGACGCCGGGCGGCAACAACTTTCCCGCCCGCCTGCACGAAGTGGAGGTCGGTGTCATCACCAATGCCGAATGCAACAGTGACTACGGCGGCGGCATCACCGAAAACATGCTCTGCGCGGGTGTGCCGGGCGGCGGCAAGGATTCGTGCCAGGGTGACAGCGGCGGCCCGCTGGTCTACAAGAACGGCAGCCAATGGCAGCAGGTGGGCGTCGTCAGCTTCGGCATCGGCTGTGCCCAAGCTCAGTATCCCGGCGTCTATGCCCGGGTCTCGCGCTACCTTGGCTGGATAGCGTCCTATACAAACCCGGTAGTGGCGACAAAATTCGCCTATTTGCCGATGATCGTCAATGTTCCCTATGTTCCCCCGCCAAGCCCGCTGGTTAACGGGAACTTCGAGCAGGGACCGGGGAAAGGATGGATGGAGTCGTCGTCACAGGGCTATGACCTGATCGTTGACAATTTCAATAACAACAACCTGGACCCGCGCGGGAATTGGGCTGCCTGGCTGGGTGGCGTCTTGGGTGAGGTGTCGATCCTCTCCCAGCAAGTAACTGTGCCCGCGGGGTCGCCTGTCCTAAGCTACTACTACGCCATCGGCTCCGGGGAAAACGATTGCGGCTATGATTTCGCCTATGTGCTGGTCAATGGCTCCGCGGTGAAACAGTACAACCTGTGCAAGTCCAATTTCACAAATGGTTGGGTGCGCGGGACGGTTAACCTGTCGGCCTATGCCGGCAAGAGCGTGACGCTGGGGTTCAGGGCGGAAACTGATGGTTTGAACAACAGCAATTTCTTCCTGGACGATGTGGCCTTCGGCGCGAGCCTGAGCGCTGATGAGCCGGCAGATTCTCTTGGCGAGTTTCCTGGCGCTGAAATGAAGAGCCGGTAGAATCCCGACTCGGGAAACAACATGCAAGCCCCGCGGGACACAATTCCTCGGGGCTTTTTTATATTGTTGTTATCCGGTAATCGGGTAAACGAAAGCCTCCAACACTGATGTTTGGAGGCTATAAAAAAATAAGGCACGAGACGGATACACAATAGTATAAGCTGAATTTCCCGACGCGATACAGGGAAAACCCCTGTTTATGATTGCATAATATACGTATATTACCGGTGTCGAGAATATTTGTTCTTGCCGGGCCTTTATGGGCTGAATTAACGTGAGGGGACGACCTAATCAGAAGATTTTGTCAGGTCATACAACATGCAGGCTTTGGCCAGCAGGGATGATTTTTGCAGGGTTGGTGCGCGCCGGTCGACGTGATCCAGACCCAGCTTCTCGTAAATGTGGGTGATGTGGTTCTCGACAGTCTTGCTGGTAATGCCCAATGAAATTGCGATCCCGGCAATATTCTGCGAAGATGCGCGGCGGAGGGCTATCTCCCACTCCCGATCGGTGAGAGTGGGAACCAGAAGTATGGCCTTCTCGATCCAGGGTCGTTCTTCGGGTGTCAACTGATCGAGGAACTCCTGGGCGAACTTGGCCTTTGTCCCGGCGGTGATGCCGTCGAGGACTAAACGGCCGGAAATGGTGTCCTTCAGTGCCCTGAGGATTCGCTCCGGGCGTACCCCCTTTTTCAGGTAGGCGATGCCGCGGGCTCCCTCGCGCACCATTTCACGAACTTCCGCACCGCGATCCACATAGGCCGAGAAAATGACGATCCCCATCCCCGGGTCCAATCGCTTGAGATGGCGCGCCAGCTGGATGCCGACACTCCTGTTGGAGTTGGTCGGGGCGTAAGGCGTGGACGGTATGACGATGTCGACGATGGCGGCGTGGGGCTTGTGCTCGCCGGCCAGAAGGAGGGCGGTCTCCTCGTCACCCGCTTCCATCACAGTGTAACCGTGCCGTGTCAGGTAGGTATTGATGCCGCTGCGGTTGAAGACGTCATCGTCGATTATCAACACTATCCCGGCGGCCGGGGCAGATTGTTCCACTATCCGCTCCCCCCTTAAAGTTCACCCGTTCTGAACCTTCTAATTTAGCCCATCCCTAACCGAGGATAATTATGCCCAAACATGGCTAAAATTGCACATGATCGCGCTTTGGCGA
>JAHDWL010000064.1 GCA_023384355.1 Anaerolineae bacterium
CAGCTCTTCGCGGTCGAGGCGCAAATCGAAATTGAATCGTTCCAGATAATCGCTCCGCTCGGCCTCCATGGAGACGATGACGAGTTCCAGCAACTTGCGTGCGTCGGCCGGGGTCACGACTGCCGGCTCGAACGTGGCCCCTTCCCATGGCGTGATCGCCGACATGGCCGGTTGCTTCTCCAGCAGCTCCTCCACCAGATCGCGCGCCTCGATGAGGTCACAGGCCCAGGCCGGGATATAGACATTGCGCGGTTGACCCCAGAAAGCCTCGGCCTCCCTCCCGGATGACCGGCCGGCTTGCGTCTTGCGTTCGAGGATCGTCACCGTGCCCTGGTAGACCCAGAAGGGCAGCCAGGCGGGCGGGCGGGTGATCGTCGGCGCCGCGTATTGCGCGAGTTGCTGCTCCAGCCCGCCGTCATTGATGGCCACGGCCGAACGGCAGTTGGGACACTGCACGACCTGGTCGTCCTGACCCGGCGCGAGGGCGTGATTACATTTCGGGCAGCGTAATAGCAGCAGCTTCATGGCTTCCTCTAGTTGGCGTGCCCGTTGTCATCCAGCTTCTTTGCTTCATCCAGCAGGGACATCCCCGTTTCCATTATTTTCGGCAATTCATCCAGCGAGGACAGCATGCCGCCAAACATGCCTTTGTTCGACCCGGTTGCGGCTTTCTGGAACTCTTTCGGCTTGTCCTCGACCTCCTCGCCATAACGGAACTGGCGATAACCGTAGAGAATGAGGACCGCGCCGATGATGATCGGCACGATGACAGCGCCGATGCCGTCGTCGCTATCGGACATGGCCAGTCCGGTCAGGATTGTGCCATTGATGAGGATCAGGTTGCCGATGGCCAGCCCGGCCACCAGCGCCGCCGCGCGAAACAGGACGCTGCCCGGCGCTTTGCCGTACATGACCTTGCCGTGGATGGCGTCGACCACGACCTGATAGACACGATTGCGATAGCTGTAGCGAATCAGCCAGACCGGAAAGTAGACCAGCGAGAACTCCGGCCGCAGCAGCTGGATGTTCTCGTAATGGGTTTTGGTCTGGTTCGCCTGGGCGCGACTGCGGTAAAGAAAGTGGCTGCGGGCTTCTTCGAGCGCGTCGGTGCGCGACTCGGACGGCTCGAATACCATGGCCTCGGCGTGGAGCGCCTGACTGTCGAAGGGCAGCAGGTCGTCACGCGAGACGACGATGCGGTGCACGCCGAACTCGGTCACGTCGACGGCCGCGTCGTTCCAGTTCATGGATTCGAAGACGTAATGTTCGTCGGGCCGGGTCTCGTCCTTGTCCTTGCGCACGCGGCCGAATAGCCAGCCGGCGACCGTCGCCTCGACGCGCCAGAAGGGCAGGTAGACGAGGATGATCTCCTCGACCTTTGCCGCCCGGCTCAGGTCGCGAGCCTTGCGCATGCCGGAAAGGAAGCCGCGCATGCTCTTCTCGGCCGCCGCGCGGTCGATTCGTCGCGCCACCTGCCAGCGGCGGATGCCGCGCTCCCCCTGCACCAACGAGTAGAGCGAACAGTAGGGGCATTGAACGATGCGCACGCCTTCGGCGACGGGCACGACCCCGGCGCAATTGGGGCAGATCAACCCTTGGGCCTTTTCCCCGGCCGGAGGGCGAGGAGGAGCGGGTGATGGCGCGGTATTGGGTTCAGGTGTAATCAGCGTTGTCATAGCGATCAGGTCAAATCAATACTTGCGCGATACAGACGCGGCCGCGGCAAAAATAGGCACGGCCAGAGCGATGGCGACGCCGATGTAGATCAACGTGCCGATGCCGACACCGGAGACGCCATCGAAAACGAAGAAACTGATGACGGGAATCAGCGCCGCTATAAAATAAGCCAGGCAGCCCAAAGTCCCAATGGACACATAGGGCAACTCATACTTCTCCGGGAATATGGCGGCGAACACCTGGCCCGTCGCCGCGTCGACAAGTGCGGTGTAGGAGCCGCCTTTGTAAAAGTACTTGAATTGATAGATCGGCACGTGTACCAGCGCAATCTCCCGAATTGCGCCAGCGGCTATGTGTTCGTTTTCGGCCAGCCAGGAACGAACGGCCGTCACTGGCACGGTCGGCCGGATGGCGAATTCGTCAAGCGAATCGTCGTAGGGCACCACGTCAGACGCGGGCACGCGCAAATTGCCGAGCTCTACAATTGACAGGGCGGCCGCGGGTTTCAGATGGACTTCTTCCCGGCCGCCGATCTCCGTTCGCACGAGCCACATGGGGAAGAGCTGGTAGACCTGCGATTCGATTCGCGCGTCCACGTCCAGCCTTTTTGCGGTCTGGTTGCCGGCCATCCAACGCCGCAGCGCGGCCGCGCCTTTGGCTTCGTCGAGCGTGGGACGCACGGCGTAGTGGAGCACAGCCTCGCTCTTGTCCAGAAAGTTGACCGTGCCACAAAATTCACAGGTGGCGTAGGCTGCTCCCTGTTCCACAACGAGGACGGCGGAGCATTGTTTGCAAAGAAGTTGGGTGCTTGGAGCGATTTCGGCCATGGCGATGAACCTCGGCGCGATTGTAACACTGCCCGCCGGGAGATGGTAATTGCCAAAGAGGGTGTAAATATGATAAACTGTAATGTAGTTAACATTATGTCTTGTAATGCAGGAGTAGAATAACAACCAATGATCGATGTAAATCAGCTCCGTCGTGGGGTTACTTTCCTTCATGACGGCGCTTTGCTCAAGGTGACGGAATACTCGCACACCAAGCCCGGCCGCGGCAAGGCGACCATCCGGGTGAAGGTGCGCGACTTGCGCACGGGAACCAACAAGGAAGTGACGTTCAGTTCAGGGGACCGTGTCGAAGACGTGCGGCTCGACAAGAGCGCGTTTCAGTATCTCTATAGCGACGAGAACTTCTACGTCTTCATGGACCTGAGCTCATATGAGCAAAAAGAGGTCGCCCACGCCGTGCTGGAAGGCGACGCCAAATATCTGCGCGACAACATGGAACTCGAACTCCTCTCCTTTGAAGGAGAGGTGATCGACTATGAATTGCCGAAGACGATGGAGTTCGACGTCGTGGAAGCCGAAAACGCCCTCGCCGGCGACACGGCAACCGGCGCGACGAAAGAGGTCAAAACCGATACCGGTTTGCGCGTGAAGACGCCGCTGTTTGTCCAGGTCGGCGATCGCATCCGGGTGAATACCGACACAGGTGAATACCTGACACGGGTCTAGCGCTCACAGCGGCCGGCGTCTTCACGGACTTGTTGTTCATCTTTAATTGGGTCAGTTGTGGAGGGTCATATGAGATGGGTAGTGTCTGGAGAGAAGTCGGTCGGCCGTCTGTTCGCGCTGGCGGTCCTGATGGTAGTCATGTTGTTCTTGG
This sequence comes from Anaerolineae bacterium, assembly GCA_023384355.1. Classification (GTDB taxonomy): domain Bacteria; phylum Chloroflexota; class Anaerolineae; order Promineifilales; family Promineifilaceae; genus Promineifilum. The sequence goes on from JAHDWL010000064.1 coordinate 3,343, forward strand.
TGGCGGCTCGCCCCGCCCAGGCGCAGAGTAATGGCGTCTATCACATCGTTCAGCGCGGAGAATATCTGTCGGTCATCGCCCAGAACTATGGCACAACCGTGCAGGCGATTCTGACGGCTAACCCGCAGATCACGAATCCGAATCTGATCTTTGCCGGGCAAACGATATTCGTGCCGTTCGGCACGCAGCCGCCTCCCCCTCCCCCGCCGCCTCCCCCACCAACGCCGGTGCCGCCCACGACGCCGGCCTGCCGGTGGATGCATTACGTGTTGCCGGGGCAAACGATGCTGATGATCAGTCGTCAATATGGCGTCGACCCGTTCGTCATCGCGCGGGCTAACAATATCTTTAATCTGAACCTGATCTACGCGGGTTCAACATTGTGCATTCCTTAACCGTTTCATGGGGGCGGGTTTCGAAACCCGCCCCCCAAGATTATCCTGTCACTACGTTCACCAATCGCCCTCGCACGACGATCACCTCGCGAATCGGTCGATTGTTGACGGCCATTTTCACTTTTTCGTTCGCCAGCGCCACCTCGCGCAACGCGTCGTCTTCGACATCGTTGGTCGTCTGAAATTTGTCGCGCAACTTGCCGTTGACCTGGACCACCACGGTGATAATCCCGTCGGCCGCCAGCGTCTCGTCGTATTCCGGCCAGCCGGCCTGATGCACGGATTCCGGTTGTCCCAGCACCTCATGCCACACTTCTTCTGTCACGAACGGAGCGATCGGCGCCAGTAGCAAAGTCAGCGTGCGGATGGCCTCGCGCCATTGGCTGCCGCCGATCGGCCGCTCGCGGGCCGCATAGAGTCCATTGACATACTCCATTAGCGCGGCCACGGCCGTGTTGAAGCGGAATTTGGCCATGTCGCCGGTCACACGACGGATGAGCTTGTGCCGCTCGCGCTCGAAAGCGGTATCGAACGTTTCCCTTGCTTTCGGATGCGCTATAGCCTCCTGTGCCAGCTTCCAGTATCGTTCAATGAAACGCTGGACGCCGACGATGCCACGATTGTCCCACAGCGCGTTGGCGTCAAACGGCCCCAGGAACAGGATGTAGGCCCGCAATACGTCGGTTCCGTATTGTGCGGCGACTTCATCAGGCGTAATGACATTGCCCTTCGACTTCGACATTTTTTGACCGTCGATGGGTGACAGCAACATACCCTGGTTTCGCAGTTGTGTGAACGGCTCGATGAAATCGATCATCCCGGCATCGTAAATAACCTTCGTCCAAAAGCGGGCGTAGAGCAAATGCATGATGGCATGCTCCGCCCCACCCACATAAATATCGACCGGCAGCCAGGCGCGAACGGCCTCGGGGTCGAATGGTCGCCCGGTCTCGTTGGGGGAGGGGAAACGCAAAAAGTACCATGACGAGCAGGCGAAACCGTCCATCGTGTCCGTCTCACGTCGGGCCGGGCCGCCGCATTGCGGGCAGGACGTGTTGACCCACGCCTCGGCGCGTGCCAGCGGCGAGCGGCCGTCGCCCGGCGGTGTGAAGTTATCGATATCGGGCAGCAGCAGCGGCAGCTCGTCTTCCGGCACGGGCACAGCGCCACACTCAGAGCAGTGGACGATGGGGATGGGCGCGCCCCAATAGCGCTGGCGACTGATCAGCCAGTCGCGGAAGCGATAGGCCACCCGCGGCCCGCCCTGCCCGCGCGCTGCCAACTCGGCGGCGATTCTTCCGGCAGCCACGTCCGACGGCAACCCGTTGAACTGCCCGGAGTTGACGACGATTCCGGGGTCTTCCCGGGCTGATTCCATGTGGTCGTCGGTGGCCGGCGACTGATCGCCGGTAATTGACCAGTGATCGCTTCCGTTTGTCCGTGGTTTGCCATCTGAGTGATTCTCCACCACCACCTCCGTCACCGGCAGACCATAACGCCGGGCGAAGGCGAAGTCGCGAGCGTCGTGGCCGGGCACGCCCATGATCGCCCCCGACCCGTAGCCGGCCAGCACATAATCGGCCACCCAGACCGGTACGGCCGCGCCAGTCAGCGGGTGGGTGGCGAATGCGCCGGTGAAGACACCGGTTTTTTCCCTGCTGGTCGCCTGTCGCTCGATGTCGCTCATGCGTCTCGCCGCTACGGTATAGGCGGCGACTGCGGTCGCGCAGTCGGGCGTCGTCAAGCGCTCGACCAATGGATGTTCGGGAGCCAGCGCCAGGAAGGTGACGCCATACAGCGTGTCGGGCCGGGTGGTGAACACCGGCACCGGGTCCTCGCCGATGACGAATACGACCTCGGCTCCCAAGGAGCGGCCGATCCAGTTGCGCTGCATGTCCACGATGCGTTGTGGCCAATCGACGTTGTCCAGGTCGGCCAGTAGCCGTTCAGCATAATCAGTGATCCTGAAATACCATTGCTCCAGTTCCTTTCGGGTCACAATGGAGTCGCAGCGCCAGCAACGGCCGTCCCCCACCTGTTCATTGGCCAGGATAGTGCGACAGTGGGGACACCACCATTGGCTACCCGGCGCGCGATAGGCCAGCCCGCGCCGGAACAACAACAGGAAGAACCATTGCGTCCAGCGATAATAGGCGGGATCGGTGGAGTTGATCTCTCGCGACCAATCGTAGGAGCATTCGACGAGTTCCATCTGGCGGCGGTAGTTGTCAGCGAAGCGCCGGGTCGTTTCGGCCGGATGGATGCCATGGGCAATGGCGTAGTTCTCGGCCGGCAGGCCGAATGCGTCCCATCCCATCGGATGCAGCACGTTATAGCCGCGCATGCGATGGAAGCGGGCGCTGACGCAAGTGGGGATGTAGTTGCGGCAATGGCCGACCGACAAGCCGTCGCCGGAAGGGTAGGGGAAAAAGTCGAGAATGTAGATATTCGGTTTTGTGGGGTCGTCGCCGGTGTGATACAGATCGGCGTCTCGCCAGCGCGGCCGCCACTTTTCTTCCAACCTGCGGAAGTCGTAGCTATTGGTTTGTTTATTTGTGCGGTTGTTCAGTTTTGTCGTCATGACATCCCTCAATCGTTTGGAACCACAGGTAAATATTGCCTCGCATTGTCTGATTGATTGTTCTTCGTTGTCTGCTGCAACCCCTGCGGCCGTTCACGGCACCGGGACACCACAACAAAAAAGGCCACAGGGGTTGCCTGCGGCCGGTAAGTCGGGATGGATGGGAACACCCTTTACACGAGTCGAGCAGGCACGGCGTCACCGGCGCGTAATGAGCCAAGTAACAAGCCGTGCAGTCGAGCGAAATCGGTAGCGGTGTTCATAAGCTTTATTATCGACAGATTAACACAGGCCGGAGGTGTTGTCAACGGGGCGATCAGATTGACATAATTCATAGGATGAGGATTAGCAGCGTCATATAGTCGACATGTCGTTCGATGCGCGTAACTTTCTCATCATTTAGCCTGTGGTATACTTCCTTTTCATATAACTCGCTCATTGGCGGCTGCGACAACAGGTCATTCGATGGCATATAGAGAGATCATGCCGTCGTTTATAAGTCGCATCCATGAATGTGAACTCGACCGCAAGGTACGCCAGAGCATAACTTGGCCGGTAAAACTTGGAACTCATCGACTCGGTACTGGAAAGGTTCTCGCTCATCACATTTGTCGACTTTGTTGACATCCTGCTCGTCACGATCATCATTTTTGGCGTGCTGATGTTGATTCGCGGCACGCGAGCGGTGCAGGTGTTGCGCGGCTTGCTGGTGTTAGCGGTTATCATCTTTTTTTTGGCTCAGATTTTCGAGCTGCGCGCCTTCTCATGGCTGGTCGACAATATGTTGCCGGTGCTTCTCATCGCGATCCCGGTCATCTTCCAGCCGGAACTGCGCCGCGCGTTGGAGCAACTTGGTCTGGTGGGTCGCTATCTGCGTATCTTTCGCCGCGATGAATCCAGCCCCGTTGTGATTGCCTTCAAGGAGGCCGCGCTGCGCCTCTCCCAGCGCCGGCATGGCGCGCTGGTTGTCTTCGAGCAGGAGATCGGTCTACAGGAGTACATTGACACCGGCGTCATTCTCAACGCGGTGCCGTCGCCTGAGTTGTTTTTGACGATTTTCAACAAAAATACCGAACTTCACGACGGGGCCATCATTGTGCGCGAGAACCGGCTGGTGGCCGCGGCCTGCGTCTTGCCACTCTCCACCAGCAGCCTGTCCGACCGTCAGATGGGGTTGCGCCATCGCGCCGCCCTGGGCATTAGCGAGGTCAGCGATGCGGTGGCCGTCGTCGTTTCCGAGGAGACGGGGCAGGTGTCTATTGCCCACAACGGCCGTATCCTGCGTCGTCAGGACATTGCCCGGCTCGACACGATCCTGCATGCATTCCTGACCGGGCCTCGCCAGCCCGATTTTTTTGGAAGGGGGCAAAATGAACCGCGCGGGTGAGATTTTGTCCAATCTGGCTACTTTCGTACTGGCCCTGGTGCTGGCGATTTTTATCTGGGCTTCGGCTTCGGAAACCCAGGACCCCATCCGCACACGCTTCCTGGAGGTGCCTCTGGATTACGTCGGCTTGCCGTCGGATACCGTCATGGTCGATACCGATCTGCGGCAAACCGTGCAGATTCGGCTGGAAGGACCTGATTCCGTCTTGCAGCAATTTAGCCCCGTGGATTTCACGGCTACGGCCGACCTGAGCCAGGTTCCATCCGGCACGCGAACATCGGTAGACATCGCCGTCACATCCACGCGCTCTGATGCAGAGATATCCTTCATCACCCCGGAACAGGTTGACGTATTGCTGGAACATCAGGTGGCGCGAGACATTCCGGTCGAACTTGACATTCGCGGGTCCGTGGCCCGCGGTCATTCCCAGGGAGAGCCGCTGCTCGAGCCGGCCTCCATCCGGGTCACCGGCCCGGAGAGCGTGGTCAACAGCCTAAACTTCGCCCTGGTGACTATCTTCCTTAACAGTACCGTCGAGACTCTGGTGGAGACATCCACGCCGATTTTCTATGATCAGGCAGGCCGTGTGGCCAGCGTCAATGCCCTCGAAACCAGCGCCAACGAAGTGAAGGTCACGGTCCCGGTCGAGGAGCTGGCCGGTTTTGCCGATAAACTGATTACGGTCGCCTGGACGGGCGAACCAGCCCCCGGCTACCGGTTGCTCAGCGTCACGGCGAGCCCGCCCAGCGTTTTGGTCGAGGGTCTGCCGGCGCAAGTGAACCGGCTCGTAAGCGTGAAGACGGAGCCGATCGACATCGACGGACTTACGGAATCCTTCCAGCAGTCGGCCGCCCTCGATCTGCCCGCCGGCATTACGGTGGACCCGGAGACGGCCGTCACCGTCAACATCGAGATCGAGCCGATCCTGACGACCAGTTCCCTCAACCGCATCCCGGAGCCGCGTGGCCTGAGAGGTATCTACGAGGCCAAGGTCGAGCCGGAAGAGGTCCGTGTCGTGTTGTTTGGGCCGCTGCCCGTGCTGGATTCCCTGGCGGAAAATGATGTGCGCGTCATTCTGGACCTGTTTGGCCTCGAACCGGGGACTTATTCGATTGTCCCGGAAGTTGACGTCCCTGATCGGGAAATAGAAATCCGGTCGGTGCAGCCTTCCGTGGTTCAGGTGACGATCAGCGAAGCGCCCGCCAATACAACCACATCTCCAGACACCCACGCCATCGAGCCGGTCGTCCCGGTCGCGGCGAACCCACTCATCGACGGTCGAATTGTTTCGTTGATGGGCCGCGTATTTTGCTATCCGATCGGCTCAATCATTACCATGTTCTATCAGGGAGAGACCTGCATCAGTGGGGGGAAAACGGGATGAAAAGAAAGGCACTGGTGGCGCTTGTCGGCCGCCCCAACGTCGGCAAGTCGACGCTGTTTAACCGGATAATCGGCCGCCGGCTGGCTGTCGTGTCCGAAGTGGCGGGCACCACCCGGGACCGTCTCTATGCTGATGCCGAATGGGGCGGGGCGGCCTTCACCGTGGTCGACACCGGTGGCATCGAGGTGACCGAAGGGCGCAGCACGGCCCCCCTGTCGCAAGATTCCGAGCAATTCCTGCCGCTCATCCGGCAGCAGGCGGCCGTGGCCATGGAAGACGCCGATATCATCGTGCAGGTCGTCGACGGCCAGACCGGCATTACCGCCGCGGACCGCGAAGTGGCCGACATCCTCCGCCAGACGGAAAAGCCGGTGATCGTCGCCGCCAACAAGCTCGAATCCAGCAAGTTATGGGATAACGCCTACGAATTCTACGAGTTGGGCTTGGGCGAGGTGTTCGCCATTTCCTCGCTCCACGGTTCGGGCACCGGCGACCTGCTGGATGCCATCGTGGAGTCGATCCCACCTTTCGACCCGGATGATGTTGAAGAGGACGAATCGATCAAGATCGCCATTCTGGGGCGGCCGAACGTCGGCAAATCCACGCTGCTCAACAAAATGATTGGCGAGGAGCGGGTGATCGTCAGCCCAATTGCCGGGACCACGCGCGACGCCATCGACGAGAAATTGCGCTGGCACGGCCAGGATTTCACCATCATCGACACAGCGGGCATCCGTCGCCGGGGAAAGATCGACATCGGCATCGAAAAATACAGCGTGCTGCGGGCGATCAAAACCCTGAGGCGGGCCGACGTGGCCTTGCTGCTCATCGACGGCGAGGAAGGCGCTACGGCCCAGGACGCGCATATCGGCGGCATGCTGATTGACGAGAACGTCGGCGTGATCATGCTGGTGAACAAATGGGATCTGGTCGAAAAGGATACCCACACCATGCCCGCCTACGAGAAGAAGGTGCGACAGGAGATGGCTTTCCTGTCCTATGCGCCCCTATTATTCATCTCGGCCGAAACGGGTCAGCGGGTCAACAAAATCCTGGAGACGGTGATGGAAGTGCAGGAAGCGCGGCATCACCGGTTGTCGACCGCCGAGCTTAACGACCTGATGCGCGACATCCTCGCCCACCACCCGCCACCGACAAAAGGCGGCACACAGCTAAAGTTCTACTTTGCCACCCAGGTAGCGGTCGCGCCGCCCACGTTCGTTTTCTTCGTCAACCGGCCCGAGATGGTGCATTTCGGCTACGAACGATACATCGAAAACCAGTTACGCGAGCGCTACCCGTTTCCCGGCACACCGGTGCGGTTGCTGTTCCGCGGCCGCTCCGACGATCGCAAGAAGGAATGAGCGGGCAGTCCGGCGAATGCTGCCGCTCAACCGGCAGTCTGATCGACGGCCGCCAATAGCGCCTCTTTCATCTGCCGGCCGATCGCCGGAGTGCTGTTGTTCGCCAGATAGCGCGCGTGTCCGGCGGCGGCGATGCGCTCGCGCAACGCCGGGTCGTCACGCAGTTCGATGAGCGCTGCCGCCAATGCCTCCGGGCTGTGGCGCTCGATGAGATACACTTCCTCGCGGTCGGTCAGCGCCGCCCTGATCGTCGGCGAGTCGCCCGATACCACCGGCCGGCCCATGGCCAACCCCTCCCAAACCTTGTTCTGGACCGTGAATTGCGCCTGTCGGGTTGTGCCGAAGACGCCGAGGCACACATGCGCCTGCGCCAGACTGTCGAGCAACTCATCCTGGCTGACAAAGCCGTGGAAGGTGACATTCTCCAGCGCCAACCCCTCCGCCTGGCGCACGATGCGCTCCTTCTCCGGGCCGCTGCCGTAGAAGTGAAACCGGACGCCAGGCTCATCGCGCAGCGACGCGGCCGCGCCGATGATGGCGTCCATGCCGTGCGACGGCAGGTAGCCGCCATGATAGGTGACGCGGAAATGGTCGTCGGGCGGCCGCAGCGGACGCGGATGGAAAACCGTCTCGTCAGCCCCATGAGGGACATACCGGAATCGCTCGGCCGGCAGCGCGTATTTGTCGGCGATGTAGCCGCCGTATTCGGGGTTTTCGGCGACCAGCAGGTCCGGCTGCCGCAACCCGGCCCGTTCCAGGCGAAAGATGAGCCGCCCGGTATTTGGATGGGCGGCCGTCAATCCTCGCTCCTCGGCCACCAGATGCAGCGACATGAGGATATCCAGCACGACGGGCCGGCCTCGCCCATGGGCCAGGCGACGGCCGAGGAAGGCGTCGAACTGCCCCGGATAGCCGATTAGCATGACGTCGTAATCAGGCGCGGCCCGGTGCGCCTGGAGCAGCTGCCGGTAGGCGGCGAAAACGCGCCGCCAGAAGGCCGGTTTGCGCCAACCGCCGCTGGCCTGGGCCACGCGATCCTCGATTCCCTGCCATAAAGTGGCGTGGCAGATGTGAACCGCGACGTCAGGCTGCGACTGCAACCCCTTGAGGACGATCTGATTGCGGGTGTAGCCGGCGCGATAGGTGCCAAAATAGCAGACGCGCAACGGCCGATCGGGTGAATAACGAACCATAGCGGGCGATTATAGCAGCGGGCCGGGGGCGCGGTACAATCAGGAGCATGATTCTCGTCACAGGCGCAACCGGCTTCATCGGCCGCGTCCTCGGTCGTGCCCTCGATCATCATGGCCATACATGGCGAGCGTATAGCGGCCGGATGAACGCGGCCGAGACCCTGCGCGATGAGCTTGTGGGCGTCGATACGGTCATCCATCTGGCCGGGGCCGAGGCTCGCGGCAGGAATCGCCTGCTCCAGAACGTCGATATCGAGGGCACACGATTGTTGCAGGAAGAAGCGCGATCCGCCGGCGTAGGCCGGATAATCCTGCCCAGCCGGTTGAACGCCAACCCCCACTCCATGCACGCCCTGTTGCGAACCAAGGGAGAGGTCGAGCGATTGGTGCGCCGGAGCGGGATACCGTTCACCATTTTGCGCACCACGACGCTCTTCGGTCGCGACGACCGGTTCAGCGAGATCATCTTCAGCCTTGCGTTATGGTCATGGCCGCTGGTCTGGCTGCCGGGCGGGGGCAAAACGCCGATGCAGCCGCTGTGGGTCGAGGATTACGCCCATTGTCTGATCCGGACGCTGGACCAGCCGGCCACGCTCAACCAGACGCTGGTGCTCGCCGGAAACGAACTCATCGAATATCGCGAGTTGGTGAAGACGATCCTCAACGTGACCGGCAAGGAGCGGCTCATGGTTCCCATGCCGATGACCCTTCTGAAGCCGCTTGCCCGCATCTTCCTGGGCTGGTGGTACTGGCCGGCCGTCAGCCGCTACTTTGCCGACCGGTTTTTCGTGCCCGACATGACGGACCTGGACGTCGTGCAGCGCCGGTTTGGGTTCCAGCCGGCGCGTTTCAGGGAGACGATTACCTATCTCAACCGTTCGGGGATGCGCCGGCGGCTGTTCCGGCGTTGAGATCGTGCCGCAGCCGGGCGATGATCTTGCGATCCGTCACGGCAAAGGCATAGCCGTCCAGTTGATCCGCCGTTACCCAGGCGTGATCGGCTACCCCAAGATGTTGCGCCTCGCCGCCGATCCAGGCCGCGTGGTAGGCGCGCAGGGTGATGCGGAAGTGGGTGTAGGCGTGGTCGACCGCGATGAGAAACTCGCCCGGCTCGATCTCCAGCACCAATTCCTCGCGGATTTCGCGCCGCAGCGCCTCGGCGAACGACTCGCCCGGTTCCACCTTGCCGCCGGGGAATTCCCACAGGCCGCCGAGCAGGCCGCCCAACGGCCGCCGCGCGATGAGCAAGGTGCCGTCCGGGGCAGGGCGGCCGTCGCGCCAGATGACGGCGGCGACGACGTCGTAATGGGGCGTGCGCCGGCGCGGCGGCCGCACCGGTCGCTCCAGTTGCACCCCCCGTTGCCGGGCCAGGCATAGCTCGTTCAACGGACAAATGAGGCAACGAGGATTTTGTGGAGCACAAACCTGCTGCCCCAGTTCCATCAGCGCCTGGTTAAAATCGCCCGGCCGCGTGGCGGGCAGCAACTCTTCCGCCAGCCGCCAACACAGGTTGCGGGTTGAGGATTGCGTCACATCCTCGTCGATGTCGTACAGGCGGCTGAGGACGCGAATCACGTTGCCGTCCAGCGCCGGCGCGGCCACGTCGTAGGCGATGGAGGCGATGGCCCCGGCGGTATAGCGGCCGATGCCGGGCAATTTCATCAACGCGCTCGTCGTGCGCGGCAGCCGCCCCGCGTGCTTGCCGGCGACGATTTGCGCGGCGGCGTGGAGGTGCCGCGCCCGGCTGTAATAGCCGAGACCTTCCCACAGCTTCAGCACGTCATCGAGCGGTGCGGCCGCCAGTTCCTCAACCGTCGGAAAGCGGGCCATCCAGCGCTCATAGTAGGGGATGACGGTGGCGATTTGGGTCTGCTGCAGCATGACCTCGGCGACCCATACCGCGTAGGGATCCCTGTTCCGTCGCCAGGGCAACTCAGTATGGCCGCTGTCCCACCAGGCGAGCAGGCGGGCAGAGATCTCATCAGACGCGGGCATCAGCGGGAAGACACGGCCGGAGCGCGATATCAGGCGCGCACGTACCGGACAACGGGGTGGCTGATCTGCTCGATTTCACTCAGGTTGGCCGCTACCAGTTCGCCACGCTGGTGGAGATACTCAACGTGGGCGCCGGCCTCTTCCAGCGCCAAAAGAACGTGGTAGGTCTCGACGCGGCCGAAGAGGTCGCGACTGATCTCGGCGATGGATTTCGGCTCGCGGCAGATGTCCATGACTTTGGCCAGGCGGTCGTTGTGGGCGCTGCGGATGGCGTCGATGCGGGCGCGGATATCCTCGTTGGGATCCTCGTGTCCGCCCAGCCCCAGCCGGATGTCGCCGACAACCTGCTGCAACTTGACCAGTGAATCCAGGTAATGGCTCAGACCCATGTGGTGGGTGATGCTTTCCGGTGCCTGGTGGGGCGTGATGCGGGCCAGCACGTGGTCGGCGGTCAGCATCATATCGTCTACCCGCAAGCACACCTGGCCCGGGCAGTGGCCGGGTACATGGTAGACCTCGATCCCGCCGACGGTTGGGCGACCCTCCTCCAGCAGGAACTGGACCGGCGTGGAGCGGTAATACGTTTTGGCGAAGAGGTAGACGCTCATCAGCCGCTCGCGCTGTTCGGCCGAAACCCCCGCGCTCTCCAGAAACGTTTCCAGCCGCCGGTAGGCGAAGACGACCCGCTCCTCGTGATTGGACAGCACCCGTCGGTCGAGGATATGCACGCCAATCGGCGCATCGGTATGTTGGCGCACGTAATTGAGGCCGCCGAAATGGTCGATGTGGCCGTGGGTGATCAGGATGGTGGTGATGTCGCCCAGCGACAGCGCGCGGCCGAAAGTCTCGCTGAGCGCGGCGAACCCGGCCGACAGGTCGTCGTTGGTCTGCGGCATGCCGGAGCCGCAGTCGACCAGGATAAGATCATTGCCGTCGTCGATGACGTAGATGTTGTTGATGAGCGTGTCGAACGAGCGCACCGGGAACGAGTAAATCGTCCTTCCGGCGTCTGTTTTAAATAGCTGTGGTGCTTTCATAATTCGTATATTTTCAGACTTGTTGCAGAGAGATGCTGGTCATGGCTTGTCGGGGAGCGACCGCAACACCGCTCGCACCGGGCTTCCATCGCCGCCCAATATTTTGAGCGGGAGGGCCACCAATTCATACAGGCCATCGGGGACAGAAGCCAGATCAAGCCCTTCGAGAATCATAATGCCGTTACGTTGGAGAGCGTGATGTCCCGGCAGCGCCGCGCTCTCCGGGACGTCCATCGACGGCGCGTCGGCCCCATAGAGTACGATCCCCAGCGCGCCGAGATGTTCGGCCAGTTCCGGGGAAGGGTAGACGTAATCAGGGTGAAAGACCCGCGGATCAGCGTTGCTGGAATCGGATTTAACCAGCAGCCGCGTCGCCAGGCCCAGATCGCGGCCGCCGAAGTCATCCGGCGTGAGCGGGCCGGCGCTTTTGCTGACGGTGACGACCTGCGCCGGCCCCCAGAAAGCGGCGAGGTCGACCTGCTCCAGCGTCCTGCCCTCCTCGGCGAAATGATAGGGAGCGTCGATATGCGTGCCCGTGTGAGCGCTGAGCGTCAGCGTGGTCAGATTGACGATATCCCCGCCGGTCAGGCTGCTGGTGGGTTGCAACTCGAAAGGAGCGTCCCCCGGCCAGACGGCCATGCCGGAAAACAGCGTGCGGCTGATGTCGTAAAGTTTTTGGGTCATCGTGCTCCTGTTGCCTTGCGGGAATGCCGGATTAGCCGAGTATAGAGATCGCTCCGCTGAGTGTCAATCGGGCGTTGTGGGACGAAAACGCCATCTGTGGCACAATATCGGGCGG
>JAHDWL010000151.1 GCA_023384355.1 Anaerolineae bacterium
GGCGCAACTCGGCACCAGACCGGGCGGCGGTGGTTCGGGAAAGAGGCAGCGGTAGCACGGCCCTGCGGCGGCGTGGAACACCGACGCCTGCCCCTCGAAGCGGAAGATGCTGCCGTAGACGTTGGGTTTGCCCAGCAGCACGCAGGCATCGTTGACCAGATAGCGCGTCGGGAAGTTGTCGGTGCCGTCGATGATGACGTCGTAGGGCGCGAACAGCTCCAGCGCGTTGGCCGAGGTCAGGGCCACCTCGTGGACGTCCACCCGCACGTAGGGGTTGATGTCGCGAATGCGCTCCGTGGCGCTGTCCAGTTTCGGGCGGCCGATATCCTTTGTGCCGTGGATGACCTGACGGTGCAGGTTGGAGAGGTCGACCGTATCGTAATCGACCAGACCAATCCGGCCGACGCCGGCCGCGGTCAGATACATCGCCGCCGGCGAGCCAAGCCCCCCCGCGCCGATGAGCAGAACGCCGGCCGCCTTCAGCCTCTCCTGCCCGGCCACGCCGACTTCGGGCATGATCAGGTGGCGGCTATAGCGCCGGACTTCCTCGTGCGAGAGGCTCGCGCCGGCCGCGGCCGGCTCCCGCTCAGATTTCATCGCCGGCGTCGAGAGCGCCCTGGGCGGCGGCCAGCGCGGCCAGCCCCTCGGCAATCATCTCCTCTCCGGCGATGGCCATCGCCTGACTGTTGGCCGTCGCGGCCTCGGCCAGGTCCAGTCGCGCCGTGCCTTCGGCCATCTCTTCTTCGCCCAGGCGGGCCATCGTCTCGCCGGTCTCGTCGAGGGTCTCGGTCAGGGCGCGCAATGCGCCATAACGCAGGATGTTGTCGACGGCCAGGCGGCGCAGGTGCTGGCTGCGATCGAGTAGAAACTCCGACAGGGTGTCCATCTCCAGCGTGGCCAGGACGTCGCTGATGACCATCAGCTCACCGGAGATGGCGCTGATCTCCATCGCGTCATCCAGGTCGTCCTCATTCAGCGAGTGAACGATGGCCGTCATGGAGTCGATATCCTCCGACGCGGCCAGCATGTCCGCGCCCTGCATCAGGTCATTGGCCCCCGCGGTCGCCTCTAGATCGCCCATCGAAGCTCGGCGGCCCGCCAGGTAGAGGGCATCCTGCCCGCGAGTCAGACGGTTGGACACATATGCGGCGGTGACGGCCGCATCGACGGTTTCGGGGTCCGGCGGTTGCAAGGGTTTCTTCTTGGCGCTCATCGGCGAATCTCCTGAAGATGAATTGGTTATAGCAATGACAAGTCCAATTATAGGCAGTAATGCCTTCCTCTTCAACGAAGGGTCAGCGCGTTAGGCGCGTCAGAACCGCGCCGACGGAATAGACGATCAGCATCTGTGCCGGGCCGTAGGTCAGCCAGATGACGTCGCCGATGAGCCGGAAGGTCATGCCGCTGAACATTTCCCCGGCCAGGATGAGGTCACTCAGAAGGAAGAGCGCGCCGCCCAGCGCCAGCGGAATAAAGCGGCCGTCCTGCAGCGCCAGTCCGGTGGCCAGCCCGGCCGTCGTCGCCAGCAGCAGCGCGTAGGGCAAGGCAATCCAATGCACGATGGTGGGCGAGATGCCCGCGCGGATCGCCCCCCGCCACACGACGAGATACCAGCCGACCAGACCGACCAGCAACCAGACGGCCAGCGAACCCCAGCGGGTCGATGGATTGGTCAACCCGGCGGCCGTGGCGAAACGCATCATGGCCGTAATGTAGAAGATATGGCCGATGCCGAAAGAGATTATGCCGAATATGACGTTTCGGCCGCCGGGCAACAACCCCGCCAGGAAGAGATCGCCGAGAAAGCCGAAGGTCATACCGACGGCGATGAGCAAGGCATAGCTGCCGGCCGGGGTATGGCGGGTGAAGGCGTACCAGCTGAACGCGGCTACAACCAGCGTGGCCGACGATGCCATGCGCGTCCAGGTGGGCATGCGCCGCGA
>JAHDWL010000065.1:0-9955 GCA_023384355.1 Anaerolineae bacterium
AGGGCGGTATTCAGTGGTCAGTATTCAGTGGTCAGTATTCAGTGGTCAGTTGGTCAGTTGGTCATGGTGAAGGTGGCGGACGCTTTGAACTCGTCGCTCGTCACTCGTCACTCGTCACTCTCTTGCGTCCCGACCACAATGCGCTAACTTACCACCGTCATGTCGAATGTCGTATCCTGGGCAGGCCTCATCCTGATCGTCCTGTTGACTCTCGTCGGGGTCGCGTGGTTGGTCCACTGGTTGTTCATTCGCACGGAAGGTGTCTTTTTGGGCCGGCGAGTCGTCGTGTGGCTCTACGATTTGGCGGCCGGACGGTACGACGGCATCAAGCAGTTCGATCCCGACACCGAGAGCGCCTTCGTCACTTGGCCGCTGCGCCGGCGACTGAAGGCATGGCCCGCGCCGCTGGTGCTCGACGTGGCCACCGGCACCGGCCGCCTGCCCTACTTCCTGCTCCAGGAATCGGATTTCAACGGCCGGGTTGTCGGCCTCGATGCCTCGGCGGGGATGCTGGCCCGGGCGCGCGAGAAGCTGGCTCCGTTCGGCGACCGCGCTGCCCTCGTCCGGCAGTCGGCCATGCGTCTGCCGTTCGCCGACGGCACTTTCGCCGCTGTCACGTGCCTGGAAGCCCTCGAGTTTTTGCCCGACGACGCGGCCGCGCTGCAGGAAATGGCGCGGGTGTTGCGGCCGGGCGGCGTGCTGCTTGTCAGCCGTCGGCAGGGGCCGGACGCGCCTTTCTTCCTGGGCCATGCCCGCGACCGCGAGGGGTTCGAGGAGCTTTTGGCCGGATTGGGCCTGAACGACATTCGCAGCCAGCCGTGGCAGGTCGATTATGAACTGGTTTGGGCGATGCGCCCGCTGTCCTGAGTTTTGCCTAAGATTTGGGTTCGGGCGGCCGCGTCCATGATAGAATGCCGTGGGGTTCCATAAGGAATCCCGATAATTAATCATCTATATTTTTGTATGCAGGCAATTTCACCACGTCCCCAAACAGAAAACGGCCTCGGCCGTCGTCTTGGATATCTATTAATACCTCTCATCGTCGGCCTGGCGCTCGTCGTCCTTGTCCTTGGGTCGGCCATGGCCCTCTATCGTGCCGCCCATAATGGCCGCATCTACACCGGCGTCACAATCCAGGGCGTCGATGTCGGCAACATGACGACCGCAGAAGCGGCGGCCGCCCTGCGCGAGACCTCCGCTTACTCCAGCCAGGGCCAACTGACCCTTGTCGATCCTCGCACCGGCGAGGAGTGGACATTTACCCCCGCCCAACTGGGGATTCAGGTCGACGGTCAGGCTACCGCGGACGCCGCGTTTGAGGTCGGCCGCTCCGGTGGGCCGCTGCAACGCCTGCAAGATACCTTCCAGAGCTGGTATTACGGCCGCTCCCTGTCGCCTATTGTCGTTTTCGACGAGGCGCAACTCGATCGGGCGCTGGCCGGCATCTCCGGCACGATTGAGCGTCCGGCCGTCAGCGCCGAGTGGACAACCAATTCAGACGGCACGCCTCTCTATAATTCGGGACAAGTCGGCCGGACTATCGATCGCGCCTGGCTGCGCGAGCAATTGATCCAGCCCATCAGCGCCTTCAGCGATGCGCGGATCGAGCTGCTGACCCACGACATCTACCCGGCCACCTACGACGACCCGGAGAAGGCCGCGCGACTCCAGCGCACCTTGGCCGCGCCGATCACCTTTTACTTTCAGGAGCCTCTCGACGATCTCGACCTCACCGGTGTCACGTTGCCTGAGGCCGAGCTAGCGAAATGGCTGCGCGTGGAGCAGGTGACGGGCCAGGACGGCCACGTGGAACACAGCATCCGGGTCGACGAGAACGCCGCCCGCAACTGGTTGGCGCAATTCGGCACGCAGATCTACCGCCAGCCGGTCAACGCCCGCTACTATTTCAACGACGACACGCGCGAACTGGTGCTCGTCTCCCCACACATCAACGGTCGCGAGCTGGACGTGGAAGCCACGCTGGCACGCTTCGTCGAGCAGATCAACACCGACAACCACGCTGTACCGCTCGTCGTCAAGGATATCACGCCCCTGGCCCATTCGGGGGCAACGGCCGTCGAACTGGGCATCACCGAATTGATCACCGAGACCACCACCTGGTTCTACGGCTCATCAGACGAGCGAAAGCACAACATCGCCCGCGCCGCAGCCAATTTCTACGGCATCGTCGTCGCTCCCGGCGAGGAGTTTTCCTTCAATCGCTACCTCGGCTCCATCAGCGAATCTGACGGCTACGAGGTCGGCCTGATCATCATCGGCGGCCGCACCATCGAAGGGGTCGGCGGTGGCGTCTGCCAGGTCAGCACGACACTGTATCAGACCGCCTTCTGGGCAGGGTTCCCCATCGTCGAGCGCTGGGAGCACGGCTACATGGTCAATTACTACAACGACGGCGAGGGGCCGGGGATGGATGCCACAGTCTTCACGCCGCTGGTGGACTTCCGGTTCATCAATAACACGCCTTACCACCTGCTCATCGAGAACTACTATAACGAAGAGAACGAATCCCTGACGTTCAAGTTCTACAGCACCAGCCTCGGCCGGCGCGTGGAGAAGGACGAGCCGGTATTCGAGAATATCGTCGCCGCGCCGACGGAAGACATCTGGGAATATGATGAAAAAATCCCCGAAGGCACCGCCATGCAATATGACTGGGCGGCTGAGGGGGCGCGGGTCATCGTGGCGCGGCGGGTGTTCAATGCCGATGGCCAGCTTCTCGACGAGCGCAACTTCGTCAGCAATTACATCCCCTGGCCCAATGTCTATCGTTACGGCCCAGGCGTCACGCCGGGTGACTATTCGGCCGTCGTCGAGCCGGAAACGTAGCGGAAAGAAAGGGTGAAGGGGAGAGAGGGAGCGGGCAGCCTGTTGCCCGCGAACTGCCCTACTGACCACTGATCTACTGAACGCTGATCTACTACCTCTTACCAACGCCCACCACACACAAACACTCCCCCCGTAACCCAAACTTATCCCCCACTTATCGCCAGTTTATCCCAACGGGGTTGACTCACTTAGAACATCCGTGCTATTATAGTGATCGGACAGACACACTTCCCTCCCTCCACTACCCCTCTTGACGGGAGCCGGCAAGCGAGTTCTTGCCGGCTCCTACTCCTTTCAGGGGCCAGGAGCGGAGACGAAGAGGTAACCCATCACTTCTGTGTGAGAAAAGAGGAGAACGAGCGATGCAACAGGGGAATTTTTTCAATCGGGCGGCCGGGTTTGCGCCGGTTGACCTGCAAATCAAAAGCGCCTCACGCAAAACAGTTATCGGCATTATCCTGGTTGTGGCCCTGGTGGCTTTCGAGATGTTCAACTTCGACACCACTCGCTACGCCCTGAGCAGCATCCTGGGTGATATCACCTTTCTGGGGATCACGTGGGCGACCATCCTGGCCATCGCCTTTTGCGCCATCGACTTTGCCGGGCTTGCGCGTCTCTTCACGCCTGAGCGTGGGGCCGATGAACCGAAAGAGGTTTGGTTTTTGATGGGCGCCTGGCTGCTGGGTGCAACGATGAACGCGGTGATGACATGGTGGGCGGTATCATTGACACTGTTGAGTCACGACTTCGGTAACGAGGTGCTGGCACGCGAGACGTTGCTGAAGCTGGTGCCGGTGTTCGTGGCCGGGCTGGTGCTGCTGACGCGCATCCTGTTCATCGGCGCGTTCTCCGTGGCCGGCGAGCAAATCTTCGATTTGGCCGGTAAGGGTCAAAGTGACGTTCGCCCCCAGCCCGCGACCCAGCCGGCAGCCTCTTTACCCGCGCCCCAGACACACCAATCCGTGCCCCAGATGACGCTGATCGAAGATGAGGAAGCGCCCGTCCCGGTGACCAACCGCCGTGGCCCCTCTGGCCGGCCTCATCCACGACCCTCGATGCCCGGCGGCATCCACCAATCACCTGTCCCGATGCAGGCCAAGTCCCAGCGCTAGGCCTCGAGCAGTTATCCGACTTGTACCTCACGATAAAGCCGCGCCCCACAAGGCGCGGCTTTACGTTTTACGCCGGATCGCTATACTTGCCGCCGGAGGACAGATGACCAGACAACAGGTGCGGGAACAGTTCGGGGCCAACGCTGCAGCCTATGTCAGCAGCCCCACCCACGCGCAAGGGGCCAGCCTGGGCCGGATGGTGGCGCTCGTCGCGCCGCAAGCCGACTGGCGGGTACTCGACATCGCCACAGGCACAGGACACACGGCGCTGGCCTTCGCACCGCACGTGGCATTCGTTGCGGGACTTGACCTGACGGCCGGGATGATCGTGCCGGCCACGGCTCTGGCCGTCGAGCGTGGCGCGACCAACGTCGCCTTTACTGTCGGGGACGTGGAAGAGCTGCCCTTTGATGACGCCACATTCGACGCCGTCAGTTGCCGTATCGCCCCCCACCACTTCCCTGACATCGGTCGCTTTCTGGCTGAGGCGACGCGCGTGCTGCGACCCGGCGGAACGCTGGCTGTGGTCGATAATGTCGTGCCCGGCAGCCGGCTGCGCGGCAGGAAGGCCGACCGTCAGCGACAGGCCGGTGATTACGTTAACGCCTTCGAGAAACTGCGCGATCCCAGCCACGCGCGGTGCCTCAGCTTCGAGGAGTGGCTCGACGCGCTGGCCGCGGCGGGGTTGACGGTCACGACACAGGAGACTCTGGACAAGCGGCTGACGTTTGAGACCTGGGCCGCGCGCCACACACCGGAGATGCAGACGCGGTTGAGAGTGCTGTTGACGCGCGCACCTCAGGCGGCGGCCGGATTCCTCAACGTCCAGACCACCACGGGGCTGACCACCTTCCGGCTACGGGAAGGGTTGTTCATTTGCCGCAAATCGGGCTGACGGAAACGGCTCAGGCCTCTACGGTCATCAAGCCAGATACCGATCCAGCGCCTCAAGCTCAGCCGGCAGGGTGATCGGCGTGGCGGCCTGCTCCACGGCCGTGCCAGGATCCTTCAATCCATGGCCGGTCAGGACGACAACTGCCGTCTTGCCTGCCGGATCGATCTCCCCCGACTCAATCTGTTGTTTCAGCGCGGCCAGGCCGGTGGCCGAGGCCGGCTCCACGAACACACCTTCCAGCCGCGAGAGCATGCGCCACGCGGCCAGGATGTCCTCGTCGCTGACGGCGGTGATGATACCGCCGGACTCATCCAGCGCCTCGACCGCCTGCCGCCAACGCGCCGGGTTGCCGATACGAATAGCCGTGGCCACTGTTTCCGGCTTTTCGACGACGCGGCCGAGGACGATTGGCGCGGAGCCTGCCGCCTGCCCACCCAGCAGTTGGGGCAGGCCCCGCTCATACTGTTTGTAGCCCATCCAGTAAGCGCTGATGTTGCCGGCATTACCGACGGGCAGGCAATGCCAGTCGGGGGCGCGGCCGCCGAGCTGGTCGACGATCTCGAACGCGCCCGTCTTCTGACCCTCCAGCCGCCACGGGTTGACCGAGTTGACCAGGGCGATGGGCCGTCGCTCGGTGATCTCGCGCACCATGCGCAAGCCGTCGTCGAAGGAACCGTCAATGCTGATGACTTCCGCGCCGTAGGCTAGGCTGGCGGCCAGTTTGCCGAGCGCGATCTTGCCCTGCGGCACGAGGACGATGCACCGCAATCCGGCGCGAGCGGCGTAGGCGGCGGCGCTGGCGGCCGTGTTGCCGGTGCTGGCGCAGATGACCGTCCCGGCACCCTCCTGCACCGCGCGGGTAATGGCCGCGGTCATGCCCCGGTCCTTGAACGAGCCGGTCGGGTTCAGGCCTTCGTACTTGAGAAACAGGCGCAAACCGGCGCGCGGCGCGATATGGTCGGCCAGCCGTGGGGCGTGGATGAGGGGTGTGTTGCCCTCGTTGAGGGTGACTGCGGGCGTGTCCGCGTCGAACGGCAGATAATCGCGATAGGCTTCGATAACACCGGGCCAAATCATTTGGATATTACCTCGTCGTGTCAGTTCTGGTGGGTTGGTAACCTGTCAGGTATGGTTCATTCGTCGGCGGTCGCCGTCGGCGTGGGTAGGGGCGTCGGCGGGATGCGAATCTCCTGCCCCTCGGCAATGGCGTCGGGGTTGGTGATACCGTTGAATTCGGCGATCGTGACCCAGGAGATGCCGTATTTCAGACTGATTTGATACAGATTTTCGCCGAGCTGGACGATATGGATGACTTCGCCCGACTCGCCGGGTTCTTCACCGGCCGGCGGCGCGGGCGTCTCCTCCGGCGCCGGGACGCTTTCCGTCGCGGGCGACGGGGACGACGTGGCGGCGGGCATTTCCATCGCCGGGGCGAGCGTGGGCGAGGCGGGCGGATAAGTGGCCAGGGCCTCGGCCGTGGCGTCCAGCCGCGGTGAAGTCTCCTCCGCCGGTGCCGGGGTGGGGATAGGCGTCTGCGGCCCGGTCTCCACACCCACGCCGCCGCCCACGTTGGGGTCGCTCAGGTCGACACCGGTGTACGGGTCGGCCGGTTGCAGCTGGGTGCAGGCGGCCGCGAATAGAGCTATGAAGACAAACAGGGCGGCCAACATGCGCCGACGCATAAACAAGTAACCTCCGAAATGTTGCCGGTATGATAGCACGGTTTGTGAAGTTGAGAGAGGCAGGCGCGGCAGCTCGATCTCGCTCGCCTTTTTCAGCGGGGGTGTACGTAAATTCGTGGATAGTGAGGGAGCAGTCGGGAGCGAACGATGATATAATGTAGTTATTATGGTGTTGAACGCAGAAGTCATTGTCACCGAGAGTGCAAGGCGACTCTTTTCCGGTTTATCCAAGGACGAAGTTCTTGCTTCGTTGCTCTTCGAGCGCGCTCAACGTAACCTGATCAAATATCAGAGTCAGGCACGGCATTACGAAACGAAGTATCGCCTTGCTTTTGATGTATTCCGCCAACAAATCGCTGAGGGCGAACCGGACGAAGAGCAAGAGCAGGATTACTTCGATTGGGAACTGGCGATAACGGGGATTGAGGACATGACGCTGGAACTTGATCGCCTGAGCGAACTTCTTTATCAGGCGTGAACACCAGTGACCTGTTGGCGCAGTTGCCGCTGGAAGCCCAACAACGGCCCTACATTCTACGGCTTGATGTTCTTGAACTCACTCCATCGCTCATCAAGGCACGTCTGGTCATCTCACCTGATATTTTTGTTCAGGTCTACCGTAACGACCGATTCGATTCCACCAATCTGGCGCTGATTTACAACTAACGTCGCCTATATGGACGCGACAGGCTTGGCGGCTCTTGGCATCGACACAACAAAGACAACCCGGAAACTCATGACAGAAGCGCAGGCGGTCGCCAGGCCGTCACGCTCAGTGAATTTCTGGATGAGGTTGAGTCAGTGCTGGCTGAACTAGGGCTGCCATAGGTTATTCAGTGGCAGGGATACCCTCGCCTTTCAACCCTGCATTTTCCAGCGCAAAGTTGATCCTCGAGCGAGCATGAATTTTGCGGGCGACGTACCCGACAGACAGCACGTTGTTGCGCGCCAGCGTCAACTCATACGATAGCCCGGTGACGTCCGGCCTGATCGGATGCGCGGCGAATATCTCGCCGTTTTCGGCGTCGTCTTAAAGCTTGTGGCTCAGCCGATCCGGCTGAGGACGATGTTCAGGACAATGAGCAGGGCGAACATGATCGCCGCCAATATGAAGACGCGCCGCAGGTCGTCGGTGATGTAGGCGTATTCATCCTCAATGCGCTCGGCCGCGGCCTGGCTGCGGGTGAGTTTGGGCGTTTTGGTGCGCGTCTCGGTTGTCGCCGGCGCGGGGGTGGTCTCCGCGATCTCGGCGTCAACGACGGTCGGAGCCGGCTGGGTTTTCGGGGCGGTCTTTGCCTTCGCCCGCTTGTTGTACTTGGCCATATCGTTCCTTCTGTATCGATCAAAATTCGGTGGGAGTATAGCGCTTCGTCAAACCCCTGACGAGGGGAATATCATTCGAGCGCGGCCGCGGCGGGAAGGGCGGCGGTCGTGTCGGCCAGCGTGGCGAAGACGACGATACGCCGCGTGTTGACGCGGTAGGGGTAGCAGGAGATGAGCGTCAGTTGCGGGTGGTCGGTCGGGGCCATGACCCACACGTCGGTCGGATCAACGACCTGTATCTGGTCGACCACGTAGGTATAGGCGCGGCGCTCGGTGGAGACGATGATCTCGTCCCCGGCCTGCAGGCGGTCGAGGTAGCGGAACGGCTCGCCGTAGATATCGTTGTGGCCGGAGAGCACGACGTTGCCGTCCTTGCCCGGCTGGCCGCTGCCGATGTATTGGCCGATGCCCTTCTTCAGCTGCTCCCAGTCGTCGCCCTGGACGATGGGGTAGTCGCCGTTGAGAGCCGGTATCTCCAGCCGGCGCGCCGTCTCCGGCCCCGGTGTGGGGATGGGCGGCGGCACATAGGCGTTGACGATGGGCAGCAGGTGTTCGGGGATGCCGCCGGCCTCGCCCGGTTCGGGGGCCTGGCCGTCGATCGGCGGGCGGTGGCC
This sequence comes from Anaerolineae bacterium, assembly GCA_023384355.1. Lineage (GTDB taxonomy): Bacteria > Chloroflexota > Anaerolineae > Promineifilales > Promineifilaceae > Promineifilum. The sequence goes on from JAHDWL010000065.1 coordinate 8,474, forward strand.
GCCCGGCAGCAGCGCGACGCCGATGGCCGGGGTGGTGGTGGGCGTGGGCAGGGCCAGGGCCTGGCTCTGCGAGGCCTGCACCTGGGCCAGCTCGCGGTTGAGCTGGCGGTTGGTGGCCCACAGACTGGCGAGGATGACCACGAGGGCTACGCCGGCGGCCAGCTCCACGAGCAGCAGCCCGCGGTCGGCCAGCCAGCCCCAGAATGGGCGGCGCGACCCGGCGGCCAGCGAGGATGCGATGAGCGCGGCGTCCGGCTCGTCGTCGGTGTCCTGCCGGTCGGGGTCGGGGATGACGACGCGCCCCTCGGCATGGGCGCGACGCAGGCGCTGCTCGCGTTCGGCGCGTTTGCGAGCGTAGAGCAATCGCTCCAGCTCGGCGACGCTCAATTCTTCAGGCGACTTCCTGTGGGCCATCGGCGGTTATCATAGCGCGGATGGCGGTGGTTATCAATGGACGCCTCGCGCCGCTCATTGACCTCTGACCTGCCGATCTGCTGACCCACCGCATCCTGCTCAGGGCGCGACGACCAGCGGCGGCACGGCGGCCGAATCCCCACCACCCACAACCGGCAGGCGCGCGCCGGACGCGCGGTCATAGATGCCGGTGACGGCCGCATATTGGCCGGGCGCGGCCGAGGCGGGCACGACCAGCGGCTGGATTTGCAGGATGAGATCGCCCGCGCGCCAGGCCCACGACGGCGCGTCCAGCCGGTCGCTCTGGGCCAGGATGCCGCCCGCGCCGTCGAGGACGTGGGCGAACATGACCGCGTCGATGGTGAAGCTGGGCGGCACGACCGGCCCGGCGCGGGTCGGGTCGAGCACGCGCCAGACGGTCAGCAGCTCGGCCATCTCGCCGGGCCGCGCGCTCTCGGCCAGCCAGCGCGCACCGATCAGCTCGGCCGCGCCGTTGAAGTCGGCCGGGGCGTCGCTGAGCGTCGAGCGCGCGAGCGCCCGCGCCGCGTCTTCGTCGATCCCGTAGACGGTGAAACGTGGGTCGAGGTCGTCGGGGCGCAGGTCGATCGTCTCCAGCGCACCGAGCAGGGGGATGAACGCCGGGTGGGGCGGGGTCGATTGGGGGATGACGGCCAGCGTGTCGTCCGGCGGCAGGACGAGAGCGTAGCGGGCATCGACCCAGCGGGCGGTCTCGCTGATGGGCGGGTGGCCGGCGGCCGTCACCAGGGCGATAGACGAGTCGTGGGCCGGGCCGGGGTAGACGGTGGAGAAGAGGACGGGGTCAGCGTCGGGGTAGGCCGCACGGACGTGGTCGATGACCGCGATGAGGGTGTGCTGGTAGGCGCCGCGTACCTCGGCCGACTGACCCCAGCGGATGAAGTAGTCGCGGGCGGAGACGAAGGCGACCCAACCGATCAAGGCGGCCGCGGCGAGGGCGGTGATCGAAAGGGTGAAGGGGGGGAGGGGTGACGGGGTGAAGGGCCGTTCCCCCGCTCCCTTTCTCCCTTTCTCCAACAACGCCACGAACCC
>JAHDWL010000065.1:9965-15262 GCA_023384355.1 Anaerolineae bacterium
GTGGACTCACACCCCCACCACCCCACCCCCGGGGGGGCTCCTCGGGGGTTTTTTTCTTCGGTCTGGGGGGGGGGGGGTGCGGGGGGCCCTCCCCCCGTTCCCCCGCTCCCTTTCTCCCTTTCTCCCTTTCTCCCTTTCCCCCTTTCTCAAACAACGCCACGAACCCCACCGCCACGATCAGATAGACCGCCGGCAGCGCGGCCATGTTGCGGGTGGTGTTGGCCGTGGGGCCGGTGATGAGCGACGGGATGATGCCGATCAGAAACCACAGCAGCAGGAAGGCATTGACCGGCCGCCGCCAGCGCCACAGGCAGACGGCCAGCCCGATGACGAAAAAGGCGGCCGAGACGATGTCGAGCACGGGGCGGCCGGGGATGTTGTAGGCCAGGAACTGGTCGCCGGAGCCGGGCCATACGAAGGCCAGCAGCGCGTCGCGGGCGTTGCCGAGCGCGGGGGAGAGGTTTCCGGCGACGATCTCCTGCAGCGACCCGCCGAGCATGCCCAGCCGGGTTTGCATCTCCGGGTGGGCGCGCAGGTAGAGGAACATGGGCGCGACGAGCAGCCCGGCCAGCAGCAACCCGGCCAGCGTTGGCCGCCACGCGCGGCGAAAGAGCGCCCGGTGGAACAGCGCCAGATAGAGGAGAAATGCCGGGAATAGCAACCAGCTGACCCGCGCCGCGAGGTAGATGTGGAGCGTGAGCGCGACGGCGAAAGCGAACAGAATGACGAATGACGAGTGACGAGTGACGAATGAAGAGCGCGCCCCATTCGTCATTCGTAATTCGTCATTCGTCATTTTCCAATAGGTCCAGACCGCCAGTGTCATGAAGAAGGGCAGCATGCCGACGCGCAGGGCCTCGCGGCTGGATGCCAGCGGCCAGAAGGAGACGGCCATGAGCGCGGCCGTGAGCAGGGCTGTGGCCCGGCCGAGGCGGGGGGCGGCCCAGGACCAGGTGATGGCGATGGCCGCCGTGCCGAAAAAGGCGTTGACCAGCCGCAGCGCGAACACGCCCTTGCCCAGCAGCGCCATGAGCAGGGCGACGGTGTAGCTATAGAGCGGCTCGCTGCCGTAGTTGAGCGGGAAGAAGTAGAGCAGGACGCCGTTGAGGATGCCGATGGCCTCGCGGCCGTGGTTGGCCTCGTCGTGGGTCAGGCCCGGCGGGATGCCGGTCAGGTTCCAGACGCGCAGGCTGAAGGCGAGAACGAGGAGAACGACGAGCAGGGGCAGACCCGTGTGCCTGCCCAGTGACGAGTGACGAGTGACGAGTGACGAGTTCAGAGGCCTCTTCATTCGTCATTCGTAATTCGTAATTCGTAATTCATTTCCCTGGTGTGGCGACGGCGAAGACTTCGCGCTCGAAGAACCAGCGGAACGGGGGGACATCGAAGGCCACACGACGCAGCCCGGCCATGACGGCCGACTCGTCGCGGTTTTGCGGCGGCGAGTCGAGCCAGACCTTGATGTCGTGATAGCCGGCTTGCTTCAGCCCGCGCCGCATGCGGATGAGGTCCTGTTCGTTGACGTGGACATCCTGATTGACGGGCGTGATGGCTCGCGGGTCCTTGGGGTAGGCGTCGCCCTGGCCCATGAGGATGCGCACCCGCCGCACCCACGGGTAGGCGTAGGCATCGTACCAGCGGTTGGGCGCGGTGTGGATGACCAGCCGGCCGCCCGGCTTCAGCACGCGGGCGATCTCCACATAGGCCTGGTGCAGCTCCCACGGGAAGAGATGCTCGACGACGTCGAACAGGAGGGCGCGGTCGAAGTAGTCGCTGGGGAAGGGCAGGGTCTTGGCGTCGGCCTGCAAGACGCCGGGCAGCGACGCCAGGCTCTCGCCCTCCCCGGCGGCCCGCGTCACCTCGGCGGCCACTACGTCGCGCGACATCTGCGCGGCGGCGACGGCGTAGTCCATGCCGTGGGCCTCGACGCCGAGGCGCATGCAGTGGCGCAATATCTCGCCCCGGCCGCAGCCCACGTCGAGCAGGCGCATGCCGGGCTGCACGTCGGCCAGGGCGAAGGCGTCGCGCAGCCGTCGCGAGAGGTGCGCGCCTTCCGATTCGATGAACACGTCATAGCCCTCGCACGCCGTCAGGAAGTATTCTTCCGTGTAGAGCGAGGAGGGCAGGGATTTTCTTTCTGCTTGTGCCATATATCATTCGCGCGCGCCGCGGATCGGCACGCGCCTGCGTATGAATTGGCGCGATTTTAGCAGGATATCGGCCGGTGGGCATGTTCTGTGTCCTGTATGTCGCCGGTGATGATAAACGGGACACGCAGAACAATCTATTTCTAATGTAAGATGGGGATAATGACGAGATACGAGATACGAGATACGAGATACGACCCGCGTGCCCTCTGAATTCGTATCTCGTATCTCTAATTTCGTATCTCTAATCTCGTATCTCTAATCTCGTATCCGGGTCGGCCGGGCGATATGAGATTCGTGAAACCTTCCGGCGGATGTTCCGTATAGCATCATGAACAGAGAGGAGATTGGCACGTTGAACGATGAGCAGGTCTGGCTGGAAGAAGCCAGACGCGGCGATAAAAATGCGTTTGGACGGTTGATCGAGGCCTATCAGGGGCCGGTCTATAATCTTGCCTATCGCATGCTGAATAACTCCGGCGAGGCCGAAGAGGCCGCGCAGGAGGCGTTTATCCGGGCCTATACCCGGCTGGACAGCTATGACCCGACCCACAAGTTCAGCACTTGGCTGTTGTCGATCACATCCAACTATTGTATCGACCAGATCCGCAAGCGGCGGGCCGTCATGCTGTCCATCGACGAACCCTTGCCGCCCCACCCGGCGCTGCACAGCGACAACTCCAAGGGGCCGGAGGCGGAATTCATGACCCGGGAGCGCGAGCAACTGGTTCAGGGTTTGCTGGGCGAGCTGGCCGAGGAATACCGGCAGGCGGTCGTGCTGCGCTATTGGTATGACATGTCTTATGAGGAGATCGCCGACGTGCAGCAGACGACGGTCAGCGCGGTGAAATCACGATTGTTTCGCGCCCGCCGCCTGATGGCCGATGCCGGGCTGGCGCGCGGCATGGTACCTGCGGGGGAGGCGGCCGTTGCCGCCATGTGACGCCATGGATATGGATAACGCTGATATTGTGTGGGCATTTTTTCGCGGGAGAAGCGAGATGGAGCACGAGGAAAGATACTATCTGATGATGATGGACGCGCTCGATGGTGAGCTTGCAGACGGCGACCGCGCCGAGCTGGAATCTCACCTGCGCGCGTGTCCCGATTGCACCCGGGAGTGGCGGACGCTGCTGGCCGTGGAGACGCTGTTCCGCCAGACGCCCATGCTCATGCCGGCGGTCGACTTCGCCGAGCGCACGCTGGCGCGCCTGCCGAACCGGCGCGCGCGCCGCGTGGTCATGGGGGCGACCTATGGCGTCCTGCTGCTCAGCGGCATCGTCCCCCTGCTCCTCGTCATCCTGCTGTTGGCGCGCTATGCGCCCATCCTGACCCAACCGGCGCTGCTGGCCGGCGTCTGGGCCACGGTGAGCGGCATCGGCCGGGCTGCGGCGACGGTCGTGGGGGCGCTGTTTACCGGCGCAAGCCATCTCGTCATCGAGCAGCCGGTGCTGATCGGCTGGTTCATCATCCTGGCAGGTCTTGTTTTTCTGTGGGGCGGCGTCTTTCAGCGTTTGCTCATGCAACCCACCGGGGTCGGCTCACGTAACTAGTTATACAGGACGCAGGAGCATTGGAAACATTACCTGCAAGGAGCAGTGAGATGAAGAGACGTGTCCTTATACCGATTGTTTTGGCGCTGGCGCTCATTGTGGCGCTGACGCCCGCTATTATGGCTGCGCCGCTGGCCGATACGATCATCGAGGCCAACGAGACTGTCAATAACGATGTCGTCGTGCTCGACGGCAATCTGGAGATTCACGCCGGGGCGGTGGTCAACGGCGATGTCGCCGTGTTCAACGGCGATGCCCTCGTCGACGGCCAGGTCAACGGCAATCTGACGCTGTTCAACGGCGACCTGACGGCCGGGCCGGACGGAGCTATCGTCGGCGAATGCGTGTTGCTGAACGGCAACGCGACGATCGACAGCACCCGCAACGATGTAACCACCCATTGCACGGCCGTCCAGAACCTGAACGTCGCGCCTCTGGCCGAGCTGGCTCCCTTCCTGCGCGATTTCCAGAACGCCCCGGGGCTGGAGTTTCCCGACGCACCCGCCCAGGCGACGCCTTTCCCGCCGGTGGATCCCGTCCCGCCGGTAGCACCCGAGATGCCGGAGATGCCGGTCATGCCGGTCATGCCGGGCACGCCCTCGCGGGGGTTTGGCGTTCGCAATGCGATCGCATCGGTCTCCGGCGTTGTGGCCAGCAGCCTGTTGTTCGGCTTTCTGGCGCTGCTGACAGCGGCCATCATGCCCGAACAGTTGCGCCGGATCGTGTCGGCGGCCCGCGAGAAATCGCTGGTCAGCGGGATGGCCGGGGCACTGACGGCCGTGGCTGTGCCGTCGCTGATCTTGCTGCTGATTCCGGTGTCGATTGTGCTGACTTTCGTCTGCATCGGCTTGCTGGGCTTCCCGATTATGTTCCTGCTGGGGCTGGCGCTGGTGGTCGGCGGGTTCCTCGGCTGGATCGCGGTGGGGACGTGGCTGGGGTTGCGGCTGTTCGGCGGCGGCAAGGGCGAGCATCTGAAGCGCTCGGCGACGCTGGGAACGGCGCTGCTGACGTTCATCGTGGGGGTCCTGGGCATGGTGACGTTCGGCGTCGTCGGCGGGTTGTTGACGGTCGTGGTATCGTGCATCGGCCTGGGGGCGGTGGCGCTGACGCAGTTCGGCCTGAAACCGTATCCGCGCCGGCCGCGGGCGAGCACGAGCGCGCCCGGCGGCGACAGCCCGGACCCGGGGAAGGTGGAGTCGGTGCTGAATACGCTTCCGACGGAATAGGACGAGTTTTGAGTGACGAGTTACGAGTGACGAGTTACGAGTGAAGAATGGAGAGGGCGCGCCTGGGGCGCGCCCTTTTTTGTTGCCCTGTCTGCCCCGATATCTTCCGGGAAACCGGATATTTTGCCGGATCGCCCCCGCAACGGCGGGAGCGGCGACCAGCGTTGTGGGAATGAATTGCTTCACGTTCCTGATGGTACTAACGGTACTATCGTCCCGTACCATCTTCCCTAATATCAACCCCAACGCCCGAATCACCAGCACCGTCAAATCCCCCGCCTCCACATTCGGCCGCTCCCGCTGATAGGCCATCGCCGTAGGGGTCGACCTGTGTGTCATCTGTTCCAACTATTGTACAACCCCGCGGCGAT
>JAHDWL010000152.1 GCA_023384355.1 Anaerolineae bacterium
CGTCATTCGTCATTCGTCATTCGCCGGGAGGGCAGACACGCAGGTCTGCCCCTACCTCGTCACTCGTAATTTCCTCCCGTTGTGTCGCATATGTGACAGAACTACGGCGTCATTCTGGCTATAATTGATGATTGACGCGCTATAATCTCACTGCTACAATTGTCTTATTGAAGGAGCAGGACGCGCGTCCCTGCTCCTTTTTTGCTTTCGTCCGGTTGACAATTTCTTAACACTCACAGGAGAATGCTGATGACCGTCCATGATTCATCCCCCTCAGCCGAACGCGGTCACCGCGACTGGCTGGCCGCGCTGCTGCTGCGGCAGCCCGACGGCTTCATGGCCCGCCTCGCAACCGGGGCAGCCCGCTGGCGCGCGCTCTCGCGCAACAGCCGGCGGCGCTGGCAGCGCAAGGTGGCGGCCACGGCCGCCGGCGCGGCGCTCATCCTGGCCATGGCCGGCAGCTCGCTGCTCGTGCCCGCCGTCCACGCAGCGACGATCACCGTCGACGGCACGTGTACCCTCGTCGACGCCATCAGGGCCGCCAACACCAACGCCGTTGTCGGCAGTTGCGCCGCCGGCGCGGTCGGCGCCGACACCATCGACCTGCAAGTTGACACAACGCTGACAGCGTATGCCGGTAATTATATCGGTTATACCGGCCTGCCGGCCGTCACCAGCGAGATCACCATCGAGGGTAACGGCCACACCATCGAACGCGACGGCGCGGCCCCGGCATTTCGCATCCTCTACGTCGGCCCTGCCGGCGACCTGACGCTCAATGACGTGAACATCAGCGGCGGCTACGATTTCACAAACGCCGGCGGCGGGTTCTTCGTTTCTGGTGGCATGTTGACCCTCAACAACAGCACTGTCAGCAATAACGAGGCCAATTTCGTCGGCGGCGGCGGGTTCAATGGAAGCGGGACGTTAATCATCACCGACAGCGTTTTTAGTTATAACACGTCGTACAGGGGTGGTGGTATTTATATCGACTACTCCGGCGCGGGAACCGTGACAACCCTCACGACCATCACCGGCAGCCTCTTCGAGAAAAACACGGCCACAGGTCATGGTGGCGCGATCTATATGGACAAGGGGGAGTTGAACATCATCGACACGGCCGTGATCGACAATGAGGCGGCCTATGACGGTGGCGGGCTAAAGACCTATTACCCTGAAGCGCTTGTGACCATCACCGGTTCGACCTTCGCGAACAACTCTGCCCGGCAAGGTGGCGGGATGCTCATCCGCGAAGGGGATGTCACCTTGATCAACAGCACGCTCAGCGGCAACCGGGCTAACTCAACCGGCGAGGGCGGCGGGGGAGTCTACAATCAAAATGGCTCGCTCGAATTGGTCAATTCGACCGTGACCGATAACTACGCCTTCTATTACGGCGGCGGCATCGTCCAAATGAACCCGATCGCCTCCACAACCATCTCCCGCAGCATCATCAGCGGCAATATCGCCGTTTTCGGCGATGCCAACGAGATACGGTTCCTCGGCGGCGCGCTGATTACCGGCGATCACAACGTCTTCGGCCGCGGCGAACAGACCAACGCCGCCGCCTTCACCGGCTTCAGCCCCGGCGGCACCGACGTGAACGCCAATAGCGACGCCGGCAACATCCCGCTGGCCGATATCCTCGACCCGACGCTGGCCGCCAACGGCGGCCCGACCATGACCCACAATCTCGTGGCCGGCAGCCCGGCGCTCGACATGGCCCCCGACGCTGATTGCGTCGCCCCGTCACCCACCGACGGCCTCGACCAGCGCGGCTTCGTCCGGCCGTTCGACGTGGCCGGGCAGGGCAATGAAGTGACCGACACCTGCGACGCCGGGGCGGTGGAGTACCTCTCCGGCCCGCCCGCCGCGGCGGTCTTCATGAGCACCCGCAAGCCGGGCATCACCAGCGACAGCCTGCCCTT
>JAHDWL010000153.1 GCA_023384355.1 Anaerolineae bacterium
GGCTTGACGCGAGTGATGGATATATGATAGCCTATTGTTAATTGTATACGGGCGCGGCAGACCAGCCGCGAACAGCGACGTAAAACGAATGAGAGACGCCGCTCCCGCATCGATGTGGGAGCGGCGTCTTTTTTGTTTGGAGAGTTTATATGGCACATCCTACCAGTTCGCATCTTCCGGCTTTGACTGCTGCTCCGACCGACCCGGCCGAGCGGGATGTTTCGCATCTCACGTTCCGGGCGCGACTGCGGCCGCTGGCGGTGCGCGAGGCGGCGGAGGCGGGCCTGATTGAGGAGCGGGCGACGGAAGAGTCGGGCGAGGAATGGTACTGGTTCACGGCCGAGGTGTCGAGCATGGCGCTGGATGCCTATGACACGCATATGGCCGACGACACGCTGCGCAACTTCGCGCGCGAGGCGGCGACGGGTGTGGCGCTGCTGGACAGCCACGACGGCTATAAGCTCGGCGTGGGCTACTCGGCCGGTGGGCGATATGAGGAGGAGGACGGTAACGGCCGCGCGCTGGGCGTCTTCTACATTGTGCCGGGCATCCGCTTCGGCGGGCGGCATTCGTTCGCGGGGACCGACGACTATATCCGGGCGATTGAGAACGGCGCGGTGCGCGATGTGTCGGTGGGGTTCTATGGCGGCCGATGGGTTTGTGACCTGTGTCATCAGCCTTATTACGGCCGGGAAACGACTTGTAACCACGTCGCGGGTTGGGAGTATGAGATTGAGCGCGACGGGAAGATGGTGCGGGAAGTCTGCACCGTGACGATCCACGAGGCGCATTTGTCCGAGGTATCGCTGGTTTATGACGGGGCGACGCCGGGGGCAATGATTTTGAAGGCGGAGCAGGAGGCGGAGGCCGGGCGACTGTCACCGGCGATGGTGCGGCAGATTGAGCGGCAGTACCGGATCAGGTTGCCGCGGCCGGAAGCGGCCGACACGGCGCTCAGGTTTGGGCCGCAGGTGTCGCCGTATTTAACGACCGGCAGTACGTCCACTATCGTGATCTCCGCGCAGCCGGAGATCAATGGAGAAAGAACGATGACGATGGATGAAGAGACCACAGAGTTTGTTGAGCAGGAGATCGTGGAGACTGAGACGGCCGTGGATGCGGCCGTGGAGGGGGAGTCGGTGGAGGCTGAGCGGGCGTTGTTGACTGAGGTTCGCCAGGCGGCGGCCGAGTCACCGGCGCCGCGCGACGCTTCGCCGGCGGAGGCTGTGCGCTGGCTGTCGCGGCAACTGGCGCAGGCGACGCAGGAGCGCGACGCGGCGCAGCAGGAGGTGGCGCGTTTGCAGCCGCTGGCTGATCAGGGCACGGCTTATCGCCGGCAGATGATCGAGGAGACCGTGGCCGAAGGCGTGCGGGCGATGGGGGATGCGTTCCCGGAGGAAACCTATCGGGCGATGCTGGAGAATGCGCCGCTGGAGCACGTGCGTCAGGTGCGCGATACGTTTGCCGAGCAGGCGAAGGCGCGTTTTCCGGGCGGACGGCAGACGAGCGGGTTGAACGGGAATGATGCGCAACCGGGGCGACCGGTGACACCGGCCGCGGCTTATGGGGCGCAGTGAGCGAATTGGATAGTCAGAGAGATAACAGGGCAGATGAGGTGATGGAGGCAGAGCGATGAGTGAGCGAACGAATGTCAGCAACATCGGCGTCGGCGGCGAGTACCGGACTTACAAGATCGACAATTCGACGATTACGTATGACCGGACGAAGACGAACGGCTCGGCGCAGGTGGGGTTGGCGGTGACTTTTTCGGGCGATGAGACGGTGGCGTTGACGGCCGACGGCGACGCCGTGGTCGGCAAGCTGATCAAGGTTGAGGCGGACAACAAGGCGACCGTGCAGACGGACGGTACGATGACGTTCGGGAAGGGTGACGCGGCGACCACCACGCGGG
>JAHDWL010000066.1 GCA_023384355.1 Anaerolineae bacterium
TTTGTCAGTCTATTCCGACGCTGATTATGAAGGCTGGTCGGACTTTGGAAAAGCCGTGCCCCGGCATCGCCGACCCTGTTACTTTTCCGCGAGTAGTGGTATAATGAGGAGATATACCTATTGCGTCTGCATATGCAGGCTTCCCACTGCCGGCGTCTCTTAGGCAACCTTTAGGTATGAAAATCAAATATGGCCGAGCGCGAACTGGTAATTGAAGACGGCGAGCGATTATTTGCTCTTACCAATATTTACCTTAATCATGACGACCGCCTTCAGGTGATGAAGGCGTTCGAGTTCGCTCGCTGGAAGCACGGCGCCCAACGTCGTATGACCGGCGAGCTTTTTTTTACCCACCCGCTGAAGGTAGCTATCTACCTGGCGGGCTACCGCCTGGATGCGGCCGCTATCTCGGCCGCCCTGCTCCACGACATCGCCGAGGACACGATCGTCTCTATCGAGCAGATCAGCGCCGAGTTCAGCCCCGAGGTGGCGCGTCTGGTCGATGGCGTCACCAAATTGAAGGAAGTGACACGCGGCGTCGCCGAGAAGGCCAAAGCCCTTTCAGCAGAGGAAGTACAGCAAGCGTCGCTCAAGAAATTATTGCAGGCCATGACGGTGGATGTGCGCACGGTCATCATCAAGCTTTTCGACCGCCTGCATAACATGAACACCATTCACGGTATGTCCCCCGGCAAGCAGCGCGCCAAGGCGAGAGAGACGCTGGCCGTCTATGCTCCTCTGGCCTATCGGTTGGGCATGTGGCAGGTCAAGAGCGAACTGGAGGCCCTGTCGCTCGAGGTCCTGGAACCCAATGTATATGAGTCGATCCGCGCCGAACGGGAGCGGTTGATTCGCGCTCAGGCTCCCCTGTTCGTGGTTGTCCAGCAGCAGATCATGGACGTTCTGATGGGTCATGGCCTGCCGGTCCATGAAGTAAAAATGTCGCCGGAGAACATTTACACTATCTACAAGGACCTGGAAAAGCAGGATGCCGGCTATCGAGATGTAGACCGGCTGTTGCGGGTGACGGTACTGATGGATGACATGATTGCCTGTTATACCGCCCTGGGACATATCCATCATATGTGGCCGGCCGTTCCCCACCGTTTCGATGATTACATCTCCGTCCACCGCGAAAACCTCTACCAATCACTCCACACCACCATAGTCCACAGCGAAGGCCAGCATCTCAAAGTCCGTTTGCGCACGGTCGATATGGAACGTATCGCCCAGATGGGTGTGCTGGCGCGATGGTATTACGCCGATACCCCGCTCTGGACAAAAGGCCTGGCTGAGCGGGTAGACGAATTTTTCAGGAACATCTCCCAGACGATCAGCATCGAATCGGCGGACTCGGCGAGCGGGGCGCAAAATGTGGTTAATGATGTATTGAGCGAACAGATTCGCGTCTATTCCAAAGACGGCGATCCCTATGAGTTGCCCCAGGGCAGTACGGCCATCGACTTTGCCTATAAGCTTCATTCCGAGCTGGGCAATGAGTGCCGCGGCGTCCTGGTGAACGACCTGCCTTTCCCATTGAACAAGCCGCTGCGAAACGGCGACCAGGTCCGCATCATCAAGGACGTGCGCGTCCAACCTCGACGAGCATGGCTGGATGAAGACCTGGGTTACATCACCACGTCCACCGCCCGCTCCCGTGCCCGGCGTTGGTTCCGCAAGCTGTCAGAGCCGGAGGCCATCCGTCAGGGGCGTGAAATCCTGATGCACGAGCTGACCATGCTGGGCATGGCGCACTTGCCGCACAATGAGATTGCCACGCTATTCGAGTATGAAGACGCGACAATGCTCTATTACAACCTCGGCCGCGCCGAATTGTTGCCTACCACTCTCTCAACACGCATCATGACCGCCCATTGGGCCGACGGGCCGGCGTTGTCGAAGGGTAACAGCGTTGCCTGCAGCGACGGCTCGACCTATATCATCACTAACGCCAATACCTCACGGCTTCATCTATGCATGACCTGTTCGCCCCGACCGCGGGATTCAATCGTGGGCTATCTTCGCCGAAACGGAGTTCTGGCCATTCACCGCGAAGGTTGTCCCACTTTGAACGTCGACCGCGGCCGGCTGGAGTTCAACTCGCGATTGCTTAAGCTCGGCTGGGGTGAGAACGACCGCCGCGAGGCGCGCATAATCCCGCTCCACGTCGGCGTCTATGATCGACCGGGCCTGCTTCACGAAATGACCCAGTTGATGCAGGAAAAGGACATCAATATTCGCAATATCTGCACCTCGCGCGAGGGCGATGACGGCGAACTGTATATCCAGATGGAGCTGGAAGTTTCGAACCCGCGTCAGATGGTGCGCATTCTGCATCAGATCGAGGCCCTGGTGAACGTGCGGTCAGTTCACCACGTGGTTGAAGGATTCGACAATTTCTCTCGTTCCGGGAAACCTGTGACAGGTTATTATCGACCGGAATGAATTGAGGGTCGGGCCGCCGGCCCATCAGGGAGCGAACCGGGGAGCCTGATTGCGCAAAAAATTGCTCCCAGTCTGATAATAAGCTGAGAGAATGGCGTTTATTATTGACCTTGCATCACTGCGTCATTGACAGACCCCGGCCATCTCCTATAATGGAACGGAATTCGCTGCCGGGGTGGTCCGGCAAATCCCGAAGTTTTTTCAAAATTAAGGAAACAACTGACCTTTCTTGAAGGAGATATTGCCATGTTAAAGAAGAAGTACCTGAAGACCAAGGACGAATATGAAGTGACTTTCCAGCTGCCTACCGAGGCCGAGGAAGTCGCGCTGGTTTGCGAAGCCAACGGCTGGGAGCCGGTGGCCATGAAGAAGAGCAAGGGCACCTTCGCCGCGAAGTTGCGCCTGCCGGCCAACGGCAGCTATCAGTACCGCTATCTGGTCAACAACAGCGAGTGGGTTAACGATGACGCCGCCGACAAGTACGTGGCCAACGAGCACGGCACGACCAACAGCGTCGTCGAGACCTTCAGCGCCAACTAGGCACGAAACCCATAGAGCGAACGACTCTCGCGAGTTTGTTCGATCCGGTTAAATTCCGGAACGGGCGGTCTGTCATATGACAGGCCGTTTTTGTTTCCCGGATTCCGACGTGGGGCAGTTCGTGTCAATAATGATATAATCTCGTCCGCGACCCCCTGACGAAGCCCAAAGCGGCACACTCTCTCAATCCTGACGACAGCTTCATCACCGGTTGATTTAATTTGTGTCGAGAGACACCACATTAAATGGAGCGTGATCATGTCCAAGACATATTTTCCGGACTGGCGACAGGAAATCGAGTACGGAACTGACGGCCCCAAGCCCAATTTCCTGATGACCAGCGAGAAGGCAAAAGTCATATTGGGTGGACTGGAGGCAGGCCAGCGCATCCCTGAACACCCTGAGGCGGAGGCCGTTTACCATTTTTTGGAGGGAGAAGGCTGGATGATTGTAGACGGCGAGCGCCTGCGCGTTACGGCCGGCACGACTATCACCATGCCCGACGGGACCGTTCGCGGCGTGGAAGCGGACACGCGGGTGGCCTTTCTCGCGGTACGCATCGCCTGATCATCCCTCATCTGGTGTGTCCGGCGAGCAGCCGGCCAGCAATGCAGACAAACGCCATCACCATATGGTGGCGGCGTAAAAACCTCCTATCACCCGGTCGGACGTGATGAGAGGGCAGCCGAAGGACATCGCCGTGGCGACGATCACGCGGTCGGCCGGGTCGCGATGGGGCCAATCCAGTTCGGCCGAGAGCAACCATGTCTCCACGTCAACGGATAATATCTCCAGATTGTTTAGCTGGTAGAGACCTTCGACGTATTCCTTAAGTGGTGGCCCAATCTCGATTTTTCCACGGCTAACTTTTTGCGCAATTTCCCAGATTGAGATTGAACTGATGATCAGGCGGTCAGCTTTAGAGATCGCTTTACGGGCGCGCGACGTCAGTTTTATCGGGTCAATGGTCAGGAACAGCAGGGCAGAAGTGTCGAGGAGTACCATTTAGGCATCTTCCCAGTCGTCTGTTGTGGGTGTGTTTATGTCCTCGTGATATACCACCTGACCATAATACTTGCCGAAAACCTCATCTACCGTCCCTTTTTTTGTGATGGGCACAATCTTCAGCACCGGCTTGCCGTTATCGGTAACGATCCACTCCTGGCCGCCGGCCTCGATCTCGCGAAAGATCTCCAGCATGCGCGCCTTCAGCTTGCCTTTAGAGATGGTGGGCGTGGTCATGGTCGTGGTCATAGTCACAATGATAAGCGCGAACACAGCGAATGTCAACGGTCTAGATCGCCCCACCAGCGCGCAAGGCGTCGATCTCGTCCGGCCCGTAGCCTAACTCGTGCAGGATTTCCCCGGTATGCTCGCCCAGCAACGGCGGCGCGGCCCGCACCGTGGCCGGGGTCTCGCTGAGCCGGGCCACCGGCCCGACAACCCGCAGCGGTCCGGCCGGGTGAGCCACCGTTTGCACCATCTCGCGGGCCACGGCCTGGGGGTCATTGAGCGCTGCGGGGATGTCGTTGATGGGCGCGGCGGGGATGCGCGCCGCTTGCAGAGCATCCAGCCACTCGGCCGACGCCCGGCCGCCAAACACCTCGCGCAGCTTGCCGATCAACTCCTCACGAGCCGCCACCCGCGCCGGGTTGGTGGCGTAGCGCGGTTCGGCGCGCAGGTCGCCTCGTCCGGCCAGCTCGCAAAAACGTCGCCACTGCTCGTCGCTGCCGATGCCCACGGCGATGTGGCCGTCGGCCGTGGGGAAAGTCTCATAGGGCACGATGTTGGGGTGAGCGTTGCCGTATCGGGTCGGAGGTTCGCCACTGACCAGATAGTTCGACGCCACATTGGCCAGCCAACCCAGTTGAGCGTCGAACAGGGCCACGTCGATCCACTGACCCAATCCCGTCCGCTGGCGATGGTGCAGCGCGGCCAGGATGGCCGTGGTCGCATATAGCCCGGCCGTGATATCGACGACAGCCACGCCGACCTTGTACGGCTCACCGCCGGTCGGGCCGGTGATCGACATGATGCCGCCCTCGGCCTGGATCATGAAGTCGTAACCCGCCCGGTCGCGATAGGGACCGGTCTGCCCGTAGCCGGTAATGGAACAGTAGATGAGGCCGGGCTGGTCGGCGGCCAGCGTGGCGTAGTCCAGCCCATAGGCTGCCAGTGTGCCGGGCATGAAGTTCTCGATGACCACATCGGCCGTGGCGATCAGCCGGCGGGCGATGACCTGTCCCTCGGCCGACTTGATGTTGAGCGTCATGCCGCGCTTGTTGCGGTTGGCGGTCAGATAATAAGCGCTCTCCCGTATCCCCGGCCTGTCGGGCGTTCCCGCGTCTGACGGTTCCCCGTCGCCGAACCACGGTGGCCCCCATTGTCGCGTCGGGTCGCCGCTGCCTGGCTGCTCGAATTTGATGACGTCTGCACCGTAGTCGGCCAGCAGCATGGCACAATACGGCCCGGCGAGGACGCGCGAGAGATCGACGACGCGGATGCCGTCAAGAGCGCCGGCAGACAAGGTTAGCTCTCCTCATAGGGTTGTTCCGCCGACCGGGCTGGACGGTCGAAAATTTAACCATCGATCAAATGATAATTTCCGTCGGTACATCGGACAATAAACCGGATTATAATCGGGAATTAACGCCGGTCATTGTACCCATAAAGTCGATAAATATAATAATAATCTTGGTTGAAAGAGTGACCCCGTCACCTCATTTCCGACGCATATATTGTGCGCGGAGAACGCCAAATCCCGAAGGAGTAGACCGTTTTGAGACGCATTCTGGCTTGTATGATTCTGAGCGGTACGCTGCTGCTGACCGCCTGTGGAGGAGCGCCCGGCCAACAGACGGCCGCGCCGACGACTGCCGTCCCCGCCGCGGAAGCGGATGTCGACCTGGCGGCCGTTAAGAATTACGCCCTGGATCACGGCCGGCAGATGAAAGAGGGCACAGTTGCCCTGGCCGCCTCGGCGAAGGCATACTACGATTTGCTTGCCGGCCACAATTTCGACTACGAAGCCGCCTGGGCGGCCGACCCGGCGACGTTGACCGACCTGGTGACCACCATCAAGGCCAACTGGCTCACCGCGAGCACCCATTACGAGCTTGACGAAGGCATTATCGCCGGCGTGCCGTCCCTGGCCTACTACGACGTGTGGATCGACGCCGGCCCCAGTGCCGAGGAAGACCCGGCCGAAGCGCTGGAATGGACGCTGACCCTGCCCGACGGCCGCGAGTTGCAAAGCCCCGGCAACTTCTTCCATAGCTTGCTGGAACCGGCCATCTGGGGTACTCATGGCGATTTCAGCGGGTTGCCCGTTGACCTGAGTGGCGACGGAACAGTGGAGATGGGCGAGGTGCTGCCCGATGCCAACCTGTTGCTGGCCGCTGCCCAGGGGCTGGACGGCGCGACGCAGGAGATGCTGACCGCGGTCGAGGCCTGGCAACCGACGATGAGCGACGCCTTCACCGCTCTGGTGGTCATGATCCCGACCATGAACGAATATTTCGAGCAGTGGAAGTTGTCGGCTTTTGTGGCCGGCGAAAACGCCGAGGAACACGCCTTCATCGGCACGAGCCGCCTCTTCGACATCAACGGCATCCTCAACGGTCTCGATTTTACCTATGACAGTCTGGCCGCGCGCGTGGAGGCGACCAACCCCGAACTCCACGCCCAGATCGACAGTGGGTTCGCTGACCTGCGCGGCTACGTGGGTGATCTCTATTCCCAGGAGCAGGGCGGAACCGCTTTCACCGCCGAGCAAGCCGACCTCTTCGGGACTGAAGCCCAGACCAAGGCGACGGCACTTGCCGGCCGCGTGGCCCAGGCCGCGGCGCTCCTGAACGTCGCAATCGCCGAATAATTTTGCCATGCCTGACAGGTCTCAAGGGGCCTGTCAGGCTTTTTCGTGAAATAGCATGAGCGCCGAACTGTGCAAGTTGAAAAAATCGTTGAAAGGCGATTTGCCGACCTACATCCTGCTGGTCAACCAGCCGCGATTCGTCTGCACCGGTTGCGGCCGCGTCGCCAACAAGAAGAAGAACCTCTGCCATCCCGAACGGATGCAGGAGAAGTGAGAGATTGTCGATGAGTCGATCGATCCGCACCGATGTTGTCATTGTGGGTTTGCTGCTCTGTTTGGTCGGGTTGGGTACTACGGCCTCGGCCGCGCCTCGGCCACCCTGGGAGGCTGCCGAGACTGTGGGGGACGAGTTGTTCGCTGCCCAGACGGCACTACTGGGCGACGATACGGTCGCGGCGATTGCCCACGTCGAACAGGCGCGGGTCGCCGCGGTCGAACTGGATAGTCTGCCGCCGGAGCCGGCGGCATTGCTGGATCGGGCGCTGGCCGCGGCCGGGACCGCGGTCCAGACCGGCGACGGCGACGCTCTGGCCGGCGCGCGCGGGCTGGCCCGGGGTGCGGTCTACTGGGGCAGCTATCTGGCGGCCCGCGCGGTCACCGAACAGGGCGACGCCGAGACCGCCCGGCAATGGCTGCTCGTCCGCGACTTTCGCACCAGCACCCGTTTCTCGCGTCCCGGAGCCGACGCGACGCTGGCCATCCGCGACCTGACCGCAGAAAACGCTGCTGACACTGTGGCCCGGCTGGACGCCGACCTGTTGGACACATATCAGGCGCGGCTGGGCGAGTATCTGGCCGTCGTCGCTTCGACGTCGGAGCTGCGCCACCGGCGGGCTGAGTCAGCCGGTCTGGTGGCCGCCTATTGGCGCATCCTCGCCCCCGCCTACATCGACCAGAATGGCGCGGACATTGCGGAGGTGACGTCCGCTGCCGACCACCTGCTACCCGCGCTGCTGGCCGGCGACGAATCGGCCACCGACGAGGCAGTGACCACCTTGCAAGGCGTACTCGACGGCTTTCGCGCCGCGCCGCTGGCTCCGGCCGAGCAGGCTCGCCGTGCCGGCCAACTGTTACGTTTCCTGGCTCTCGTCCCTATCGAGTATGGACGCGGCGTGCAGGGCGACAAGGTGCTGATCGATCTGGAGATTCAGGAGGCGGTCACGTTCATGGCCGGCGCGACGGCCGCTTTCGCCGATTTGCGCCTGTCGCTGATGGAGATCGACCCCGCGCTGACCGCCACCATCAGCGAGCAAATGGCCCGCGTCACCACCGACCTCGACGCCGCCAACCGCAAGACGTCCGTCGTCCCAGCGGAGACCATGACCGGCGCGGTGGCCGGGATCACCGACGGCTTGAAGACACTGTTCCCGCCCGAATGGCTGGAGGTGGACACCGATGCCGACTTCGACGTGGTGGCTTCAGTCCTCGATCAGGTGGAAGCCGCCGTGCGTGCGGGCGACTACAAGCTGGCCGAATCAGCCCGACTGGAAGGGTACGCCATCTTCGATTTCGGGCCGGAGCCGCGCCTGCTCGCCTTCGCGCCCGCGCTGGTGGCCGAGATCGACGGGCTGTTCTGGCAAGGCTATAACGGCCGGCCGGGTCTGGCCCAGGCCATCGCCCTGAAAGGGTCGCCGGAGGAGATCGCCGCCATCCGCGCCGAACTGGACACGGCGCTGAAACAGGCCCAGGTGACGCTGGGCGATCTCAACAGCGCGCCGGGAGCCATCATCAGCAACGCCGCGATCATCGTCTTTCGCGAGGGGCTGGAGGCGGTCGTCATTCTGGCGGCCCTCATGGCGAGCATGGTCGGCGCCTATGCCGGGCTGCGCCGGCCGATGGTCCTCGGTGTCGTCCTGGCGCTGCTGGCCACCGCCGTCACCTGGTGGATTGCCCAGCAAGTCCTGTCGCAATTAGCCCACTTCGGAGAGCGGCTGGAGGCGGTGGTCTCGCTCATCGCCATTGGCGTGCTGTTGCTCATCACCAACTGGTTCTTTCACAAGACCTACTGGAAGGACTGGATCGCCGGCTTCCACGCCCAAAAGCGACAATTGCTCTCGGCCGAGACGGGCCAGTTCCTGGGGCTGGTGGTTCTGGGCTTCACCAGCATGTACCGCGAGGGCTTCGAGACGGTGCTGTTCCTGCAGGCTTTGGCGCTGGAGGCCGGCCCGACGATCGTGCTGCAAGGCGTGGCCCTGGGCGCGGTGGCGGTGCTGATCGTCGGCCTGATAACCTTCAAGCTCCAGGCCCGGTTGCCGTACAAGAAGATGCTCGTCTGGACGGGCGTCCTGATCGGCGTTGTGCTGGTCACAATGGTCGGCAAGACGGTCCACGTCATGCAGGCGGTGGGCTGGCTGGGGATCACCCCCATCAAGGGGCTGGTGCTCCCCTATTGGGCCGGGCTTTGGTTTGGGCTGTACGCGACGTGGCAGGGCATCATCGCCCAGTTGGGAGCGGCGGCCTTCGTCATCGGCAGCTATTATCTGGCCGAGGGGATGCAGAACAAGCGCCGCAAGGAGATCGTGCGCCGGCCACAGACCGAGCACACGACCCCCTGAGCCGGGCCTAAAGATTCTCGATCACGACCGGTTCAATCGCGTCGGCCGGCTCGAACCCGAAAACCCGGCCGTGAAAATACAGCTCCGCCTCGATCATCCGCTTGATATTGGGCGATTGCCTGAAGCCATGCCCCTCGCCCTCGAAGGCGATGTAGGCCACCGGCAATTCCTTGTTGCGCGCGGCGAGGAACATCGCTTCGCTCTGGTCGGGCGGCACGACCTTGTCGTCCAAACCCTGGAACAGGATCAGGGCGGCGCTGCATTTGTCGGCGGCATGGATGGGCGAGCGTGCCACGTAGATGTCGCGTCGCTCCGGGTAAGGGCCGATGAGATTGTCGAGATAGCGTGACTCGAACTTGTGGGTGTCCGAGGCCAGCGCCTCGGCATCGCTGACGCCGTAGTAGCTGGCGGCCGCCTTGAATACGTCGCTGGTCGTGATGGCGCTCAGGGTCGTATAACCGCCGGCGCTGCCGCCACGAATGATGAGCCGCTTGCCGTCGACGAAACCCTGCTCCACCAGATAACGCGCGCCGTTAATGCAATCTTCCACATCCACGATGCCCCAGTTGCCGTTCAGTCGCTCGCGGTAGGCGCGGCCGTAGCCGGTGCTGCCGCCGTAGTTGACATCGAGGATGGCGAAACCGCGACTGGTCCAGTATTGGCGGGACAGATTCAGGTCGCTGGTCGTGGCCGAGGTCGGCCCGCCGTGAATGGTGACGATTAGCGGCGGCAGATCGCCCGCCGGCGCGACGAAATCCTTGTTGCGCGGTGGATAGTAATAGCCGTGGGCGGTCAGGTCGTTGGCGGTCGGGAACTCAACAGGTACAGCGACGGAGATGTAGCCCTCGTCGATGATCAGATCGGTCGAGCGCCGCAGGACTTCCAAAGCCCCGCTCGCCGGATCGAGCCGCACGACGGACGTGGGTACGGCGGGTGATCCGCCGATATAGACGACGTGTCCACCTCCTGCACGCAGATGGGTGCCCACATAGGCTACGTCGAACGCCGCCAGCGCGCCGGTCGCCGTGTCAAGCCGCGCCATGTACCTCACGCCGTTCCACGAATAAGTGCAGACGATCTCGCCGGGGCTGGTGAAGGCGTAGGTCGACATGCCGAAGACCCACTGCGGCAGACCAAACTCGGCGGCCATCGACGCCAGAGCCTCGACCGCGCCATCTCGCACGCGGTAGAGATTCCACCAGCCGGTGCGGTCGGAGACGAAATACAACGTCCCGTCGGGCGACCATTCCGGCTGGAAGATGGACTCGGTCTGTCCACCGGCTACCACTCGCGGGTTCACCGGCGCACCGTCATCGTCCAGATCGGCCAGCCACAGTTGCGTGCCGTCCCAGGGCATATTTGGATGATTCCACGTCAGCCAGGCCAGACGGCGACCGTCAGGGCTGAGGCGTGGGGTGGCGTAGAAGTCGTCGCCCTCGGCCAGCACGATCTGCTCGCCACCGGCCAGGGGCACGGCCACGAGTGTGTTGATCGCCTCGCGGTCGTCGACGCGGTGATCCTCGCGAATGCAGATCAGGCGGTTGCGGGCGGCGTCGATGATGAAGTCGGCATAGCGCAGTGCCGCCTCCGGAGTGATAGCTTCAGGCGCTTCGCCCGGCCGTTGGCGGTAGATGCGCTGATCGGCGAAGTTGCTGAAATAAACGATACCGTCGTTGGCGAGGTAGTCGCCGCCGCCGTACTCGTGGGCGCGGGTGCGGGCGTTAAAGCCGGGTGGAGTCACATCCTCGCGGTCGCCTTCTGACAAGTGCACGATGACATTGCGTCCGCCCTCAGCGGGGCGACCCTCTATCCAGTAGACGGATGGCCCGTCGATCTGCGGTTGGGAAATGTTTACGCTGCCGCCAAGGAGAAGGTCGGTCGTGATGGGCGACTTCCAGGAGCCATGGGGAGCTGTTGTTGGGGTTGACATGAGCTTATGATAATGGTTATTGACCCCGGTGGCCAATTGTGTGCCGGACGTGGTCGCCCGGCCGGCTTCTTTTCCGGCGGGTTAATCGTCATTAGGTTGAGGAAGATGAGCGGGTTTTAGCGGAAGCCGCCCATAACTCGATGCTCTCCCGCTTCCAGGGCAACATGTCGCGATAAGGCTGTCGGGCAGCGGCGGGCAGGCGGCCCGCTGCTTGCTCGATCTTGTCGTGCAAGCGCTCGAGATAGGTCTCGGCCTGAGGATCGCCGGTGGCGACCATTACCTTATAGGCTGCCCAAAGACCCCGCTGGGTGTCTTCGTTCGTCTCCAGTCCCTGCCCGGAGAGAACAGGCAGCG
Organism: Anaerolineae bacterium; assembly: GCA_023384355.1. Taxonomy (GTDB): domain Bacteria; phylum Chloroflexota; class Anaerolineae; order Promineifilales; family Promineifilaceae; genus Promineifilum. The sequence continues at coordinate 11,699 of JAHDWL010000066.1, forward strand.
CCAGCGCCAGCGTTTCGCGTGCCGGTGGCAGTTCGCCAAGAGCGGCCAGTGTTTCGGCCAGCAACAGGCGGCTCTCGGCCGTCAGATGGGTCTGCGCCAACTCTTCCCGCAGATCGACGGCCGCTCGCAGCAGATCGATCGCTTCCTCGGGACGACCGGCCTCCAGAAGTACCCGTCCCTGACCGTTCAATACATAGCCTAAAGAAGAGCGATCTCCCGTTCTCTCGAAGCCGCGGCGCGCCTCAATATAATAAGACAGGGCGGTCTCCAGATCTCCCTCGGTTGCTACTACAAAGGCCAGATTGAGCAACCACACGTCCACGCCAACGGTGTCCCCGGTTTCGCGGGCGATCTGCAGGGCTTCCTCGAAGTAGGCGCGCGCGCCATGGATATCACCGGTGTCCATTGCGGTCACGCCAAGATTGCCCAGGACTGTGCCGATCCCGGCGCGGTCGCCGATAGCCCGGCCGAGGACCAGCGATTCCTCGAAATAGGCACGTGCCTGCTCATAGTCGCCCAGGTTCTCCAGCATAACCCCCAGGCTGTTAAGCGTTCGGCGCTCGCTGCGTTTGTCACCGACATCCCGGGCCAGGGCCAGCGCTTGCTGGAAGGAGTCGCGCTGGATGGAAGTATCGCCCTGTTCCTGGGCCGTGACACCTATGGCGCGCAAACATTCGGCCTCCACGTCGCGCGCTCCGGCACGCCGGGCCAGGTCGAGCGCTGCCCCAAAGTCGACATGAGCCGCGTCGTATTGACCGCGGACTCGATGGCTGTGGCCGGCCAGAAGGCGCGCGCGAGCCTGCCGTTCCAGATCGCCGGCGATCGTGGCCTGCTCGCCGGCTGCCCGGGCGAAGTCATTGGCCATCTGGAATTCACCGATAGCGTTATGGTAGACGGCCTGGCGCAGGGCTACGTCGGCCAGGCAGGCGGGATTGCCCATTGTCTCGGCCAGCGTTGTCAGGGCTGCCAGATCAGCCGCCTGGCTGTCGCGACGTCCCTGGAGATGGAAGAGGGCTTCACGTTCCAGCAACAGGCTGAAGCGTGTTTCTGCATCCGATGCCGGGAGCAAGGCCAGCGCCCGGTTGATCGCTCGTTCGGCTTCGGGCAGCGCAAAGCGGGCGGCAGCATGTCTCGCTGCCCGAATCTGCCACTGGGCTTCGGCCGCCTCGTCCCCGGCGACCGCGTAGTGGGCTGAAATAAGGTCGGCGAATTCATCGACGCGCTCCCCGCCGGCCAGGATCAACCATTCGGCCGCGCGGCGGTGATATTCACGCCGTCGCCGCCGGAGCACGCTCTCATAGGTCACATCGCGCAGCAGGGCGTGCTTGAACACGTATTCGCGCGTGCCCTCGAAGGATGTCTCTTCGCGCGGGTAGACGATCTCGCGCCTGCCCAATATGGACCAGATCGGCGCAAGCGTGGAAGACTCGACCCCGCCCACGTAAGCCACGGCCGCGTCCCAGAACAGGCGGCCGACGATTGACGCTCGCTGCAGCGCTTCGCGCTCCTCGCCGGGCAAGCTGTCGAGGCGGGCCTGTAAAACGCCGGTCAACGTCGCCGGCACCTCGATCGTGTCCAGCCGATCCAGCCGTATCTGCCACAATTCCATATCCGCCAGACCCGTCTCCGCGCCTTCTCCTGCTTCCGCAGAAAACGACACCGGGGAAGGGGGTTCGCCGGCTGTCGTTCGCTCGATAACGCCTTGCTCGATGAGCATCTTGATCAGCTCTTCGACGTAGAACGGATTCCCCTCGGCCCGGGCGACGATCAGATCGCACAGGCGTTTGGGGATCGTGCCGGCTTTCTGAAGGATTTCGGTCACGAGCCGGCCGCTGGCGTCGTTGGCCAACAACTTCAGGTCGATTCGGCGGTGACGGGGACGATCCGCCAGCCAATCGGGCCGGCGTTCATACAGGGTGGGGCGCGCCGCGCCCAAAATCAGCACCGGCCGATCCTGAAGCGTAGCCAACAGCATTTCGATCACTTCCAGCGAACTGTCGTCGGCCCAGTGCAAGTCTTCCAGCAGCAGGACCATCGGGTCGTTGGTCGCGGCGGCACGGAAGTACGCGCTCATGTGTTGGATGGCCAAGGCCCGTAACTGGCGGGCGTCGCCCAGAAGCGGCCTGACATGGGGGCTGGCGCTGAAGTCATAGCCGAGCAGGTGACCGACGAGATGAGCGGCCGCATCGCTGGGGTATGATTCGCCCAGCACGCCGTGGAACCCCGCTACCAGTTTCTCGCGAATGGCGCTCACGCCGTCGTCGTCGAAAATGCCGCACCTGAAGACGAATACATCGCGCAGCAAACCGAAGGGCAGGTGTTGCGTCTCAGGCCGGGCGCGACCGCGATAGAGATGGACATTATACGGCTGCAAGTCGCCCCAGTTTTCGAACTCGTACAGCAGGCGCGACTTGCCCAGTCCGGCCTCGCCCACCACGATCGCGGAATGGGCGACATGCTGCTGGATGATGGTGTGATAGAGGTTTTGCAGGATGCTCAGTTCGGCATCACGGCCGATCATGCGCGTCTCTACGCCTTCCACGCCGCGCCGCCGGGTGCGGAAGGAACGCGCCTTGCGCCGCAAAACGCGATAGACTGGCACCGGCTCTTCAAAGCCTTTGGCCTGGATTGGGTCGAGCGGTTGAACATCGAAAACGCCGCGGATGTGCTGGTAGGTGTGGTGCGAGATGAGCATCGTTCCGGGCATTGCCGCGCTTTCCAGTCGGGCGGCCAGATTCACCGGCAGGCCGGTCACGGCGTCCTCGCCTTCTGTGCCGCCGCCGATGAGGACCAGGCCGGTGTCGATGCCGACCCGCACCTGGAAACCGGGCAATCCTCGCTCCGCCTCCAACTCGGCAGCGATGGCGTTGGCCTCGTG
>JAHDWL010000067.1:0-2805 GCA_023384355.1 Anaerolineae bacterium
TGAGGCTTTGTTCTTTCCATCTTAACTGCTTGTCTACTTTTTCGGGTTCAGATCATGACGAATGACGAATGAAGAGCGCCCTCTGAACTCGTCACTCGTCACTCGTAACTCGTCACTTGCCTCGTTACTCCCACTCAATCGTCCCCGGCGGCTTCGATGTGATGTCAAACACCACCCGGTTCACCCCCTCCACCTCGTTGACGATGCGGCGGCTGGCCTCGGCCAGCACGTCATAGGGCAGCCGCGCCCAGTCGGCCGTCATGAAATCCTCGGTCGTCACGGCGCGCAGGGCGATGACCTCCTTGTAGGTGCGAAAGTCGCCCATCACGCCGACGCTCTTCACCGGCAGCAGCACGGCGAACGCCTGTTGCGTCCCCTCGCGCAGCAGCTCCGCCCGGCCCAGCTCCTCGATGAAGATGGCGTCCGCCCGCCGCAGCCGCTCCAGCCGCTCCCAGGTAATCTCGCCCAGGCAGCGCACGGCCAGCCCCGGCCCGGGGAACGGCTGCCGCCAGATGATGCTGTCCGGCAGCCCCAGGGCGATGCCCAGCCGCCGCACCTCGTCCTTGAACAACGCCCGCAGCGGTTCCACCAGCTTGAAATCCATATCGGCCGGCAGACCGCCGACGTTGTGGTGGGTCTTGATGACCCGCGCCTCGCCGCGCCCCTTGCCGGCGCTCTCGATGATGTCGGGGTAGATCGTCCCCTGGGCCAGGAACTCCACCCGGCCCAGCGCCCGCGCCTCGCGCTCGAAGATGCGCACGAACTTCTCGCCGATGACGCGCCGCTTCTGCTCCGGGTCGACCACGCCGGCCAGCGCGGCGAGGTACTCCTCGATGGCGTTGACGGCGATGAGGCGGATGCCCTGCTCCTGCTGGAACGAGCGGACGATGTTGAGCGGCTCCCCGGCGCGCATCATGCCGGTGTCGACGAAAATGCAGGTCAGCTGGTCGCCCACGGCGCGATGGATGAGCGCCGCGGCCACGGCCGAATCGAGGCCGCCGCTGAGGCCCAGCACGACGCGGCCGTCGCCCACCTGCTCGCGGATGGCCGCCGTCTGCTCGTCGATGAAGTTGGCCGGCGTCCAGTCGGGCGCGCAGCCGCAGATGCGATGGACGAAGTTGCTCAGCAGCAGCCGCCCCTGTGGCGTGTGGGCCACTTCGGGGTGGAACTGCACGGCGTAGTAATCGCGCGTGGGGTCGGCCGCGGCGGCGAAGGGGGAGTTGCCGCTGTGGGCCACGGCGTGGAAGCCGGGCGGCAGCGCCTGCACCTTGTCGCCGTGGCTCATCCACACCTGGGCGGCGCGGCCGTCGGGCGCTTCCCACCCGGCGAAAAGCGGGCTGCCGGGGTCGTCGATGACCAGCCCGGCCGGGCCGTACTCGTGTTCCGTGCTGCCGGCCACGCGGCCGCCGAGCGTGTGCGAGAGAAGTTGCATGCCGTAGCAGATGCCCAGCACCGGCAACCCGCTGGCCACTACGTAGTCGGGCAGGGTGGGCGCGCCGGGGTCATAGACGCTGTTGGGGCCGCCGCTGAGGATGATGCCCCTGGGATTCAGCGCCAGCGCCTCGGCCGCGGGGGTATCCCAGGGCAGCAACTCGCAGTAGACGTTGGCGTCACGCACCCGGCGGGTGATGAGCTGTGAGTATTGAGAGCCGTAGTCAAGAACAATTATTGTGTCGTGTTGCATTTTAAATTACGAATGACGAATGACGAATGACGAATTAAGAGGCCTGGTTGGCGCGAAGCGTCTTGATTGACGCGACGGTCAGCGCAATAACTTGCTCTACATCGTCCATCAAGGGTTTCAAACGATTTTCCGGGACAGTGTTCGATTTGACGAGTAAATCCAGCCAATAGAGCGTTTCATCCGCTTCCTCCTCGACAATTTTGAACTTATTCAGCATGTCGGCCTTCGATTTGGCGCGGGCGGCCGCCCGGTAATTGGCCCCGATCGACGTGCCCGAACGCAGTACCTGGTGGCCGACCACATTGCCGACGGCCCCGGCCGGCAGTGACTCCACGAGCCTGATGATCCTCAGCGCGATATCAGTCGTCTTGTCCTGTAACGCCCGCTCACCGCTCATAGCGCCTCCTCTTCATTCGTCATTCGTCATTCGTCATTCGTCATTAAGAATGATTTGTCCTTCGCTCATATCGACGATCGTCGCCAGGGCCAGAATCGGCACGCCCCAATGGGCCAGCTCGTCGCGGCCGCCCTCGAAGATCTTCTCCACGACGGCGGCGATGCCGACCAGCTCGGCCCCGGCCGATTGCACGATGCGCGCCAGGGCGTCGATGGTGCGGCCGGACGCCAGAAAGTCGTCGACGATGAGCACGCGATCTTCGGCCGACAGGAACTCCGGCGACACCATCAGCAGCACCTCGCCGCCCTTGGTGTGGCTGGGGGCCGTGTCGATGTAGACCGGCTCGCGCATGGTGATCGGCTTGTGCTTGCGGGCGTAGACCACGGGCAGATTGCCCAGCGCCCGCCCGGCCATCGTCGCCGGGATGATGCCGCTCACTTCGGCCGTCAGGATGCGGGTGGGGCGGGCGGCGGCGAACCGTTCGGCGATGGCCTCGCCGGCCGCTTCCATCAGCGCCGGGTCGATCTGATGGTTGAGGAAACTGTCGATCTTCAGGATGCCGCGGCCGAGATTCTCCCCCTCACGACGGATGCGATCAATCAGGAGTTTCATAGGAATTTCGCGCGGAGGGAATGACCCCCGCCCAAAGTTGGGTATAATTATCGCTCATTGGTTTGCCCGGCGTCAATGGGGCAGTTTGAGAAAATTTTCACAAACTGATTGA
>JAHDWL010000067.1:2815-12826 GCA_023384355.1 Anaerolineae bacterium
TAATCACAACTGATCTTTCAAAAATATTTGAAAGTTGTGAACGAGGATTGGTATGGATGTAACTTTAACGCGAGAGGGGCTACAGGCGATCGACGAACTGCTGCTCTCCACAATTGACAGCGAGGTCGACCTGTTGAATCAGGCCAGCCGGCACATCATAGCGTCCGGCGGCAAACATTTGCGGCCGCACGTCGCCCTGTTGTCCTATCTGGCGGCTGGCGGCGACGACCTGATGGAGGCCGTCTCCATGGCCACGGCCATCGAAATGGTGCATACGGCGACCCTCGTCCACGACGACATCAACGACCACGCCCTGCTGCGGCGCGGCCGGCCGTCGGTCCATGCCCGCTGGGGGCGCACCTTCGCCCTGCTGACCGGCGACTACATGTTCGCCAAGGTCTACACCCTCATGGCTCCCTACGGGGCCACCTACAACGTCATCATGGCCCGCGCCTGCTCCGAGCTGGTCGAGGGCGAGACGATGCAGGCCGTGGCCGCCAAGGCCGGCACCATCGACCGCGAGACCTACAAGCGGATCGTGGAACTGAAGACGGCCAGCCTGTTCACCGGCGCGGCGCGGATGGGCGCGCTGCTGGGCGGCGGCGACGAGCGCGTCGTCGAGGCCCTGGCCACCTACGCCTTTAATCTGGGCATCGCCTTCCAGATGGTCGACGATATCCTGGATGTCGTCGGCGATCCCGAGGCGATGGGCAAGCCGATCGGCACGGACCTGGCCCAGGGACGGGGCGCGTTCGTGGCCCAACCCAACGGCAAGGCCATCCTGACGCTGCAGCCGGCCGGGGACGTGTCGGCGACGACGGCCGCCGTGGCCGAGGCTGTTGCGGTGGCCGAGGCAACGACCGGGGGGGAAGAAGATGATCCCGTCGCCCGGATGATGGCCAAGTTGCGCACCTCGGGGGCGATCGAGCTGGCTCGCCTGCAGGCGCTGGAGATGATCGATCGCGCCTGCGCCGCGCTCAACGACGTGCCGCCCTCGGCCGCGCGGGATGAGCTGCTGTCGCTGACGGATGACGTGATCAACCGCGATCATTGATTGTCGCGGGTGGGTCAGTCTGCATCACCAATCGCCTGGCCCGCCAAATCATCGCCGTACAGACGAAAGTAGGCGCGGCCGCGGGCACATTCTGCTCTCACCCCCGCTCAAGCCCATCCGCCAGCCGCTTCATATGCGCCAAAATGGCCCCGATGCCCGTCAGGCGCTGGCCGCTGAGCACCTGTTGCAGCCCCATTTGCAGGTAGAATTCCGCCGGCACGGCCTTAAGTTCCGCCGGCGTCGTCCCGTTCAGCCCCTCGACCATGATCGTCGCGTAGCCGCGCACGGTGGGCGACTCCGGCGGCACGTCGAAGTAGAAGGTCAGGCGGCCGTCCTCCCCCTTCTCGGCGTGGATGAAGACCGGCGTCATGCACTCATGCACCTGGTCCATTCTGTCGCGCTGCGCCAGCAGCCGGTCGGGCAGCGGCGGCAGCTGTTCGGCCAGCTCCAGCAGGTACTCCAGCTTCTCCTGCCCTTCCAGCAGCTCGAAATTATCGACGATTTCCTGTAGTTTTTCCGGCAAGTCGTTCATGTAATTGGTGGAAAAAGCCCGGCTATTCCCCGGACGGCGCGCCGAAGACCGGCGGATAGCCCAGCACGCGGTGATTGCCCGCGTCGGCCACCCACAGCGTGTCGTCGGCGGCCACGGCGATGCCGTTCGGCAATCCCAGGCTGTTCGCGTCCGTGCCGAACTGGCCGAAGCGATTCAGGTAGGCTCCGTTGGGGCTGAAGATGAGCACGCGGTAACCCTCCGGGTCGGTCACATAGATGCGGCCGTTGCTGTCGGTGGCCAGGTAGGGCTTGTTGTTGATCGATTGCCCGGCCCACGCCTCGACATGCCACTCCCCGGTCGGCACCAGATCCGGCGACAGGCGCTGGATGCGGCCGTTCCACGTGTCGGCCACGAAGACCGAGCCGTCCGGCCCAACAGCCAGGCCCACCGGCTCGTTGAACTGGCCCAACTGGTTGCCGAAGGAGCCGATGACGCTGATGAACTCGCCGTCGCGGGTCAGTTCCTGCAGGCGATGGTTGCCGGTGTCAGTCACCAGCAGGCGGTCGTCGCCCAGCAGGACGATATCGCGCGGGCCGAAGAACAGGCCCAGACCGCCGGACGGGTCATCGGCCGCCGGCGACCCGCTCTGGCCGAACACCCCGACCAGCGTCCCGTCGAGCGTGAATTTCTGGATGCGGTGGTTCCACGTGTCGGCCACATAGAGATACTGGTCGTCGATGGCCAGCCCCCACGGCTCGTTGAACTGCCCCGGCTCCGGCCCGAAGCTGCCCCAGCCGCGCACGAACTGGCCGTCGCGGTCGAACACCTGGATGCGGTGATTGCCCGAATCGGCCACGTAGATCAGGCCGTCCGGCCCCGGCTCCATGTTGCGCGGGCTGGTCAGCGCGCCTTCGCCCGTTCCGGCGACGCCGGCCGGGTTGATCGTCAGTTGCGGCGCGAGCGCCAGCGCCCCCGCCTCGTAGGGATCGACCAGCGGGACAGCGCTGACCGCGCCCACGCCGTAATCCCACAGGTCGGCCACCACGTCGTTGCGAATGTAGAGGCGCAGATCATGGCGCAGCGGCCACTCCCCGGCGGTGTAGATGCCGCCGAACACCTCGCCGTATTTCTGGTAGTCGCGGTGGAAGAAGATGTCCCACAGCGCCTGGCGCACGCCGGGATTGCCCAGCCCGCGCGGGTTCGCGTCCTGCGGGTTGCCGAAGATCGCGTTCCACGAGAAGCGCCGGTAATCCTCCATCGGCCACCACAGGAAGGTGTAGTCGCGGCTGCTGTAGTTGTTGGACAGATAGGGATCGACGGCCTCCCAGTTTTTGCGGCCGACGATGACCACCGGCGACTCGTTGAGGGTCTGCGAGGCGTTGTCGCCGAAGTAGACGCGGTTGGGATATTCGCGCAGGTACCACGTGAAGGGCCACGACACGTCGCTGTCGAAGGCGACCTTGATGCTCTTGTCGCCGTTCAACCGCATCGACAGCTCCTCCAGCTCCCGCAGCACGACGCTCTTGGTGGCCGGCGCGCCGTGGGCATAGACGAGGTACTCGCTGGTGTAGTCGTAGTTGACGAAATTGGCCATGTAGCTGAAGCGGATGGTCAGCCCGGCCAGCACGGCGAAGATCGCCAGGGTCATGACGACGCCGCGCAGCCGCGCCTCCAGCGGCCCATAGCTGCGCCACCACAGGTAGGCGACGCCGCCGGCCACCAGCAGCCCGCCGAGGAAAGTGCCCACGTTCTTCAGCAACTCGACTTCCTGGCTGCCCAGTTGCACCTGGCCCAGCAGCAGCGGCCGCAGGGCGATGGTGCCCATGACGATGAGCAGCGCCGACAGGCCGAGCGCCGCCAGCCCGCGCCGCGAGAACAGGTCGCGCGACGGCACCGCCTCCACCCGCTGCCCCATGTACCAGCCGCCGAGCAGGATCATCGGCGTCACGATGTGGACGCTGATCCACGGCATCTTTTCGCCGGCCACGCTGTAGATTGGCCACATGAGCAGCGACCACCAGATTAGCGAGGGCACAAAGCCGGTGAACTCCGGCAGGTCGACCAGCTCGCGCAGGCCGCGCTCCAGCCCCAGCCCCGCAACCACCTGCCGCCGCCGGACGAGGAACCAGTAGCCGGCGGCGATCAGCACGACGGCCGCCGCGGCGATGAGGCCGGTGATCTTGCTCTGGTCCAGCGCGTTGACCAGGCCGCGATTGAAGAAGTAGTTCGCCAGACTGTAGCCGAGAGCGGCCACCAGCCCGGTCAGCACCCAATACCAGACCACGCCGTTGATGCGCCGCTGTTTGGTCCACAGCCAGGCGCCCGCCAGCGAGAAGATGATCGGCAGAAACTCGTAGAACGTCGTGACGAAGAAGTAGTAATAGCCGGGCTGGCTGCCGCGCTGGACGCCGTGCTGCTCCAGCCAGTAGCCGAGCGAGCCGATGGCCCCGGTGCGCCAGCCGTTGATGTTGGTGAAGATGGACGTGAAGAAGAACAGAAAGACGAAGGTGAAGGCCAGGGCGTATTTGGGCCAGCGCCGCCGATCCCACCACAGGCCGACGAGGACGCTGATGACCATGGTGATCAGCAGGAAGTAGGTCGATTTCATCAGGCCGGAGCTGAGGAAAGCGCCGACGCAGGTTGTGTTGGTCGCCCGTTCCAGGAAGAGGGTCAGGGACGACATCGACTCCTGCCCCGCGAGCTGGCAGACGTTGATGGAGTAGTCGACCGGGTTCATGCCGGCCACGCGCACGAACAGCGGCGAGATGAGCGGCAGAACGAGCGTGACGTAGAGGATGATGATGTCGAACTCCGGGTAGCCGTCGATGTGCGGCCGCATAGTCCGGACGACAAGAAACAGCCCCACGCTGAAGATGACGATGCCGGCGATCTCGATCCAGCGCGTGAGCGCGTCGCCGGCGGGCGAAGTCTCGGCCGGGGTGGCCGTCTGCGGCGCGTTGGGGTCAACGGCGAAGCCCTCGCTGGTGGCGGTGGCGGTGGCCGCGCTGGTCGCCGCGCCGGCGATGAACTTGTGCATGCCGTAGCCGGCCACAACCAGCACCACGCCGGCCAGGGCCACGAGCAGCGGCATCCGCAGCCGGGGCAATAGCCCGCGCAGCCAGTCCGCCCCGACGACCAGCGCCAGCAGGCGCAGCGCCAGGAAGCTGCCGAAGACGGCGACGTAGATGAACGACGATTCCAGCGTGGTGAACATGAGCACCAGGCCGATGGTGAACCACCACAGATATTTCTCGCGTCGCTCGCGGATGTAGTACCACGTGGCGATGAAGACGATCATCGCGAAGACGATCAGGTAGATATCGTGCCGGATATAGCGCGAGTAGTAGCTGATGTAGGGCGAGATGAGGAACATGAACGACGTGAACAGCGCCCCGCGGCGGCCGAGCCAGTCGCGCAGGAAGTAGGGCAGCAGGACGAGCAGCACGCCCAGGATGGCGTCGGGGATGCGCGAGGCGAAGTCGCTGTCGCCGAACAGCCAATAGGACAGGGCCGTGGCGTGGAAGAGCGTCGGGCCGTGCATGAGCGGCGTGTGGGAGTAGCCGTCGCCGTTGTAGAACTGGTAGGAGTATTGGGTGTGCAGGCTCTCGTCGTGGCTGACCACGCGGTCGCCCAGCCCGTAGAAGCGGGTGACGATGGCGATGATCAGGAAGGTCAGGTAGATGGCCTTCTCCAGGTCGATGTTGAGCGCGGCGATGATCGGCCGCGACAGCGGATCGGACGGCGTTGTTTCCGGCAGCGGGGGCAGGGTGGTCAGTTCGGTCATAGGTATATCTCGGACGGCCGCCCGGCTCAGGGGGCCGCGGTGACGGTGATGGGTGTGGTCTCCGGCGTTTGCGGCGCGGCGCTCGTGGCGGCTGGTTGCGGCGCGGGGGCGGCCGCCTGTGCCGGCGCGGGTGGCGATTGCGCCGGTTCAAGGCGCGCGGCGGCGAGCGTGGCCGTGGGCGTCTGCGTGTGGGTGACGGTCAGCGTCGGCGTGTTGTCGGCATAGACGGCCGGGGCGAAGGGCAACCGGCCGCTGCCGAGCAGCAAGCCCAGCCCCATCAGGACGGTGACGACGGTGATCGGGGCCAGCCGGCGATAGGGCGGCAGAGCGCGGGGCGCGGGGCGGGGAATGACGGCGGCGCGCACGGCGGCCAGCCGCTCCGGGGCGGGTCGGGCTGCCTGCAGAATTGCGCCGCGCGCCAGCGGCTCGATGCTCAGCTCGCGCCGCAGGGCGGCGCGGCAGGCGGCGCACTGCCGGACGTGGGCGTCCACGCGGCGGCGCTCCCCGTCCGCCAGCAGGCCGAGCGCGTAGTCGGCCGTTAATGAGATGATGTGGTCGCGGTCTGAATCGGTCATGTTGATGAATATACACGCCTCGCGCGTCCCCGGCGCAATGTTCCCTATTCCTCGCCGGCGATATCGCTCAGCCGTTCGCGCAAGGCCTTGTGGGCCAGCCGCATCCGCGACTCGGCCGTCTTGGCCGGGATGCCCAGCACGATGCCGATCTCGCCGTATGGCAACCCCGCGTAATAGCGCAATATGGCCACCTCGCGCAGCTTGGGCGACAGCTCGCCCACAGCCGCCCACACGACCCGCTGCTGTTCGTTCAGCTGAGCGCGCTCGTCGGGCAGCGGTGCCGCCGGGTCGCTCGGCTCGTCGCCGTCGAAGACGCTCAGCGAGAACGAGGGCAGCCACTTGCGGCGGCGCTTGTTGCGGCAGCGACTGACGGCGATGCGATAGAGCCACGTCTTGAAGGCCGACTTGCGGGCGTCAAAGTGGTTGAGGCGGCGGAAGGCGTATTCGAAGCTGTCCTGCAGCACCTCTTCGGCATCCTGGGCGTCGCCCAACAGGCTGTAGGCCAGCCGGTAGACGCCGCCGCTGAACAGATCATAAAGCTCGACGTAGGCCGGTTGCTCCCCGGACAGGCAGCGGCCGATCAGCCCGGCCGTGTCGTCGGCCGCGCCGTCGTTGGCGGGCAGGTCTGCCCAGTTCAGCAGCGGTTGGTCGTTCATGCACGGGAAAATGATGCCGTATTCATGTCAATCCGCCCGCGCCAGGTCGCTGCGAACCCACAGGATGACGCGCTGGTTGTCGGTCGGCGCGGCCGATTCGCGGAACAGCCACCATTTCAGCACGTTGGACGGCACGACCGGCTCGTCGCCCGGCATCTCGCTTTGCAGCAGGCCGAAGTCCGCGCCGAAATAATCGTTGGGCAGCGACGGCTCCGCTCCGGCCGGGGTGATGATGACGTCGGCCGTCGTGTTCAGCGGCAGCGCCGGGCCGACGGAAAAATTCGCGTAGTCCCGCAAATACCAGCGCAACACGGGCGAGTCGACCTGGCTGAAGATGGTCAGATCGCGGTTCGAGTTGGCCGTCTGCCAGGCGATACCGTCCAGCAGGTTGACCATCACCGGCACGTCGTCGTCGGTGCCGCTGATGACCCAGCGCTCGCGGGGATCGTTGGCCCCTTGCCGGCTGAGTTGCCAGGCCGCGCCCCACTGCCAGATGAGCAGCAGCGCCGCCAGACCGGCGAACGCGCCGCGCCGGGCGGCCGGATTCTCCCAGGCCATGGCGATGACGACGGCCACGCCGGCCAGGACGAAGGCCAGCAGGGCCAGCGTCAACAGGGTGGCGTTCTCCCCGGCCAGCAGGTTGAGCCGGGCGAAGCGGCCGGCAGCGGCCACCAGCAGCGCCCCCAGGCCTAGCAGCGACGCGGCCGCCAGCCAGGCCGTCCGTCGGCTCCCGTCGCGCTCGCCGGGCGTCTTTGTCGCCAGAGCCGCGGCCGCCAGCCCGACGAGCAAATAGGCGGGCAGCAGCGCGGCGGCGGTGTTCACCATCACGGCCGATTGCGCCAAAATGACCAGCAGCGCCGCCCCCAGCCACGCGGCCAGACCGCGGCCGCCGCGCTCGCCGCCCAATGCCCAGACCAGCACGGGCAGCCCGATCAGCAGCGCCGCCGGCTCGTAGCGCAGCAGGGCCAGCAACGGCGAGAGCAGCCCCGCCACGCCGTCGGGCAGGCTGAATTGGGCCAGCCACGCCGGGAACAGGCGCAGCGCCGCGCCTAGACCGGCCGGGTAGAGCAGGAAGCTCGTGGCGACGGCGGCGAAGGTGACGGCTGTGGCCAGGAGGGTGGTTTTCAGTGGATCAGTTTTCAGTGGATCAGTGTTCAGTAGGTCAGTGGTCAGTAGATCAGGGGTCAGTGGGGCAGTGGGCAGTGGATCAGTGTTCAGTGGGGCAGTGTTCAGTGGGGCAGTGTTCAGTGAATCAGTATTTGGTGGGGCGATGAGGGTGGGGGAGCGGCGGCCGGCGAGCAGCCACGCCGCCAGCAAGGCCACCAGCCCGGTGTAGAACAGCGGCGAGCTGGCCAAACCAAGCCCCAACGCCACCCCACTGACCACTGCCCAACGACCCACTGACCTACTGCTTACTGAATACTGGCCCACTGACCTACTGACCACTGACCCACTGAAAACTGATCCACACGCCAGAAGCATCAGCGCAAACAACGCAATCGCATCCCCGCCGGCCGCGCGCGAGACGGCGACCAGCAGCGGCGAGACGGCCATGAACAGCGCCGCCGTCAGCCACACCACCGGGCGAACGCGGCCGCGCCATGCCCACAGCAGCAGCACGGTCAGCAGACCAAAGACGGCCGGGACGAGCCGCGCGGCCGCGTCCCCGTCCATGCCGAGACCCATGAGCAGGTTGGTGAACGTGAAATAGGCCGGGCTGATCACCGGCACGTCGAGCGGCGCGGTCGACGTGAACTGCCGGCTGGCCAGCGCGGCCACGGCCTCGGCCGGCGACAGCGGCAGCCGCGCCAGGTCGCCGAAGCGAAACCACAGCGCCAGCCCGCCGATGAGCGCCATCACGCCGTCGGCGACGGTGAGGCTCCGCAGGCGGCCGCGCCATCGCTGCGTGGCGCGTGCCGGTCGCATGACGGGCGCAACGTCGTTCACGATCACGTCTTCGGTCGTTCCCGGGGCGGGGATGGGCGGGGTCAATTCACTGGCCATACTTATTGTGCGGCGGGTTGCCAACGGTAAATGGTAACACGGTCATTGGCGAAGGCAACCTCCAGCCCCTCGGCGAACTTCTCCAGCCCGACCGGGCCATACTGCTCGCGCTCCAGGTCGCCGACGTAGATATAGGCCACGTCGAACTCATCCAGCAGGAAGCTGACGGCGTTCAGGTCGAGGGCGGTGTAGATTTGCTCGACGATCGGCTCGCGGCGGCCCGGTTCGGGGTGGTCGCTGCCGCGCCATTGCAGCTCGTGCCCCGGCCAGCCGAGCAGCGTGGGCAGCCCGGTGTTGGCCGAGACGCGGCCGTAGCCGCTGTACTGGCCACCGACCGCCTCCAGCACCACGGGCGGCCGGATGGCGTCTTTCGTGGCGTCCTTCAGCCACATGAGGGCCTCGTATTCGGCCGGGTTGAAGCGGGCGATCCAGGCCATGCCGTCGAGCGTGGCCGGCTGGCGCTCCTGCGGCGTGCCGTCGGCGGCGCGAGCCGCGCCGCGATACTCGTCGGCTCGCGAGCGGACGGCGTAGACCGGGAAGAGCAGGGCGACCAGCAGCAGGATCGCGTACCCGGCCGTGGTGGCGGCGGCAACGGCCGTCGACAGAGGCTTGCGGCGCGTAGCCCAGAGATAATCGAGGGCGAAGACGGCCGCCACGCCGAACATGGCCCACGCCTGATAGTAGAACTTGAATGTGGTGTTCAGCCGCACGCCGAAGTTGTCGCGCAGGTAGACGAACTCCGGCCCCAACGTCAGCAGCAGCCCCGTCAGGATGAGCAGCAGGGGGAAGGCGGCATGACGAATGTCGATTGACGAATCGGGCGGCTCGCTGGTCGCCGGTTCGACGATTGTCGCCGATGCCCCCTCGCGCAGGATCATGACCACCAGCGCCGGCAGCCCGGCCAGATAGAGGGCCAGCCACGGCCACATCAGCCGCGCCGCCAGCAGCGACGGCAGCAGGGCGAGCACCGCCCGCGCGCCCCAGGCGGCGGCGATGGTCCCTTCCGGGCGCGGCGGCAGGCTGACGCCCAGGTCGCCGGCCAGATTGATGATGCGGCCGCTGTCGACGCCCGCGGCCAGCAGCCACGTCCACAGCAGCATGACCAGCAGCAACGCCCCCACCAGCGCCACGACCGCGCCGAGGCCCGTCCGCCAGTGGCGGAAGCGCTGCCGGACGGCCAGCGTCACCAGAAAGACGGTGATGACCAGCATGGGCATGCCGAAGATGATCAGGTAGTGGGCCAGGCGCGTCGGCCGCATGAGGAAGGGCAGGATGAACGGCACGCCGGCCTGCGAACGGAAGCCGAGATAGAACGGCAGATAGAGGAGCACGGCCGCCGCGACCAGCGCCGCGCCCATCAGCGCCGACCGCCACCACAGCCCGCGGGTCGTCCCCTGCCGGAACCAGTGGCCGATGAAGAACGCCCCCAGCACCAGAAACAGGTG
>JAHDWL010000067.1:12926-14222 GCA_023384355.1 Anaerolineae bacterium
TCGTATCTCGTATCTCGATCAGCCACGCGAGGGCTACGGCGATGCTGAGGAAGGCGAAGGGCAGGGCGAGGACGTGGGGATGCAGGTCGCCGAGGACGAAGCTGAACGCCGGTATCTCGACGATCGGCTCCAGTCCTTCCTCTGACCGGCCGGAGAGGTGATATTCGTGGATGACGCGCGAGGTGCGCCACCACCACCAGCCGGTCGACTCGTAGCGCGGCGTCCCGCCGGCCGAGGCCGGCCCGCTGATGTCGCGCACGTCGAGCCACGCCCACAGCGCGTCGGAGCCGACGCCGTTGCCGTGCAGCAGCTCCAGCCCCATCTGCATGTTCCCGGCAATGGGCACGGCCAGCGCGGCCACAAGACCCAGTAACAATGCCGAACGACGAATGACGAATGACGAATGAAGAGGGCGCTCTTCGTTCGTATCGTATTTCGTATTTTGGCGCAGCGAAATGAGGTTCACCACGACCCCAAACGCCCCCGTCGCCGTCCCCGCCACAATCCAGGCGATGGCCAGGTTGAAGGCCACCGCGGTGGGCACGACCGCCAGCTGGGCCAGCAGCCCGACCATCACATAGCCGAAGTAGTAGTAGCTGATGGTGAAGCCGGACAGCCACGGGTCGAGCGGCGGGAAGGCGGGACTGCGGACTACGCCGTTGAGGAAGGCGAACTCCATCGGCTTTTCGGTGGCGCTGATGGACGGGTTTTGGGCGCGGACCCAGACCCACAGGGCGAAGAAGCCCAAAAAGACCAGTTCAGTGGCGATGACCGATGTGCGATTGTCGTGTAGCCATTCGCGCAGGGACGGATCGCCGGGCGGCCGCCGCCGGTAGGCCAGCCACGAGAGCGCGCCGACGACCAGCGCGGCCAGAAGGATGCCGCCGCCGTTGTTGGCGGCGAAGCCGAGGCTGTTGGTCAGCCAGAAGACCCAGGCGACGAGCAGCAACCCTGCCGGCCGCAGGAAGGCGTAGCCGCGGTCGGGCAGCCGCCGCAGCAGCGTGTAGACCAGCGGCAGGGCGAGCAGCCCCAGCGCCGTCAGCGCCGCCCACCAGCGAATTGCAGAGAGTATGTCGGTCGTCATGGATCAGTAGGTCAGTGTTCAGTAGGCCAGTGTTCAGTAGGCCAGTGTTCAGCAGGTCAGTGTTCAGCAGGCCAGTGTTCAGCAGGTCAGTGTTCAGCAGGTCAGTGTTCAGCAGGTCAGTGTTCAGCAGGCCAGTGTTTAGCAGGTCAGCAGGTCAGCGGCCGTCGTATCTCGTATCTCGTATCTCGTATCTCGTATCTCGTATCTCGTAT
>JAHDWL010000154.1 GCA_023384355.1 Anaerolineae bacterium
TCAGGTAGTAGCCGAAGTTGTTGCACAGGGTCGCCGCGGTCTCGTCCTCGCGGCCGCGGGCGGCGTCGGTCACGTGCCGCAGGTGAATCTCCCAGTCTCTCAATCTCCGGGGATCGCCCGTGCCGGTCTGCTCGTAAGACAGGCCGATAACCGCCCGCTCCACCGCCGCCCGCGCCGTGTCCATCCCCTCCGCCAGCGCCCCCGCGGCGAAGCGGGCCGGCAGCCGGTGCAGCCGCAGCGTCTCCGCCCCGCTCCGCTCCAGCAGGCCCAACGCCAGCAGCCGGTTGACGGCTCGCCCGGCCGGCCGCGGGTCGTCGCCGGGCAGGATGCCGGTCAGCAGCGCCCGGGGGAACGGCTCGCCGTGGATCAGGCAGGTGGCCGCGGCCAGCATCAGCCGCGCGTCCGCGTCCGTCCCGTCGTCCGGCCGCAGCCGCTCCAGGCCCAGGGCGAAGGTGCGGGCCACGTCCAGATCGTGCTTCGTCCACGAGGCGGGCCGCGCGTCCTCGTCCGGCAGCAGCCGCCGCAGCAGGTCGGGCTGGTCGAGGTCGGCCAGATAGCGCTCGACGGTCAGCTCCGGGTAGGCGGACAGGGTGCTGCCGGCCAGTATCAGGGCCAGCGGCAGGTCGCCGAGGGCCTCGGCCACCGCGTCCAGCGCCGCGTCCGGCTCGGCCCGCCCGGCCGGGTCGAGGTATTCGCGCAGCAGCGACCGGCTCTCGGCGCGGGGCAATGTGCGCACCGGCAGCCGCTGATAGCCGGCGGGCCAGGTGTCGTCACGGCTGGTGACGAGGGCACGCGCCCCGCCGCCGCGCGGCCGCCATTCCTCCAGCAGCGCCCGGTCCTCGCAGTTGTCGAAGATGACCAGCCGCGGCTCCGGCCCGGCCCACGCCTGCCGGATGCGGTCGAGCTTTTCCCCGGTCGTCAGGGCCGCGTCCTGCTCCGGCGGCCAGAGGCCCATCGCCAGGCCGCAGGCGACCATCTCGGCGGCGATGACGTCCGGGTTGGGGTCGGCCAGGCTGACCCAATGCGCGCCGTGGAAGTAGCGGCCGTAGCGATAGGCGAACTCGACCGCCAGTTGCGTCTTGCCGACGCCGCCGATGCCCGTGCTGATGACCGCCGGCAGCGCGGCCGGGGCATAGAGAACTGCCCGGGCGATAGCGCGCAGCTCCTCCTCGCGGCCGGTGAAGAGCGGGTTGCGGTCGTAGGGCAGGCGGTGGCCGGGAGGCAGGGGGCCGGGGTCGGAGAGTTCATCGGGGGAGGGTGGAGTTGGGGGGACGTAGTCGGTGGTTGCTTGTCCATCCGCCTCGACCCGCCGGCGAATTGTACGCCAGTTTTGCGGGCGGGCGTCGTCAGCCTCGTCCAGCAGGCCGTAACGCTCGATGACCGTGGCTGCCAACCGGGTGGTAGTTTGCGGCGTGTCGGGCAGGCTGCCCACGTAGTCGAGAAGCATCCCGAGCGGTTGCCGGGTGGCATCCGGCATTTGCGGCTCTCCATTCTCCAACGCCTGCACCAGTTCAGCGGCAAACGTATAGGCGGCGGCATCGGCCAGCGCGGCCAAACCGTCGATGAACCTGGCCAGCCCGGCCAGATTGAGCAGCACAGTGCGGGTAGTTTGGCCGCCGCGAGCCATCTCCAGCTCGGCCAGCGCGGCGGTCAGCATTCGCCTGTCGTCGTCGGTCAGAAATTGCCAGACCATGGGAACCTGTATGGCGCTATTCGCGGGGCGGCATTGCCCTCCTGATCGTCCGGCGCGGCCGCCATCCCGATCCGCTTCCGCGCGCGAATGACGGCCTCCCTCCGGTTAAGCCCGTCGAAGGCCTTCTCCAGCC
>JAHDWL010000068.1 GCA_023384355.1 Anaerolineae bacterium
CTCTCCGGCCATGACCCCGGCGTTGCGCGCCGCGATGGGCGCGGCCGCTGTCGATCTGGCGGCCGCCATCGGCTACAGCGGCGCGGGCACGGTCGAGTTTCTGCTGGACGGCGACCGGTTCTATTTTCTGGAGATGAACACCCGCCTGCAGGTCGAGCACCCCGTGACGGAGCTGGTGACCGGCATTGACCTGGTGGAGTGGCAGATCCGCGTGGCCGAGGGCGCGGCGCTGCCGTGGGCGCAGGCCGATATCCAGCCGCGAGGTCACGCCGTCGAGGCGCGGCTCTACGCCGAGGACCCGGCGGTCGACTTTCTGCCCGCCACCGGGCCGGTGTTGCTCTGGCGGCCGCCCACCGGCGAGGGAGTGCGCGTCGATGATGGCATCCGCACCGGCGACGACGTGCTGCCTTTCTATGATCCGATGCTGGCTAAAATCATCGCCAACGGGGATGACCGCGAAGAGGCCATCCGGCGCTTGCGGGGCGCGCTCCGGGAGACGGTGTTGCTCGGTCTGGCCACCAATCTGCCCTATTTGCGGCAGGTTCTCGACGAGCCTGATTTTATTGCCGGCGACACGACGACCGGCTTCATCGACGAACACCCGCCGCAAGCGACCCCGGACGGGGACGCCGCCGCCCTCGCCCTGATCGCCGCCGGGCTGGCGCAATGGCGAACGGACGAGCGCTACGGTCCCGGCTATTGGCGCAACAATCCCGGCGTTCCCGCGCCCCGCCGCTTCCGCCTGCGCGAGCAGGAGACGGCTCTGGCGCTGCGGCCGCGGCCTCACGAAGCAGGCCGGTTTACGGCTCGCGTAGACGACGGCGACCCGGTCGAGGTTGTCCTGCATCATTTTGACGGGACGGACATGGCGCTGGAGATCGAGGGGTGTCGCCACCGCGTCGCCCTGACAGCCCGCGACGACGCGTGGTGGGTGCAGACGCCATCGGGCGCGCTCCGGCTGACGATCCTGCCGCTCCTGCCGGAACCGCAACGCAGGGCAGATGCCGGCGGCTCATTGCGCGCGCCGATGCCGGGCCGGGTGCTGGCGGTGCTGGTGCAGCCCGGGCAGGTGGTTGACGAGGGCCAGCCGCTGCTGAAGCTGGAGGCGATGAAGATGGAGCACACCATCCGCGCGGCGGCGGCCGGCGTTGTCGAGGCGGTCTATTTCGCCGCCGGCGATCAGGTGGCGGCTGACGAACTGCTGGCGCGGGTCGTGGCGCGCTGACGGACGGCTCTCTTCGCCGCTATTGAACCTCGACCAGCACCTGATTGCGGATGACCGTCTGCCCGCCGGCAACGGACACGGAGCTGACAACGCCATCGAACGGGGCGCGGATCTCGTTCTCCATCTTCATCGCTTCCAGAATGACCAACGGCTGGTCGGCCCGGACGGCCGCGCCTGGTTCCACCAGCACGCGGGTGATAAGGCCGGGGATGGGCGCCTTCACCCGACCGTCGCCGCTGCGCGGGCGGGCTACTCGCTGGTTGCTGTCCTGCACCTCGACGGTGTGGGAGCCGTCATAGAGGTTGATCCAGCGCAGGCCGGGGTCGGAAACGATCTCGTAGGGACGGTTATCGATTATCAGCCATTCCAGTTCGGAGACAGGCGCGCCCGGCTGCGGCAGGGTTACCGCGACGGGCTGTCCGTCGATGAAGGCCGTGTAGGCCTCGCTGCCGGGCGCGACGGGTTTCAGTTCCACGTTGTAGGCGTGGTCGTCGATTGTGACAATGAAAGAATTCATGCGTATCCTCCCGGCCTACCGGATTTGACGGCTGGAGCGGTGCCAGCCGGTGGCCCACTGGTCGGGCAGCCGGGGCACAAAAGCCTCGTGATGGCGTGAATAGAGCACGGCGGCGATGACGGCCAGATCGCGCCGGACGTCCTCGATGTCGGTGGCGGGTTTGGCGGCGACCTCGCCGGCCAGGAAGTCGGTCGTATAGTGGCCGTCGACAAAGCCCGGTGAGCGCATGATCGACATCAACAGCGGCAGGTTTGTCGGCGCGCCGATAATGGCAAAATCTTCCAGCGCGCGACGCATACGGTCGATGCAGGCCGGGCGGTCGGCGGCCCAGACAGTCACCTTGGCGATTAGCGGGTCGTAGAACGCCGGCACCTCGGAATCGCAGTAGAGATAGGTGTCGACGCGCACCTCCGGCCCACCGGGCAGGCGCACGTGGCGCAGGTGGCCCGGGCTGGGCATGTAGCGGCGGGCCGGGTCTTCGGCCTGCAGGCGGCAGGTGATGGCCCAACCCCGAATTTCAATGTCCGGCTGGCTGTAGCCCAGCGGCTCCCCGGCCTCCAGCCGGATTTGCTCGCGAACGAGGTCAAGGCGGGTCATCATCTCGGTCAGGGTGTGCTCGATCTGGATGCGGGCCTTGATCTCGCTGAAGTAAAACTCGCCGGTCTCGTCGACCAGAAACTCCACCGTGCCAACATTCTGATAGTTGAACAGGCGCGCCACGCGCAGGGCTGTGTCCAGCAGGGCGGCGCGGCGGGCGGGCGACAGGCAGAGAGACGGCGCTTCTTCTACGAGCTTTTGATTGCGGTGAATGATCGAGCCTTCGCGGTCGCCCAGATGGACGAGGTTGCCGTGGTTGTCGGCGACGATCTGGACGCCGATCTGGTGCGCGGGCAAGATTGCCCGCTCCAGGAAAAGGCGGCTGTTGCCGTAGACGGCGCGGGCTTCCATCCGGGCGCGGCGGGCGACTTCGGCCAGCTGGTCGGCGCGGGCGATGAGCCTCTCGCCGCGGCCGCGGCCGCCGCTGCACGACTTGATGACCAGCGGGAAGCCCAGCCGCCCCGCCTCGGCCGTGAGATCGTCGAATTCGTCATCGCCGAACGAGCGAGTGGAGTGGATGACAGTGGGAATTCCGGCGGCCCGGACTTTCTCCAGCGCGCCGATCTTGTCGCTGGTGGCCGCGACGACTTCGGCGGGCGGCCCGATGAAGGCGATTCCTGCGCCCTCGCAGGCGCGGATGAAGTTTGCGTCTTCGGCCAGAAAGCCGTAGCCGGGATGCAGGACGTCGACGCCGCGCTCCACGGCGATGGCCAGAAGCGTTTCCGGCTCCATGAAACCGGCATGGCCGGGCAACTGCACGCACTCGTCGGCCAGACGGACGTGGAGCGATTCGCGGTCGCTGGCCTCGTACACAGCTACGGTGCGGATGCCCATTTCACGACAGGTGCGAATGATGCGCACCGCGATCTCGCCGCGGTTGGCGATGAGGATTTTTCTGAACATGCGCTAATCTCCTGAACGGGGGAGAGAAAGGGGAAAGGGAGAAGGGGGAGCCCCTTTTTTGCCCATTTGCCTCGGCACCCTTTCGCTCTGTCCCGCTTGTTACATGGGCGAGATACCGTGCTTGCGCGGCACGTGGCGCTCGCGCTTCGACATCGACACTTCGAGCGAACGAATAAGGACACGTCGCGTCTCGGCCGGGTCGATCACGTCGTCGATCAGCCCGCGAGCGGCGGCGACGTAGGGATTGTTGAATTTCCGCTGGTAATCGTCCACCAGCTCGCGACGCTTGGCTTCGGGGTCTTCGGAGGCCTGCACCTCGCGACGGAACAGGATGTTGACCGCGCCTTCCGCGCCCATCACGGCGATCTCGGCGTTGGGCCAGGCGTAGAGCAGGTCGCCGCGCAACCCCTTGCTGCTCATGACGCAGTACGCGCCGCCGTAACTCTTGCGCAGGATCACCATGAGCTTGGGCACGGTGGCTTCGCTATAGGCGTAGATCATGCGCGCGCCGTTGCGGATGATGCCGCCGTATTCCTGCTCCTTGCCGGGCAAAAAGCCGGGCACGTCCTGCAGGGTGATGATCGGCACGTTGTAGGCGTCACAAATGCGGATGAAGTGGGTGGCCTTGATCGAGGCCTTGATGTCGATGCAGCCGGCCAGCACCATCGGCTGGTTGGCGACGATGCCGACGACGTAGCCGTTGAGCCGGGCAAAGCCGACGACCATGTTCTCGGCCCACAGCTGGTGGACCTCGAAGAACGCGCCGTCGTCGACGATACTGCCGATGACCTCGCGCACGTCGTAGGCCTTGTAGGGATCGGTTGGGACGATCTCCTTGAGTTCGGGGCATCGCCGGTCGGGGTCGTCGATCGGCGTCACGTAGGGCGGGTCATCCTGGTTGTTGCCGGGCAGAAAGCTGAGCAGGGCGCGCACGCGGGCCATACACTCGCGGTCGTCGGCCGTCAGGAAATGGCACACGCCGCTTTCCGCGCTGTGCATCATGCCGCCGCCCAGCTCCTCGAAGCTGACGTTCTCCTGCATGACCGAGCGCACGACATCGGGGCCGGTGATGAACATGTAGCTGTTGGTGGTCATGAAGACGAAGTCGGTCAGGGCGGGCGAGTAGACCGCGCCGCCGGCGCATGGTCCCATGATGACCGATAGCTGGGGGATAACGCCCGACGCCTCGCAGTTGGCGTCGAATATGCGGGCGTAGCCGCCCAGGCTGTCGACGCCTTCCTGGATGCGTGCCCCGCCGGAGTCGTTGATGGCGATGAACGGGCAGCCGTATTTCAGGGCCATCTGCATGGCCTTGACGATCTTGTTGGCGTGCATTTCACCCAGCGAGCCGCCCATGACGGCCGCGTCCTGCGAGGCGGCGAAAACGCGACGGCCGTTGACCAGCCCAAAGCCGGTGACGACGCCGTCGCCGAGGCGGGATGTTTTGCCGCCGGGATAGGTCTCGGCGCGCGGCAACACCAGGGTGTCGATTTCAGTGAACGTGTCGGGATCGAACAGCAGATCGAGCCGCTCGCGCGCGGTCAGGCGGTTTTTGCCGTGCTGGGCGGCTGCGTCTTTCTCCGTGCCCGCGGCCGCCGAACGGCGCGCTTGCAAATCCTGGAGATAGTACTCCATATCCTTGGTCATTCATCTCTCCTAAGCGCCGTCGCGACGAATTCGCCCGGGTCGCGGCGGCCGGTTTTATGGCCCCCGATTGTGGCGACCGGCGCGGCCGAAACTTTTGAGCCGCAAACGATCCCGGCCGCGCCAATCTTCCATATTGTTGCATATCAAACTGTTGTTATCTTAGTGTCATCCGTCACCTGTTTTCGCGCGAACTGTCATATAAAGTGACGAGTGACGAGTGTTAAGTGACGAGTTCAGAAATACGCTTCCGTCTCACATTCCTTCAGCTCGTCGAACGATCGTAGTCGTCGCTCCGGATTCGTTACTCGTCGCTCGTCACTCGTCACTCGTCACTCGTTTGCTAACATTACCCTCACCATGACCCATTTGGTTCTCGCTCTTGATTTTGGCGGTACGAAGCTGAGCGCGGCTCTTTTTGACAGGGCCGAGCACCACGACGGGCGGCCGCGCCGGCTTGACTTGCGCCGTGAATGGACGGCCGCCGGCGCGGATGCCGACAGCGAATGGTCAACCATGCTGCGCCTGGCGAGGGGGATGCTGGCCGGGCGCGCACCAGCGGCCGTCGGCGTAAGCTTCGGCGGGCCGGTCGATCATGACGCAGGCCTCGTTCGTCTCTCCCACCACGTCCGCGGCTGGGAGAATATTCCCCTGCGCGACCGCCTGATGGCTGAATTCGACGCGCCCGCGGTCGTCGACAACGATGCCAATGTGGCCGCGCTGGGCGAATGGCGTTTCGGCGCGGGCCGCGGCGTCGACGACCTGCTGTACATTACCGTCAGCACCGGCGTCGGCGGCGGCTGGGTGCTGGGCGGAAGGCCGTGGCGCGGCCACGACGGCATGGCCGGCGAGATTGGCCACACCGTCGTCGATCCCGCCGGGCCGGTCTGTTTGTGCGGCAAGCGCGGGTGTGTCGAGCGGCTGGCGTCGGGGCCGTTTATGGCGGCCGATTACGAAGAGGCGAAAGGGAGAAAGGAGGACGGGGAGGCGATGACCGGGCGGGATATGGCTGAGGCGGCCGCGAGTGGAGACGAATTGGCCCAGGCGTTCCTGCTGCGAGGGGCGTGGGCACTCGGCGCGGCCATCGGCAACGCCGCCAACCTGGCTAACCCGCAACGGTTCATTCTCGGCGGCGGGGTGACCAAGTCAGGCGAGGCGTGGTGGGTCGAGGTACGTCGCGCGGCGCGGGCCACTGCCCTGCCCGAAGTCCGGTTCGATATCGTGCCGGCCGAACTTGGCGACGACGCGCCATTGTGGGGCGCGGTCGCGCTGACAGACTTGTAAGAGAGATGGGCTGCATCACCTGGCTGGGCGACGGTTGCAACACCGGTGCGTACATCCTGTGGCTTGACGCGCGGTCGGATCTCGCTGTGGCCTTTGGCCGATTCCAGGGGGGCCGGCCGGTCAGCGTGCCCGCCGGCGCATACGCCTACGTCGGGTCGGCGATGGGCGGTGGGGCCACGTCCCTGACCGGAAGGTTGCTGCGGCACGCCACGCGGACTGCCGGGAAACCGCCGCACGCCATCCGCGACGAATTGCCAGGGCAGTTCCGGGTGGCGGGAATGGGCGACAGGCCAATTCACCCGCCGACTGCCAAGCGGCTTCGTTGGCACATTGACTACCTGCTGGACGAATCTGCAATCGAGATCGCTTATGTGACGATCGTGCGCTCGGCCGAGCGCCATGAGAGCGCGCTGGCGCGATGGCTGGCGTCCCTGCCGGGCGCGTTGCCGTTGCGGTCCGGTCTCGGCGCGAGCGACGCGCCCGGCGAGACGCACCTGTTTCGCATGGGGTCCCGCGACGACCTGACGACCGCCAGAGAAACCCCCCTCTCAACAGCAATTACATTTGATTAACCGGGTAGTCGCCTAGCGGATCACCATCGGGATCAGGGAGAGATTCACGATCGGCGTGGGCGGTTCCGCCGTCGGCGTTGGCTGGACTGTGTTGGTCGGCCGCGGTGTTTTTGTCGGTGTGGGTGTGAGGGTCGGCCGCTGGGTTCTGGTCGGTGTGGGGATGGTGCCGGTGGGGGTCACGGTCGGCGTGGACGTCTCGGTTGGGGTGGTCGTCACGGTCGGCGTAGGTGTCACGGTCGGCGTGGAGGTGTCGGTTGGAGTGGTCGTCACGGTCGGGGTGGACGAAGGCGTCGGCGTATCCGTCATGATGGGTACGTCGGTCGGTGTGCCCGTGGGTGTCGGCGTGGGTTCGACGCAATCATTGCGGAAGTTGGAAACTTCGCCCCGCACGTTGTTCATCGACCGGGCGACGTCGGAAGCGTTGGCCGGATTGACGGCAAAATCAACGCCGGTCGGCTCACCCTTATAGAAGACATTCGGGTTGGCCCACTGGTTGATCCGCGGACAACCGCCGTCGCAATCATAGGCCATGATAGTGCGGAAGGTCTTGTTCGGCGACCGGTAGCCGAAGGAATAAGGGTAGAGCGGATTATCGTATTCATGCGCGCGGTCGTGGGCATTGCCGAGGTTGTGACCCAACTCGTGGGACAGCGTCAGATCGCTGCACGAGAAAGGATCGGCATAATCGAGGGCTGTCACGCCAAAACTGTAACTTTCAAAATAGTTACCCAACGCCCGCATTTGATAGGCGGTGCCGCATGCCCCATTGCTGCCCTGAGAGATAATCAGGGCTACAAGATCGGCCATGTAGAGGTTGCGGTCGGCGTGAACGCTGTCCAGATCGCCGTCGGTTTTCTCCAGCAGGTTGTCCAGGTCGGTGTTGATATTGCCCGATTCGGTGTAGTTGACCTCGTCCACATGAACCAGCTTCCAGTTAAACGCGACGCCGCTGATGTCATTGGCGGTGTTCATCTCGCTGACGCGCAGGTTGACAAGGGCGATTATTTCCCCGGTGCCGCCGGCGGCGTCGCGCGCCTGCGGCGTGTAGACGACCATGATGTCGATGACGGAGCCGTCTTCGCGACATGCCGCTGGCTGATTTGGTTGCTCCTGCACCACTTCGGCCGCAGCCGGCGGTAGCACAAAATCCTGTCCGGTCGGCTCCGGGGCGGAGGGGTCGATCTGGCGTACCCAGTAGACGTCGCCCAGGGCATGGCCGGCGCTCTGGATCGTAACCCATTCCTGGCCGAACCGGTGGACGCTGCCGGACAGGACGCCACCCTGCACCGACAGGGTAGCTACGCTGCCCGGTTCGCCGCGAATATTCCCAACCCAGACATAACCGCCGCTGACCGAGTAATCAACGCGCCTCACATCGGCCGTGAGGATTGCGTTCTCGAACAGGTTTAGACGGATTTCATCCGTTTCGGGCGAGAGCGTGTTCCAGTTGATGCGCACCGGACGGGCGCGCAGGGTGTCGTTGTCCGGCGTGGCCTGGAGTGTCGGCGAATCGGTGACGGGGGTGAAGAGAGAGTTGTCGCTGAGGGCCGAAAACGGCCGCCCAAGCAGCAAGACCGCCAGCGTTATGGCGGTCATCAGTGCGCCCACAAGGCGCAAGCGATTATTTTTCCACATCCGATCTCGTATCGTCGGCTGTTTCTTGCCCATCAAGACCCCACCCGCAAATGGCCGGATATTTGTTTGATTCCAATGCGGGTTGCGCAGCCGGGGGCAATGATACCACTCCCGCCGTGGCGCGGCACAAAATTTAGAGCAACCGTTGAAGATCGAAAAGGGTTACTCAGCAACCATTAGCATGGCTCTCATCTTTCTGTTGTCCGCTGTGGGACAATACATGGTCAGGCGATCAATCGCTGGTGGTTTGTCGTAGGCGCTTCGTCGCCATCGGGGATCTCCATTTCATCACTGACCCGGCGCGTGGAATACCTCTGGACTGGGGGTTGGTCTTTCTGTGCAGCGCCATCAAGCCAGGCATCTCCATGGCTGCGCTGGTGGTCGCCATGCGCTTCTATAATAAGGAACGCATTCTGCCGGGCATGACGCCGGCTTAGGCGAGAGTTGCAAGCTAAACCTCTGGCCGGTTACAGAGAGAATACCTGCCCCTGCCGGGCGATTGTAGCCCCGCTCGCGTATACCAGCGCCCGCTCCGCGCTGCCATCGTCCAGCGCCGGGTTGGTATGGTTGAGGTGGATCAGCACCAGTTTCGAGATGTCGGCCGCGAAGTAGTCCAGCGTGTCGGGCACGAGTGGGTGGGCCACCGGCGGGCGGCCGCCCAGTTCGGCCACGCTGAAGAAGGTCGCGTCCACCAGAGCGACATCGGCCGCGGCCACGGTTGCCCGCGCTGCCGGCCACTCCTGCCAGCGGTCGATGTCGGGCACATAGAGCAACGACCGCGACGGTCCCTGAATCCGGAAGGCGAACGTGCCCGCGCCCCATTCGTCGCGATGGGGCACGGCCAGGGGGGTGATGCTCAGTGAGGGAGCCAGGCTTACGGGTTCCCCGGCGACGAGCCTGTGCCAGACTATCCCGGCCAGCATCGGCCGCCAGATGGCCGACCCGCGGATGACATCGGCCAGCGCCGCTGACGCGTGAAGTGCCAGCCCCGCGGCCGCCAACCCTTCCGGCCCAAATTGCGGCAAACCACCCACGTGACCCATGTGGCCGTGGGTCAGGAAGATGCCGTCGGGCAGGCGCAGGCGGGCCGGCCGGCCGGGGTGGGGGCCGAGCGCCGCGCGCAGGTCGTTGAGTTGTCCTTTCACGTCGGGCGTAGCATCGATGAGCCACACTTGCGCCGGTTCGACGCGCCAATCGACCAGCGCCAGGCAGGCGGCGCGGCCGGCTTGCTCCGGATGGTCGAAGGCGGCGGCGCACCGCGCGCAACGGCACCCGATGTGGGGCAGCCCGGCATCCTGCAAGATGCCGAGGACGATGGCCGAGACCCGGCCGGCTAATTCATCCATCGATGGTTCCTGTATTTCCTCGCCGCTATTCGCGGTTGGCGATAGACAAAGCGCCGCGCTCTGCTAGAATACCATCTTATGAAAGAACTATCCCGTCTCGTCAGCAGCATTCCCCCCTCAGAAACGCTCGCCGTCAGCGACAAGGCCAAGGCCCTGAAAGCGGCCGGGCGCGATGTCGTTGCCCTGGCCGGCGGCGACCCCGATTTCGACACGCCGGATTACATCACGGCCGCGGCCTTCCAGGCCATCGAGAACGGCGCGACGCATTACCCCGCGCCCATGAAGGGCATCACTCCCCTGCTCGAAGCCATCGCTCACAAGATGGAAGTCGATAACGGCGTCAAGCTCAACCCCGGAAGCGACATCGTGGTAACTCCCGGCGGCAAGTGGTCGATCTTCCTGGCCCTGTCGGCCATCATGAACCCCGGCGACGAGGTGCTCTATCTTGAGCCGGTGTGGGTTTCCTACCCGCCGATGATCACCCTGGCGGGCGGCACGCCGGTGGCTGTCACTCTACCGGCCGATGACAACTTCCGCATCACCGCCGACCGACTGCGCGAAAAGATCACACCGCGCACCAAGGCGCTGATGGTCAACACGCCCAACAACCCGACCGGCCGCGTGCTGACCCAGGAAGAGTACGACGCCATCGTGTCCGTGGCGCTGGAGTATGACCTTTATGTTATCGCCGATGAGATTTATGAGACGATCATCTTCGACGGCCGCAAGCACCTATCGCTGGCGGCCGCGCCGGGGATGGGCGAGCGGACGTTGACGATCAACGGTCTGTCGAAGTCCCACGCCATGACCGGCTGGCGGTTGGGCTGGCTGGCCGGTCCGGCGCCGATCCTCAAGCTGGCGGCGCAGATGAACGGGCAGACAGTGTCATCAGCGGCCAACTTCACCATGCACGCCGCTGTGGCTGCCCTGAAGGGGCCACGCGACACGACGCGAGCCATGACCGAGGCTTACCAGAAGCGGCGCGACTTCATGGTTCCCGCGCTCAATGCCATCGACGGCGTGGAGTGCATGGACATCGAAGGGGCGTTCTACCTCTTCCCGCGTTTCCCCAACAGCACCAGGACCAGCGCCGAGCTGGCCGAGGCGCTGATCGAGAAGGCGGGCATCGCCTCGGTGCCGGGCGGCGCGTTCGGCAAGAGCGGCGAGGGACACGTGCGCTTCACCATCGCCACGGCGATGAACGACCTTGAGAAAGCGGTCGACAAGCTGGCAAAGGTTGCCCACGAACTATAAGCGATGGGGAGAGACAGGAATCAGTCGCGGCCGATTCTGAAATCGCCATTCACAGGATCTTTAACAGAAACCGGGTTTTTCGAAAAGCCCGGTTTCTGTTTGTTCTCGCTAGTGACTCAGGATCTGTGACAAAAACAGCTTGGTCCGCTCGTTCTTCGGGTTAGCGAAGAAATCATCCGGCGTGTTCTCCTCGACGATGAGACCGCCGTCCATAAAGATGACCCGGTCCGCTACTGTGCGGGCGAAACCCATCTCGTGCGTGACAGCCAGGATCGTATAGCCGGAGAGAGCCAGGTCGCGCATTACGTCCAGCACTTCCTTGATCATCTCCGGGTCGAGGGCCGACGTCGGTTCGTCGAACATGAGGATATGCGGCTCCATGCACAGCGTCCGGGCGATGGCCACGCGCTGCTGCTGGCCGCCGGAGAGCTGGCCGGGGTATTTGTTGGCCTGTTCGGGGATACCGACACGGCCGAGCCAGTGCATGGCCCGTTCCTCGGCATGCTCGCGGCTCCATTTGCGAACGTGGATCGGGGCCAGGGTGATGTTCTCCAGCACGGTCAGATGTGGAAACAGGTTGAATTGCTGGAAGACCATGCCCACCTCGCGGCGAATCTCGGCGATGTTGCGGATGTCATGGCTCAGGGTGATGCCGTCGACAATGATCTCGCCATCCTGATGCTCCTCCAGGCGGTTGATGGTGCGGATGAACGTCGACTTGCCCGAGCCGGACGGGCCGATGATGACGACCACCTCGCCGCGCTTCACCGTCATGCTGACGCCCTTCAGCGCCTCAAACTCGCCGTACCATTTGTGGACATCCCGACAGATGATGATCTGATCATCGTTGTGCGTCCGGGAATGGGTATGTGTGTGATCCATGGTGTGATCGGGTTGGTTTTCCATGATATGTCCCTTTAATGAGTTGGCTATGGGCCTTAGCGCTCGCCCACTCCGAGGCGTCTTTCCAGCCGACGGCTGTAAGTGGCCATGATGAAATTGCCGGTGAAGTAGATCAGGGCAATGAAAACGTAAGGCTCGCGCCGCACGCCCAACCAGTCGGGTTGGGCCGAGATGAGATTGGCGACGCCGATAAGTTCGATCAGCCCCACAGTTTCGACCAGCGTGGTGTCCTTGAAGAGGCCAATGAACTGGCCGACGATGGCCGGGATGACGGCACGCAACGCCTGGGGCAGGATGATGAGCCGGTACTTTCGCGCCGTGCCCAAGCCCAGAGCGTCGGCCGCCTCATATTGCCCCTTGGGGATTGACTGCAAGCCGCCGCGCACGTTTTCGGCCAGATAAGCAGCGGCGAAAAAGGCGACAGCGGCCAGCACGCGCCATGTCGACAGCACTTCCACGCCCGGCGGCAGGAAGATAGGGAAGAGGATGATCGACATGAACAAGATGGTGATCAGGGGCACACCGCGAACCACCTCGATGTAGACTGTGCTCAACATGGCCACGACGTTGCCCTGGAAATAGCGCAGAAAGAGGTAAGCCACCAGGGGCAACAGCAAGGGCCAAAGTGACATGATCTTCTGTCCGAGTCCGGCGGCCACCGGAAAAGCCGGCATCGTCTGCGTCACCAGCAGGTAGGCGGTTAGCGGCAGGATGGCGGCCCAGGTCAACCAGGCGGGCACGCCCCGGATTTTGCTGCGGCGGCCAAGCGAAAGCATGAGGCCCAGCGGGAACGAGGCCAAAATGCCGAAGACGGCGGCGATGATCGTCAGCAAGAGACCGC
This sequence comes from Anaerolineae bacterium, assembly GCA_023384355.1. Lineage (GTDB taxonomy): Bacteria > Chloroflexota > Anaerolineae > Promineifilales > Promineifilaceae > Promineifilum. The sequence goes on from JAHDWL010000068.1 coordinate 12,722, forward strand.
CCCAGGCGATGTCGGGATTCAGTCGGTGGAGAGGGCCAGTCGTGCCGATGCCTACCAGCAAGACATAGGCAATGATGGGCGTGATGACCCACAGAATCGTCAGGACCTTTCGTATACGCGATCGCCGGTATACCTCGCGGCTGTAGACGTAGCTGCTGGGGATGATCAGCAACACATTCCACAGGATCAGCAGCCACAACCGCCAATCTTCCTCGCGCGGATATCGAAAGACCATCAGGTTGCGGAAGTTGGCGATGACCGCGCCCCAATTCGCGCCGGGGTTCTCCCACTGCGACAAGGTTTCGGCCGCCACTGCGGGGTCGGTCGAGAAGCTGGCCCGCACGAATGCCCAACCGATGAAGCCGAGCACCGCAGCGACCACGAATAAAATCAGCAAGAGCGAGATGAGCGTGCTGGAGATGGAGCTGTAAAGGTTCTTGCTGAGCCATGAAGTCATGGCCGTGTGCCGGTGGAGCACGTTGCCTATGGCCGTGAACACGACTGTGAAGGCCCAGATGATTACGATGATGGCCGTGGGCGTGGGCCAGTCGGCAAAGACACTGGCGACGACGCGAACGGTGATATAGGCCAGCGCCAACAGCCAGAGGGCGAACCACCAGCTTCTGAACACCTGCTCGCGCAGGAATTGTCGCCAGCTGAAATGGCCGGTGTCGCCCTGGAGAAATGTTTGCAGGTTATGATAGAGCGTCGTCATCTCATCTCTCCACCAGCGCCATACGGCGGTTGTACCAGTTCAGGAAGGCTGAAATTATCAGACTGAACAGGAGATAGGTGCCCATGGCGATCAGGAAGACCTGGATAGCCCGGCCGGACTGGTTGAGCGTCGTGAACGCGGTTGACCACAGATCGGGGTAGCCGACGGCAATGGCCAGACTGGAGTTCTTGGTCAGATTCAGGTATTGACTGGTCATGGGCGGGATGATGACGCGCAGTGCCTGGGGCAACACGACCAGACGCAGGCGCTGCGATTCCGAGAGACCAAGCGCGCGGGCCGCCTCAGATTGTCCCTTGGCGACTGACTGAATACCGGCCCGAACGATCTCGGCGATGAACGCGCCGGTGTAGATGGTGAGGCCGATGAGGATGGCGGCGAAGTTGGGCGAAAGCTTGACGCCGCCGACAAAATTCAGGCCCTCAATACGCGGGATGGAGATTCGGATGGGCACTTCCCGCACCGGCACGAGGACGCTCGGCATCGATTC
>JAHDWL010000155.1 GCA_023384355.1 Anaerolineae bacterium
GGAGGAGCCGGCGCTCTTCACCCGCGAGGTGCGGGCCGCGTTCAGGTCCCTGCGTTAGTTAGAGAGGGGGCCGGCGGGCATAATACGCGCCGTCTCCCCCGCCACACGCGATACCCTCTATTTGAATTCAAAACCGGGTAATGATCGAGGGATTTGGGTGCATGCTCTCCATCGAGAGAGTTCGTCCAATCTACCTTATTTGAGCCTAAGCTAAATGAAAGAAGGGCAATAAAATGAACAATAACAAATACGACAATATACAAGCGGCCGGCCTCGAATCCTCCTCTATGGCGGGAATGTTGCGACGGCATCTGCTTCAAACGACAGGCGCAGTCCTGGCTGCACTCGGCCTCCTGGCCATCACAAGTTGCAGTAATTTACAAGCTCTACAAGTTAATGAAAGGAACCCTATTATGGAACAAAGCAATAACAAAAACGGCAATGTGCAAGCAACCAGCTCTGCTTCAGAGGGCCCCGGCTCCGTCTCCGGCGCGCCGAACCTCCCGCCAGGGTTCACCGACACCTTCACCAGCCGCTTCGTCCAGGCCAATGGCATCCGCCAGCACGTGGTCAGCGGTGGTGAGGGACCGCCGCTGCTGCTGGTGCACGGCTGGCCGGAGAACTGGTATGCCTGGCGTTTCCTGATGCCGGCGCTGGCCAAGGACTTCGAAGTCATCGCCGTTGACCAGCGCGGGATCGGCCTGTCCGATAAGCCGCAGGATGGGTATGACGCCGGCACCCTCGCCGATGACCTGGTCGCGTTGATGGATGTGCTCGGCCACGAGCGGTTCGCCGTGGTCGGCCACGACACCGGGTACATCATCGGCTACGCCCTGGCCGCCGATCACCCAAACCGGGTCGACCGCGTGGCCCTCGCCGAAATTCCTGGGCCACCGCTGCCGCCGCCGGCTGAGGCCCCGCCCCTGTTCGTCCCCGAGCCGCTCAACAACCGGCTCTGGCACATCCCCTTCAACCGGGTCAACGACGAGCTGATCGTGGACATGGTCAGCAGCCACGCGGGCGGCTTCTACCGCTACGAGTTCGCCATTCAGGGCGGCGGAGCGACGCTGCCGGAGGACGCCATCGAGTACTACGTCAACCTGTACAACCGTGACAAGGACGTCCTGCGCGCCAGCTTCGGGCTGTATCGCGCCTGGGACGCCACCCTCGCCCAGAATCATGAGCGGAAGGCCACCATGCTGACGATGCCTGTTCTCGGGATCGGCGGGGAGAAGAGCTGGGGGGCACTGTCCGGAGAAGCGATGAAGCCTCTGGCGAACGACGTGCAGGTCGTGGTCATTCCCGGTGTCGGCCACTGGGTCGCTGAGCAGGCGCCCGAAGAGATGCTCGCGGCGTTGACAACGTTCCTGGCCCCGTACCACGATGCAGCGCACACACCCGCTGCTGTGTCCAGCACACGGCGTTGATCGGCGCGTGTGGACGGCGGGTATACCTTGTACCCGCCGTCCCACGCCACTGGCGGTCATATTGATGTGAAGCTAATGGAGAGAGACCCATGTCTGAAGAAATCAACCATAATCGTCGCCATTTTTTGGGTATTGTGGCCGTGACTATTGCGGCCGCCATGCTCGGTATATTCAGTTTGGCAAAAGCACAGTTCGGCCAGACAAAAATCGGTGGATCTGCCGACGACCAGGGGCAAGGTGGCTTTCCCTCTCTCGACGGCGCGACCGGATGGCTCAATTCACAGCCACTTTCGCCCGCCGGACTGCGCGGCCAAGTTGTCCTCATTGATTTCTGGACTTACACCTGTATCAATTGGATCCGCACCCTGCCCTATGTCC
>JAHDWL010000069.1 GCA_023384355.1 Anaerolineae bacterium
GGCAGTCAAGTCACTGTATCATCGCACGTTATTAGCGTTACGGGAGGATCTGCAACAGGAAATTCCTGCCGAAGCGAAAGGTTCAGCAATTCGCAGGTTGCTGGGGCGATTCAGCGACAAGAATCCCGCGCGGGATTAATATCCCGATATCTGTTGCAACGGGCTATTTGTGATAGTATTACGCCCTCATAGGCTGGTTTTGGTCATTGAATAGATAAATTAAGTGGAGTTGGCGTCTTGAAAAACAAGAAAACATGGATTACCTGGGGAATAATCTTTGCCATCCTTGTCGGCAGCGGAATCTTGACTATTCTCATTCCATCTCTGTTCGGGGGGAATTCATCGACTCCATTGCCACGTGAACAGACGATGGTTACCATCCCATTACCTGTTCCGGTCGGCGGTCGCACGGAAATTACGCTGCCCAGCTGGCAATTGATGCTCGGACTGGCTGTCCTGATTCCCGGCCTGGTGATTGGTGCGGGTCTTACCCTGGGGATTATCTATATTATTATTTCCCGTATTGTTGCGCGGACAACATCAAGTGCTGATTACCAGAAAAAGGCGGCCGCGCTGGAAAAGCGGCAGACGGACGTTATTGCCGATATGCGTCAGACGCGACCGACAAGCGCCGCACCGGAGACAACCTGGCGGCGATGGTCGGTCATTACGACAACCATGGCCATAATTATGTTCCTCGCTTTTCTGACCTTGTTGCTTACCGGGATGATTTTCCCGACCGGCCAAATTGTCCGCAATGGATCGATTGTCAATATTACGTTCGCCCTGGTAATGATCGTGTCGCTCATCGCGCTCACGATCATGGCCATTTGGTTGCGGTCAGAACGAATCGCGGCACTGAACAACACAGAATCCCTGGCTATCCCCTGGGACTTTATTGCAATCGTCATGACGGGCTTGCTGGTCGTTGGTCTTGGCATCGGCGTAATTGCCATTCTGAATATGCCGCAGTAGAATCCCGGTCGCCTTCGGCGGAACCGGCTTGGGAACCAGCCACAGGTAATTTTAACGCCGGATTCCCCGACAATTTGAATGCGAGTGGCCGGGTTTTTGCCGTATAGTGACCTTTGTCACCTCTGGGAGGCAACACAATCGCTACCCGTTCGGGTCTAGTTTGGTGGCGCGGGTTCGGGTCAATCTTGATAGGATATTGAAGAATGGGACGATTTAGACATTTTATCAGCGTTGTCATCCTGTTAATTGCGTCGACGGTGGGGTTGCGCTTCTTGTTTGAGTATATTTTTGCGCTCCCCATTGCTGCAAGTGCCGAAGCGGGACCGATCGACACTCTGTTCAACGGTCATTACTGGATGATCGCCTTCCTTTTCTCGCTCATCATGGTGTTCATGATTTATTCCGTTTTTGTCTTTCGACGCCAGGATGATGATGAGACGGATGGGCCGCATATCCACGGCAACACAAAGCTGGAAGTCGGGTGGACTATCATCCCATTGTTTGTAGTGCTCGGCTTTGGCGTCTGGGGTGCGGTGACCTTGAACGAGATCACCCGACCCAAAGAGGGGGAGATGACAGTCAATGTGACCGGCAAGCAATGGATCTGGAACTTCAGCTATCCCGAACAGGATAATTTGGGTTCGGGCGAGCTTGTGTTGCCGGTTGGTCGCACGACTGTCCTGAAAATGAACGCCGATGATGTTATCCATTCATTTTGGGTGCCCGAGTTTCGCGTGAAACAGGACCTTGTGCCGGGACGAGAAACGACACTTCGAATCACGCCAACCCAGATAGGGAGCTATAAGCTGCGGTGCGCTGAGATATGCGGTTTGAACCATACCTTGATGGAAGCAGATGTTCGGGTTGTGAGTGATGCTGATTTTCAGGCTTGGGTAGAAGAGAAGTCGGCTGCGCCGGCATTCGCCGAGATGACGCCGGAGCAACGCGGCGCGTTTTGGGCCAGCGCTGAGGGTTTTGGGTGCGTTGCCTGTCATTCGCAAGACGGCACGCCCGGGGTCGGTCCGACCTGGAAAGGTCTCTATTCTCACGAGGTGGAATTGGCGGATGGATCAACCACAACCGCGGATGATACCTATATCACCACAGCAATTTATGATCCCAACGCCCAGGTCGTCTCCGGGTTTAACCCGAACATTATGCCACAAAACTACCGTGACCAATTTGCGACCCGCGAGCAGGAGGTCGAGTCAGCCGAAGCCATCGACCTTGATATCGCCGCAGACCTAATCGCATTCATCAAAACACTGCAATGAGTGCCGATAGACAACAGGGAGCAGTTAGATGTTAAGAACGCTAAAAATCCTCCTTACCTCGGCCCTGACAAAGGGCCTCGTGGGCCAGTTCGTCGCCTGGGCGTTGGGCTATGGCTTCATCGCCGGTCTGCGCGCCTTGCGCGGCATGCCTACCCCCTGGCTCTATGAGCCGGCCGTCGCTTTTGGAGCGATCGTCAGCTTTATCGGTTTTTTACTGGCTGCCGGTGTCCTTACGGATTGGCTAAAATGGGTGGTCGGCAAACGGACTCCCCTGCGCCATGGCACGCCTGAAGGCAAGCCGGAATGGTCCCGATATGTCAACGTCGATTATAACCACAAGGTTATCGGCATTCAGTATGGCATTTCCGCCATCCTGGTCCTTCTTGTTGGCGGTATATTTGCCATTATCTTCCGCATCGAATTGGCACAGCCCGGGATGCAGTGGTTAACAAACGACCAGTTTAATACCCTGTTCAGTGCCCACGGCATCGTCATGATTGCCAGTATCTTGCTCGGCGTCGGCGCCATGGTTAATTACCTCGTGCCATTGATGATCGGGGCGTCTGATATGGCCTTCCCACGCCTGAACGCCTTCAGTTATTGGGTGTCGCTCCCTGCGGTTGTTCTCATCCTTGCCGGCATGGCTGTCGGCGGTTGGGATACGGGTTGGGTCGGCTATTCAACGCTGAGCTTGCGCGCGCCGTTGGGTGTCGTCCTTTTTCTGCTGGGGTTTTGGATCAACGGATTTTCGTCGATCGCCAGTTCCATTAACATGTTGGTTACAGCAACCACGATGCGGGCCAAAGGTATGACCTTGTTCCGCATGCCGATTGTTGTTTGGGGAGCGGCCGCGGCATCTATCATCCAGTTGACAGCGACACAAACCGTTGGTGTTGCTCTGACCATGACGGTGGCCGAACGTGTCCTTGGTCTTAATTTCTTCGATCCAAATGGCGGCGGCAACCCCATTCTCTACCAACATCTCTTCTGGTTCTACTCCCACCCGGTGGTCTACGTATTCGTTCTCCCTGGTCTGTCGATCATCAGCGAGCTGTTGCCGGTTTATGCGCGCAAGCCTCTGTTCGGTTATCGCTGGGTGGCTCTGTCAAGTTTTGGCATTGCCCTGGTCGGCTTCCTCGTGTGGGCGCATCACATGTTCACATCAGGAATGGCAGACGTTTTGCGTATGCCTTTCATGTTCTCGACAATGCTTGTTGCCGTCCCGACCGGTGTCAAGTTCTTCAGCTGGGTAGCGACGATTTGGGAGGGTAAACTGCCCAAGAATCCACCCACGCCGTTACTATTTGTCCTTGGCGCGATTTCAGTTTTCCTGATCGGCGGCGTCACAGGTCCCATCCTGGGGACGATTCCCACGGACCTGCATTTGCACGATAGCTACTGGATCGTCGGTCACTTCCATGCCACCATGTTCGGCGGCTATATTTTCCCGTTTTTTGCGGCGCTCTATTACTGGTATCCGAAAGTCAGCGGGCACATGTATAAGGAGAGGCTTGGCAAAATCCATTTCTGGCTGATGCTGCCCGCTTTCTGGGTGATGAGTATCGGCCAGATGAGTGTTGGCCTGTTGGGAATGCGTCGTCGTGTTGCCGACTACGATCCTGCATTGGGCATCACCACCACACAAGTTCTCATTACCCTGGCTGCTTTGGTGATTGGCTGGTCGGTGCTGATTATGGTTTATAATTTCATTTCCAGCGCCCGGTCACAACCGGTTGCAGAGACAAACCCCTGGCGCTCGCGCTCGCCGGAATGGCAAATCCCGTCACCTGTGCCCGAGTTCAACTATGATGTACCCTTTGAGGTCGTCGGCGAACCGTATGATTATGGCCTTGCCGGTTCCGTCTACACTCGCAATCTGGCTCCCGCACCGTCCGGTGATTAACCGAGGAGATGAAGGACACAATGAATGAAAATAAAGCGGCTGCATATCGCCTTGGATACATCACCCTGGCGATTCTGGCAGTCCTGACCATAATTGAGTTTTTTGCCGCCATATACCTCGGTTCACTGGTATTCCTGTTTATCATCGCCATCATCAAGGCAGCGGTGATTATTCAGAATTTCATGCACATCTCGCGGTTGTGGAGAGAGGAGAATCATTGATGAGCGCTGCAACGGTCCAGACGACACACGATGAGGCACACGGACACGAAGTGCCGTATGCAACCCAAATCCGGTCGAACCGGCTTGGATTGTGGCTCTTTCTCTTCTCTGAATTATTTCTGTTCGGCGCGCTTTTCACCTCGCGATTTGTCCTGTGGGGGAATACCCGCCCAGACTTGAGTCAGGAAGTCGGCTTGCTGGCGACTGGTGTTTTGCTTTTGAGCAGCTATTTTATGTATCGGAGCGAGACTGGGGCGGCATATGGAGACCAGAAGAGGTTCCTGCGCAGCGCCCTTATCGCGGCGCTAATGGGCCTTTTATTCTTCATCATGGTTGTTGTCATGGAGTGGAATGTCTTCGGCCTGAGCGGGAGCCTCTTTGGAATCGAGCTGTTCGGACATCTTAAGCCATCGGACGGCGTTTATGGCGGAGTTTTTTACGCCATGACGGGTATGCACGCGCTTCATGTCCTGAGCGGTATCGTGCTTATCCTGATCATTTGGTGGAATGGTCGTCGCGGAGTCTTCACCCCGGAAAGGCATTGGGGTGTCGAGGCGACCGCCATTTATTGGCATTACGTTGACGTAGTCTGGATATTCTTTTACCCCGCCCTCTATTTGATGGGGCAGCCGGCCTAGCAGTATCAAATTTCCGGGGCTGCGGCTGAACATCATCTGAGCCGCAGCCCTGTTTTGATCCCCATCTGGAGCCACTTTCGCTACAATCAGGGCATGGATCCCATCGCGCGGGCGGCGCTGTCCTCATGGGATTGGCGTCCTGAAGTCATATTTTCCGTTTTATTTCTCGGAACGTTATTCGTACTCGGCTGGCGACGGCTCCGATCAATCAGCAGCTCCGCAAAGGGGTGGCGTTCGCTGGGCGCTGGATGGCGACCAGTTTCCTATATCGCCGGGCTGTTCGTCATCAGTTTTGCCTTGATGTCACCCCTCGATGTTCTGGTTCAGCAACTCTTTTTCATGCACATGATCCAGCATTTGCTGTTGATCATGGTCGCACCCATCCTCCTCCTGTTACCCAACCCGATGCCTTTTCTGTTGTGGGGGCTACCGCCGCGCTGGCGTTTGTCAGTGGGCGGGGCAATAAACAGCTTGCTCAATAAGAGATCGGTTGTCGGCGGCGTTCTGAGGAAAATGACCGGCCCGGCGACGGTTTGGTTCATAATGATCCTGTTCATCGTCGGCTGGCACGATCCTAATATGTATAACGCTGCGCTGCGGAGAGAGTTTGTCCATGACCTGGAACACATTACCATGTTCGCGGCCGGTATGCTGTTTTGGTGGACGGTGACCGGGGCCGGACCTCGATTGCACAAGAATCTGAGTCGCCCGGCCAAGGTTATCTTTGTACTGGCGGCCATTCCGCCTAATATGGCTCTGGGGGCGACTTTGGCTTTTGCTAAACAACCGATCTACACATTCTATAGCGATATGCCCCGTCTGTGGGGAATGTCGGTTCTGGACGACCAGAGATTGAGCGGGATCATTATGTGGATACCGGGGAGCATGATGTACTTCATGACCGCTCTGGCTTTGATGTTCATGATATTGTCGGGTGAGGGTCGAAAACCTTTGCAGGAAGATGTGCCCTGGTTGTCGGACGAAGCGTTGGCCGCGCCGGGTATCTCGCCACGCGGCTCCGGTAAAGGAAAGAGAGTATGAGGCAGATCGCAGCCGTGGCCCGGGCCATGTTCAGCAGGCAGTGGTGGTGGGTAACGCTTATCGTCATTGCCCTCATGATTTTGTTCGCAAGATTGGGATTTTGGCAACTCGACCGCCTTGCTCAGCGACGTATTGCCAACGCCCAACTCCTGGCTGCAATCGAATCAGCTCCAATCAATCTGAACGATGAGTACAACGCCTTTATCACCTTGAAGCCGGATGATGTGCCGGCTGATTTACCTAACCGGAATGTCATTGCGACCGGGAGATATGATTTCGATAACCAGTACGTTTTGAAGCTTCAGACTTGGAGCGGCCGAGCCGGCGTGCATTTGATTACGCCCTTCATTCTCGACGGTGAAGATGGGGTCGCGGTACTGGTGGATCGAGGCTGGATTTCTGACGCGGATCACGCTACCGGCTTGGCATATGACGAGGGAACGGGGCCTCAAACAATTAAGGGGTATGTTGCGTTGACGGAGACAATCCTTCGACGAACTACGGCCGCTAATGCTCCCGATGACCTGACCGATGAACTTTTTCGGGTCGATATAGCCGCCCTGGCTGACAGGTTGCCTTATCCGGTCTTGCCATTCTATGTGAAGTTGACCCCTGAGGAGGGCAGAATTGATCAGTTTCCCGTGCCGATTCCGAAGGAGGTCGATCTGTCGGAAGGACCCCACCTTGACTACGCTTTGCAATGGTTCATCTTCTCCGCGATATTGGGTACAGGTTACGTCCTATATGTTTTCCGCAGGCTGAACAAGCAGGAAAGCGAGTCATCCCTGCCCGACGGGGGCTATGATGAGGACTGAATAAATTGTTTTGTCACTATATTGACACCTTGTCGCCACTCGCTAGAATAATTTGGCTTCAGGCAGGCATCGGCTGCATCTACTTTAAGGCTATCGATTCGACTGTTCTCATTGCGCAATAATTACCGAAAAACCGGGACATAGCCATATGGACACATCTGGGCGATTGCGTGAAGGTTTGCCATCCTTATTCCTGGTTTGGGCCATGCTGGTGGTTTCGAGCATGGCCGTGGTGCAGGCAGACTTGATTGATGGCATGCATGTGCTGCCGATCGTGGCGACCCTGGCTTTAACGGCCGGCTGGCTGCTTGCCAAGAGTGCGTTCACCGACCGCACTGCGCACATTTTCGCTGTCATTTACGGTCTATTCTTCATTTTCTTCCTCGTCGGTTCCACGCTCCCATACGAAAGCTCGTGGCGAGAGCGAGTCCTCGATCTGATTACCCGGCAGATTGGCTGGTTACAAAAGGCGTTCGATGGCGGTACCAGCCGGGATGGCATCATCTTTGTCATACAAACTGTGACGGTGTTCTGGATTCTGGGGTATTTGGCCGGGTGGTACACCTTTCGCCGTGCCCACGTCTGGCGCGTGATCATTCCTACCGGCGTCGTCTTGCTGAGTGTCGTCTATTACTATAACGGCCCACAGCCATTGCTTATATTCCTTGTTATCTATACTTTGCTGGCCTTGTTATTTGTAGCTGCTACCCATCTCTCGGCCGAGCAGGCTGAATGGCGACGCGCCTCCGTACGCTACGACAAGGGAATTCAGTTTGATTTCCTTCGCGCCGGTCTGGTGGCAACGCTGATTGCCCTGCTATTGGCCTGGAGTCTGCCGGGTTTGAGAGCTTCAACATCGGTCAGCGAAGTTGTGGTCGGAGCAGGTACTCCATGGCGTTCCTTTCAGGACACCTGGACCCGTCTTTTTTCCTCCTTGCGGTCATACAGCGCGGGAACGAGCGATCCGTATCAGGATACTTTGGTTCTGGGAGGACCGCGGACTGTCGGCAACACGCTGGTGATGGATGTTCAGGTGGCAAAGGAGCTGCCTTATGGTGTTTATTGGCAGGCAATCGTGTACGACAGTTATGTTAATGGAAGTTGGCGAGCGGCTAAAAGTGAGGTGGAGGACCTCGTTCATTACCCTGAGGATGGCCCCCTGAATATCCCGCTGACAACATCACGAACGGTTGTTACCCAAACCGTTACGAATTATCTTCCCAATTCCAGCTTTCTCTATGCCGCGCCTGAGGTCATAAATTCCGACAGACAGATGGTGGTGGAAGCCACATTTGATCCGGATGGTCAGGCCCTGATTACGGCGTTACGCTCGCGATTCATCTTGCGCCAGGGTGACCAATATCAAATAATGTCCCGCGTTTCGTTGGCCAATGCCACCGACCTGCGAAGGACTTCCACAGAATATCCTCAATGGGTGAGTGATCGGTATCTTCAACTCCCGGAAACGATTACACCCGATACCATCGCTTTGGCTGAACAACTGACCGCCGGATTGACTAACCCGTATGACAAGGCGATTGCCGTTCGCGATTACCTGCGAGCTAACATAACCTATAATGATCAGATTGCCGCGCCACCGGATGGCATCGACCCGGTACATTACATCCTGTTTGGATTGCGGGAAGCATATTGCACCTATTATGCGTCGGCCATGGCCATCATGTTGCGCTCACAGGGCGTGCCGGCGCGTCTGGTCAGTGGATATGCTTTAGGTGAATATGACGAACCGTCCATGTCCTATCGCGTTAGGGCGACGAATTCCCACACCTGGGTGGAGGTGTATTTCCCTGCCTATGGATGGATACAATTTGAGCCAACTGCCTCCATACCCGTCGCCGAGAGGCCGACAGTGGGCGTGGGCCAGGCAGGCCCAGTAAACCCCGACCGGGACAGGCCTCTGGCCGAAGGAGTTGAGGATGCCGCGGACGCGGATCAGTTTGAGTCCGGCGGCGGGTTGCTGGGTGGCTTGGGCGAAGGGGCAGACGTCCAGGCGGAGCAGGGGATTCTGGGAGAGGTTGCGTGGTGGCAGGTGCTTTTTGGGTTGGTACTGTTGGGCGCGGCCGGCGCAGTCGTATTGTACGGGGTTAATTACAACCGGCGCATTGAGGGCGATGTTAATCGAAGTTACACCCGGTTGGGGGACTGGGCGAAATGGCTTGAAATCCCCTGGCGGACGACACAGACTCCATACGAGCAGGCCGATGCCATGGTATCCGTTGTTCCTGAAGGTCAAAAGCCGATACGAAATCTCACTCGCCAGTACGTGCTTCAGCGTTTCAGCCCGACGAAATCATCAGAGGATGATTTCGATCCACGAATGGAATGGAAACAATTACGACCGATTCTTCTGAAAAAGAGGATCGTTAATTTTCTCAATCGATCCAAAAAACCGAACCAACGTCGCGAATTCGGTAAATGACACTTCCGGTCAGCCCGAAGCCCAAATTTGACTTTCCCGCCTAATCGACTATAATCCCGTCTTGTTGTTGCGGGGTAGAGCAGAGGCAGCTCGTCGGGCTCATAACCCGGAGGTCGCAGGTTCGAATCCTGCCCCCGCGACCTGAAGGCTACAGTATCCCACTGTAGCCTTTTCTTTTTCGCCCTACCGGTTAAAATATTTTTCTGCTTTGCCCACCCCTGATAATGAGGCGCATACTCGTGGATAAAAACATCACCCCCGCCCGATGGAGCTTGGACGACCTGCTAAAAGAACCCGTCGAGTCCTCGCTCGAATCATCATTGGTTGAGCTGGAGGCTCTCACCGTAGCATTTGAAAGCGAGCGCGGCCGTCTGAATAACGACCTCGATCCGGCATCATTCATCGACCTTCTCGCTCGCTACGAAGCAGTTTTGCGCCTCGCCTATCGGATTGGCGCGTATGCCCAGCTGGCATTTCTGGCGGATACCAGAGAGCAAGCAACCCTCAACCGCCGCGACCGGGTTGACCAGGTTCTGACCGAAATTCGCAATCGCCTCCTCTTCTTCACCCTGTGGATCAAAGCCTGGCCGGATGAAACCGCGGCCCGACTCACCCCCCAATCGGGAGATTATCGCCACTACGTAAAGACCCTGCTCAAGATGAAACCCTTCACGCTTAACGAGCCTGAAGAGAAGATCATCAATCTCAAGGATTCAAACGGCATCGATGCCATGATCAACTTGTACGAGATGATGACCAGCGCCTATTCATTTTCCGTTGAGGTGGAAGGGGAGAAACTGACCCTGACGCGGGACCAGTTGATGGCGTTATGTCGCCACCCATCGGCCGAAATCCGTGCCAATGCCTATCGGGAACTTTTCAAAGTCTACGAAGAGCATAGTTCCGTGCTGGCGCAGATCTACAATCATCGCGTTCGGGATTGGCATGCCGAAAGCGTCGGCCTGCGCAAGTTTGCGTCACCAATCTCGCCTCGCAATCTGAACAATGACATACCGGATAAAGCCGTGGAGACACTGCTCGACGTTTGCAAGGCCAATAACGACCTCTTCCAGCGCTACTTCCGGCTCAAGGCCGGCTGGCTGGGGATGGATCGGCTGCAGCGGTATGACATCTATGCGCCGTTGGCGACAAACAACAAATCCTACTCCTACGCCGAGGCGTATGAGACGGTCATGGACAGCTTCGATGCCTTTTGGCCCGATCTCGCCGATATGGCCCGTCGCGTTTTCATCGAAAATCACATCGATTCGGAGGCGCGACCCGGCAAGCGTGGTGGCGCATTCTGCTACAGCGTCCTGCCGGATCAAACACCCTGGGTATTGGTCAATTTCACCGGGAAAGCGCGCGACGTTGCCACTCTGGCCCACGAGTTAGGCCACGCCATCCATTCCATGCAGGCCGCCGATCACTCCCTGCTGACCTTCCATTCCTCGTTACCCCTGGCCGAAACAGCCTCGGTTTTCTCGGAAATGCTCCTCACAGACCGGCTGTTGTCTCAGGAAAGCGATCCACGCGTGCGCAAGGACTTGCTGGCTTACGCCATCGATGACGCTTATGCCACAGTGCAACGTCAGGCTTATTTCACCATCTTCGAGCGTGAAGCCCACCGGCGCATCATGGCCGGCGATACGGTTGACAAACTTTGCGACGCCTACATGGACAACCTGCGCTCGCAGTTCGGCGACGCTGTTACCCTGAACGACGAATTCAAGTGGGAATGGATCACCATCCCCCATATTTACGCCACCCCCTTCTATACCTATGCCTACAGCTTTGGCCAGCTCCTTGTGTTGTCGCTTTACCAGCAATATCGCCGTGAAGGTGACTCCTTCATCCCCCGCTATCTCAAATTGCTGTCAGTAGGTGGCTCGGCCGAACCGGTTCAGGTTCTGGATGAAGCCGGCTTTGACATCTCCTCCCCCGCTTTCTGGCAAGGCGGTTATGATGTCCTGCGGGCGATGGTGGACGAGCTGGAGTCACTGGGGTAACACGGGCAATCTTGCTCCCCTATACGCATACTTTTTCCGGCCAACTATCCTTTCCCACGCCTGCGGCCCAGAGCAGAAGGATTGGAACATATTGCGGCCAAACTGGCTGAATAATTTGGAGATTTGATGAATTCAGAGGTGGGGCGGCGCGAGCGTGTCGAGTTCCTGAGATCCACTCCCTTTTTAGCCGGGCTACAAGAAGAAAGCTGGAACATACTGGCCGACGCCGGGCGTTTTGTGAAAATCGCAAAGGGTGATTTCCTGTTCTATCAACACGAGCCAGCCAAAGCGATTTACATCCTTCGCTCCGGAGAGCTGGCGGTAGTTCTGATGAGCTACGACGGCCGCGAACTGATCATCAATGAGATCAAACCCGGTGATGCCTTCGGCGAGTTGTCTATATTAACATCCGCGGAAGGACGCACGGCGGGAGTTCAGGCACGTGAAGACAGCGAAGTCCTGGAAATCTCGGGCCGGGCTTTTATGGCCGTCCTTGACAGGGAACCGGCGGTCGCTCGCCGTATGCTTGAGGTAGCGACACAGCGGCTCTTTAAAGCCCATCAACGCGAGAGTGCTCTGGCGTTCCTGGATGCGCCAGCCCGAATTGCGCGCGTAATTTTGGAAATGGACAAAATCGATCGCGCGGGACCAGATAAAGGATATATCACCTTGTCACAGGAGGAATTGGCCCAACGCACCGGCCTTACCCGTCAAACCGTCGCTAATAATCTCAGTAAATGGCGACGGAAAAACTGGCTGCTCACAGGAAGAGGCCGGATTATGATATTAAACCGTGAAGCGCTGCAACGAGTTGCGGAAGAGGGGAACCCGTGAGGTTCGGTTACAAATTCAACATCCTTGTGTCGCATTGGTGACAGACAGACCCGCCGTTGACATGGTATATTCGTCAAACATCGCAGACACAAACCACGATCACCAGGATGCAACACTGTGGGCGAAAAATCAGTTTACAAATCGTTGTTCAAGAAACTGTCAGCATTGCGCGCTACATTAACCGACGAGGAACAGATGCTTCTGGATCGGATGGTAACCGGCGAACATGAAGGTTCCGCCCAAGGGACTGAACAGAACGAAATCACAAGCCACTCTATCACAACAACCACCTGCGGAACCGTGATTTGCGTAAGTTACGATCCAGAGAAGGAAATTTATCTTGTGGATTGAGGGGGTATTGCTGAACTTCAGTTTAAGATGTGGATCAGGTCGGTCGGGAGACAAAGTATGACCATATCGGATAGGAATATCCGGTCGGTCTGAACCCGAATCGCTCATACAACCGACGCGAGGCGATATTGTCTGTTTGGGTATTTAGCGTGACGGTCTGAATGTTCTGGAGGCGGTAGCTCTCCATCGCCTTTGCCAGGAGTGCCGCGCCGATCCCCATTCCTTGCCATTCCGGTTGGACAGTCATACGCGACAAGTGCGCCGTACCGCCGCCACCGGTGCTGAATTGGAAGGCTACGGGCTTGTCATCGACCAGAGCCACGGTAAAAGAAATCGAATTCCTCCAGGCCAGGCCAAGATCGACGGCGCTGTGCCGCCATCGAGGTTCAAAAGCCGCCGTCTCAATTGCTGCGAGGGCAGGAATATCCTCCATAAGAAGCGGCCGAACGACAAGGCCTGCCGGCGTCACGTAGCCCGGCACGTCCAGCCCCTCCTTGCGAAACCCGATCACTTCACTCACCTGTTCAAATCCCATGCGCTCCAGCCAGTGGAGGGGAAAATAATCAGCGAGGAACCAGGCGATTTCATTTATCGCCGGGTCCAACTCGCCAAGTATTTCGCCGAACATGGCGTTCATTTGGTCATAACCGGTGTGCGATTCCACCGCTGCCACGCGAACCCAGGCCGCGGGCGGCGGGTCAGCAGCGATTGCCAGACAGGCAACGACAGGCGACGAGTTCCGATCCTGATTTTTCCTGCCGACCTCCTTTTCGAACACCATAAAACCGGGCCGATTTAGCCATTCTCCCGGCAGTCGCCAATCGACATGGATATGAATGTAAACCCCCATTTTCAGCAGGCGCTGGATGGCTGCCGCATCACCCGATGTTGCTCGTCGAACACGGCCGCGCAAGGCCGAATCGCCCTCCATGGAGTTTGCTAATTGCATTTGCCTATTGTACACTACATAAGATTTCCAGGTGATCCCGTTGATTGGAGAAAGTTCTGGGCAGGACGTTTCATCAAATCAATTGGTGTTGCGACCCACAGAGCCAATATGGCAATCGATCAGGCAAAAGCACGAACATTGGAGAACACGGTCGCCACGCTGAACAAGCGCTTCGGCGACGGCATCATCATGCGTTTGGGGCAAGCGACCCACATGCAGGTGGCGTCAATCCCGACAGGCGCGCTATCGCTCGACATTGCCCTCGGCGTGGGCGGCGTGCCTCGCGGCCGTATCGTTGAAATCTACGGCCCCG
>JAHDWL010000156.1 GCA_023384355.1 Anaerolineae bacterium
CGAGGAAACCGCCCGATACGGCGATGATGCCGCCCTCGACGAAGATCGCGGGCGCGTAGGCGTCGAACGAAAACCACCACCAAAAGAAGGCCGGCGGATAATAGACCGGCAGGCCAACCAGCTCGAACCACGGATTGCCAAGCTGGGGCTGGAAGCCGAGACGAAACGCTACCCATTGCGTCGCCGCCCACGTCATCACCAAGACGATGGTGAAGACTACGGCGATCTGACCCCAAAGGATTCGGCCTCCGCGCAATGCAGGCTCCAGTCGGCAAAAGAGACGGAGCCGATCAGAGAGTAGGCAAAATCGGGACAGGCAACAGGAAAGCGGATGCGAGAGGGCTGCCGGATACTATCGGCGGCAAATAGGACGGGTTGCATTCACCGCCATCCGGCCGGGTGATCGCCGCTGCTCAACTGGTCGGGCGAATCGCCGCAATGGATGCCTCGGATAGCCCTCGCGTCATGTCGCCGCTGTCACATATGTAACTTGCATAATAGAAGTAACGCCATTATGGATGTGCCATGCAACGAACAAGCTTTCTATCATCCGAATGTCCCGCAGCCCGAGCGCTGGAAAGCGTCGGTGACTGGTGGAGCATCCTGATCCTGCGGGACGCCTTCCAAGGGTTGAGCAAATTCGATGAATTCGAGAAGAATCTCGGTATTTCCACGAACATTTTGGCGAGGCGATTGAAACATCTCACAGCCGAAGGGTTGTTTGAAAGGCAACGATACAATGATCATCCGCCTCGATTTGAATACGTCCTTACCGACAAGGGGCGAGATTTCTATCCGGTAGCAATCGCCCTGTTCGCATGGGGAAACCGGAATCTTGCGCCCAATGAAATAGCCATGCGCCTTGGCGACAGGGAAACCGGTAGGGAACGAAACGCCATCATAGTCGATGCGGATACTGGAGAAAAAATCACTCCTGAAAACACGGTTCTTCTAGCAGGCCCAGCGGCGACGGAAGAAACGATGCGCGTCATAAACCGTGTGAAGCGGGTAAACTCAGAAAAAGCGGAATAATCAAATGCGTCGAATTGTTATAACCGGCATGGGTCTGGTGGGCCCTCTTGGTTCCGGGACCGAAACAAGCTGGAAAAGGCTCTTGGAAGGAAAATCAGGAATTAGGAGTTTGCCCGATGAAATCTCCAGCGACCTGCCGGTGAAAATCGGAGGACTCGTTCCCAGCCTGATTGAAGATTCCGAAGCCGGTTTCGATCCCGATGTGATCGTTGACACAAAGGATCAACGAAAAATGGATCGCTTCATTCTGTTCGCACTAGCGGCCGCGATGGAGGCTCTTGAAACAGCGGGATGGCATCCTACGTGCGACTACGAACGTGAGCGCACGGCGACAATTATTGCCTCTGGTATAGGCGGATTTCCTGCAATTGCTTCAGCAGTTCGTATAACGGATACACGGGGAGCACGGAGGCTATCACCCTTTACCGTGCCATCGTTTCTGGCCAATCTCGCGGCAGGACATGTTACCATCAGGCATGGATTTACAGGTCCTATTGGCACGCCTGTAACCGCCTGCGCTGCCAGCGTTCAAGCCATCGGCGACGCCGCGCGGCTGATACGCTCTAACGAGGCCGACATCGCTCTGTGCGGCGGGGCAGAAGCATGCATTGATAAGGTTAGTCTTGGGGCATTTGCTGCCGCGCGAGCACTATCCACCGGCTACAATACTACCCCGGAACTGGCGTCGAGGCCGTTCGACACCGGGCGCGATGGTTTCGTAATGTC
>JAHDWL010000070.1 GCA_023384355.1 Anaerolineae bacterium
CCGCTGCCTGACCTCTACACCTTCAACCACTGGGCCGACTACTGAAAAACCCTGACCACCGGTCGGTTGGGCTTGCCGGTGGGGGAAGATTCGGTTATTGTGGGCCAATCCGGTGAATTCCGGAAGGAAGGTGTCGATGAAGATTGCGATAATCGGAACCGGGCAGGTGGCGGCCGCGCTGGGCCGGCGATGGGCAAACAAGGGCCACATTGTCACATTCGCCTCGCGCGAACCGGGAGCCGAGCGGGTTCTGGCCTTGCTGGAAGGAGCCGGGCCGAACGCTTCGGCCGCCCGCGTAGCCGACGCCGCTGCCCGCAGCAGCGTCATCGTCCTGGCCGTACCCTTTACGGCCGCGCGCGAAAGAGTGGAGATGGCCGGCGACCTGTCCGGCAAGATCGTCATCGATTGCACCAACCCCATCGCCCCCGGCCTGCGGCCGATGTTCGACGCGGGCACTTCGGGCGCGGAGCAGATCGCGGCCCGGGTTCCCCGCGCGCGGTTCGTCAAGGCGTTTAACACGACGGGGGCCGAAAACATGGCCGATCCGGTCTACGACGGGCAGCCCTCGACGATGTTCGTCTGCGGCGATGATGCCATGGCCAAGGGCGCGGCGACCCAGCTGGCCGAAGAGTTGGGCTTTGAGGTGGTCGACGCCGGTGGCCTGACGGCCGCGCGCCATCTGGAGAACCTGGCCCTGCTGTGGATTCACCTGGCCAACGTTGTCGGCTATGGCCGGGATATCTCTTTCCGGCTCCTCCGCCGCTGACCGCTTCACGTGGTCAATCCCGCAAGAAATTGGCCGCCGCGTTTTCCGATGGCTGGCTCCCCTCCAGCGTGCGATAAGGCAGGCATATGGGCACGCCGCTCACCGGGTCGGGGATGACGTCGGCCTGCACCCTGAACACGGCCGCCAGCATTTCGCGCGTCATGACGTCCCACGGCGCGCCGTCGGCCATGATTGCCCCGTCCTTGAGGACGATCATCCGCCGTCCGAAACGGGCCGCCTGATTGAGATCGTGCAGCACCAAAACGATAGTCATTTGCCGCTCGCGATTGAGTCGCTCGATCAACTCCATCACTTCCAGCTGGTGGCCGATGTCGAGATAGGTGGTCGGCTCGTCGAGCAGCAGGATGGACGTGTCCTGGGCCAGCGTCAGAGCGATCCACGCCCGCTGCCGCTGGCCGCCGGAGAGGGTGTCCAGCGGCCGGTCGGCGAACGGGATGAGATGCGTGGCGGTGATGGCCTCGCGCGTCTTGATTTCGTCCTCGGCCGACCATTGATGGAAAAGTCCCTGATGGGGGAAGCGTCCCTGCGCCACTAACTCGTAGACGGTCAGCCCTTCCGGCGCGGTCGGCGTCTGCGGCAGGATGCCCAGTTGCCGGGCCAGTTCGCGCGTGGGCAGGTCGTGGATGGCGTGGCCGTCGAGCAGCACTGTGCCGCCGCGCGGCCGCAGCAATCGGGCCAGCCCCTTCAGCAGCGTCGATTTGCCGCAGCCGTTCGGCCCGACGAGGGCGGTGATCTCGCCGGGGCGGATCGTCGCGCTTAACTGCTCGATCACCGGCGTGCCGTTATAGGCCAGCGTCAGCTCTTTTGCCTCGATGCCTTCCATATTTATCTGCTACTTCCCGCGCTTGTAGAGCAGCCAGGCGAAGAACGGCGCGCCGATGAGCGCCGTCGTCACGCCGATGGGCAGCTCGGTCGGGGCGATGACCGTCCGCGCCGCCAGATCGGCCACCACCAGCAGCAGGCTGCCGGTGAGGGCCGCCGCCGGCAACAGCGCCTCGTGGGCCGGGCCGACCAGCCGCCGGGCCAGATGGGGGGCGACCAGCCCGACGAAGGCGATGGTGCCCGCGGCCGTCACCGTGATTGCCGCCAGCCCGGCCGCGGCGGCCAGCAACACCGCCCGGTATGGCTCCACGCGCACGCCCAGACCGACGGCGGCCGCGTCGCCGAGGGCCATCGCGTTCAGTTGCCGGGACATCAGCATCGCCGCCGGGATGAGCAGCCCCGCCCACACCAACAGCAGGCGCACGTCGGCCCATGTGCTGCCGTAGACGCTGCCCGTCAGCCAGACAAACGCCCGCTGCGCCGAGTCCACTTCCAGCCGGGTGATGAAGTAGTTGATCAGCGCCGCGCCGAGCGAGGCCAGGCCGACGCCGAGGAGTATCAGCCGCACCGGCGACGAGCCGCCGCGCCGCGTCAGCCCGTAAATGATCGCTGCCGCGCCCAGCCCGCCGGCCAACGCCAGCCACGGCAGCAGCGTCGTGTCTGGGGCGGCTACCAGCGTCAGATAGCCCACGACGAGGACGCCCGCCCCGGCGTTGACCCCCAGCAGGCCGGGGTCGGCCAGGTCGTTGCGGGTCACGCCCTGTATGATGCCGCCGGAGACGCCCAGCGCCGCGCCGATGAGCAGCGCCACCAGGATGCGCGGCAGGCGAAAATCGCGCACGACGAGGGCGTGGTTGGGGTTGCCCGTCTCCAGGCCGACGGCGGCGCGCATCACGTCGAGCATGGGGATGTCGTACTCGCCCTGACTGGTGGAGATGATCAGCGCCAGCAGCAGCGCCACCAGCAGCAAGGGGATGATCGTCATCGCCCGCCGGTCGAGCCGGAAGGAGACGGCCGGGCGGCGCGAGCGCAGGGTTATCCAGCCGGGGCGAGGGAACGGATCGGTCGGGGTGGTCATCGGATGCGGCGTACCAGATAGATGAAGTACGGCGCGCCCACCAGCGCCAGCATGACCCCGATGGGCACTTCCTGCGGCCGCTGTACGACGCGGCCGGCGGTGTCGGCGACCGTCACCAGCAAGGCCCCGCCCACGGCGGAGTAGGGGGTGATCCAGCGGTAATCGTAGCCGACCAGCACGCGCACGGCGTGGGGCACCACGAGGCCGACGAAGCCCACCGGCCCGGCGATGGCGACCGCGCCGCCGACCATCAGGATGACCGCCGCCGCCGACAGCACCCGCGTCCGGCCCACCTGCTGCCCCAGCCCGCGCGCCACGTCGGCCCCCAGGCTCAGCGTGGTGATCTGCGGCCCCAGCAGCAAGCCCAGAGCCAGCCCGGCCACGACGAACGGGCCGAGCCACAGCACCATGCCCCAGTCCCGCCCGGCCAGCGAGCCGACCGTCCAGAAGCGAATCTGGTCGAAGGTGTTCTGGTCGAGGACGAGCAGCGCCGTCGTCAGGGCGCTGACGAAGAGGGAGAAGATGACCCCGGCCAGCGTCAGTTTGGCCGGCGATGCCCCGCCGCGTCCCAGCGAGGCCAGCGCGTAGACCAGCACCCCGGCCACGGTGGCCCCGATCATCGCCAGCAGCCCATAGACCGGCAGCGGCGGCGCGCCCAGTACGTAGACGCCGACCACGACGGCGAACGCTGCCCCGGCGTTGATGCCCAGCAGTCCCGGCGAGGCCAGCGGGTTGCCGGTCACGCCCTGCATGATCGCCCCGGCCGCGGCCAGCCCCGCGCCAACCAGCAGCCCGGCCACCACCCGCGGCAGTCGCACGGTGCGGATGATGACCTGCTCGATCTGGCCGGAGTCATAGGCGACCAGCGCCCGGCTCACGGTGCCCAGGTCGATCTCGGCCGCGCCCAGCCCGACGGCCACGGCCGCGGCCAGCGCCAGCAACAACAAGGCGACGAGCAGCCCCACCGGCAGCATCGCCGCGGAACCGATCAGGCGTGTTTTGCCGCCGCCGGGTGCAAAGGTCGATTGGGATTCCATCGTTTAGGGGCAAGAGCCTGACAGGTCGGGCCGCTGCAACCCGACCTGTCAGGTTAACGATTGGCTACTGTGCTCCAAACGCCGCGGCCACGTTGTCAAGGACAACCTGCGCCGCCAGTGGACCGCCGAGCGACGTCCACACCGCGCCGTCGACGACGGAGACGGCGTCGTTCTGCACCGCCTGCAACGCGCCATAGAGCGGATTGGCCAGCGCGGCCTCCAGCACGGCCGTGCCTTCGGGGTTCAGCGCGCCGACGAAGATATGGTCGGCGTCGATGGCGCTGATCGCTTCCAGGCTCACGGTGTCGCCGTGGCCCTGTCCCTCGATGCTCATCTGGCCTTCCGGCCGGGTCAGCCCCAGCGAGGTGACGATGGTGCTGGCGAACGAGGCGGGGGCCATGATGACCGGGCCGTCGGGGTTAAAACGGACGATGCTGACCTCGTCCCCGGCGGGCAGCTTGCCGGCCAGGTCGGCCGCGCGGGCGTCATAGTCGGCCAGCCACGCCTCGGCTTCAGCCGTCCGGTTCAGCCCGTAGGCCGCGTTCTGGAAAGCCAGCCGCCAGTCGTCGCCGGAGTTGAAGGTGACGAAGACCGGGGCGATCTCGCGGAAGGACGGCAACATCGCTTCCAGTTCCGGGAACATCCCGCCGATGAGGATCAGGTCGGGGTTCAGGTTGAGGATGGCTTCCGGCGACGGCTCGGAAAACGCGCCGACGGAGACGGCATCGCCCAGGTAGGATTGCAGGTAGGCGGGCGGCGTCTGCGCGCCGCGACCGTTGACCACGCCCACCAGCGGGACGCCTAAGGCGAAGGCGGCGTCCATGTCGCGCTCGCTCAGGGCGACCACGCGCTGCGGGTTGAGCGGAACTTCTACCTCGGCGCCGGTGGAATCGACCACGATTTGGGTTCCGGCGGCCGGTTCCTCGGCCGGAGCTTCGGCGGCTTCTTCGACCGGAGCTTCGGCGGCCTCCTCGGCCGGGGCCTCGGCGGGCACTTCGGTGGCTGCGGGGGCCTGGCTTGCGTTTCCCCCGCAAGCCGCGGCGACCAGCAAGACAAGAACAAGAAGCAGGGCGACCGGCAGGCGGCCGCGCGAAATCGGGAACAGATTATTCATCTCATGTATCCTTTTGGTTACAGTGTGTTAAAACGAAAACGTCATTAAACAACGGAATTACGTCGAAAATCGCTAATCTCCAGTCTCCAACCCCCCAATCTCCAAAGCTCCAATCCCCTCAACTGTTACCCAGTCTACTTGCAGCGTCTCCTTCTGGGCGAAGCGCAGCAGGTGGTCGGCCACGACGTGGCGCGTGCGGGCCATGCGCACCTCGCTGTCGGCCGAGACGGTGATGAGCAGCGCATCGGCCTCGGCGCGCAACTCGCATTCGCCGAACGGGAAGTGGATGTGTCCTTCGTTGTCGTCGTATTCGGCCTGCACCTTGCGGTCGAAGTGGTTGCACAGCGCCCGCAGATAGCGCGAGGCGCGCGGGGTCTCAACGCGGGCTGTGGCGACGCGCCCCACGCCGTCGGCCTCGTCAACGGAATCGACCAGGCCCATCAGCATGCCGCGCATGTCGTTCGGGTCGGCCGCGGGATGGGGGAAATCGATGCGCACGAATTTCACCAATTCGTTTTCGCCGGTAATTGATAGATCGACACCCGACGGGTCAATCCCCAGCACCTTCGCCGATTGGGCGTCAGGCGCGTCGCCCAGCTTCCGGCTGACTTCCAGCACCGTGCGCGGAAGCTCATCGTTCAAATAGTCTGTCAGAGAGTGAGCCGCTTGCTCAAAGGTTAGTTCATCGCTCATGCATTTCTCCGGCAATTGGTTTGTCGGCGGGCGAACCGGGCCCGATTCGCCCATCCTGTTAGTTATTCCGGGGGACAATACCACCCGCCACGGCGAGAATCCACGGCGGCGGTTAATTTATTTTTGGAGAGATGGCAGGAAAATAGATTAAAACGGGTTAAGGGTGGGATATGCGCGCGTTCATGAGAAATTGAAGCGCGGTTAAATTGGAACCAGGATTGCCCGCCGCCTGTGGGTTGTGCCGTCTCAAAGATCGAGCGGGTATGAGCGATACCGCATTACGCGCCCGGCGATCAAGCGGCCTGGGCTTACGCGCGGGAGAAAATGTGGCCGGAAGTGCGCGATATCGTCCTGGCCGACCGACGTCTGCTGACTAATTATCAACTGGAGATCGAGACGCGCTTTCCCGACGAGACGGCCGTGGCTTACCGGAAGTTCGTCGAGAATCTGTTAAGCAGCGCATCCAATCGGGGTGTTTATCGGGAGGCGGCCGGTTATCTGGTTCGCATGCAAAAGTTGGGTCACGGTGAGGAGGGCCGGGCGCTGGCCCGGTTTTACATCGAGAAATATCCGCAGCGCCGAGCAATGATCGAAGAATTTAAGCGCGCGACATCGTGAGATTTGGCGGTCGTTGCATAGCGGCTGAGACGCACCAGGGCGAGTTCCAACAGCCGATCCCCATCAATGTCCTCACGCTGCTTACCGTGGGTCATGGCGATGGCTTCGGCTGCATGATCGCGCATATGACACAGGCGAATAATCTCGTCATGACGCGACATACAGATCTTCCGCTTCAGCCAGCACCTCGCCCCTGAAATAGGGGCTGAGGAAATTGGGAGTATTCAGATCAACTTGCCGCCCGAATAACTCGGATAGCTCCCGCTCTAGCGAGAAGAAACGCAGGCCGATGCGTGCTCCCGGCTCAAATTCGACGAGAAGATCGAGGTCGCTGTTCGGGCGAAAATCGTCGCGCAATGCGGAACCAAACACCGCAAGTCGTTTTATCCGATTACGGCGGCAGAATTCAGCCAGATTGGGCAAGTCAAGGGCGACCATCATAGATAATAGTATAACCTAAAAGAGGATGATGGTAACAAAGGTTCATTGACCGCCTATAGGCACATGCTTGCCTTTTAATAAACAAAACAGAAACCGGGTTTCTACCCAGGAAACCCGGTTTCCGATGACACTTAAAGTTTCACCCGCCGCAACCTTAGCGCGTTCGTCACCACGCTGATGCTGCTGAAGGCCATGGCCCCGGCGGCGAGGATGGGGCTGAGTTCGCGCAGGAAGTCGGGCGCCCAGGCGAACGGGGCCAGCACGCCGGCGGCGATGGGGATCAGCACCACGTTGTAGCCGAAGGCCCAGAACAGATTTTGGTGGATGTTGCGCATTGTCGCCTGCGACAGGTGGATGGCCTGCGGCACGCTGCGCAGGTCGCCGCGCATCAGCGTCACGTCGGCCGTCTCCATGGCCACGTCGGTGCCGGTGCCGATGGCCAGACCGACGTTGGCCTGGGCCAGCGCTGGAGCGTCGTTGATGCCGTCGCCGACCATGCCCACGCGCAAACCCTCGTCCTGGAGCTTTTTGACGTAGCCGGCCTTGTCCCCCGGCAGCACCCCGGCGAAGACGCGGTCGATGCCCGCCTCGCGGGCGATGGCTTCAGCCGTGGCCTGGTTGTCGCCGGTCATCATAATCACCTGCAGGTCCAGTTTGTGCATGGCCGCCACGGCATCGGCCGAACCTTCCTTGATCGTGTCGGCCACGCCGATGAGCGCCGCCGCCTCGCCGTCGAGGGCGACCCACATCGTCGTCCGTGCTGCCGCTTCCAGCGCCTCGGCGCGCTCGCCCAGCCCGTTCAGGTGGACGCCCTCGCGCTCCATCAGTCGCCGGTTGCCGACCAGTACGCGCTGCCCGTCCACCGTCGCGGCGATGCCGTGCCCGGCGATGGCCTCGAACGCCTCCGGCTGCGGCAGGGCCAGCCCGCGCATCTCCGCCTCGCGCACGATAGCCTCGCCCAGCGGGTGCTCGCTGCCCCTCTCGGCCGCCGCCGCCAGCCGGAGCATTTGGTCTGCATTCGTCATTCGTAATTCGTAATTCGGAATTACATCCGTCACCGCCGGCTGCCCGCGGGTGATCGTGCCCGTCTTGTCGAGGATGACGGCGTCAAGGCGGTGGGCTTCCTCTAGCGCGGCGCTGTTCTTGAACAGGATGCCGTATTCCGCGCCCTTGCCCACGCCGACCATGATCGATGTCGGCGTGGCCAGCCCCATGGCGCAGGGGCAGGCGATGACCAGCACGGCCACCAGCCGCAGCAGCGCGGTCACAAAATCGCCGGTGGCCATATACCAGATGACGAATGTGACCAGGGCGATGAGAATAACCGCCGGGACGAACCACGCCGCCACCCGGTCGACCACGCGCTGGATGGGGGCCTTGCTGCCCTGCGCCTGCTCCACCATGCGGATGATCTGCGACAGGACGGTGTCGCGGCCGACGTTGCTCGCCTCGATGGTCAGCAATCCCTGGCGGTTGATCGTCGCGCCGATGACCGCGTCGCCGATCTTCTTGTCCACGGGCAGGCTCTCGCCGGTGATCATGCTCTCGTCGATCGACGAGCGTCCGTCAACCACGCGGCCGTCGACCGGGATTTTCTCGCCCGGCCGCACGCGCAGCAGGTCGCCGGTCACCACTTCGGCCACGGGGATATCAAGTTCCTGCCCGTCGCGCACGACGCGCGCCGTCTTGGGCTGCAGGCCGATCAGCTTCTTGATCGCTTCGCTGGTGCGTCCCTTGGCCCGCGCCTCCAGCAACTTGCCGGCGACGATGAGGGTGATGATGACGGCTGAGGTCTCGAAGTAGAGGTGATGGCCGATGGCGTGGCTGCCGGCGGTCTTGAACAGCAGCACGGCGACGCTGTAGAAGTAGGCCACCGACGAGCCGAGGGCCACCAGCACGTCCATGTTGGTGCTGCCGTTGCGCAGACTCTTGTACGCGCCGGTGTAATAGTCCCAGCCGACGTAAAACTGCACGGGGGTGGCCAGCAAGAACAGCAGCCAGTCGACCCACAGGGCATTGGCCCAATCGCCCAGCAGCCCCAGGTCGCGGCCCATGCTGATGATGAACAGCGGCAGGGTGAAGATGATGCCGACGGTCAGACGCTTTTTCTGGTGGGCGATCTCGGCCTCGCGCGCGGCCGCCTCGGCGTCGAACGGGTCCTCGCCGGCCGTCGTCTCGACCACGTCATAGCCGGCCTTGCGCACGGCGGCCACCAGGTCGGCGCGCGTCACCGCGCCCGGCGTATAGCGTACCGTGGCGCGTTCATTGGCGTAGTTGACTGACGCCTCGAGCACGCCCTCGGTCTTGTTGAGGCGGCGCTCGATGGTGTTGGCGCAGTTGGTGCAGGTCATGCCGACGAGCGGCAGCTCGATTTCGGCCGTGGGCACGTCGTAACCCGCGCGGCGGATGCGCTCGATGACGTCGCTGGTCACCGCCGCGCCGCCGGCCACGTCGGGATCGTAGGTCACGGTGACCTTCTCGCTGGCGAAGTTGACCGCCGCGTCGGTGACGCCCTCGGCCTTCTTCGCGTTCCGCTCCACGGCCGCCACGCAGTTGGCGCAGGTCATGCCGATGACGGGAAGGGTTAGTTGCTTCTCAGACATGGTTATTCACAGGGAGGTGGGGAAGGGAGAAAGGGTGCAGGGGGGAAGGGGTGAAGGGGAGGGAAACATCCCCCCTTTTTCCCTTTCCCCCTTTCTCCCCTTCTTCCCTTCCCGGGAACGAGCCAACGGCTCAGTTAATCGTGATCAGCCCTTCGGGCGGGTAGTTGATCTCCACGAGGGTGGCGCGGATCTTCTCCCAGTCGGCCGGGGTGTTCCAGGACACAGTGACCATCTTGGTCTGCTGGTCAGCCTCGACGCGCTCGACGCCGGGGATGTCGCTCACTTCGGTCTTGATCGTGTGCACGCAATGCCCGCAGCTGATTCCCGGAACTTTGAAAGTTTTGGATTCCATCGGTTATCTCCTTATCTGACGAAATATTGAATACTGATTACTGAAAACTGAAAACTGAATACTGATCACCGTCCCGCTGACCTCTGACCCGCTGAACGCGCTCATTTCTTCCCCGTCACCGCAAACACGCTGGTGATCTCCTGGAGCATCTTCTCGCGCTCCTCGGCGTCGTCGCCCTGGATGGCGGTCGTCACGCAGGTGCGCAGGTGGTTATCAAGCAGCATCGTGCTCACCTTGTTGAGCGCGGCCTGCACGGCCTGGATCTGCTTGATGACGTCGATGCAGTAGGCATCGTCGGCCACCATGCGCTCGATGCCGCGGATGTGACCGGCGGCGCTGGCGAGGCGACGAGTGGCGTCCTGTTTGGTGTGGTCGTTCATGGTCGTGATCCTGTGTCCATTTCGTACCCCCTCCCCCTGGGGGTGGGGTACAGTTTGTATTATATACCACACCGGAACCTTGTCAATACTAAACTTAAAGTGTACATAGTTTTCACGTCCTGTTCGCTAAGCCGGCGGGGAAAAGGGCCTATACTCTTCGCGGGTCGATCTGTCGGCCCGAAGGAGCATGACATGAAACAGCGAACCGAGACGAAAAATCTCTTTCCGGCGAAATTGCTGGTTCTTGCGACCGTCGTCGTAACCGGATTGAGCTTCCTGCCTGTTGTCTGGGCGGCCGACTTCACGGTCGCGAATGAAGCCGAACTCTCTGCGGCCATCACGGCCGTCAACGCCGCCGGGGCGGGCGACCACACCATTGCCCTGACGGCCGATATTACCCTGACCGCGGCGCTGCCCGCCTTCGACAACCCCGACGCGACGGGCATCACCCTCGACGGCGGGGGCCATGTCCTCGATGCCGCCGGGACCGGCACCGCGCTGGCGTTCCAGCGGGGGACGGTGGCCGAAGTGCGCGACATCACCATCACCGGTGGCGCGGGCAGTTATGGCCCCGACGGCCATTCCGGCGGCGGCATTTTCAACATGGGCGCGCTGACCGTCAGTGACGCCACAGTCTCCGGTAATTCGGCGAAAAACGGGGCGGGCATCTTTAATTATGCCGGGGAGGCCGGCAGCGCGAGCCTGACCCTGACCGACGTCGCGGTGATTGACAACGACGCGGCCGACAGCGGTGGCGGCGTCGCCGCGTTCGGGGCCACCGGCGAGGCGACGACCGCCATCGCCGATTCCGTCATCAATGGTAACGACGCCGTGAATTACGGCGGAGGCATCGCCAATTTTGGCCAGTCCGGCTCAGCCACGCTTACCCTCGACAACACCACCCTTGACGGCAACAGCAGTTTTCTGGGGGCCGGCATTTTTAACAACGGCAACAACGGCGAGGCGACGGCGACCATTGACCGATCCACCCTGTCCAACAACGTCGCCGGCGATTCGGGCGGCGGTCTCTTCAACAACGGCAATCTGGGCGGGGCCAAGGTGTCGCTTACCAACAGCACCGTCTCCGGCAACAGCGCGACCAGCAGCGGCGGCGGCATCACCAATTCAGCTAACCTCGGCACGGCCGCCATGACCCTTCGTTTCGTCACCTTTGCCGGCAACGCGGCCAAGAACGGCGGCGGTTTCTATAATGCCCCCGGTGGCGACGCCGATGCAGCGGCCACGATCTTCGCTGCCGGTTCGATTGGCAAGGCCTGTCTTTTCGGCGGGGGCACAACGCTCACGTCCAACGGCTATAACCTGGACGTAGATGGTTCCTGTGGTCTTTCCGGGACGGGCGACGTCCCGAACGGCAACCCTGCCCTTGCCGCGCTGGCCTTGAACGCGCCCGGCGACACACGGACCCACGCCCTGGGCGCGGGCAGTGGCGCTTTGCAGCGGGTTCCGGCCGGCGCGGTCGGTTGCGGTGTCGAGATCGCGGTCGATCAGCGTGGCGCGACGCGACCGCAAGGCGGCACGCTGTGCGATATCGGCGCTTACGAGAGCGATCTCAGCGGCGGAAGCACGCCGACGCCCACCAACACGCCGACGGCCACGCCATCGGGCACACCTCCCTCGCCGACGCCCACGGTGACGGGCACGCCGCCCACCGCGACGCCCCCGGCGACACCGACGGCCACCGCGACCGTGGTGCCGCCGAACTGCGCTCCGCCCTATAATCCCGCCACCGCGGCCGAACTGAATTACGCCATCCAATGTGTCAATGCCACGAGCGGCGGGATACAGCGCATCACCCTGGCGGCCGACATCAAGCTCAATGGTCCGACGACCCCGTTCGACAACCTGATCGCCGATGAACTGGTGCTGGACGGCGACGGCCACACCATCGACGGTGACTTTCGGGGCACTGTGCTGACGGTCACCGAGGGCACAATCGCGCGATTCACTGATATCAGGCTGATTAACGGCCAGGGCAACAGCGGCCCGGGCAGCAACTGGGGCGGGGCTGTCTATAACCGGGGGGACCTGACAATCGAGGATAGCACCCTTTCCGGCAATCTGGCCGATCGGGGCGGCGCGATTGTCAACCACAGCAGCTCCACCGGCGCGCGCCTGCGGCTGCTGCGCAGCACGTTGTCCGGCAACGCGGCAATGATCGCCGGCGGCGGCATTTACAATCTGGGGGTGCCCGGCGGCACCGCCACCGTCGAGATGGAGAACGTCACCCTGTCGGGCAATATCGCCGCGGCCGGCGGAGGTGGTCTTTACAACGAATCGCAGGGCGGCAACGCCACAGCCGAAATTCGGTATGCGACGTTTGGGATTAACACCTCATCCGACAAGGTCGGTGGCGGCGGCATCCATACCACGGCGTCCGGCGGCGTTTCGACTGTGACCCTTGCGGCATCGATCATCTTCAACGGGACCGGGTCAGGGCCGGACTGCGCGACCCCCAGCGGGAGCATCATTTCCAACGGCTACAATCTGGCCGGCGACGGCAGTTGCGATCTGACCTCCGCGAACGACCAGCCGGCGGTTGATCCCATTCTCATGCCGCTGGAGCTGAACCCGCCGGGGAAGACAGCCACCTACGCCCTGGGAGTCGGCAGTCCGGCGCTGAACCGGATACCGCCCGCCGCCACCGGCTGCGGCACGACGACCACCACCGACCAGCGAGGAGCGATTCGCCCCATGCCCGCCGGAGACAAATGTGATATAGGTGCATACGAGCGGCAGACGAAAAACCCGGAGGTCAACGCGCGATTGCTCTATTTGCCGATGGTGATCGATCGATAACCGTCGCGCAAACACAGCCAATTGTGACATAATTCACAGTCTTGCCGCGCAGGCTGGTCGCCCGTAAAATCCTCCCGATATTTTCAACGGGAGCCGTTTGTGGCCCAGCAGGTGTTGCCTTGTTATATAGTTTGAATGCCCGGCGCCGGATGTCGATTCTGTCGCTGATCCTTTTTGCTTGCCTGGGCCTGGGAGCCTGTGGCGGCAAGGGGGAACCCATCGCGCCGACTCCCACCTCTTCCCCCGAATTGACGGCCGGTAAGCAAGTCTTCGTCGCACATTGTGGCGCGTGCCACAGCACCAGCCCCGACACGGTGATCGTCGGCCCGCCGCTGGCGGGCATCGCCCAGCGGGGCGGCGGTCGTGTAGACGGTCTCGACGCCCGCACTTACGTATACACATCCATCATGCGCCCCGGCGATTACCTCGTCGAAGGGTTCGGCGACCTGATGCCGGCCGACCTGGCCAAGAAGCTCACCGGTGAGGAACTGGACAGCGTGGTGGCCTATGTGCTCTCGTTGAAGTGACGAAAAAAGAGATACGAGATACGAGATACGAGATACGAGATACGAGATACGAGATACGAGATA
>JAHDWL010000157.1 GCA_023384355.1 Anaerolineae bacterium
ACCTACTGACCTACTGAACACTGACCTACTGAACACTGACCTACTGAACACTGACAACCGGCGGCCGACGGGGTAAACTACAGGGATGAAGATCGCCATAGGCTCAGACGAACGCACCTACGTCACGGACGCGGTCATGGCCGAGCTGGCCCGGCGGGGGCATGAGCTGCTGCCCTTCGGCCCGTTGCGCATAGTCTACTCAGATAGCGCCTCGGCCGCGCCCGAACCCACGCACGAGGCCATGCCCCCCGCACCCGACGCTGCGACCGCGGCCACCCCAGCCACGACCCAACACGCGCCTGCCTCGCCGCACGCGGCCGCAACGCCCGCGCCCTTTCTCCCTTTCTCCCTTTCACCCCTTCCCCCTTCACCCCTTCCCACCCCCTGGCCGGCCGTCGCCCGCGCGGTGGCCGAAGCCGTGGCCGGGGGAGCGGCCGACGAGGGCATCCTTTTCTGCTGGACGGGAACCGGCGTCACCATCGCCGCCAACAAGGTGCGCGGCATCCGCGCCGCCCTCTGCGACGACGCCGAGACCGCTCGCGGCGCGCGTCTGTGGAACGACGCCAACGTCCTGTGCCTCTCCCTGCGTCGCACCAGCGCGGTCATGGCCGAAGAGATACTGGACATGTGGTTCAAAACATCGTTCATCCCCAACGACACCGATAACGCTTGCCTGGCCCAACTGGACGCCATGGAAAGCAATCACGAAACGGATTGATCATCGCCAATCGCTTGTCTGCAATAAGCCGTTGCCAATGTCTTCACCAGCCACTTTCACCATTCCACAATACTTTGATTATTTTGCCATCCTGCTCTGGGCCACGTCGGGGGCCATCGTCGGCTGGCGCAAGGGATATGACTTTGTCGGCGTGTTTGTGCTGGCGTTCGTGTCATCGTTCGGCGGTGGCTTGCTGCGCGACGGGCTTTTTCTCCAGCGCCTGCCCGTCGTCCTGACCGATTCCAACTATTACTGGATATTGCTGGCGGCCGTGATCGGCGTCAGCGTCGTCGGCCGCCGAATACAGCGCGACCGAAATTTCCCCAAGATTGTCTCGGTCATCGACGCGCTGGGCGTGCCCATGTTTGTCATCATCGGGATTGAGCTGGGCGTGGCCCGCGGCCTGCAGAATCCGGCGATTGTCCTCATCGGCACTGTGTCAGGCGTCGGCGGCGGTTTGCTGCGCGACATGATGGCCGGCGACACGCCCGAACTCTTGCGGCCGGGGCAATATAACACGCTGCTGGTCGTCGTTGCCGCCATCATTTACCTTTTCCTGGGTTATACGCTCGGATACAGCAGGGTCTATTCGGCCTGGGTGGTCATCATCGGGTTTTTCATCACCCGATTGCTCATCATTCGCTTCAACTGGCGCACGCGGCCGGTGAATGAGTTCGAGGTGCGCCGCATGCTGGAGGGGCTGTCGGGCTGGATTCCAGGTTGGAAGAAGGAGAAGGATGAGCAGAAAGACGGCGGGGAAGGGGGATAGGGGGCGGCCGCCGGTTTGTGTTTCATTTGTGGCGTTATTCGGGGGATGGGCATGTTATCATGAGGCTGGATGGTGGCCGCTGCGCGCTCCCCTGATGCGTGGTGGTCCCATCCATATTGGGGGTCTGGTCGCGGGCGGTCTCGCGGGCAATCGCGAGACCGCTATTTTTTAGTGACGAGTTACGAGTGACGAGTGACGAGTTCAGATACGAGATACGAGATACGAGATACGAGATACGAGATACG
>JAHDWL010000158.1 GCA_023384355.1 Anaerolineae bacterium
GCAAGCGCGTTATCAGTCGGCCGCGGCACTGACAGGCGATCTGCGACGGGTGACCACGGGCGTTTCTCCGGCCAATCGAAACGGGGTTCCGGGCTGGATATGGCTGATAGGGTTCTTAGGTCTGGCAGTATTGGCTTTCATTTTCTTCGACTCAGGAAATGATGCGGGAACCGAGCCGGCCGCCGCGATCGTCCCAATCGAACTCGTAGCAACCGATACGCCCACACCCACTAACGAAGCGAGATCTTCGAATACAATCGTTAATCCTCCCGTCCCAACTGCTACGGTCACATCGACTCCAGCGCCGGCGGCTCAACCTGTCGCGGGTGATACGCGCATCGTCGACCGCGCAGGGCTGGCGGTGGAGCAAGTTCTGGTTCCTGCCGGACGGTTCCGCATGGGGACCGACGGGGGCAAGGAAGAGGAAAAACCGATCCACGAGGTCAGCATCGACACGTTCTGGATCGACAAGACAGAAGTCACCAACGCCCAATTCGAAGCCTTCGTGCAAACGATGAATCTGGCCACGACCGCTGAGCGCGACGGTTATGGCCATGTCTATACTACAGACAGCTGGCGACCGCTGGATGGAGCCGACTGGCAGCACCCGCAAGGGCCGGGCAGTGCGGCCGATCCGGATCACCCCGTAGTGCTGGTCACGTGGGAGGAGGCGTCAGGGTTTTGCGCCTGGGCCGGCGGACGGCTGCCCACCGAAGCCGAGTGGGAATACGCCGCTCGCGGGCCAGAGAGTCTGCCTTTCCCCTGGGGGCTTGAGCGCGACAACAGCCTGTTCAATTCGTGCGACGTGAATTGCCCGTATGATTGGCGCGACACAACGGCGGACGATGGGTTCCGGTATACGGCGCCAGTCGGTTCCTATTCAGGCGGGGCGAGCTGGGTTGGAGCGCTGGATATGGTGGGTAACGTTTGGGAGTGGGTCAATGACTGGTACGACGAAAATACCTACAGCGAAGAATTGAGAGTGAACCCGACAGGCCCGGAATCGGGCACGTTGCGAGTCATTCGTGGTGTGGCCTGGGTTCATGGTCCCGGCATTCATTACTCGGCCAACCGCGGCCGGGCCTTTCCCAATCAAGCTTATAATGGCTTTGGCTTTCGTTGCGCCGGAGACGAGCTGGAAACAATCGCCGACCAGCCGACTACAGTCGTCACACCGCCGCCCGTCACAGCGGAAGGGGCCCGTTTGCTTGAGGAGTTTAACTACTCCGGCAACGGTTCCTTGAACGATGCCTATCGCATCAACGCGCCGGGCAATGACCTGACGCTTTCCCTGGCCCCGTCGGCCGTCGGCGGTCAGGCGCTGGCCATGATCTATACTATCAACAATACCCCACCCAGCGATTACGTCGGTGTTGAAGCCGACCGGGCGCCGATGGCCTGGCGGGGATTCAACCAAGTCTGCGTGTGGGTCCAAAATGACGGCTTTAACGGCCATATGGTTTTTCAGTTCCGGGAAATGAGCGCGACCACCTGGAAGGCGGCTGTTCGACTTGGCGGTATCAGTTCCGAAACGATCTGCATACCGCTCAACACGGATACATTTGAAAATTTCTCCGACACCAGCGATACGACAATGGATCTGCAAGCGATTGACAACTACGCAATCTACCTGGGCGATGGGGGGATCGACAGCGGTACGTTCCTTGTGGATAACCTTCACCTGTCCCCCTAGTCTGGGCTGATTCCTAGAAACCGAGTTTCTCA
>JAHDWL010000071.1 GCA_023384355.1 Anaerolineae bacterium
ATGTTTCTTGCCAGAATGTTATTTCCATGTTGATTTTCTCCAGTGATGCTGTCCTTACGAATCATGAAAACCATGCCGTGAACCGTGCTGCTCGGACGGCGGAACGCACTATATATTATCCAGCGATTGGCGCGGGGTCAACGCAGAAGCGGGGTTGCGAATTAAGTATGGTGCTCGCCGGCTGCTTGAAAATCACAATTGCTTTATTATCCTCCGAAGGGCTGACTTCGCGCCGAGTAGAGAACAATTGCCGCCGCGGCATTGACAGAAAATGAATCTACCCCGGTGGGCATGGGGATCGTCACAGTGTGGTCGAGTGCGGCCATTACCTCCGGCGGCAGTCCTTCCGCCTCGTTGCCCATAAGAATGGCGGTGGGGCGACGTGGCCATTGCATCGCGGGCAAGGACGTGCCATGACGCGCGGCCGTGCCCACGAGCGTCAACGGCTGTTCCCGGAGCGCGATCAGCAGCTCATTGTTGGATACATATTCAACCACCGGCAGTTTGAAAATGCTGCCCCGGCTGATGCGCGTCGCCCGCGGATGGTAGGCATCGCTCGCGCCGGAGACCAGCAGGGCGATTGCGCCGGCGGCGTGGGCTGTGCGCGTCAAAGCGCCTACGTTACCGGGATCGACGATATCGACGGCGGCGAGAATGAGCGGGGTGTCGCTCGTTACTCCTGATTCCGCGATCGTCGGCGTCAGCAAATCTCTGAGGAGGAGCGACGACGGGAGTCGCACCAGCCCCATGATCAACCCCATGTCGCGCCCTTCGGTCAGTTCGGTCAGGACATCGTCAGGCGCTGTCGTGATCCGGCAGCCGGCGGCTTGCAGGGCGGCGAGTAACTCTTGGTGTCGCGCTTCCAAGCTGGTGGCAAGGCGCTCGGCAATCAGGACATCCTCCAGCACCGCTCCCGCGCGCAAGGCTCGCTCAAGCAGCCGCGTGCCCTCAATCGCAAATAGTCCCGCCCGTCGACGTCCGCGTGGGCTTTGAACACGCCGGATCATGGCAATCAGGCTTTGAGAGGTGCGATAGGTATTCATCGGTTCGGGAAATTCATTTTACCCATCGGAAGTCGGATTTGCTAAACTTGCCAGCATTCGAGAGTAAGATGTAACCGTCACAAGCCATCTAAAACTATGGAAACCGGGAATCCAACATTGGCCCCGGTTTCTAATAGTTTTTGGGAGATGTTTTATGAGAGACTACATGCACCTGGCGATTGCCGAAAAAGATGGCGCGCGGAGTTATGCGGCCGCCACAACCCACCTCGTTGAAGAGGCGCGCCTCCGCCATAATACCAGCCCGACGGCGACAGTGGCGCTCGGCCGCGCCCTGACGGCGGCCGTGTTGATGAGTGGTCTCCTGAAGGTCGGCCAGCGTGTCGCCCTCAAATGGGAAGGCACCGGACCATTGGGGAAGATCATCGTCGAGGCGGATGCCAAAGGTCGTGCGCGTGGCTATGTCGGCAACCCCGACGTCGACCTGCCGTTGATTCAGGGTGAGCCGGATGTGGCTGGGGCTATCGGGGGGGCCGGATTGCTCACCGTTGTCCGTGATTTACTTTTGCCTGAGTTGGCCCAGGGCGTCGTCCATCTCGTTTCGAGTGATATCAGCGGTGACCTGGCCTACTTTTTGGAAACGTCCGATCAGGTTCCTTCGGCTGTCGAGATTGGTGTGAAACTGAACGAGGACGGAAGTGTGGCCGAGGCGGGCGGCATTCTTATCCAGCCGTTTCCGCCCTACGACCCCGCCATCATTGGCCGACTGAAAGAGCGCTTGCAGGAGATGCCGCCGATCGTGACGCTCCTGGGCGGTGGACAGAAGCCGGAAGCGATCCTCGATGAGGTGTTCACCGGTATTCAGCATACGTTACTGTCGAAATACCCGGTACGCTTCGAGTGTAATTGCAGCCGCGAGCAGACAATGGCCTTGCTGGCGTCGCTCGGTCGCGATGAAATTGAGGAGATTCTGAACAACGAAGGGCAGGCGATCATCAACTGCCAATTCTGCCATGAGGAATACACATTCGACCGCGACGATCTGGAGACGATTCTGGCCGCGATGGCGGAATAGAACCCGGTATCAATTAGATGCCGGTCTTGTGGCCGGGAAAACAAAAACCGCATGGTCAATAGCCATGCGGTTTTTCTGTCGGGGTGGCCGGACTCGAACCGGCGACCTCTTCGACCCGAACGAAGCGCGCTACCAGGCTGCGCCACACCCCGAACGCTGCGGATTATACGCGTGTTTGGGTGATGTGGCAAATGGCAAGATGTTGAGGCGGGGTCTTTTTCGGCGGCGTCCTTCATGTGTCGTTCGTCATCTGTCACTTGCAATTGCGTCCGGGTCAATTTCTGCGCGGACGTGGTACAATTACGCCTCATAGACAAACCGGTGAAGACCAGACAGGCAGGCTGTCCACCTGACATGCTCTGGCGTGGATACGGTTTGAGTTAACTGAGGACACCGCGGTTGAAATCAAGAAATCTGAGATTGGTCATCGGCGTGCTGATCAGCGCCGTTTTTATTTGGCTGGCATTGCGCGGGTTGCACCTGCCCGACGTGTGGGTTAGCCTGCGGTCGGCCGACTACATCTGGCTCATACCCAGCATCGCTGTCTATTTCCTGGCAGTTTGGGCGCGAACCTGGCGATGGGATTATCTATTGCGGCCGATGAAACAGATCCCCTTGCGCCGCCTTTTCCCCGTGGTTGTCATCGGCTACATGGGCAACAACGTCTACCCGTTTCGCGCCGGGGAGTTGTTGCGCGCTTTCGTCCTGCGCCAGCAGGAAGATGTTTCCATGAGCAGCAGTCTGGCCACCATCGTGGTCGAGCGCGTATTTGACGGGTTGGTGATGCTGCTTTTCGTTTTCGTGGCTCTGCCGTTTGCCCCCTTGCCCAGCGACACAATTCGTATGGTGGTCATCGGTGGCAGCGTGGTCTTTCTGGGCGCGCTCCTCGTCTTCTTCGCCGTCGCGGCCGTTCCGCAGCGGTTCATGACGCTGACTGAATGGTTCGCTAACCGGCTATTGCCCGAAAGGTTTCGCGTTCCGATCATCGATTTTGCTGCCCGATTCATCGTCGGGTTGACAGCTCTGCGAAGCGGCCGCGGACTGGTCATGATCTTTCTGACCTCGGTTGTAATCTGGTTGCTGGAGACGGTCAAGTACTGGTTTGTCATGCACGCCTTTGATTTCTCGGTGTCGTTCTTCGCCCTGATGCTGATGAACGGAGTCGTCAATCTGGCCACGACGCTGCCCTCCGCCCCCGGCTATATCGGCACATTCGACGGGCCGGGCATCGCTGTGCTGACGCTCTACGGCGTCGATGCGGCCATCGCCACGGCTTATACGCTGACACTTCACGCTGCGCTCTGGTTGCCGATTACCCTGTTGGGTATCTACTATATGGTGCGGATACAGATGACCTGGGCCGATATCGGCCGCGCGGTTGATGCCGGGCGCGATGACGGTGGCGATGGGGTTGCGATGGAAACCGATACACCGAATGACGCCGGCATTCCTGAACATGAGGTGACGCATTGAAATTTGTTATTGTCGGGGCGGGGATTGCCGGGCTTTCGGCCGCCTATGATTTATTAAAAGCCGGACACGCGGTGACGCTGCTTGAGGGGGACGACCGGACCGGCGGCCTGGCGACCGGCTTCAGGGATGAGCAATGGGAATGGCCGCTTGAAAAGTTCTATCACCACCTGTTCAC
The DNA here is from genome assembly GCA_023384355.1 of Anaerolineae bacterium. Lineage (GTDB taxonomy): Bacteria > Chloroflexota > Anaerolineae > Promineifilales > Promineifilaceae > Promineifilum. Next base: position 3,725 of record JAHDWL010000071.1, read on the forward strand.
CTCCGACAAGGAGATCATCGGCCTGGTAGAAGAGATCGGCATGAAGGACAAGTTGTTCTTTCCGCGTCCGATCACTTCGGTCATTTTTAAGGATCGCATTGTCCCTTTCGACTCACCAGCGCGCTGGATCACATTTCCCGGCTTTAATTTGCTGGATGTGGCCCGCTTCGGATTCGTCAGCGCCTACTTGCGCTTCACCAAGCCCTGGCGCCGGCTTGAGCAACATCTGGCCGACGACTGGCTGCGCCGTTTCTATGGCGACAAGATCTACGAGATGATCTGGCGGCCGATGCTCATCGGCAAGTTTGGGCCGCATTATCAGGAAGTAAACATGGCCTGGATGTGGGCGCGACTTCACGTGCGCAGTCCGCGACTGGGCTACTTTGAAGGGGGTTTTCAGGCGTTCATCGATCGCCTGACGGCTGCGGTCGAGGAACTGGGCGGCCAGATAAGACTGTCGTCTCCGGTCGACGCCATACGATCCGTGGCGGGAGGCGGGATCGAGGTGACGGTTGGCGGCACGACCGAAATCTTCGACGCCGGGTTGGTGACGACCTCTCCGGCGTTACTGGCGCGTATGGCTCCCGAACTGGCCGAGGATTATCTGGGACAGTTGCTGAACCTGAGCAGCATGGGGGCGGTCGTTCTTACTTTAGCCCTGAAAGAGTCACTGCTGGCCGAGAGTGGCACGTATTGGCTCAATATTCCCGCCACGTCGCCCGACAAGGCGGGCGGCGTCCCTTTTCTGGCGTTGGTGGAGCATACCAACTACATCGACCGCGCCCATTACGGCGGCGATCACATCATCTATTGCGGGGATTATGTGACCCCCGATCACCCTTATTTTTCCATGTCGCAGGATGAAATCGAAAAGCTTTTTGTTGGCGTCCTGCAACGCTTTAACCCGGCCTTCCGACCCGAATGGGTGCGCCGTAGCTGGCTTTTTCGCGCGCGGTATGCCCAACCTGTCCCGCGGCTCAATCATTCGGCGGCGATTCCCGACATTCGCACGCCCATGCCGGGGTTATACTTCGCCAGCATGAGCCAGGTCTACCCGTGGGATCGCGGGACGAACTTTGCCGTGGAGATCGGCCGTCGCGCCGCGAGGCTTGCGCTGGCTGACATCGCTGCGGGGTCGTTGACCCATCGTACGGAAAACGCGGCGTGAACGACTAACTGAGTCTGCTCGTGGGGGATTGATCGACTGGAAGTGAGCGATACAATATTAATGGATTGCCCGGACGGCCATTTTCAAGGTTGTTTGGGTATCATTATCAACGGTAATAAAAAACCTGTTCAGCGTGCCCGTGAGGAAAATCTCCGGTGGGCGAGTAATATTAAGGTAGTTCGAGCTGCAACTGGCATCAGCCAGTGAATCGGCGTAAGGAGCCTTGAAATGAAAATAGTTGTAATCGGCACCGGATATGTGGGTTTGCCTCATGCGGCTGTGTTGTCTGAGTACGGCCATCAGGTATATGCCTATGACATCGATGAAACGCGCATCGCCGCCTATCAGTCCGGCATAGCCGAGAATATCGAGCGGTATGTCAATGAGCCTGGGCTGGCGGAAGTCGTCGCCGAGAATCTGAATCGCTATCTGTTCTTCACCACGGACATAACCGAGGTTGCAGAGGATAGCGATATTTTCTTTCTGTGCATCAACACCCCGCCCAACCTGGACGGCTCGACCGACATGACTTATTACCTCGACGCAATCCGTCACCTGGCAAAGTTGCTGGCCCGGCGCAAGAAGAACCAGCGCGTCGTGTTGGTCAACAAGAGCACCGTGCCCATCGGTACGGCGCGGTTGCTTGAATCGGTGATGAATGAGCACGGTGTGGAGAATTTCGGGGTCGCTTCCAATCCCGAATTTCTGGCTCAGGGTAATGCCGTAGAAGGATCGCGCCGTCCCGATCGCATCGTAATCGGCGCGGATACGGCCGAAGATATGCAAATCCTGCGCCGGGTATATTCGCAGTTCGTCAATCACGTGCGCATTCGCTATCTGGAGACGACCCCGGAGACGGCCGAAGCCATCAAATATGTCAGTAATACCCTTCTGCTAACTTATATTTCCTTCTGGAACGGCGTCGGCGCGCGGCTGGCTGAGGCCATGCCCAACATCCGAATGGAGGATCTCAAGATCGGCGTCACGGCTGACGCGCGCATCAGCACCTGGGGTTCCTACGTCAGCAACGGCGCGGGCGGCAGCTGCTTCGGCAAGGATATCCAGTCACTCATCTACCAGCTCAATCACGCCGGGAGGCCGACCGATCTGCTGCGGGCTGTTTATGGGATTAACGAATATCAAAAGAGATACCTGATCGACCGCGCTGTGCATGAGGCACATTTCAAGTTCAACCAGAAGACGGTAGCCCTGTTGGGCTTGTCGTTCAAGAAGCGCACCAACGACATGCGCGATTCGGCCGCCTTGCAAGTGGTCGAGTCGTTATTGTCTCGTGGCGTTCACGCCATTAGAGCCTATGACCCGCTGGCGATGGATGAAGCGCGACGAAACTGGTTTAACCCGGAAAAGAACTACCTGTTCGAGCGGATCACTTATCATGACTCCGCCGTGGAGGCGATCCGCGGCAGTGACGCGCTCTACATCTCCACCGACTGGGAGGAGTTTCGCGGGTTAGCCCGCACGATTGAGACCACCGTTAGACCGCCTTATTTGGTCATGGACGGCCGTCGCATGCTGCCGGATTACGAGGCGCTGGTCGCGGCCGGGTATGATTATTTGCCGGTCGGTGGGCTGTTGCTGCGTGGCAAGCGGGACGAAAGTTTCGAACCTGGCGATAATGGCCATGCGATGGTCGAACCGGTGGGGGCTTTACAATAATTTGGTTTCAGATATACTATTGCCTTAACCATAAAGGGAAACAGCGACCGCTGCCGGCAGCGGTCTTTCCATATGCAGGAACACAAGTTATGCTGTCGAAAAAGCCTACGCTCCTGACGAACGAAGGTTTGGAGCGATTAACCAAAGAGTTGGAACATTTGCGCACGGTCGGTCGCGAGGAAGTCGCTGAACGGCTGCACCAGGCTTTCCAGGATGGACAGGACGACGATTTCGTCGACAATGCCGAGTTGGAGGCCGCGCGGAACGCCCAGGCGTTTCTGGAAGGGCGCATTCAGGAACTGGATGAGATCCTCAACAACTATCAGTTAATCGATGAGGATATGGCCCCCCACGACCGTGTAAAGCTTGGCGATTGGGTCACCGTCTCAGAAGTCGGCTCGGATGAAAACGAGCGCTACCAGTTGGTTGGCCCGCTGGAGGCTGACCCGGTGGCGGGTCGCATTTCGAACGAAAGTCCTCTGGGCAAGCTGCTGGTCGGCGTCAAGGTGGGCGAGGTGGTACGCGTCAATGCCCCTCGCGGCATCACTGAATTCCGGGTGGTTCAGGTAGAGTAGACGCGCAGCCCACATTAAATAGATAATTCAATGCCCGTGGCGCGAATTTGTTGCGCCCACGGGCTTTTTTTTCGGAGATGAGATGAGCTGGCAACCAAATCCGTTAGAAGAACAGCGTTTGGACAAATTGGCACGGTTACGGGAGATAGGCATCGACCCGTACCCCCTTCGTGTGGAGCGGACCCATACTACCCATGAGGCGATCGCCGCCTTCGAGGCGACGACCGAGGGGGAGCCGGTGAAAGTTATTGTGTGCGGGCGGCTGCTGAGCGTCCGCGATATGGGCAAGACGATCTTCGCCCACATCGGCGATGAGTCCGGCCGGTTGCAGTTGTTCCTGCGCCGCGACGACATTGGTGATGAATCGCACACGACGTTCAAAAAGCTGATCGACCTCGGAGACTTCATACAAGCCGGCGGAGAGATGTTTCGCACAAAGCTCGGCGAGGTGAGCCTTCACGTCCGCGAATGGCGTTTGCTCAGCAAGGCCATCAGCCCCTTGCCAGTGGCCAAGGAGCAAGAGGTGGACGGCAAGATCGTACGGTATAGCGCTTTCACCGATGTCGAAGAGCGCTATCGCCAGCGCTACGCCGATCTGGCCGCCAATCCCGAAGTGCGCGATATTTTCCGCAAGCGTGCCCATCTCGTCAGCGCCCTGCGTCGCTTCATGGATGACCATGATTTTCTTGAGGTCGAGACACCGATCCTGCAACCGCTCTACGGCGGCGCAGCGGCAAAGCCTTTCACGACCTATCACAACCAGCTGAAGCAGGAGTTGTTCCTGCGCATCTCTTTCGAGCTGTATCTGAAGCGGCTGCTGGTCGGTGGTTATGAACGGGTCTATGAGATCGGCCGCGACTTCCGCAATGAAGGCGTCAGCTTCAAGCACAACCCGGAGTTCACCCAACTGGAATTCTATGCCGCTTATTGGGACTTCCATGACGTGATGGATTTCACCGAGCGAATGGTCGCCTATGCCGCCGAGGCGGTACTGGGCACGACGGATGTTGTTTTTAATGGAAAAATGCTCCAACTGGGTCAGCCCTGGCTTCGGATCACCATGCGCGACGCGATTAAACATTTCGCCGAGATCGACTACATGGACTATCCCGATCAGGCATCGCTGGCGGCGGCCGTCAGGAAAATCGGCGGTGAAGCGCCGCCCGGCGCGCCGTGGGGCAAGCTGATCGACGGATTGCTGGGCGATTTCGTGGAGCCGCACCTCATCCAGCCGACGATCATTATGAACTACCCCCGCGATATCTCGCCGCTGGCCAAGGCCGTGCCGGGCGATCCCCTGCACGTTGAGCGGTTCGAGTTCTTCATCGGCGGGATGGAAATGGGCAACGCCTTCACCGAGTTGAATGACCCCATCGACCAGCGCGAGCGCTTCGAGTCGTTGCAGGAGATGTTCGGCAAGGACGATGAGGAGCGTAACCCGATCGACGAGGATTACCTGCGGGCGATGCGGTACGGCATGCCGCCCAACGGCGGCTTCGGGATGGGTATCGACCGACTGGCGATGTTGCTGACAGACAGCCGGACGCTGCGCGAGGTGCTGCTGTTCCCGCACTTGCGCGAGCGCGAAGAGTAGCGCGACCGGCAACCGGCCGCGCTACCATGCCGGCGTCAGGCCGGCTGCTTCAGCTTGTCGCCGAAGGATTTGCGGAACTTCTTCACCTTCGGATCGACGACGTAAACACAATATGGCTGGTAGGGATTATTGACGAAGTAGTCCTGGTGATACCCCTCGGCTTCATAAAAGACTTTGAACGGAACGATCTCGGTGACGATTGGGTTGGGCCACACATGCGCGGCTTCGGCCTCGGCGCGGGTTCGCTCGGCGGCCGCCTTCTGTGCTTCGTCGTGGTAGAAAATGACGGAACGGTATTGCGGCCCGACGTCGTTTCCCTGCCGGTTGGGGGTCGTCGGGTCATGGATGCGCCAGAAGATGTAGAGGATATCGTCGTAAGTGATGACCGACGGATCGAACCAGACCTGCACTACCTCGGCATGGCCTGTCTTCTTGCCGCAGACTTGTTCATATGTCGGATTGGGGAGGTGGCCGCCGGAATAGCCGGAAACGACCCGGTCGACGCCCTGGACGTCACGATAAATCGCATCCAGACACCAGAAGCATCCCCCACCCAACGTCGCTACCTGGAGGGTGTTATTGTTCATAATTGAGCATGTTCCTTATTTCAGATTGGTTCCTGGCCATTTTACAGGATTTCCTTCGCCGTTCTTTAGATGAGATCGATAGGGCATCCCTTACCCCAGTAACCTCGTATTAAACGCGCGAAGGTGGGGAGCAAGAAAACAGCGACTCGTGTTTGATGAGAATGCTGCATGATGCCGGCCACGAAGGCAACCGTCATGAGCAACCCAACGGTGTCAATTCAGACGTTCGCCGACCTCTCATAAGGCAGTACCGGCTGACCAGCCGCAAGGTCGGCTAACAGGATCGGTGTTAAGTCGTTGATATGCCGCTAATAGCCATATACAGCTCCGGCCGCGAACGCACATGATTGTGAGCACCAGCATACCGGCCATCCAATCATTGGGATGCAAGGATGTTTGCTACCAATTGTTCTGCCGCGCTATACTCTTCGATTAATGCCCAAATTCGACAACCTCGATCTCATTGTCCGCAACGTGCCCGCGGCCGTCGACTTCTTCGAGCGCGTGGTCGGCCTGACGACGCGCTTCAACGACCTGAACTTCGCCGAGATGGAGTCGGGCGCGGTGACGATAATGCTCAGCCCGGCGGCGCTGGTGCCCATTCGACCGGCGGCGGGGATCATTCTCCACTTCCAGGTGGAGGACGTGGCCGCGGCTCGCGAACGGGCTGCCCGGAACGGCGCAACTATTCTGATCGAGCCGATGTTTACCGATTGGGGCACCGAATCGCTGCTCATCGCCGGGCCGGAGGAGATGGTCATCGACCTCTACCGCTGGGTCGGCCCGCACCACACTGCCTGAGCATGATTGCCGCATCTTCACCAACTCGCGGCCGGACGTGGGCCGCGTTGCGCCCCGACAACCGCGCCCTGTGGGTCGGAGTGGCCGTCCTCGTCGCCGCGCTCCTCTACCTGTCCACCTTCCAGACCCACATCAACGGTAGTGACCACCCGTTCACGACCGACGTGGGCGAGATACAGAACGCCCTGCCGCGCTGGGGGATCATCCATCATAGCAGCTACCCGCTCTACTCGGCGCTCGGCTCCTTGTTTGTCACGTTGCTGCGACCGCTGGGCGTGGCTCCGGCGGCGGGGGCGTCGCTCGTCTCACTGGTGTGGGGGCTGATCACCGTCGGGTTGCTCGTCGTGTTCGCCATGGAGCTGGGTGTGGCCGGGCCATGGGCCGCGCTGGGCGCGCTGGGTGTGGCCGTCTCGCTCTCCGTCTGGATGGACTCCTCTCTGGCCGAGCTGCACACGATGACCACCGCCCTGACGATGGCGACGCTGCTGTTCGCCCTGCGCTTCGGCCGCTCCGGCACGCGCGGTGACCTGCTGTGGCTGACCTTTTTCTTCAGCCAGGGGGTCTTCCACCAGCGTTCCATCGTGCTGATTGCCCCGGCTGTATTGTTGCTTGTGCTGCCTCACCTGCTGACGCCATTCCGTCTGGGTTGGCGGATGCTGTTGGCGGTTGTCGGCGTGGCCCTGCTCGCGCCGCTGACTTACCTCTACCTGCCGCTGCGCGTGTGGACCGGGGCCGATTGGGTTTTCGGGTCGCCGGGGACGTGGGACGGCTTCTGGACGCTGTTCTTCGATAACCGGGCGTCGCGAGTCGTCGAGCTGGACGCTGACTGGGGTGTGCGGCTGCGGACGGCGCGCGACATCCTCAACGCCGACCTGTGGCTGCCGCTGCTGATCGTCGGGTTGGCCGGGCTGTGGCTGGTTCCGGGGAAGACGGCCGCCGAGAGGCTGCGCCTGGCCGTGGCCCTTACGTCGGTTTGGGCGTTTAACCTCCTGCTGACCCTCCTCATCTGGGAGGATCGGGTGAGCGACGGGCAACTTGCGGCCAAGCTGCCGGTGCTACTGGTGGCCGGGGTAGGGCTGGCGCTGTTGATCGACTGGCTATGGCGGCGGCGACCTGTGGTTGGGGGCGTCGCCGCGGCGGCGCTGATCGGGCTGCTTGTCTACTGGGCATCGACCGCCCGGCCCTCTGTCCTCGCCATCACCCGTGACAATTCACGTCAGGCCATCGTCGCCACGGTGGATCGCGTGCAGCCCGACGTAGACGGGCGGCCGATCACCGTCCAGACCCCCTGGGGAACGGACTATTGGGCGCTGACCTATGAGCAGGCTTACGGCGGCCGGCTGGCGGGGTTGAATCTGGTCGACCACAACGCCCGGCCGCAAGATATCCTGGCTCGCGGCGACCGGCTGGTCGTCCCCGATCAGACGCTCCACGTCTTTCCGCTTGAGTATTACGAGGAGCGCCTTGGGCCGCTCTACCTGGGTTCGGCCGCGCCGGGGGTGATCGAACTTGGCGACGCGCCGCTCTATGATGAGGCAACGTTGGCGGGCGACCCGGCAATTGACCCGACGGATTTTGATCTGGAGAACGGCGCGCGCATCCGGGGGACGACGGCCGAATGGGTGAGCGACGACGAGATATTGCTGACGATCTACTGGCAGGCCGACCGGGCCATCGACGCCGACTACAGCACGGCCGTTCATCTGCTGGCCCACGACCCGCCGACCGGCCCGACCGACATTCTGGGCCAGGCCGACCACGCGCATCCGGTCGACGGCTGGTATCCGACCACGCGCTGGCGGCCGGGGGAGATCGTGCGCGACGCCTACCTGCTGGCCGTGCCGTCCGGGAGCGCCCCCGTGGGCATCCGTGTCGCCATGTACCGCAATGACCCGGCGGCCGGGTTTGTCAATACGCCGTGGTTGTCAATTCCGCTGCCGCCCCGTTGAGAGGTTTTTTTCTATTGCTGTAGCAATCGATCTTCGAGAGCGATCACGTTAGCGACAAAAAATAAAAGCAACCCACTGCCACCAACCCGCCCCCCAACGACGACAGCAGGTTGACCATATCGTTGTTCATCCAGCCCCAGCCGCGCAGCGGCCGCGTCGTCGTGCCGCAGCGGTGGAGCTTGCGCTCGGTCTCCTTGCCGCAGGTGTCGCAGTAGTAGATCTGCTGCACCGTCGCTCCCATCAGACTGTCGATGAGCGAACCGGCCGCGCCGCTTAGCGCGCCGATGAGGGCTACGGGCAGGGCAGCGCTCCACGGCAGCAGCCCGGCCACGGGAGCCAGCAGCCCGGCCGTCAGCCCGATGAGCAGCCCGCCGGCGAACGACACGCCTGTGCCCAGCGGGGAAACGCCGCCCGACGTGCCGACTTCAACGGCGCGACCGTTGGTGATGAAGCGTGGCGGGGCCTTGCTCAGCGTGCCCAGTTCCGTAGCCCAGGTGTCGGCCGTCACGGTGGCCATGACGCCGGTGAACAGCGCGAACCAGAGACCGGCGGGGACGAGACTATCCGGCACGACGGCGCTCGCGAGGGCGACGAGCGCGCCCAGACCGCCGTTGGCCAGCACCTGCCCGATGTCGCGCCGGTGGCCCTTCTCGAACTTCTCGGCCGTGGCCGCCTTCTCCCGTTCCCTGAAATGGGACAAAGCGCTGGAGCTGACGAAGAACACGCCTAGCATAACGCCCCACACCCAGCCGCCCAGCCCGAAGATGAGCGTGCCGACGATGAGCGCTCCGGCTACGCCCGATCGCGACAGGGAGTCGCGCCGGTAGGCCAGAAAAGCGATGACGAGACTGAGGAGGAACCCGAAGAAAAGTGAAGTCAATGTCGATTGGCTCATGAGCGTGTAGTGTATCCTTCTCCCGACGACGGGGCACGAAGGCGGCCGTTTTGGGGGTCGTCTCGCGCCGCATGGTTTGTTTGGCAGTCGCCGGGTTTGCCGCCATAATCAATCATCCTTCCAGTATCCTGGTCGCTATCAATTATGATCCGTTCAACCTTTCGATTCGTTATCAGGTTCTCCATTGTCTGGCTCATCGACGCTCTGT
>JAHDWL010000006.1:0-15727 GCA_023384355.1 Anaerolineae bacterium
TGGGGGCTGGCGGCACTGGCCAAGCTGACCGGGTTGACGTTGGGGCTTGTCATCGGCCTGACCTTGCTTTATCTGGCGTGGCAACGGCGCTCGTGGCGGCCGTTGCTGTTGGGTGGCGCGCTGACCGGCGGGACGTTGCTGCTGGTGTGTGGCTGGTGGTTCTGGCGCAACTGGCAGCTGTATGGCGATCCGCTGGCCTGGCGCGAAATGCTGGCCGTCACCGGTGGCCTTGTGCGACCGGCGCTCCTCAGTTGGCCGGAAACGCTGCGCTACGCCATCTTCCTGCGGCAGAGCTATTGGGCGGCCTTTGGCTACGGCATCCTCGCTCCTGACATGTTTTACCTGATGACGACGGCGATCATGGTTTTGGCGACCGTCGGGTTGGCGTTGCAAGCCATTCACGGCACACGACGCGGCGGCACGCCGGCGCGCTTTGCCATGTGGATTCTGGCGTTGTGGAGCCTGACCGTTTTCTTCTTTCTGTTGCGCTGGATGCGCCAAATCGACACGACCAATCAGGGACGTTTGCTCTTCCCGGCCATTGCCGCGTTGGGCGTGCTCGGCGCGTTAGGACTGGCCGCGCTGGACGGCCGTCGACTGCTGGTGTCCAGGGCGGTTGTCGTCGCGCTGGGTTGCTGGGCGGCCGCGCTGCCCATGCTCACCATCAAGCCTGCATATGCTCAACCGCAACAAATCCAGGCCAGCGCGATCGCCAACCCCGTCGATATTTTATTCGGGGACTCGATTCGTTTGCTGGGCTATAGCCTGCCGGCGGTGACCGAACCGGGCCGGCCTGTCGAGGTCACGCTCTACTGGGACGGCATCCGGCCGATGACCGATAGCTATATTGTCGCCGCGCGCATCCTCGATCCGGCGGGGCAGGTGGCTACCGGCGTCGATTCGTTGCCCGCCGGGGGTCGCTATTCGACCGTCGTCTGGGAGCCGGGACGTCCGTTTCGCGATGTCTACACGTTGCCGCCGGTTTCGGCCGATGCCGTGCCCGGCCTGGGGAATCTGCTGGTCATCGTGTATCCTCGCGGTGAGCCGGATAAGCCGCTGGACGTCACCCGCGACGGCGTGCTCATCGGCCATAAAGCCTATCCGGGAACGATCAAGATATCGCCGCCGGTCGCCGTCCGGTTCGAACCGCAGCACCAATCGGCCGCAGTCTTCGACGACCGCATCCGGCTCGCAGGTTACGACGTTCCGGAGACTGCCCGATCCGGCGACACGCTCCCGTTAACCCTCTATTGGGAGGCAATTGCGCCGATTGGCAGTGATTACACGGTATTTGTACATTTGGTGAACGAGGCCGGCGAGCTTGTCGCCCAGTCTGATGGCCCGCCCCGCGCGGGTGCGTATCCGACCGGCATCTGGAGCGCCGGCGAACAGGTCGTGGATGAGCGCGTTCTGGCTCTTCCGCCCGATCTGTTGCCGGGGACTTACGCGATCCTGATAGGCCTTTATGACCCGGCGACGGGAGCGCGACTGCCCGTTTACGACGCTGACGGCACTCGCCGGCCGGATGACGCAATAGAGTTGGCCGGCGTCGGGATAGTTCCTCCCGCTGCGGAGGATTGAGAGTAGAGAGCCTATGATTTTCAGGAAGCTGCCTGTTGTGTGGATAATAATCCTCGCTGCTTTCGCGGTCTTCGTAATGACCATGATGGCGGCACTCCCCGGTGCTGACAACGCCTCGGCAGAACGGAGCGCAGACCCGGCGAATACTTCGCCTGAACTTGCCCACTTGCCGATTGTGCAAAACATTCCCCTGCCCCCGCCACCACCCACACCGACAAGTTCACCCTACAGCGCTGCGGCGACGCTATACATCACTCCCAACACTGATCTTCTGGCCAGCACCTTCAACACCGCCTCTTTCGTCGTCAACAACGATTCGCTCAACGGCCAGCGCTTGGCCGAGCTGCGCATAGACCTGCGCACAAGATTGTTCCCGGACATGGTATTTGACCCTTATGGCAAGGCGGGTGACACGGTGGCAAAGGATGTCGTCGTCGATGTGCGCGAAGGGCTGAGCTTTGATGGGCACTTCTACGAGACTCCTCACGACGGCGGATTCGACCAGCTCATCCTCAAATTTCGCAACTTCGATCGTGGCGACCGGTTCGCCTTCTCCGTCGACGTTGATCCGACAAGCATCACCGGCGTCGCCGCGCCCGGGCCACATCTCACCGGCAGCGTCGGCGGCCTGGAGCTTGTTGGGGCGACGATCACCGCCACCTTTGACGACGGGACGGTGCTGGTGAACCAGACCTGGCGAATGGACGGCAGCAGCGACCCCAACCACAGCGGAGCGATTGCCGTGCTGCGGCCGGGTCTGCCCGAACGGCCTGTCCTTGAGGTCGTCGGTGGTTCATCACCGGCGATGGTCGGTTCGCCCGACCAGGTAATTCGCATCAGCGGGCCTGTCGGCCGCCCGGTGGTCTTGCTGGTCGTCGAGGGCGGTCTCTTCACCGCCGGCGTGCCCGGCGGCGGGGTCGACCTGGACCCGTTCGAGCCGAACACGGCGCTCGGGGCGCGGGAATTCACCGGCGTCATCGGCCTCGCCGGGATTCTGGACATCCCCGTCAACCTCCGCAAATCCATGCCGGAGGGCGGGATCAATTACATCACCGCCGCCTTCGACAATCATTACGGCGTGAAGGGCATGGTCGCCACGCCGCTGGCGCTTCAGTTGCCGTAATCGCCGGGCTTTGCGGCTAAGGCGCGATCTCGACTGCGTCGGCCGCGCATTCGAGTTCCGGCGCGCAACTCACCGGCAGTCGCGCGCCGGTGACTGAATCGTAAAGACCAATCCGAACCCGCGCCAGAGGCTCCGTTGCCGGCAGAAAACGGGTTTCCCGGAGCGCCTGCCCGGACCGGGCGATAGCCTCAAACGGCGACAGGCCACGACCGGGCAGCCCGTCGGCCTGAACCTGCAGACTGCCGTCTGCGGCCAACCCGTGGACGAACACCGTCAGACCGGGCTGGGGCGTCTCAACCGGGTACCAGGTCAGGTCAAGCGCCCATTCGGCCGGATTTGAGATATCCAGCGCGGCGTTCACCAGGCAGATCCCGCCGGAAAACTCGACAGGACAGGGCGGGTCGGCCGTCACGGGTTCGTGACGCAATACCGTTGAAAAATCACGGCTCTGGGGCCGGAACGCCAGCACCTCTTGCGCGCGCTCCGCGGCCGCCCGCAATTCGTCCTCCGTGACGCTCCGCCCGTGGTAGACGATCTCCCAGGCGGAAGGCTCCTGCCATGGCGTGTACTGGAACCAGGTGGCTTCGGGGGCTATCTCTTCCGGAAGCGGCATGAAGGTGGCCGGCGGCGTCACCGGTACCAGCCCGAACAACCGTGCCTCCGACCATACGCTGCGCGGCCAGTTCACGATGAGCGTTTGCGACGGATCGGCCGCTTCCAGCCGGGATGTGAGGGCCGCCGGCAGGCCAGTCGACCAAGCCGCGATCTCCTTGCCGGTCTCGTAGCCGCGCCACCACACCAAACCAATTCCTGCCAGCAACGCCGCGACCCACAGGGTCACGAACCCCTTCTCCCAGCGGGCGAGCGAGGCCCAGCGATTTACCGGCCGCTCGTCGGTGGCGGCCGGCTGCACGAGCCAGACCCAGGCCACGACGAACATCCCGACGTTGATCCAGGCGTTGGCTACGCTTATGCCCGGTGTGATGGTCAGCCAGTCGGCCCAGGGGGACAGCGGCCCGGCGCGTTCGAGAAGGTTGACGAACAGGGTCAGGGAGTATCCGGCGAACAGCCACCACCACCGCCGCGCGTAGAATCCGGCCGCCACGAGGAACGGCAAGGCCGGCAGCAAAAAACGGGCGTGGATGCGCGTGGGGAGCATGAAAAACAACAGCCAGGCCATGGCCGCGCCGATGAAGGCCAATCGCCGGTCGCGACGAATGAACAGAAGTATCAGCAATCCGCTGTAGCCGGCAGCCAATAAGGCCAGCCCCGCATCGCGGTAGGAGATGCCCAGCGGCGTGGCGTTTAGATCGCTGTGGATGTCGAGGCCGCGGCCGCGGGCTGCGGGCGTCAGGGCAAACCACAAATTGTGTCCCTGGGCACTGATGTAGGGGAAATCGCGCGCCGTTTCCGAGATGCGGCGAAAGAGAGGTGTTTGCGGATTATCCCCAAAAAGCGGGGCAGCAAACAGGAGAAAGGCGGCAATGAAGGCGACAATCCCGATCGCCAATCGCTTCAGACCGGCGTGTCGCCAGGTGAGCAAAGCCGTCAGTGGTAGGATGACGGTTGTCTGCACCTTGAAGGCCAGGGCGATCCCCAGCGCCACCCATCCGGCCGTCGTCCGGTTGCGCGCGATGGCCCATACGGATATGAACATGAAGAAGATGAACCAGCCGTCGATCTGCCCCCACCAGCCGCCGATGAAGATAAACGGCGGACATAACGCGAACAACAGCGCTCCCGCCAACCCGACGCGTTGCCCGGCGACTGAAAGGCCCAGCCTGAAGAGCGAAGCTGCCAACAGGAGATCGAAGAATATATTCGTGAGCTTGAGAAAAAACAGTTCAACCGGCGTGATGGCTCCCAACACCGCGGGGCTGCCGCTCAGCTTGCCGACCAGCCCCAGCAAGGCGATGGAAGCGGGTGGGTAGACGATCTCGTACCGTTCGTATACCTGCCCCAGACCTTCGTGCGCGGCCGTTCGCATCCAGGGAACGGTAAACTCCTCAATGTCGGCCGTATACCCCGGATCGTGAATCCAGATGAGCCGCAGCACCAAGGCCAGCAGCAATATGAAACAGATGCCCCGCAAGGATTTGCCGGTTGGTTTGGGTGGGGGTGTGGTCGCCGGCTCAGGCGGTGCAACAGATCTTGCTCGTAACACAGGTAACTCGTCGCGGTTATCTTATCATAGACGGTTCCGAAGCGGGCACAAGTGGCATTAGTCATCGATCTGCATGGCAGTATGCGCGGTATGCAAGTGTTTTATTTACATAACATAAAATCTCCCGGTGGTCAAATTAGATGCCGTCTATTCCTGTTTGTACTAAAATGCGCAATTGAATGGCGCTATCGACCGGCCTTATTTCTCCAGAAGGCTGGTCTGACAAGTGATTAAACTCAAAGGAGATGTTTCTGACATGGGGGTTCCACGCATTCATTCCCGGCGACTCTTGTGGACCGCCGTAGTATTATCGATGATGGCTCTGATTGCGTTTTTCGGCCGCGACGCGCGGGCGACGACGACCGTGCCCGACGTCGTGACGGCCGCGAACAGGTCCAGCCTGCCCATCGTCCTCAATGTGCCGTTCGTGCCGCCCAAACTCAAACTCGTCCCCTTCACATTTGGTTTTGAAAACAAGTCGATCACGGTTATCGCGCACGCGGGGGACGAGCGTCTCTTTATCGGCAGCCGGGAAGGCAAGGTCTGGATCGTCTATCCTGACGGCTCGATTTCGCCGAATACATTCCTGGATATGAGCCATATCATTCGTTTCGAGGACAACTTCGAACAAGGGCTTCTGGGGTTGGCTTTTCACCCCGATTTTCCCGACACGCCCTACTTTTATTTCGCATATACGACCAACAGGGATATCGAGATCGCTCGTGGGGTCGTGAATCCGGCGACGCCGAACTATGCGGCCGTCGGTGACGTGAAGGTAATGATGCGCATCAGAAAACCGGACGCCAGCGGCGGGTTCAGCCCGGTGCATAATGCCGGCGATTTGACCTTCGGCCCTGACGGCTACCTGTACATCCCCCTCGGTGATGGTGGCCCCGACCCATACGATCCGAAGGGTGTCCCCGGCGACCCTAATAACAACTCGCAGCGCCGGACAACGATGCTGGGGTCGATCCTGCGCATCGATCCCAACCCGACACGCGGATTGCGGGCCGATTGCGGCGATCCTACCCTTTATTCCATCCCCGGCGGCAATCCCTGGCTAAATGACGAAGGTTGTGACGAGATTTGGGCAATGGGCTTGCGCAACCCGTGGCGAATCTCGATCGACGCCAAGAGCGGTGACATGTACATTGCCGACGTGGGCGAATGGCTGCGGGAAGAGGTCAATTTCATCCCCGGCGGCGCGCCCGGCGGTTTCAACTTCGGCTGGCACTGCTGGGAAGGAAATGTGGATTACACGCAGATCCATCCTGAATTGGCGTCCGGCTGCAGCACCGTGACCAACGTCACCTTTCCCGTCTTTGAATACGATCACTCGCATGGCGAATGCTCCGTCATCGGTGGCGTACTCTACCGCGGCGAAAAATATCCCACGTTATACGGGCGCTACTTCTTCGGCGATTTTTGTACCGGTCAGCTCTGGACTATGGGTCGGGTCAACGGCCAGTGGAAGATCGATGAAGCGGGGCTCCAAAGGATACAGTTTACGACGTTCGGCGCTGATGTTCATGGCGAACTTTATGGCGCGGGCTATGGCAACGGCACGCTCTATAAAGTAGTGGTGGAATAAGAGATCTGCGATCGCCCGGCCTATCTGATCGTCAGGCGGCCGATCTCCAATGCGTCGCCGGCGATCCGCTCGCCGGCGACCAGTGGCAGGCGAGTGCCACTGTCGTAGTCATATAAGCCGATGTTGACGGGATACTCTCCCGGCGCGAGATCGGCCGGAATCACAAGCGAGACGGTCTCGTCGAACACCTCTCCCGCCGCCCACTGGCGGGAGGGATAATCACCGCCCATCACCAGATCGTCAGCCTGGGCCAGCGGGGGTTGGGTCGGGTCGCCCAGATGCGCGAAAAGATGGATGCGGGCCGGGCCGGGCGGCTCGGCAACCTGCCAGCGCAAATGTATCTCCACCGTGTCACCGGGCGCGGCCGCGGTCGTCGACAGGTCGGCCGCAGCCAGTTCGATAGCGTCCCCCAGTCGCGCCACCGGCTCGACGCGCTCCGGCCACTCGGTGGGGATTATTTTCACCGTCCCGATGTCGATCCCACTCGCATCCTCGGCCAGCTTGATCTTCAACGCGGCCTCGACCGGCGCGACGGCATCCCCATTCACGCGCACGGCCATCCGATCGGCGACGATCGCCCCGCCCGGCCACAACGTCGCCGGGAAGTTGCCCCGCCCGTGGTAATTGGTCTGCAGGCCGATGCGTTCAAACTCGCGCCCGAAAAGCTCCAGATAGACCAGCGGCGCGCCGCCGGCTATGTCTGGCCGGGCGCGCCAGTAGAGCGTCAGCCAGACCCATTCGCCGGGACGGGCAACCGGCGTATCTACGCTAACGCCGACCAGATCGATGCCTTCGGGGAAGGCGATCTCCAGCGGCGTCGCCTCGGTCGGCAGAGTGGTCACGATGGGCGGCAGCGCGTAAGCGGTCGGGATCACCACCGCGAGCGAGTAGATGCTCGTGCCGAGGGCCAGCATCAGGGCACCAATCTGCACCCACGGTCGCGGCCAGCGACTCAGCCCGTAAGCCGCCCCCAGCGCCAGCGGGATGAGCGCCGGGAAGAAGAGCCGCCCCTGGTCGGCCGGCGTGCGCAGCATGAATTGGAGCCATGCGGCGGCGACGAGCGCGAACCAGCCGAACAGGATGACGGCCGGGTGAAACAGCAACCGGGCGAGGGAAAACGGTCGCTTCCTGTGCCGAATCGAAACCACAATGCCCCAAATTGCCCCCGTTGCGGCCAGAATGGCGATGACATTCCAGACGACCCAAACCCAGACCGGCGGCCGCAGGTTCATCCAGCCGAAGCGGGCAAATAACGACGTCCAGACCCGATCCATGTCGAGCCACACCTGATAGAGGGTGTACGGCCGCTCGCCCCCGGCCAGCAGGACGAACTGGTTGGCGGCCGTCGGGTCGCCGTAGAGTGTCCAGTTGCGCACCAGCCACCAGCCGCCCAACAACAGCGCCGGCAAGGCCACGGCCATGCCGGCCGCTGTTGCTCGCGACCATCGACGCGGGCCGCCGCGGCTCCAGACGCGGGCTGCCGTCACGCCGGTGCAATAGACCAACAGCAGCAGTCCGGCAGTCTTCGACAGCACGGCCAGTCCTATGGTGATACCCAGCAGGACATAGGCCGCGCGACCGGATACGAGAGATGAGAGGCGGGTTTCAAGCGAACCTTCTCGGGCTGTGTCCCCTTGTTTTTCATTCGTAATTCGTAATTCGTAATTCGTAATTCTCAGCAGTTGCCAGACGGCCGCCGCGCTGAAAAAGGTGATCGCCGTGTCGTTGGTGACGGCGCCGTGGATGAAGGCGAATTGCGGTAAAAATGCCACCAGGGCGGTCGCCAGCAAGGCTCGATCCGGTGCGTCCCGCCAGACGGTACGCCCGGCGGCGTAGATACACAGGAGTGTTCCCAGACCCAACACGGCCGACATCATCCGGAGAAGATGAGCAGCCAGCGCGTAGCCGCGCCAGGGCCAGGCCTCTTGCGGGCCGTGGATGAACATGTTGGTGTTGATCGGCGGCGTGGCCAGGCTCTCGCCCAGCGGGTCGGCGGGGTCGGCCTTTGGGTTGAGCCACAGGTTGACCTGATCGTCACCCGACCCGACGGCTCGCACGATCAGCGATCCCAGGCCGTAGTAGAGCGGCGGTTGGGCCGCTTCCTGGGCCATCAGCCCGGCGTCGCGTGTCGTCGGCAAACGACCCTCGCGGGCGATGAACTCGGCCGTGAAGTAGTGCATGTGCTCGTCCGGCGTCTCGAAAAGGGGTACGACGACCCCATAGCCCAGGGCCAGAAGCAGATAGATGCTCAGCACGAGGGTGAGAAGCAGGCGATGGTGACGATTGGACATGCGCGTCTGTTGGGGCGTAAACAAGTGATCGGGGCGATCTTATCATCCGCCCGACCCGATTCAAAACGCCGGGATTGTCACGGTGGCGATAGTTGGGCAGGTTCGGTGACAGGTTCCAGCGTCACGTAATCATACAAGCCGGTCGTCAGCGTGTCGCCCGGTTTATCAAAGATATGTCGCTGCGCAAACCAGTCTCCCGGCCGCCACTGATCGGCCGGGAACCCCAGGCCGTCGGCCACCCCGACAGTCCCGTCTGCCGAAAGCAGGTGGGCCTGAACCGACAACGGGGCGGCCGTTGCCTCTCTCACCTGCCAGACGGTGATCCATTCATTATTAGCTGCGTCGTATGCCCGCAACGATGCCGGGCCGTGATTGTCTCTTGCGAAGGGCCGGAGGCTGTCGCCTGTGAATGGGTCGCCGGATGAGCCGGGCCAATAGGCGATGACGTAATCCGGCCCGTACTCGTTGGCGCGGTGCTGGTAGACCACTTCCGGCGAATGATCGCCGAGCAAGCGTTCGATCCATTGTTCACCGACTGCCGGCAGCACGTACCATCCCGGCGTTCCGTTGTCCGGGAAGACCCAGCTCGAGGTGCAATCGAAGCGGACATGCCGCAGATCGGAGCGGCCGACCAGTTGCTCGGCCTGTTCGTCGGTCAGCAAAGGGCCAGGCGCGAGGCAATGGGCGATCCAGTTGCCCTCGGCCTGTTGCCCCACGTCGTAGATGAAGATGGAGCCGCCCAGTGTGTCCAATGGTTGTCGATGGCGGAACCAGTCGAACAGATCGATCTCCGTCAGGATGCCAAGATTCAGCCCCGGCCCCTGAAGATCGCTAACGTTAATGGCGTAGCGGCCGGCCGCCGGGTTGGCGGGCGCGAAGGTCATCTGCCCGGCCTGGAACTGTCGGATGATCGATGTCCCTTCCAGGCCGTAATGTGCCGGGTCGGCGATACCGGCATAGGAATAGTACAGCGGCCGGCCTGTCGCGGCGGTGTAGTCGCGGGCGTATCGGCCGAGCTGGTTCAGGTCCTGTCCCCAGTCCAGGTTGGAATCGCCCAGATAGCGGTAGCCCTGTCCTCGACTCAACTCGTTGAAGTAGGCCAGGTGGTCGGGATGGGTTCTGACGGCGCTGAGCGCCGTCCAGCCCATCGCCGCAATCAGAATGACGCGCGTCACCGGTCGCCGCCACAGGAAAGGGACGGATAGAGAGCCAAGAATGATGAGAAACGGCAGTGCCGGGAGCGTGTGCCGATAACCGTAGTTGACGCGACTAATCACCGCCACGGCGATAAAGACGGCCGGCGGCAATGCCACGAACAGCAGGTCCCGCCAGTTGTGCCGCTCGCGCCACAGGACGAGCGGGATGAGCAGGAAGAGGGCCAGTTGCAGCAACGGCGTCTTGAGCAGAAGCGCGGCCGGGAAATAGAGCCACGAACCGGAGGGCATTACCCGACCGAAGAAGAAGTTGATCGTGCTGGCATCGACTTCATGCAACAGCAATTGCCACGCTTCCCAATAGGCGGGCATCGGCAGCCCGACCCGCGTCTCAAACCCGTAGGTCGCCCACAGCAGCAGCCCGGCCACGGGTAGAAGCGACAGCCAGATCAACCCCGGCCATAGCCATGACTGCCCCGGTCGCCGCCGCGCGTAGGCAAGGGTGAGCAGGATGGGCAGCAGCAGAACGCCGGTCAGCTTCGCGGCCAGCGCCAGCCCCAGGCAGATGCCGACAAGCAGCCAGCGCCCCCAGGCAGGTCGCTCCCAAAATCGCCACCAGGCGTAAACACAGGCGAGGAAGGCCATGGTGACGGCGATGTCGGTTGTCACGAGGGCGGCCGAGGCCAGGAAGTTGGGCGAGAACGCGAACAAGAGGGCTACGACGGCCACCACCGGAAGGAATCCGCGAGCCAGCGAGCGCGTCCAGGCGATCATCAGCGCGCCCAGCAGTAGTCCCATGCAGACGACGACGAACCGGCCCAGCCAAACGACCCGATCGAGCGCCAGATCGGCCCGACGGATGAGTTCCCGGCCGATGAAAAATGGATTTTGCGAGGGCCACGAGGCAAGCGTGGTCACATCGGGGACTGGCTCATCTACCAGGAGCAGGCTACCGACGAGCCGATAGGTTAGTGGCGCGTGCATCTCCGGGATGCGCATGGCGCCGGTTTGCGCCATGGTGATGCTGTGCGTCAGATGGAGCGGCTCGTCGGTAGTGATGGCTTTGCGCCCGGCGGTGTCGAGAGCCAGAAAGAAAAAAATTAGCAGCGCGGCCACGAGTATCCCCCGCGATGCGAGGCGCTCGAACGGAGGAGGATGGATCATTGGTCCGATTATAGCACCGTGACCATAAAATCTGAGTGTCCGGTAGGCAAAATTAGCGCAGTCGGGCGGGCGAGGATAGTATTACAAAGGCCTGTGCGCAATTCGAGCCGGACACGCCACAGCCATTGGAATTTTCCTATGAAGGAGTTTTGAAACAATACAAATGAAGAAGAGATTTGCGGTTTCCACGTGGGCGGCATTGCTCGCGATTTTGTTGTTGGTAGTAGCCTGTGGGCCGGCCGTGTCAACGGAGCAGGTGGAAGAGATGACCCGCGAGGCCGAAGGGGCCGGAGAAGAGTCGGCCGCAACCGGAGAGGAATCAACCGGATCTGTCGATAGCTCGACCGAGCTGGGGCCTGAAATCCCCTCAACCATCCCGACGGTCGAAGGCCCGATGACCGAGACGGACAGCGGCCTGAAAGTGATTGAGATCACCCCTGGTGACGGCGCGACGCCGCAAGTCGGCGACATCATCAGCATGAACATTCTCGGTATGCTGGATGATGGCACCGTTTTCGCTGATACTGTCAGCGAAGGCGCGCCGATCACCGCGATGGCGACAGAGACGGACCTGTTCCCCGGTTGGCTGGAAGGTCTGCTGCTGATGAAAGAAGGCGGCAAGTCCCGGCTCATTATCCCGTCAGACCTGGCGTTTGGCGAGGCAGGGATTCAGGGTCTCATCCCTGCCGGCGCGACGATCACCATGGATGTCGAACTGCTCAGCGTGATGCCTCCCCCGGTGCCGACTGTTGTTGACGCTGCTGATCTGACTACGACGGACAGCGGTCTGCAATACTTCGACATCGTCGATGGCGAAGGCGAGATGCCTCTCGACGGGCAGGATGTCGTCGTGGAATACACCGCCTGGTTGCAGGATGGCGAGGAATACATCGCCTCTTCATCGGCCACCGGCGAGCCGTTGACTTTTACCCTGGGCAGCGACATGGGCGTCTTTCCCGGCTGGGATGAAGGTGTCTCGACCATGAAGCCGGGTGGCAAGCGCTACCTGGTCATCCCGCCGGAACTGGCACTGGGCGAACAGGGGGGTGGTCGAATCCCCCCGAACTCGACGCTTATCATGGAAGTCGAACTGCTCGAGGTGAAGCCGATCCTCCTGCCGACAGAAATCTCCGAAGATGACTTCACTGTGACTGACAGCGGTTTGAAGTACTACGACATCGTCGAGGGCGACGGTGCGGAAGCGACCTCGGGCAGCACGGTCACGGTTAATTACACCGGCTGGCTGACGGACAACGTCAAGTTCGACAGCTCGCTCGACCGCAGCACGCCTTTCTCCTTCACGCTGGGCAGCGGTCAGGTCATCACCGGTTGGGATGAGGGCGTCGCCGGCATGAAGGTCGGCGGCAAGCGCCAGCTGGTCATCCCGGCCGAGTTGGGCTACGGCGACACGGGTTCGGGCATCATCCCGCCCGGCGCGACGCTGGTCTTCGAGGTCGAATTGCTGGGAGTTGAGGAAGCCCCGAGCGACTAGTCGAAATGAATAGTTGAGGGAAAAAGACCCGATGTAAATAATCGGGTCTTTTTCAAAAAGCATAATAAACAAGCGGGCCGAGGCAAACCAATGCCTCGGCCCGTTCTGTTTATCGGTCAATTCTGATCCGGCATGTCCGGTCTACATCAACCCGCTCATCATTCCCGCCAGCACCTCCCGCCCCGGCCGGATGCGCTCGTCCGGCAGCGCGCTGAGCGGCGTCTTTGGCAGCTTCAGCGTCTCGCCCAGATCGGGCCGCGACGGATTGTAATAGACCAGCCCGGTGAGCAACTCGTCCTTTTCCTGCGCCCACTGCAACCGGTGCAGCGCCCCCATGCGGTCGGTGGGGTCGTAATCCTCTTCCAGCTTGTGGAGCTTGATGAAGGAGCCATCGTGCAACTCCACAACGCGGGTCTCGCCCGGATCGTGATTGTCGATATGAATCTCCTCCTCTCTGGGCACGAAGCCGATGCCGTGTAGCGGCGTTTCGTGCTCCTTACCGTAGGTGTAGCTCTTGGTGGACGTATCATGGTTGTTGAACGCCACGCACGGGCTGATGATATCGAGGAGGGCTGTGCCGCGATGGCTAAGGGCGGCCTTCATCAGTTCGCGCACCTGCGTCGCGTCGCCGGAGAAGGAGCGAGCCACGAAACCGCACCCGGCGATGATGGCTTCCATGCACATATCCATGGGCGGGAAGTCATTCACCCCGGCGTGCTTCAGCTCCTGGCCCTCGTCGGCCGTGGCCGAGAATTGTCCCTTCGTCAGGCCATAGACGCCGTTGTTCTCGATGATATAGACCATGCGCACGTTGCGACGCAGGATGTGCTTGAACTGGCCCATGCCGATGCTGGCCGAGTCGCCGTCGCCACTGACGGCGATGCCCAGCAACTCGTGATTGGTGATCAGTGCTCCGGTGGCCAGCGAAGGCATGCGGCCGTGCAGGCTGTTGAAGCCGAAGCTCTCGCCCAGGAAGTAGGCCGGCGATTTGCTGGAGCAGCCGATGCCGCTCAGCTTGAGGACCTGGCTCGGCCGCACGCTCAACTCGTAGGCCACCTGCACGATCTGGTTGGAGATGGAATTGTGGCCGCAGCCCTGGCAGAGCGTGGTTGGCAACCCTTTGTAGTCCGCCTGGGTCAGGCCGATGACGTTGACCTTCTCCGCGCGGGGTGTTCTTGTGTCAGACATGACTTAGTACTCCGTTGACAAGACAGGCAGTCCGGGCGTGCCGGCTACCTGGTCTCCTCGATAATTACCTGCCGGTTATGGCCGTCGTGACCCATGTCCGTCAGGCCGCTGCTGCCGATGGGCGTGCCGTTGGTGGGCATGTCCAGCTCCGTCGCCCCGCGCTTGTCCTGACCGTAGGCGGCTTGCCGGCGTCGTGCCCGCTCCTCTTCTGCGTCCGTGAGCGTTTCGACCAACCAGCGCGCCGTCAGCGGCATGCCGTCCAGCATTGCCAGCGATTCCAGTTTCAACGCCACGCCAGGAAGTTCAGAGCGCAGCAAAGTATGCATCTGCCCGTCGCGGTTCATTTCGATGACGTAGACATGGTCGTGTCGGGCGATGAACGCCTCGACCTCATCGTTGATGGGCAGGGCGCGCAAGCGCATGAAACTCGTTGGGACACCGCCGGCCGTCAACCGGTCGCGCGCCTCTTCGATGGCCGGCTCCGTCGTACCGTAGGCGATGATGCCGTACTTCGCACCCTCGACCTCGTCGATAACAGGACGGGGCACCAGCGTCCGCGCGGTGTCGAACTTGCGCACCAGCCGGGCCATGTTGCTCTTCCAGTCCTCCGGCCGCTCGCTATAGACGGCCGCATCGTTGTGCCCTGTGCCGCGCGCGAAGTAGGACGCCAATGGATGCTCGTTGCCGGGCAACGTGCGGTAAGGGATGCCGTCGCCGTCGATGTCCCGATAGCGGGCGAAGCCGCGCTCCTTCACCTCGGCCGCGGTAAGCACCTTGCCCCGCTTGATCGGCTCGGCCGGATACTCAAAGGGCTCGGACATCCAGTTGTTCACGCCCAGGTCCAGATCGCTGAGGACGAAGATGGGCGTCTGCAGGGTGTCGGCCAGATCGAAGGCCATATAGCCGAAATCGAAGCATTCGCGCAGCGAAGCGGGCAGCAGGATAACATTTTTTGAGTCCCCATGGCCCAGGTAGTAGGTGAACAGCACGTCGCCCTGGCTGGTGCGGGTGGGCAGACCGGTGCTGGGGCCGACGCGCTGCACGTCCCAGATGACCGCCGGCACTTCGGCGAAGTAGCCCAGCCCGGTGAACTCGGCCATGAGGGAAATGCCGGGGCCGGAAGTGGCTGTCATAGCCCTTGCGCCGGCAAAGCCCGCGCCGATGACCATGCCAAGGGCCGCCAGTTCGTCCTCCGCCTGGATGACGGCATAGGACGTCTCGCCCGTCTCCGGGTCTCGCCGCATCTGCTCCAGATAGCCTTCCATCGCTTCGATGACGCTGGTGGATGGCGTGATGGGGTACCAGGCGGCGAAGGTGACGCCGCCAAACACGGACCCCAGCGCGGCCGCCTCGTTGCCGGTCATCATGATCAGACCGTCCGTCTTGTCCATCGGCTCCACACGATAGCGATGATCCCGGTTCAGGTTGTCGGCCGACCATTCATAAGCGGCGCGCACGACGGCCATGTTGGCATCCACCGTCTTGCGCTTGCCTTTGAACAGGAACATCAGCGCCTCGTCCAGCTCATCCAGCGGAATATCCAGCAGCCAGGCTAGCGCGCCGACGTAGACCATGTTGGAGATGTAGTCCTTCAGCTTGCCTTTCATGCCCGTGTCGCGGATGAACATATTGACGGGCACGGCGTAGTAGGTGATGTCATCCCGCTGGGGGACCGTGCGCCAGTCGCCGTTGTAGAGGCAGATGCCGCCGGGCGGCAGCGTCTGGATGTCCTGGACGACTGTCACCTGATTGAATGCCACCAGAATTTCCGACGTGTGGCGGCGGGCGGTGTAGCCGTCCTTGCTCAGCCTTATGTGATACCACGTCGGTAATCCCTGAATATTCGACGGGAAGATATTTTTCCCGTTGACGGGGATGCCCATTTTGAACAGCGCGCGCAGGATGGCCAGGTTGGAGGTCTGGCTGCCGGTGCCGTTGGCCGTCGCCACGACGATCGAATAATCGTTGATGATGAGGTC
>JAHDWL010000006.1:15827-21413 GCA_023384355.1 Anaerolineae bacterium
AAGCCATAGACCGACATCAGGTGCAGCGCGTGGGCGATCGGCAGATCGACTTTGACGGCGACCGGATTGGGGGTCATATATTCGCCGACGTTGGCCGACGATACATCATCGACCAGCCCGGCCACGCGCATCAGCACGTCGCGTTCAGTGAAGATGCCCACCAGCCGGTCGTTGTCGTCCGTCACCATGACGCAGCCGATATTGTGGCTGTTCATTTGACGGATGGCCTTGGCCAGCGACGTGTGGGTGTCGACTTCGATGGGGGCGTGGGCTGCCAGCGCCGCCACCGTATCGGCAATCAAGGCGTCCCGCACGGCGGATGGCGCGTCGGCCTTATCCGGCGTATCCAGCTCGTCGACGTACTCCTCATCCAGCTCGATCGGTACCCGGCCCGACACGTGCGACTCGATCGGATCATCCGCCTTCACGGGCACGACCGTCCAGAGATCGGCCGAGCGGTAGAGTTCATTCAGGTTACCCTTGCCGCGCTTCGTCTGTGCTTCAGCGATCTGGGCCATCAGCCCGTCGGTGTAGGTGGGACGATTGCCGGCGTCGCGGAAGACGCCCATCGGCGTGGGATATTCCATGTTGGCCAGGATATGTCCCAGTTCGGTGGAGTGAGAATCATGGACGACCAGATCGGCCTCGCTGATGCCGTCGCCGAGGTTGACGACTTCCGGCGTGAACCCGTTCAGGCGGATGCCGCGATCCAGATTCTTGCCGAAGACCATCGGCTTGCCGTGCTCCAGATAGAGGATGTTCTCGTCGCGGGTGCGGCGGTCGTCCAGGCCGATCCATTCGTCCGGGTTGAAGATGACGCAATTCTGGTAGATCTCGACGAACGACGAACCGTGATGCTGGGCAGCCTGCAACAGCACCTCGCCCAGATGTTGGGTGTGGGCATCGATGGATCGGGCCACGAAGGTTGCCTCGGCCGCCAGCGCCAGGCCGATCGGGTTGATCGGGTGCTCGATGGTTCCCATGGGCGAGGACTTGGTCTTGGCCCCCAGGCGCGACGTGGGCGAATATTGCCCCTTGGTCAGGCCGTAGATGCGGTTGTTGAACAGGATGATGTTCAGGTTGACGTTCCGGCGCAAGGCGTGGAGCAGGTGGTTGCCGCCGATCGACAGGCCGTCGCCGTCGCCGGTGATGACCCACACCGACAGCTCCGGATTGGCGATGGACAGACCAGTCGCCAGCGTCGGCGCGCGGCCGTGGATGCTGTGGATGCCGTAGGTGTTCATGTAGTAGGGGAAGCGGCTGGAGCAGCCGATGCCGGAGATGAACACGACGTTCTCGCGCGGGATGCCCAGCTCGGGCAATACCTTCTGGATACTGGCCAGGATGGAATAGTCGCCGCAGCCGGGGCACCAGCGCACCGTCTGGTCGGACACGAAATCCTGGCGGGTCAGTTTGGGGACGGGGATAGTATCAGTTGTCATGGCTATCTCTCTGATGCGGCCGCGGCTTTGTTCGTCTGCGGCCGGCATTCATGTCATCCAAGCGCCTTCTCAATCCGGGCCACGATCTCGCCGATGGTGAACGGCCGGCCGTGGACCTTGGTATAAGACTGGACGTTCAGGGCGTAGCGGCCGCGCAGCAAAAAGGACAGTTGCCCGCCGTTCAGCTCAGCGACGACCACCTGCCGGTAACGGCTCAGGATGTCGCGCAGGTTACGCGGAAACGGGTTCAGGTAGCGCAGGTGGGCGTGGGCCACGGACAGGCCGCGACTTTGCGCCTGGACTACGGCCGAGCGGACCGCGCCATATGTGCCACCCCAGCTGACCAGCAGCAGCTCGCCCGATTGTGGCCCAAAGACGTCCTGCTCAGGGATGATCTCGGCCAGCCGGGCGATCTTCTCCGCCCGGTCACGCACCATCTGCTCATGATGAAGCGGGTTATAGGAGACGTTGCCGGTCACCGGAGCCTTGCTCAGACCGCCGATGCGATGTTCCAGCCCGGCCGTGCCGGGAATCGCCCAGGGTCGGGCCATCGTCTCCGGATCGCGCTTGTAGGACAGGAACGGTTCATGGCCGTTCTCGCCGTTGCTGATTACCGCCGGGGGGTGGGCGTATTCGATGGGCGGGATGTCATCGGCGTTGGGAATCATCCACGGCTCTGAACTGTTGGCCAGGAAGCCGTCGGAGAGCACCACAACAGGACTCATCGTGCGGACGGCCAGCCGGCAAGCCTCGATCGCGATGTCAAAACAGTCGGACGGGCTATACGGAGCCAGAATAGCCATCGGGCTTTCGCCGTTGCGGCCGAACATGGCTTGCAACAGGTCGGATTGCTCGACCTTCGTCGGCAGCCCGGTGCTGGGGCCGCCGCGCTGGACGTTGACGATGACCATCGGCAGCTCCAGGGCCACGGCCAGGTTCATGCCCTCGCTCTTGAGAGCGATGCCGGGGCCGCTGGTGCCGGTGACAGCCAGCGCGCCGCCGAAGGCTGCGCCGATGATCGACCCCATGGCCGCGATCTCATCTTCGGCCTGGAAGGTCCGCACGTCGAAGTTACGTAACGGGGCTAGCGCGTGGAGAATGTCGCTGGCGGGGGTGATGGGATAGGTGCCGTAGAAGAGCGGTTTGCCCATCTTCTGCGCGGCGGTGACAAAGCCCATGGCCAGGGCAGTGTTGCCCGTCACCTTGCGGTAGGTGCCCGGAGGCAATGTGGCCGGGCGGATACGGTAGCGATGCTGGAATATCCGGCTGGTGTCGCCGAAGTGATAGCCCGTCTCCAGCGAGCGGATGTTGCCCTCGCGCACGGGCGGGTTCTTGGCGAACTTCTGGTTGATCCAGTCGATAGTCACTTCCAGCGGCCGATCGAACATCCAGAAAGCCATCCCCAGGGCGAAGAAGTTCTGCGAGCGGTCCTTCTCCTTGTTTGATAGCCCTTCGATGTCCCTCAGCGCCTCGCGGTTGAGAGAAGTCAGAGGTACCTCAAGGACCTGGTAATTCTTCAGCGAGCCGTCGTGCCGCGGGTCGGCCTCATAGCCGGCCTTGCGCAGGTTCGCCTGCGAGAATGCGTCGGTGTTGATGATGATCGTGCCGTTCGTCTCCACATCGGACAGGCTGGCTTTCAAGGCGGCCGGGTTCATGGCCACCAGAATCTGGGCCGCGTCGCCCGGCGTCAGGATGTCGCGATTGGAGAAGTTGACCTGGAAACCGCTGACCCCGGCCAGCGTGCCGATGGGGGCACGGATTTCGGCCGGAAAGTCGGGCATGGTGCTGATGTCGTTGCCGAAGACGGCCGATGTGTTGGTGAACTGGGTGCCGGTCAGCTGCATCCCGTCGCCGGAATCGCCGGCAAAGCGAATGACGACCGAGTCGCGTTCCTCAATTATGTAGTCGTGTTCGTTCATGGCTAGTCCCCGCCCTCCGGCTTGCGCGGAAACTGCTCCGGTCGTGGCGGCCGGTTGAGCACTTCCACCGGATAACGCGCGGCCAGATACTGAATGATCGAGGCGTAGGTCATATCGCCCAGGATTTTGCCCTGGCGGTCGATGACCGGCAGGTTGCGAAAATGGTGATCGTCCATCAGCCACAGGGCGTCGGCGGCCGTGGTGTCGGGCAAGACGGTGATCGGTCGCTCGGTCATGACCGCATCAATCGACCCGTTCAGCGCCTGCGGATCGACGGCGACGCGACGCAAGACATCCCGCTCGGTGAAGATGCCGATCAGCTCGTCGCCGCGAATGATCAGCGCGGTGTGGCCCCTCGCGTCGCGCATCCGGTCAAGCGTCTCGCGCACGGTCGTCCCGCTCTCCACCAGGCAATAGCTGTTCAGGTCCAGATGCCGGACCTGCTCGGCTTCCAATTCCTGCTTCAGATTCATCATAAATCTCCCCATTTATCTCTGAACTAAACAGCGGCCCTCCGCGCTCCCTCAACTTCACGCCGGTTCGGTCGGTAACAGCGAGAAGTGCTCCAGGAGCAGCCGGCGGCCGCACTCGAAATCATTGGCACACAGGGCTTCGACGATACGTTCGTGGTAGTTCCAAACCTCCACCCAGTACCGGTAACGCATGAATCGGGTTAATTCACTGGCATCATAGGCATCCCAATAGGCGATCAGCAATCCCTGGACAAAAGGATTATCCAGGCGACTGAAAATGGTCAGGTGAAGTTGGCGGTGTTCTCCGTTGGGGATGTGGATCGGTTCGCCGCGCAGCTTGGCCCAGGCATCGGTCACCAGCCGGCCCAGTTGTGCCTTGTCTTCCGGAGTTAAAAGGACGACCGCCTCGTCCCAGAAGCTTATCTCAATCGCCTGTCGCAGTCGACTATAGTGATGGAAGGAAGCCTCGCCGGTGGCCAGGCTGAAGAGGATGGCAGGCAGCACGGCCTCCGCGAAGTTGAACGACTCGCGCTGGATACCCAGACGGGGTCGGGCCGATACCACGCCCATCCCCCGCGCCACGGCCAGTTGCTCGCGCAGCTTGCCGACGCTCACGCCCATGTCGTCGCCGATCTCGGCTAGGGCAGGGAGTCTGTCGCCGGGATTGACGTTCCGGGAGACGAGATAGTTGAGGAACTCGGAGTCGAGCTTGTCGAGACGCACGGTAATTGATCCAATAAATCAAATAAATCCGATAAATATAATTATAGCGTCCCCAATATACTGTCGCAAACCATCCGTGGGATATGATAAGATGTCACTTATCAGCCTGATGTTGCGCTGTGGGCCAGGGTGTCGGCTCACAGACTGGTGAGGTAAACATGAAAACAGTATGGATTGTGTTGGCATTCCTGATTGTGGGTTTGTCCGCATGCGGCGGTGGAACAGAGGCGCCGGCCGTTGAACCGACAGTCAGTCTGGCGAACCCGGCCTCGGTCAACTGCGTCGAGCAGGGTGGCATGAGCCGGATCGAATCCCGACCTGACGGCGGCCAGTTCGGGGTTTGTTACTTCGAGGACAACAGGCAGTGCGAAGAGTTCGCGTTGCTTCGAGGCGATTGCCCGATCGGTGGGGTCAAAGTGACCGGCTATGTAACGGAAGCCGGTCGCTATTGCGCCATCACCGGCGGAGCGTACACGGTGACCGGGACCGGCACCGGCGGCGAGGAAGCGGGCAATTGCACGCTGCCCGATGAGACCGTCTGTGATGCCCAGGCCTTCTACGAAGGGACGTGCCCGTCATCGGAATAGATCGCCCAAGACGCGGCCGCCTTGCTGAAAAATAATCTTTGATTGGCTCTATCAACAAACAATATATTGCTCGATTGATAGAGCCATTATTCTTGTCAATCTCCTGCTCAACCCTTACAATGAAATCATCACTGTTAATAGTGGTTTTAGATTTCAATATTATTCGCGCGCCGGGTTGCGCCGAATGGAGGTAAGCGATGAAAGAGAATGGACACGTGAACGGGCGGGGTGAAGTGGGCAGCCAGACGGTCAAACGAGGACTGGCCCAGATGTTGAAGGGTGGCGTCATCATGGATGTCGTGACGCCGGAGCATGCCCGCATTGCCGAAGAGGCGGGCGCGGTGGCGGTCATGGCCCTGGAGCGCGTCCCGGCCGATATTCGCGTCAGCGGCGGCGTGGCCCGCATGTCGGACCCCGGCCTGATCAAGGAGATCATGGCCGC
>JAHDWL010000006.1:21513-112922 GCA_023384355.1 Anaerolineae bacterium
GTCGAGGCCGTGCGCCATGCGCGCACGGTGCTGGGCGACATCCGCCGTCTGCAGAATATGCCCGAGGAAGAGCTGATGACCTTCGCCAAGGAGATCGGCGCGCCGTATGAACTGGTGAAGGAGACGCGGGAACTCGGCCGCATGCCTGTGGTCAACTTCGCCGCCGGCGGCATCGCCACCCCGGCCGACGCGGCCCTGATGATGCAGCTTGGCGTCGACGGCGTCTTCGTCGGCTCCGGCATCTTCAAGAGCGGTGACCCCGCGCGGCGAGCCAAGGCCATCGTCGAAGCCACCACCCACTACCGCAACGCCGAGATTCTGGCTCGTGTCAGCGAGAACCTGGGTCAGCCGATGGTCGGCATCGGCATCCATACCCTGTCCGAGGACCAGCAGCTGGCCACCCGCGGCTGGTAAGCTGCCAGCCATCGCAATCGCTGTCGTAATCGTAATCGGGTTGCGACAGCGATTGCGACCATGAAATTTGTGGCTTACGTCTCCCGTCGCCATCCCCAAAGGTGGCGACGGATTGGATCATCCGGGACATCGTTGACACGGTAGAAATCGCTGTCGGGCAGCGCGTTCGTCTCGCCGCTGAAGGTGTGGAACACGTAGCGCGTCGGCAGGCCGGGGTAGGAGGGCGACTCCTGCCATGATTCGGTCACCTGCGCGGCCGCGTCCAGTCGGGCGTCGGCCGTTCCCAAACCCAGCTCCTCCTGCAAGCATCGCACCGCGGCCTCCCGCGCCGTCTCGCCCCGCTTCATCTTCTCTGACGGCGGTCGTCGCCGGACGCGCGTCCGGCCGTCAGCAAACTCCTGCGCCAGTTCGACCAGCGCGGCCCCATTGTGCCTGATGACAAGCTGAACCACTTCGACCAGCTGCCCGGGCGGGTCATCTTGGAAAGTCGACTCGCCGGCGACGTATTCCCGCCACAGATCGGCGGTTGACTTCGCGCTGCCCTGGCCCCAGGTGTCTGTGTCGATGCCCGCTGTGGCCAGCCAGTCGTCCAACTCATCCGGGCTTTGGAACTCGCGCCGTGTCACGACTCTATCACCCTGTCCAGATAGTGTTCATAGGCGGCCAGCGCGGCGGGAAAACTGGCCCGACCGAAGCCAAAACGCACGCTGTGGTCGTCCGCGCCCAGGCATGTCCCCGGCAGGAGCAACACGCCGCCATCGCGGGCCAGCGCGTGGCAGTAATCCGTGGCTGAGGAGACGTTGATCCCCACGAGAGCCACAGACCCGGCAAGCGGCGGCCGCCAGTCAAACATCTGTGGCCGGCGATTGAAGAATTGTCCGGCTGTGGCCAGGTTATCAGCGATGATCCGGCGGCTGCGGCCGGCCAGCGCTTCCCGCGCGCCCAGGGCGACGATGGCCAGCTGCTCGCTCGGCGCGGCGGCGCAGATGGTCGTGTAATGTTTCCAGTTGATCAGCGAATGGCGAATCGCGGCATCGTGAATGACAAGCCAACCGGTACGCAGCCCCGGCAGACCATAGGTCTTCGACAGTCCGGACAGTGCGATGGCCCGCTCGTATCGATCCGTGGCCGAGGGCAGGCGGGCGGCCGGGTCGCGCTCCAGCCCGCGATACATCTCGTCACACAGCAGCCACGCGCCGTGGCGACGGACGATGTCGATCAGGGCCTCGAACTCGGCCGTCGAGGGCAAGTAACCGGTCGGGTTGTGGGGGAAGTTGACCACAACGAGGCGCGTATCGTCTCTCATCAGCCGCTGAAGCTCTCCCAGATCGAGCGACCAGCCGCCCTCGCGGGGGTGGATGGGCCAACGGCTGACGTTACCACTGACGTGTTCGGCCAGGTTGAGCAGTGAATCATAGGCTGTCGTCAGGACAATCACGTGATCGCCCGGCTCCAGCAGCGTTCGCATCGTCAGGTAGATACCCTCTTCCGGCGCGCCCAGTACAACAACTTCCTGTGGCGTCACGCCATCGTAAGTTGCGGCGATGGCCGCCCGCAGCGCGGGATGACCGGCGGATTCGGTATAACCCAGGCGCAAACCGAGCAACGCCTGTGCATCCGTCCCGGCCAGGCGCAGCAACTCGCCGATCGAGATGGTCTCGCAGTCGGAGGCGCAGAGAAGATGAGGGGTGGTAAATTCGTAGAGGGAGAAGAATTGTTCGGTTGCGAAAGGGGCGATATCCATAACTACTCCTTGCCCGCACGGAGCGACCGAATCGGGCAAGGCAATTGTAGCGGGATCGATCAGCCCGGCAACGGACGTCCGGCGATCAGCCAGGGTTTTTCAGTAGTCGGCCCAGTGGTTGAAGGTGTAGAGGTCAGGCAGCGGCGAAACCCCTGTGCCGTAGCAAATGGCCTCCCTTCGCCGCTGCCTGACCCTCCGCGGCTGTTGACCCGGCCTGAACACACGGGCCACGCCCCAGGAGGGTCAGGCAACCGGGAGGCGAGGCCCTGGTTATCAGCCGACACCTCTCCCGGTTGCCTGACCTCTACGCCTCACGGCCGTGTTGTATTATCAGAGCCGACTACCGAAAGACCCTGGGCGATCAGCCCGGCTTAATGCGCATCGTAAGCGACCGGCGGTTCAATGGGGAACGGACCCGGCCGATTACGACATGCTCAAGATTGGTCGGATTGCAAGGAGATATGATGCGATTACCCACTTTCATCGTCGGCGGGGCGCTCAAAGCCGGCACTACGTCGCTCAATTACTACCTCAAACAACATCCTGAGGTATATATGAGCCCGCTGAAGGAGCCACGCTACTTCGCTTACGATCCCGCGGCGGTGTCGAACGGGGACGGCCAGGGACTTCACTTCCCTGTGACAACCCTGGAACAATATGCAGCCCTGTTCGCGGGGGCGACCACCGAAAAAGCCGTCGGCGAGGTTTCGCCGCATTACATCATCAGCCCCGTTGCCCCAGGCCACATCCGGGAGACCATCCCCGATGT
The DNA here is from genome assembly GCA_023384355.1 of Anaerolineae bacterium. Classification (GTDB taxonomy): domain Bacteria; phylum Chloroflexota; class Anaerolineae; order Promineifilales; family Promineifilaceae; genus Promineifilum. The sequence goes on from JAHDWL010000006.1 coordinate 24,441, forward strand.
CAAACTTATTTTCAGCCTCCGGCACCCGGTGAAACGGGCCTACTCGGTTTATTGGCAGGCGGTGCGATTGGGCAATGAAAACCGTCCGGTGGAACAGGCCTTGACCGAGGCTGAGCATCGCGTGCGCAACGGCCGCTATTACACCCTGCTACAAAACTGGTATGCCCATTTCGACCCGGCGCAAATCAAGATCATCCTGTTCGACGATCTGGCCGGCGATGCGCTGGGTGTTTTCCGTGATGTTTGTAGCTGGTTAGACGTGGACGACACATTCGTGCCCGATTTGACCGTCCGTAACAAGGGAGGCGCGCTGAAAAACCAGCGTCTTGGCCGCTTCTATGAGCAGTTGAAGAACAGTCCCCTCAAGCAGGCCGTCGATCCCCTCATCCCGGAAGGATTGCGCGACAAGATTAACGACATGCGCAATCAGAACTTTGAGGAACCACCGCCCATACCCGAGACGGTCGTCCAGCGATTGAAAGAGTTCTATCTCGATGACATCGAAAAACTTGAGGATTTAATCAACCGCGACCTCACTGCCTGGAAAAATTAGCGGTTGTCCTCACCGTAGCCGGACTACCTGCTGTTCCAGGGGCAGGGTTTCGTCCTCGATGCTCATCGGCTCATCTTCGTTACTGGGATCAATCCAGAATATCTCGTTCTTGCCCGGCTCAACGATGCCTTGAACAACATGGGCCATTTCAGAGAAGTTTAGAATGTGATGCGGATCTTCGTTCCAAATGACAACACACCGCAGATCCGGATACTGGGTTCCGTATGCCAGAACCTTCATATCACCTGTTTGAGTCAGGGCAAAACGGCGAAATGTATCAGGGATGATCGTGTTTGGCTCGGTAATGGCCTCGACAACACCAAGTTGGGTGATGACGTCACTATTGCCCTGGTTGTCGGTAACTGTTAACGAGACGTCGAAAATGCCCGGTTCCGTGTAAGTGTGTGAGGGGTTGGCCTCGGTTGATGTTCCTCCGTCGCCGAAGGTCCAGGCATGAGAGACGATCTGTCCCTCGGCCGTGGATTTATCGGTAAAGTCGACGGTATGGGGCACTGCGCCAATTCCCTGACCGGGGCCGATGCTGAAGTTGGCGGACAGGGAAGTCATGACGCCGGCGTATTCATGCGCGCCGATATCAGGATTGGCATCGCGGTTGGCGCCGAAGAAATCCTTGTGAACAGTCGGCGGGTTGAAGCTATTCAGGCGGGAACCGTTACTGGCCATGCCGATTGCCAGCGCGCTGCGTGAAGTCAGCTGGTAATTGCGCGGATCCATGTTGTTAATGGGATCGGGAAACGGGTCGTTAAGCTCCGCCGTCGGATTGACCAGATTGGGATCTCCGATGCGATCCCCAGGCCCGCGCATCGAGGCGTCCGGCAGCTCGCCCCAAAGATTATTGCGAAACGCCACCCCGCGGATGTCGCCCGAAGTAAGGCTGATACGCGGCGCGTTGATGATGATATTGTTTTCGAATACGCTGTTTTGATGCGGACGGCCTTGTGTATTGGCCGTGATGTTAATTCCAACCTCCGTCTTGCTCAGCCCGACAAAGGTGTTGTATCCGATATAGGCATTAATCAGCTGGGTGTTGTAATTATTGGCATTGTTTCGCACCATGAACAGCGACCCCAGGCCGATGACAAGATTGTTGTAAATATAACCACCCGACGTATGTGGAAAAGTTTGTCCTTTGGTCGATTCATCACCGAATATGATGCCCGCTGGAGGCTTCTGATTGGCCCCCAGGTTATCTTTGGTGTACAGATGGTAAACAAGGTTATTGCGCACGATCACATCGATAGAGCGATTGATATAGATGTGGACATGGTTGCAGGTGTGGACGATGTTGCCTTCGGCCACGATGCGATAATTGCCCTTGCCGATGTTGATGCCTTCCCCATACCCATAGGCGCAAATATTGTTGCGGATAATACCGTCGCGGGTAAGCCCCATCTTGATGACACCGACGACATTTTGCGGAGAGCCGAAGGTGTTGCGGTTCGGGTCGAAGTAGCGCATGCTGGCCCGACTGCAGACGTTATTCTCCACCACCACATTTTCAATGTAGACGGTGGTAGGATTCACCTTAATCGCGGAGTCGTAGGTGAAGTCAATTCGGCAGTTGCGGACGGTGCAGTTACTCGAGCTCACGCCGACGGCCGTCCCGGCGCAATTGCGAATCGTCAGACCATCGACCGTGATACCTTCCTCGCGCAGGCGAATCATGCTGCCCTGGTTAGTTGGCAGATAGCTGTCTCCCTGTACGGGCGTGGGCAACGTGCCTTCCTGGGAGAACAACCCCTCGTGATATTTCCCGTCCAGCACCGGGGTGTGGCCGGTGTCGGCTCTCCAGGTCGTGTTTCGAACGGTGATCGGCAGCTCTTCGTTATAGACAGCTGAACGAATGCGCACCTCGTCGCCGGGTGCTACCTGGGCCAAGGCTTTGGCCAGTTGTTTCCAGGGCTGGCCACTGCTGCCGTCGCCTGAGTCATTCCCTGCGTTCCCGTCCACAAAATAAGTAGCCATGATTGTCCTACCTTATCAATCTTTCCTTGCGCGGTGGATTAACATACCGTCAAGGCTATATTTCCTCTAATGTATCGACCCAGATCAGTTCGATGGAATTGCCGAGGGTGAATAGTCGGATAATGTCATCGACTTCGGAATAAACAACCATATGGTAAGGCTCTTCGTTCCACGACAGGGCGCAGCGCAGATCGGGGTATTGGATGCCGAACGCCAGCACCGATGAGGTCTCGATGTTGACCAGAATAAAACGGGCATAATCGGCCGGCAGAGGCGCGACCGGCGTCTCTACGACGGTGATCAACTGCTCTTTCGTAACTTTTTCCGTCACGCCGGCAGCGTCAGTTATCGTCAGGGAGACTGTATAGACTCCCGGTGCCTGGTATATGTTGACGGGATTCTGGCGGCTGGAAACCTGGCCGTCACCGAATTCCCACATATAACTCGTAATCCCGGCCACGGCAAAGCTGTCAGACGAATCGAACTCAACGGTGTGCGGCACAATCCCGTACTCATCGCCCGGCAGAATGGAGAATTCGGCGATCATCGAGGCGTTGCCGAGAAGATTTGCCTCGTAATTATGCAGCACCTCGACCGCCTGCAACGATCGGGAATAAACGGCAACAAGCTTGAACAACCCCAGCCAGGGTCTGTCTTCACTCAGCTCATCGCCGAGGAGAAACGGCATTTGGCTGTCCCATGTGCTGAAATCGCCACCGACTTCCAGCACTCCACGATCCTGGCCATTGATATAAAGCGTGGCCCGATTATGTTTGTCACGCGTGTAGACCACCTGCGTCAGGAAATTGGCGGCGGAACCAGCCGGAGACACCACCGCGGGCAGACCGTTGGTGGAGGTTTGAGTCGTTCGCAGCCGGGCCATATAGAGGTCGGCCGGCAGATCGCCGTGCATACCCTGCCCCAGCGTCACATTACGCTGGGTCTTGCTGTTTGAGATGCTGACGATACGCGCGGGGCCGTCCTGGGAGGTGTTGGAGGGTTGTATCCATGCCTCCAGCGTGATCTCGTTGCTCGCCCGGCAGGCATCGATTATTTTGGACGCCGGCCGTTCGGATGAGATTAAGACGGGTTCGGTCAAGGTCAGGCCCTGCTCGGACCATTTTACGCGCCCCTCGTTCAAAATTCGCAGATTAAGCGGCGATCCGACGCCACTGACATCTCGCACCTCGCTCCCGCTCCCTTCCTTGAACTCATAGAGGGCGGCCAGCCCGTTGGTGACGCGCGTCCCTTCAGGCGGCAGCGCCGGATCAGTCCCCGGATCGTCCCCGCTGCTGCTGGGATATTCATTAGCCCCGATATCCGGTTTCCGACCGCGTTCCTGACCCCAAAAATCCATCAGGATGAACCCATTGTGCCGAATTCCGCGATCGATAGCCGGTGAATCACCCGTCAATTTGTAAGGATCGGCCGTTAGTTCGCCTGGCCCGATCGGCGCATTGATGTTCACCAGTCCGGAATCCGGGTCGATCACGTCGCTTGACGGATTGAAAGCCTTGTCTCCGGGAAAAGATGACCAAAGATTATGCCGCCACACAATGCCGTCACCGCCGAGGGTATGAACCAGCTCGCCCCCGTTATTCGTCACCACCAGGTTGTTTTCGATATAGCTTTTGGTACTTCGGGAACGCATTCGGAAGTCGAACGCTTGCTGTGTGCTGTTGACAATGGTGTTGTGCATCACCTGGACGCGACTCAGTTTGCCGCGCCGCCGCCCGGCACGAAACCCAACGCCACAGCCGACAATAATATTATTGCTAACCCTGATATCCCGCGTGTGCCACTGTCCGTATGTTTCGTAGCGCCAGAGGTCACTTTTCGTGATGCCGGGGCCGCAATTTCCATCCAGGGTCAAAAACTCCTTGCGGCCGGTGTGATAGCAAAGATTTGAATCGATGACCACTTCGACGGCCGAAGTAATCCCTATCTGCCCATTGCGATTGTCGTAGCAGACGTTTTTGCTTACGACCACGTTTTTACTGCCGAGCGAGATAACAATTCCCTCGTCTGAGTTCTCGAATACCTGGTTGTTCTGGATGATGACGTTTTGGGAATTACGGATTAACAAGGCGACGTTAAAACGTTCCGGGCCGACGGCCAGAAAACGCCGGGCGCAGTTGTGAATGAGGCAGCGATCGACAATGAGATCGTCGCACTGCATGCCATGCAATCCGCCGGCGTAACAATATTCGATTGTGACACCGTTAATCAGGACTCGGCTTGATTTATTAACCAGTATCCCCCGACCACTGGAATTGCGGATGATGAAATCCTTGAACGTCACATCCTGGCTTTGCTGGATGACCACGAGAGCGGAATCTTCGGCAATGTTGAGATTCGCGCCATCGATGATCGCCTGCTCGCCCTGTTGGGCGGCGATGGTTATAGGGGCATCGGCCGTGCCCGGCTTCTGGATGTGCAGCCGCTCAGTATAGGTTCCTGCTCGAACCGTTATCGTATCGCCCGCCTGCGTCTTGTTGATGGCCGCCTGAATCGTACGTAGTGGCTTGTCGGCCTGGTTTCCCGGGTTATTGTTGTTCCCGTTGGTTGCAGAAACGTAGTATGTAGTGCCCATGGCTCAATTTCTCCCTGTATCGTTCGGGTGAGGATGCCTGAAACATCCTCCGCGCTGGTCGGGGGGCAGTTTACCGCTAACGGATTCTGTCACCGACCTGGACGCGCAGATTCGCCACAACCAATACAGTACTGGATACTACGTTGCCGATACTACGAAAAAGGTATGGATGCTCACTTGACGAGCCACCCTATGGGTGGGGGATATAAAGGGCAAATGGACCGCATCCTTCCTGTATCGCGGTCCCATCCCCCCGGTCACAGTGATGGTGCTACATATGCCGTGGGCATCATCATAAATACCTAATGGTTCGAATTATAATTACCCCAGCCACCCTATGCAAGCAAATATTGTATTATCACAATATGTTGCAATGTAAAAATATTGAGCAACTACAACAATTCAGTTTCCTGATCCGACCCATCTTCCCCTTCCAACCAGGTTCTTCCTTTCCTTAACGCAGCCCGTAAGGTGTTATCGCTAGGATCGAGATCGTTCGCGGTCACAAGTACGAAGGTCGCGGCAACATGGGCAATCGTTAGCCTGTTCGTAAGTTTTAAATGGTATGAATAATGCAAGAAGTGAGATCCTTGCCCGGGTCCGTGAAAGCGATGAATGGCTTGGTGGACAACGAAAGGGAAATTAATCAGATGGAAGAGCAAAAATTACTGCATTGGACCATGGGCCCAGCGCTCAGCACCAAACAGGAAGAGGCCGATACGCTCTACTTCGCCGCGAAGCGGGTAATGGACCTTACCATTGTCACATTATCGATGGTCTTCCTTCTGCCGCTCCTGGCGTTTATTGCCCTGCTCATCAAGTGGGACTCGCCCGGCCCGGCGATCTTCCGTCAGGAACGGGTGACAGCCCGCCGGCGCGTGCGTAATGGTCAGGTGTATTGGGAAGAGACACCCTTCACAATCTTCAAGTTTCGTACGATGCGGGTGGATGCCAAGTCGACTATCCACCGTCAGTTCATCGAAGCCTACATCGCCGGAGATGAGCAGCGAATGGCCGATTTGCAATCGGCGCAGCAGGCCGAGGACGCCAAGTACAAACTTGTACAGGACCCGCGAGTGACCCGCGTCGGCAGCTTCCTGCGAAAGACCAGCCTCGACGAATTGCCCCAGTTCTGGAATGTCCTGCTGGGCGACATGAGTCTTGTCGGACCACGCCCACCCATTCCCTATGAGGTCGAACTATATCTCTATCACCACCACGACCGTCTGCGGACGGTGCCGGGTATCTCCGGTTGGTGGCAGGTCCGGGGTCGCAGCGCGACCAGTTTCGAGGAGATGGTCCGGATGGATGTCGATTACATCCGCCGGCAATCCCTGTGGCTTGATATCAAAATTATCTTCATGACGGTTACTGCCGCCATTAAAGGCAGAGGTGCTCGTTAATATGACCGATCTTCGCATTGGCGCCATTGGCTGCGGCTATTGGGGCCCAAACCTTATTCGTAATTTCATCGAAATCCCTGGCGCTCAGGTGATCGCCATCTCTGATCTTCAGCAGGAATCTCTGGATCGGATGATGCAGCGTTTCCCGCAGATTGAGACGTCAACCCGAAATTATACCGACCTGTTCGAGATGAACCTCGACGCCGTGGTCATTGCCACGCCGCCGGCCACCCATTACGAAATCGCCAGGAACTGCATGGAACACGGGCTGCATGTTCTCGTCGAGAAGCCAATCACGCTCAACAGTCGGGACGCCGCCGACCTGATTAAGGTCGCCGAGGCGAACAACTGTGTTCTGATGGTTGGCCACACATTTGAATACAACTCGGCCGTTCGCGCCGTCAAGCAAATGATCCGTGACGGCGAATTGGGCGACATCTACTATATTGACGCCATCCGCGCCAGTTTGGGCCTTTTCCAGACCAAGGCCAATGTAGTTTGGGACCTGGCCCCCCATGACATATCTATTCTGCGTTACCTGCTGGACGCCGACCCGATCAGCGTCAGCACCCATGGCTCTTCCTGCGTGCAGGAAGGAATTGAAGATGTGGCTTACACCACCTTGACGTTTCCCAATAACGTCCTGGCCCACATCCGGTCGAGCTGGCTCGACCCGTCGAAGCAGCGACGCATCACCGTTGTCGGCAGCAAGAAGATGGTGATCTACGACGACGTGGAGCCGCTGGAGAAGATCAAGATTTACGACAAGGGCGTCAAGGCTATTCGTCGCACCGACACCTTCGGTGAGTTCTCCTTCGCCTATCATTACGGTGACGTCGTGATCCCATACATCCGCTTTGATGAACCATTGCGCGTCCAATGCCAGCACTTCCTTGAGTGCATTCGCGAGGGGAAACAGCCACAGACTGATGGCCATAACGGAATGCGCGTGGTCCAGGTAGTCGAGGCCGCCCAACGCTCCATGAAGAGCGCCGGAGACACCGTCCTCGTCAACAGCAACGGTCATGGTGATCCGGCCGATGTTCGGCAATCCCGGGAGTTGGCCCATGCTTGAAAAACTCGACCCCATCTTCCTGGAAGACCCCTTGTCCGTGGATGAGGGCGTTTCCATCGGCTACCCGACTGGCCGCCCCATCGCCGATCGGACGCTGCGTATTGGAGAAGGCGCAAACCTTCGTTCCGGCACGGTCGTCTACGTCGGCACGACAATCGGTCGCGGCCTGCAAACTGGCCATAACGTCGTCATCCGGGAAGAAAATGTCATTGGCGACAACGTGGGCATCTGGAGCAACTCGGTCATCGATTATGGTTGCCGGATTGGTAACAACGTCAAAATCCACAGCAACGTCTACGTGGCCCAGTTTACGACGATTGAGGACGATGCCTTTCTCGCGCCGGGCGTGTCGATTGCCAATGACATGCGGCCGCTGTGCGCCGAATGTACCCACGCCGGTGGGCCGACAATCAAGCGCGGCGCGCGAATCGGCGTTAACGTCACCATCCTGCCCCGTGTGGTCATTGGCGAATACGCTCTGGTAGGCGCGGGATCCGTTGTCACCAAAGATGTACCGCCCCACGCCGTCGTCTACGGCAATCCGGCGCGAGTGGCTACGACAGTGGACGAGATCGACTGCCCGCTTCACCCCGGCGAAAAGGCTTATGTCAATGGCCTTAAGCATGAGTGTGGCGCGCATTAGCCGTCTGGCCGGAAGAACGAGCAATACACGCGATGAGTATTGACAAGCAAGCGGCCGCAGAGCGGCTTCGCGTAGCCTGGGTCTCGCCTGTCACGGCCGAAAAGCTCGATTCGGCGACATGGATCGACACCACGCGCGAGCTGCGCCGTCAGGGTGTCGATGTCACATTGATCACCGTCGGCCCTGCGGGCAAGCACGCCTATCATGGGGTTGAGGTGCTCAACATCCCGCGACCCTCGGTCTACTTGCTCGGCCAGGTATTATTTCACCTTAACGTTCTGCGCTATTTATTGCCCCGGCTGCGCGACTACGATGTGATCCTGTTCCACCAGCTTTCGGCGATATGGCTGCTGCCGCTGCGTCTGTTTGGCCGCCGCCGACCACGGCTCGTCATGGATACCCGCGACATGGTGGACACCACCCCCGGCAACTTCAAGGTTCAAATGCGCACGGTTTGGTTCGACGTGATTATCAGGTTGGCCGCGCGGTTTGCCGACGGACAAACAGCCATCACCCCGCGTATGGTCGATCTCGTGCGCATTCCCGACGAGCAACTGTGGGGGATATGGCCGTCCGGCGTCGATACCGAGCGCTTTGCCGCTGCCGCCAGGGGGCGTCATTGGCCGTATGAAGGCGAGCCGATCAGGCTGGTTTATGTAGGTGTTTTCCTCGCCAAGCGTAATCTGTTGCCCCTCGCCCGGGCTATCAGTCTCGCCGCCGCCGAAGGCATGTCATTTGTGTTCAGCGTCTACGGCGACGGACCTTTCCGGTCGGAGCTGGAGGCGGTCGCAGCGGAAAGCCGGGGAACCGTTCGTATCGAAAAGCCGGTCTCCCATGACAAGGTGCCCCATATCCTGGCGCAGGCCCATGTCGGCGTGACATCCTTGCCGGAAGTGGACGATATCAAGTACGAAGCTTCCAGCCCGATCAAGCTGTTCGAATATATGGCTGCCGGGATGCCCGTGCTGGCCACAAGTAACAAATGCCATACTGACGTGGTCGGCGACGGTCGCTACGCCTTCTGGGCCGACGACGTGAGTGAGGAAACGCTTCTGGCGACTCTTCGCCTTGTTTGGGCAGAGCGCGACCGGTTGGCCCAACTAGGCCGCGAAGCGCAGTCCGACGTCCTTGCATGGACATACGCAGCCAATGCCGCGAAGCTGAAAGCGGCTCTCGTTTACGGTCTCAGTCGTCACAGTTTCGCCGGATCACCGGCGGGGCGTGTCAGGGCGGAGTCCCGCTGATCCGTACCCTTGTCTTTTCAATGTATCTCTATGAGGGTGATCGTGGCTTCTGTCAATTGCGGCGGCCGCGGTGACCAGAAGGAAAGGTATTAACATGGAAATCCCGTTCGTTGACCTGAAATCACAATATCGACAGATTAAGGACGAAGTTGATCCGGCTGTCCTCGCCGTCATGCAGCGCGGCGATTTCATCCTCGGCGGCGCCGTCGCCGAATTCGAGCGCACATTCGCCGAATATTGCGGTGTCAAGTATTGCGTCGGCGTCGATTCCGGCTATTCGGCGCTGGAGATGATCATTCGCGCCTATGATATTGGCCCCGGCGACGAAGTTATCACCGCCGCCAACACATTTATCGCCACCACGCTGGCTATATCCAATGCCGGAGCCGTCCCGGTGTTGGTCGACTGCGATCCGGCGACCTATAACATCGACGCGAGCAAGATCGAGGCCGCTATCACCTCCCGCACGCGAGCGATCATGCCCGTCCATCTCTATGGCCAGGTAGCCGACATGGACGCCATTAGCGCCATTGCCCGCAAGCACAACCTGTTGGTCTTCGAGGACGCGGCGCAAGCCAGTGGTGCCCGCTACAAGGGACGCATGGCCGGCAGTCTGGGCGATGCCGCCGCATTCAGCTTCTACCCCGGCAAAAATCTTGGCGCTTATGGGGACGGGGGCGCGGTGACGACTGACAACGCCGACATCGCCGAGAAGCTCCGCCTGCTGCGCAACATCGGCCAGAAGGTGAAATACTTCCACGAGGTGAAGGGCTACAACCATCGGCTTGATACAATGCAGGCCGCCGTATTGAGCGTCAAACTCCCCTACCTGGACGTATGGAACACCAGTCGGCGCCGTGCGGCCGCTACATATGCCGACCTGCTGGCCGGCCTGCCGATCGTGACACCACAAACGGCCGACTACGCTGATCACATCTTCCATCTGTATGTTGTTCGCGTCGCTGATCGTGAATCGTTGATGGACTATCTGAAGGAAAAAGGCATCGCTACCGGCCTTCACTATCCCATTCCGATTCATCTCCAGCCGGCATACGCTGAATTGGGATATGAACGCGGCGACTTCCCGATCACCGAGGCCTATGCCGAGACGATTTTGTCCTTGCCAATCTTCGCGGAGCTGGACGACGAGAAGGTCGCTTATGTGGCCGGCGCCATCCGCGATTTTCTGACGTCTCGCGGCGAAGCTGAGAGCTTGCCGGTGGCCGTGGCTGTCGCCTAAAAATCTGATAGCATCTTGACCGGAATGGGCGTGGCCGTCTGCGCCCATTCCGGGAATCTGTACCATGGCCCGCCAGGAATATTTCCTTCAGGGGACAACCCCATCAGCGGCAACGGAAAAGACCCGCGCCCGCGAGAACTGGACCCAGCAGGGGTGGTTCCGCTTGCTCGCGTTGATCATTCTCCTGGAAGTTTTCATGCCTTTTCTGGTGTGGCCCGTTGGGATTCCTCGTTTCGTTCTCGGCGCAATTGAGGCTGGAATTGGTCTGGTCATCCTGGTCGCCTTTGCCTATATGATGAAGGAGGACAGAGTCCCCATGGCTGTCCTGCTTATCGCCGGCACGACGTTAATTTGGGGCCTGATCTCCGCCTTTGAGGGGCAACCTCTGGCGGCTACGGCCTGGGGCTGGTGGGGGCTCTTCAAATACCCATTGGTAGGTATCTTCGCCTACCTGGTACAGGGCTGGCCAACTGACTTTGCTCGCACATTCATCAAATTCACCGTGGGACTGCTGATATTCGAGTTCTGTGTTCAACTCGTCATGCTCGCACTCGGATTTCCCACCGGCGACAGTATGGGCGGAACCTTCGGAAACAAAGGCGTCATCCAGTTCACAATGCTGGTCTTCTTCGCCGTTAGCCTGGCATTTGGGCATTGGCTGGCCACCCATGAGTGGAAACTTTTATTACTTGTGCTGGTTATCGGCATGATCGGCACCACCCTGAGCACCACCAAGTTTTATCTGATAGGTACCGCAGTTCTAGCTGCTGCCGCACTGATCACCCACATGATCCGGGGCGGTCAGATCCGGCAATTGCTGTTCTACGTGGTGTTACTCGTTGGCGCGGCAGCCATTGTCTTGCCGCTCTATAATAACTGGATGGTTGAAACCCGGGGGTTGAAGCCGCTCCAGGAATACCTGACCACCGACGCGCTGGAAGGCTATCTGTTCAATGACGGCATCTCCGACGGCGACTATACCTATAATATTGGGCGTGGCTTGGCCATGACCTATGCGTGGCAACAGATTCAACGCGACTGGACCACGACCCTTTTCGGTTATGGATTGGGAACCCGCTCGCAAAGCACATTCCTGGGAGTTCGAGGCAATGTGCTGAAGGATGACGTTTACGGAGTCGGCACGACCTCGCTGAGCACCTGGTTACAGGAATTTGGCGTGGTCGGAATCGGTGTCTTTCTGGCTATCAACCTGTGGATCATGCTAAAGCTGTTCCGCTTCGCCGGGGCAACCAGCGATCCGTATCAAGCCGCGCTGGCTTATGGTATTTTTCTGTTCACCATGTTCTGGCCTTTGTGGCTCTGGTATCAAAAAGCATGGCTTGCCGGCGCGATGATGACCCTTTATTGGGTGTCCCTCGGATACACGTTCAACCTCATCTACATGCCGGGCCGCCGTAAGCAAGCCGCACGGCGCCGGGAACGCCCTAATTTGCTCTGATCTGCACTTGCCGCGTCTTGTTCGAATCGACGCCTCGTTTCCTGGTGCGCTGTGGCCACCGTGCCCTCTTCAGGTTGTTCGTAAGTCGGCCGCGCTACCATAATCCCGTACATTGACCAATTGATGGCTACTGGACGGCTGCCGACAGCCGGAATGATATGGAGCCTTCCCACTCCAACCAGCGGAGGAAGATTAAATGCCTTCAAAAAGGCCCAATATTTTATTAGTTGTGATCGACTGCCTTCGGGCGGATCGGGCATTTGACTCCGACAGGTCCGCCCGGACACCGGGCATGCAAGCGCTGGCCGAACGTGGCACGCTCTTCACGCACCTGATCACAGCCAACTCCATGACCATCCCCTGCATGACGACGATGTTCAGTGGTATGTACCCTGCACATCACGGCGTGCGCGCGATGGTCGGCGCCCGGATCTCCGACAATGTTCCGCTGCTGGCGGAAATTCTGCGCGAGCACGGTTACCATACCTATGCCGAAGCTACTGGCCCGCTTAGCCAGTTTTATCGGCTCGACCGTGGCTTCGATCAATACGAATTCCGCGACGGCGTTAAATCGCCGATGCTGGGAGAATGGGGCGATCAACTCATTGAACGGTTCCGCAGTGGCGCTTTCGAAGAACCCTGGTTCGCGTACTTGCACCTGTGGGGTGTTCATCGACCGCGCCAGATCTTGCCTCAATATGATACCCCGGAATACGGCCGCACCCAGTACGACCGCGCCATCTCCAGTTACGATTCGCGGCTGAAGGAGTTATTTGCGGCCATTGACATGGACAATACGATCGTCCTGCTGACCGGCGATCACGGCGAAAAAATCCCCGAAAACAATCTGGAAAACCAGGTTGAGTTCTTCAAGAAATCGTTGAGCAGCAAGCAAACAGGCAAGGTCACGACCCGCTGGGCAAAGATGCGGAAGCAAATCATCGCGGGTATTCGTGAGGCATGGTTCAAAACCTCGCGCCTGTTATATCGGGTTGGTCTTGTCGACAGCCCGCTGACCACTATCACCGGGCACGGATACCATGTCTACGATTCGCTGGTGCGTGTGCCGTTTGTGGTTGCGGGCGGTCCAACACCCGGCGGCCGTCGGGTCGATACACAGGTGCGGCAGATCGATATTCTGCCCACGATCCTCGATCTGGCAGGCCTGACAGCGGATATCCCCGACGCAGCCGATGGTCGGAGTTTGGTCCCGTTCATGCGGGGCGAGGCGCTGGAAGAACTGCCTGCGCTCATCGAGACCTGCCAGAACTCACGCGAACCATCTTCCTTCTACGGTGTGCGCTACGGCGGCTACAAGTATGCCTATGACGCCGGCAACCCCGGCATACCCGAGGAACTCTACGATCTGGCGGCCGATCCGGAGGAGACACGGAACCTGGCCAAGAGTATGCCCCAAAAGGCGGCCGAGATGCGGCAATTGATCGAACAGCATATCGCCCGCGTGGAAACGACTGCTGTCGCCATGACCGACGAGATGAGCGAACTGGAGATGGCCGGGCTTGCCGACCATCTGCGAAAGCTCGGTTATGTGGAATAGAGGCGAAACCCGGTGAAAGGTTTATTCAAAAAACTGCTTGGCGACAAGCCGGGCACACCTCCAGCCGAACCGATCATTATCGTCTCCGGCTTGCCGCGCTCAGGCACATCGATGATGATGAAAATGTTGACCGCGGGCGGCGTTCCGCCGCTGACGGACAAGTTACGCGCCGCTGACCGCGATAACCCCGAAGGATATTTCGAGTTTGAGCGAGTGAAGCAACTGGACAAGGGGGACACGGCCTGGTTACCCGATGCACAGGGCAAGGTTGTGAAGGTAATATCTGCCCTGCTACCTCATCTGCCGCCACAATATACCTATCAGGTCATCTTTGTCCGCCGCCACATGACCGAGATTCTGGCCTCACAACGCAAGATGCTGGTGCATCGCGGTGAAGACCCCAACAAGATGGATGACGCGCAGATGGCCGCAGTCTTTGAAAAGCACATCCAGCAGATCGACTTGTGGCTGAGAAAACAGCCCAATATCGAACTGCTCTATATCCATTACAGCGACATTATGGCCGACCCGCAAACTGCGGCGTCTTGCCTGCAAAGCTTTCTCGGGCGCGACCTCGACGAGCAGGGCATGATCGCGACAGTCGATCCCACCCTCTATCGTAACCGGAGTGCGGCCGTAGCCGCCTGAACCGCGTCCTTTCTCGACAGGTGAACCGATGAAAATCTTGATGGTCAACAGCTTCTTCTATATGCGTGGCGGCGGCGAGCGCTACACCTTCGACCTGACCGCCTTGCTGGAGTCCCATGGCCATCAGGTCATTCCATTCTCGATGAAGCATGCCCAAAACTTCCCGTCTGAATATGACGATTACTTTGTCAGCGCTATCGACTTCCCGACGGAGATGGCGAAGCGCGACCCGAGGTCTATGGCTCGCGTCGTGGAACGCATTATGTACTCGCGCGAAGCCCGGGACAAGATGGAGCGCATCCTGGCAGACACCCAACCCGACCTGGTGCACGTCAACGGCTTCATCCATGAATTTTCGACTTCCATCCTGCCGCCGATGAAGGATGCCGGACTGCCTGTGACGCAGACGCTCCACGACTACAAGATCGTCTGCCCCAACACCACATTCGTATCCAACGATGAAGTGTGCGAACGCTGCCTGGGACATCGCTACTACAACGTCGTGCTCCAACGCTGCAAGCGCGGCTCTCTGGCCGCCAGCCTGCTGGCCGGGGTGGAGATGTATTTCCATGAGTTCCTGAACACTTACGAACCTAACATCGACGTCTTCCAGTCCCCCAGCGAATTCCTGCGGAGCAAAGTGATCGAGCATGGCGTGCGCAAGCCGGTTGTTGTCATCCCCCACTTCTTTGACCCCAACAACTTCCAGCCTTACTACGAACCGGAGAACTACATCGTCTATGTCGGTCGGTTGGTGAAGGTGAAGGGCATCATGACGCTGCTGCGAGCCATGGAGAAGACACCGCAAACCCACCTCTACGTTGCCGGATCGGGTGAACTGGAACCGGAGATGCGTCAGTTCATCGCCGACCGTGGTCTGAGTAATGTCACCCTGTTGGGCCACCTGAAGACTGACGAATTGCAATCTCTGGTGCAGCGCGCGCTGGCCAACATTTTGCCGTCGGAGTGGTATGAGAACTATTCGGCCACGCTGCGCGAGTCATTGGCCTGCGGAACGCCTGTTATCGGCTCCAACATCGGTGGTATCCCGGAACAGGTTACCGATGGCTGGAACGGCTATTTATTCGAGCCTGGCAACGCCGAGGAACTGGCCGAGAAAATACAGCGACTTGTGGCCGACCCGGCCCTGGCCGTCGAGATGGGACGCCGCGGCCGTCGACAGGTTGAAATCGTCAACAGCCCGGAGACTCACTACCGGCAGGTAAATGAAGTATACGAAAACCTGTTGCGAGGTGAGCCGGTAAGCCAACCCGCGCCGGCTGTCGTGCCCGCCCTCTAGTACTGGGGCAACGCCATTGCCACGAGAGACAAACCATGCACAAGAAAAAGATCGCCTTCATCGGCATCAAGAGCCTGCCCGCCAAGGCGGGCGTCGACGCCGTCGTCGAGAAGATCGTCAACCGCTTCGATCGCGAACGCTTCGAGCCGATCGTCTATGTCAGCAAGGCCGAAGTGCCGCCGGAGGTAAACTATCCTGGCGTGCGTCTCGTCCGCATTACGACTCTGCCCGGCAAATATTTTCGGGCCACATCCCTGTTCCTTTTTGCGGCGCTCCATGCCCTCTTCCGGGGCGATTATGACCTGATCAACGTCCATAGCGTGGAGACATGCTTTGTTCTGCCCATTCTGCGGCTGCGTTATCGTGTCGTCAGCACGGCCCATGGCCTGTTGAGTCAAGAACCGGCTGAATTGAGCAAGTGGGGTTGGGCGCGGCCGTTGCTGCGCCTGACCGAAGTGCCTTTCATGTCCCTGTCGAACGCCCGCACCAGCGTCAGCAAGCCGGACAAAATTTATCTTGAATCGCGCTATAATAAGCCGGTCGAATATCTGCCCATCGGCATCGACGAGCTGAAGCCGGACGTTCAGCGAGCTCGCGATTTCCTCGCCGGGCACGGACTTGAACCGAACGGCTACATGATATTTACCGCCGGTCGTGTCGTGCCGCGCAAGGGTGCCCACTTCGTGCTGGAGGCGTTGCAGGGGATGGACGAAAACGAAAAGCTTTTGATCCTTGGCGACACAAGCCATGTGCCCGAATATACCCGGCAACTGAACGAACTGGCAGATGAACGCACAGTCTTCGGCGGTTTCATCGCCGACAAGAGCCTGCTGTTTGGGCTGGTCTACTTGTCGAAATTGTTCGTCTTCCCCACGACCTATGAGGCTATGGCCGCCACATTGCTGGAAGTAGCCGCATTGCGCACGCCGCTCATCGCCAGCGATATTCCCGAAAATCGGGAGGTATTGCCTGATCAGGCCACGTTTTTCAAATCGGCTGATGTGGCCGACCTGCGCACCAAATTGCGTTGGGCGCTGGCCCACCCTGAGGAGCTAAAAGGGTTGACCGATCGCGCCTATCAGTGGGTTTCGGAGAATTATCGTTGGCCGGTTGTCATTGGCCGCTACGAGCAGCTCTACGATCAATGGACGGGTGGGGCCGACGGTCGGACGGCTTTGCGCGGGACAGTTGCCGGCGGCGAGTAACCACTGCGGCCCGCAAGATTAATCGTAACCATTGTTTGATAATCTGGAACAGTTCACATCGGGTGGAAGTCCTTGGCAGGAGCATGAGAGAGCATGGAGCTTAAATCTTATTTATCGATATTACGTCGCCGAAAATGGATTGTTATCCTGAGCGTTCTCCTGGGAACGGCGATCGCGGCCGCGTTCACCTTCTTTTCTACTCCCCAATACGTCTCTTCGGCCACTGTGCGTGTGGCGACGATTGGCAGCGGCTCGATCACGTCCGCTCGTCCCGATATTTCCTATACTGAGCGACTCGTCAATACATATTCACGAATCATCACCGGCAACAACGTTCGCCGGCAGATAATGGGCGAGCTTGAGCTGGATGCTTTACCTAACATCTCTGTTCAATCTATTCCCGGCACGGAACTCATCCGTATTGTAGCCGAGGCCACCGATCCCGAGGACGCGCGCAACATAGCCAACGCGGCCGCGCAGGTATTGATCGACCAGAACCGCGAATTTTACAGCGGCGGCGCGGGATTGACGCTTCAGGAGATTCTGGGCGAGCAATTGGCGCAGGCGGATCAGGCTCTTCAGGAAGCGCGCGAAAACTATGAGAATGCTCTCGAAGCCTCGCCTCAAAATGACACAGTGATTGCCGCCGCCCGCGAGGCCCTGGATGTGCGCGACCGCACCTATACCTCGTTGCTGAGTCAATACGAGGCCGCCCGACTGGAAGAAACGGTGCGCGCCAACTCAATAACCGTCGTTGAAGAGGCGTTGGTGCCCAACCGGGCCGCAAAACCACGTCACCTGGTCAACCTGGCTCTCGGCTTTGCCATCGGACTGGTAACCGGCGTGGCCTTGGCCCTGCTGGCCGAAAACCTGGACACAACGCTCTACACGGCTGAACAGATTGAGAGCGCCACCCAAATGGAGACCGTTGGACAGATCCCGGCGGCGAAGGAAGACCTGACAATTGCTCGCCTGGGGGCCGGGCACTACCCGCAACTGGAGTCATTCCGGCGTTTGCGAACCAACATCCTGGCTACCAGCGACGGTGGCACCCAGGTGGCGCTGCTGACCAGCGCCAAGCGTGGTGAAGGCAAGTCGACCGTTGCTGCCAATTTGGCCGTGACGGTCGCTCAATCGGGACGTGAGGTCGTCGTGGTCGATTGTGACCTGCGTCTGCCCACTGTGCACAAGCTGTTCGATCTGCCCAACAAGCGCGGCCTGACGAATGTCCTGGCCGGCGAAGTCCAGGTCGATGAGGCCATCCAGTACAGCGCTTTCCCGCGCGTACAGGTCGTCACAAGCGGCCCGCTGCCGCCGAACCCCACCGAACTGCTAGGTTCCCAGCGTATGCTGGACTTGATCGAGCAGCTTAAATCGCAGTTCGATTTCATCATTCTTGATACGCCGGCGCTTCTGTCGGTGGCCGACGCGGCCGTGCTGGCCCCTGCGGTTGACAACGTCATTCTGGTCGTAGCCCAATCACAAACGCGGCGTGGCGATGTACAGACGGTTCGCCGCCAGTTGTCCAGCGTGCGGGTAAAGTCGATGGAAGTCGTTATCAACCGCGCCGAAGCCAATGGCAGCTACGCCTACTACGAATCAGAGGCCCGATAACAGGCGATACCAATCATGCGCGTTGATTTCATGATGATCGGTGCCCAAAAAGCGGGCACAACCAGCCTGGCGGCGCAATTGGCCGCCCACCCGCAAATCTGCTTTTGCCGGGAAAAAGAGCCGGGCTACTTCCACAAGACGGCCGACTGGCGCGCCGGGTTGGATAAATATCACAGCCTCTATGACCCGCGCCCCGGCCAGATATGCGGCGAAGGCTCGACGTTCTACACCTTTTTCCCCGAGTTTCGGGAGACACACACCCGCCTGTACGATTACAACCCTGAGCTAAAGTTCATCTATATCATGCGCCAACCGGTGGAGCGAGTCATCTCCCACTACACCCACAACCGGGTACGCGAGATCGACATGCGACCGCCGGAAGACGCCGTCTTTACTGATGCAGCCTATGTAGACCGCAGCCGCTACGGCGTCCAGCTTCGACCCTACCTGGAGCTGTTCGGGCCGGAAAACGTGCTGTTGCTAATCTTCGAAGAGTACACCGCTGACCAGATTGGCACGCTCGGCCGCATCGCTGAATTTCTGGACATCGACGCCGCGCCTTTCATCACAACCGATACCACACCCTTGCACCAGTCGGTTGGCCAGCCCTTCCTGCGCTCCGAAGCGCTGCGCAACTTCACCAAGACCGGCACTTTTCAAAAAGTGCGCAACGTCGTGCCTGCCGCCATCCGCCAGCCCATTCGTCACCGCTTGTTGTCGAACAAGATCGACGAGAAGCCCCATTTTTCACCCGAGATGAAGATGGCGCTCTGGCGTATGTTGGAAGACGATGTGAACACCATCGAGGGTTTATTGGGACGCGGCCTGAACGTCTGGCGACGTGGTTATACCGACGAGGCCTGGACCGACTAGACGACGGCGGACACTATGCCATATCAGTTCAAGTCAGTGGATCTGAATCTCCGCAACGTCTCATTTGCCGGCTTCCGCGGCTACAAGGCAGCGTTGCACCGGTTGGGTATCCCCCGCTACGACGGCGACCGCAAGGTAGTGCTCATCCTTGGTATTCAGCGGTCGGGCACAAGCCTGATGTACTGGGTGTTCGAGCGCGATTTGGGCGTCAGGGTCTACCGCGAAGCCAGTGAACTATCGTCGCTCGACCATGTGGAGCACATCCGCCTGAATCCGTTACCCGATGTGCGGCAGCAGATTGAGCGCCATCGGTTGCCGCTGGTGGTGCTGAAGCCGCTGGTCGAGTCGCAGCGGGCGCACGAACTCATGACTGCTTTTCCTGGCTCAAAGGTGTTGTGGGCCTATCGCCACTATCAGGATGTGGCTGCCTCGAATCTGAAAGCGTTTGGGCCAGAGAATGGCAAGAGCGATCTGCAACCGCTCCTGCGCGACGATCCGACAAATTGGCGCTCACAGAACAGTTCGGCCGAGACTCGCGAGACAATTCGCCGTTTTTACACCGTCGATATGAATCCATACGACGCGGCAGCGCTCTTCTGGTGGGCACGCATGCAGCTCTATTTCGAGCAACGTCTGGACCAGAACCCCGACGTGCTCTTGAGTCGCTATGAAGATTTGGTCACCGACCCGGCCCGCACGATGCGCCGTACCTATGCCTTTCTGGGGCGTCCCTATCCCGGCGACCATATCGTCCAGGACGTGAACCCCCAATCAGTGGGCAAGGGGCGGATGACGAAACTCAGCCCGGCCGTCGATGAGCTGTGCGCGAGCATGCTGACCCGGCTTGATCGACTGAACCTGGCAGCGGTAACCACGCTCGACGCGCAAATTGCCGCGGCAACCGGAACTCTCCCGGCCGAGGAGGGGATCTATGCCCGCTAAACCTGTCGGCCCCATCTTTATCGTCGGTTATATTCACACCGGCACCAGCCTGCTCAAGACGATCCTGAAGCGTAACCCGGCCGTTTGGGCCGTCACGGGTGAGACCCATTTTTTCCAGGACCTGGGCAAGATCAAAACCCAGTTTCCCGACCTTGGCGATCCGGCTGTTCGTCGCGACTACCTTCTCTTCCTGATCAAGCTGGCCTATCTGGGCAACAAGCGCGCCATGTGGCGACGCGACGAATGGACGCTGGCCGATTTTGGGCTGACCGATGCCCACCTGGATACGATTCTGGCGGCCGCGGCCGATATAAACACATATGAGGGCCTCTTTGCCCGCGTCAACGACCAGTTGACCGGTTTCGCCGGCAAGGATGTGTGGGTAGAGAAGACACCGGAACACGTCTATTACCTGAACCAGTTGCTGCGCCATATCCCCGAAGCGCGGGTTGTTGAGCTGGTGCGCGACCCGCGAGCCACGCTAGCCTCGCGTAAGCTGCGCCAGACCGGCGACGAATGGCTCGATGCCAAGGAGGCCAAGGAATCGCTCGAGGTCGATCGCCAGACCAATTACGATCCGCTGCTCGACTCACTCATGTGGAAAGAAGCGGTCAGTGCAGCCCGCGAAACACGCCGCACCAAACCCCACAACATCATCACTGTACGCTATGAAGATCTGGTGGGACGACCGAACGAGACGTTGCAACGCATCTGTACCTTCACGGGGCTGGCCTATACCGGTGACATGCTGGAGGTCGGCTGGGTCAATTCGGCCACACAACTGAAAGACGGTGGCGCGCCCACCCAACCGCGGACAGGTGTCTCCACCGCCGCGGTCGAGAAGTGGCGCAAGTCGCTGAACGACGACGAGATTTACTTATGCCAGAAGACATTGCGCGCTGAAATGCGCGAGCTGGGCTATGAACCAATTGCCACCGGATTCGGGGCAAAAGCCAAGGCCCCGCTGCTGCTGGGCGCAACGGCCGTTAACCTGTCCCGCCGGCTGGCCGGCGACCGGCGATCGCCCGAGCGCGCCCGCGACGCCTTCGGCCGCATCCAGCGCCGCTTGCTGAAGAACCTGGGCATCCAGCGCTGAACGACTTGCCTGACTAAACCCATGACCACAACAGTTCCTCGTGTCACGATTGGTTTGCCGATCTACAACGGCCAGAACTATCTGGCCCAAACGATGGATTCCATCCTGGCGCAAACCTATCGTGATTTCGAAATCATAATCTCCGACAACGCCTCGACCGATCAGACCGAGTCCATCTGCCGTGAGTACGCGGCCCGCGACGAGAGGGTGCATTACTATCGTAATGAAACCAACATTGGCGCTTCGGCCAACTACAACCGCGTCTTCGAACTGGGGCAGGGGGCCTATTTCAAGTGGGCGGCCCATGATGACTTGCTGGCTCCCACCTACCTTGAGCGCTGTGTCGAAGTGCTGGATCGCTATCCGGATGTTGTGCTGGCCTACACCCAGGCCAAAGCGATTGACGACAAGGGTAATATCGTCAAGATTTATCCGGGCAAGCATCATTTCGCTTCACCCATGCCCCGCGAGCGCTTCTATGAGTTCGTGCTCGATCCGCACCCGGTCGTGGCCGTTTTTGGTCTGATGCGCCGCGAGGTGCTCGGCCGCACCCGACTTATCGGCAAATATTCCGGATCGGATCGACCGCTGCTGAGCGAGTTGAGTCTGCTCGGAAAGTTCTACGAAGTGCCTGAACACCTGTTTTTCTACCGTTTCCACGAGGAACAGTCGTGGGGCGGCAATAAGTCATCCCAGGCCCAGCAGGCCTGGTATGATCCGCTCCGCGCGGGCAAAATAACCTTCCCCCAATGGCGTCTGTTGCGCGAGCACCTTCGCTCTATCGAACGGTCGCCGGTCGGGATCAAGGATCGCGTTTCCTGCTACCTCTACATGGGGTACTGGATGGCGAAAAACAGACGACGGCTGGGCAGGAATCTGCTATTGCGGGATGCCTAGATTCCGCCCTATAATGCCGGCCGCGTTTAGCGGTCCCGGTCGATACAGATCACATCAGGAGTCAATTCTATGATCATTGTGCAAGCCCCTCTCCGAACGAGCCTGTTTGGCGGCGGGACTGATTTTCCGGGATATTACCTGGAGCATGGCGGGTGCGTCCTGACCTCAGCCATTGACAAGTACATCTTCGTCACCATTAAACAGCGCTTCGACAACAAGCTGCGCGTCGGCTATACCCACACCGAGCTGGTGGATTCGGTAGACGAGATTCGCCACGATCTAATCCGCGAAGCTTTCCGTCTCACGGGCATCGATCATGGTGTCGAGATCACGACCATGGGCGACATTCCGTCCGAAGGTTCCGGCCTGGGGTCGTCCAGCACTGTCACCGTTGGAGCGCTGCATGCCATGTACGCCCTGAAACGGGAATTGATCATGGCCGAGCAATTGGCGAAAGAGGCCTGCCAAATCGAGATCGACGTCCTCGGCAAACCCATCGGCATCCAGGATCAATACATCGCCGCCTATGGTGGATTGCGATTCATGGAGTTTCAACCCGGCACCGGCGAGGTTTGTACTACGCGCATCCATCTGGACCCGGCAACCAAACGGCAACTGAATCATAACCTGTTGTTGTTCTATACCGGCGTCACCCGCAAGGCGGACTCCATTCTCTCTGAACAGAGGGAAAACATCCGCTCGCGCGAGTCTGTGCTCGAAGAGATGAAACACATCGCCCACACGGCTTGCGACAAGTTGCAGCAGGGCGATGTAAATGCAATCGGCGACTTGCTCCACGATAGCTGGATGCTCAAGAAGCAGCTGGCCAGCAAGATCAGCAACAGCGAAGTCGACGATCTGTACGAGATCGCTCGCAAGGCCGGGGCCACCGGCGGCAAGATCGCCGGGGCCGGCGGCGGCGGTTTTCTGTTGCTCTATTGCCCGCCGGGTCATCAGGAACATTTACGCGGTCAGCTGCACATGCTCCAGGAGCTTCCATTTAATCTGGGGCAGGATGGCAGCAAAGTAATATTCGATTACCAGAGATAGAGGATTCACACCATGTACCAGGCAATTGAAATAGACAAGATGGCGAGAGTCGAGTGGTATTTCGACGAGATGAAGGCAGTGCTGGACCGCGTTGATCGCGGCCCAATTGATGAAGCCATTGACGCGCTTCATCAGGCTCGCATCGATGGAAAACAGGTATTCATTATGGGCAACGGCGGCAGCGCCTCGACGGCTACCCACATGGTCTGCGACCTGGCCAAGAACACGCGCCAGCCCGATTGGCCCCATTACAAGGTGATCGGCCTGGCCGATAATATGGCCATTTTCTCCGCCTACGGCAACGATGACGGCTACGACAACGTCTTTCGCCTGCAATTGGCAAACCTGCTGAACCCCGGCGACGTGGTTGTGGCCATTTCTACCAGCGGTAACTCGCCCAACGTGGTGCGGGCTGTCGACCTGGCCAACGAGCGCGGCGCAACGGTCATCGGTATGACCGGTTTCGGCGCGGGCAAGCTGGGGCCAATGGTAGATATCCATTTGCACGTGCCGAGCGATTGCATCGAGATCGTTGAAGACATCCATCTCATGCTGGAGCACATGATCACCAAAGTCCTGCGCGAGATGACCCGAAGCTAACCCCTGAACCTGACGGATGGGCGACCTTGGAGCTTCTGCCCATGAAGCCATGGATGGTCGCCCATGTGTCGGATTTGGCAAGCTCATGAAGCAGCCGGCCATCTTCCTCGACCGCGACGGGGTCATTATCGAAAATTGCAGCAATTACGTGCGCTCATGGGCTGACGTGGAGCTGTTTCCCCAGGCCCTGGCGGCGCTTGCGGCCGTTCATGACTCCCCATACCGCATCATTCTGGTCACCAACCAGTCGGCTGTGGGTCGTGGCCTCATCTCATACGAGACGGCGGCGGCCATCAACGAGCGACTGCTCGGCGTGATTCGCGCGGCGGGCGGCCGCGTGGATGCGGTCTACATGTGCCCCCATGGTCCCGATGACCACTGTGATTGTCGCAAGCCGTTGCCCGGGCTTCTGCTGCGGGCGGCCGCGGAGCTGGATATCGATCTGCCCCGCTCGGTGATGATCGGCGATGCGCTGAGCGATGTGCAGGCCGGGCAGGCGGCCGGCGTCAGCCAATCCATCCTGTTGCGGACGGGACGTGGGGCGGCTCAGGAACAACTGCCGGCAGCGTCAGACCTTCCCGCTTTCCCGGTTTACGACACCCTGGCCGGTGCGTTGAGCGCCCTAATTCCAACCCCGCCGTAAGGCATGCCGTAACCTTGGCTGTGTATCCTCTCAAATTGGTCTGCTTAGCTCCTCGAGGGCTAACAATTTTGAATAGCAAGAGGTCGATCAAGCGATGAAAGTATTAGTGACCGGCGGAGCCGGCTATATCGGCAGCATTACCGTAGAGCGACTAATCAAACATGGCGCCTCGGTGGTTGTCTTCGACAATCTCTATCAGGGCCATGAGGCGGCCGTCCACCCTGAGGCGACCTTCGTCCGTGGCGACCTTGCCGACAAGGCAGCAATCGACGAAACATTAGCCCGCCACAAACCCGACGGCATTATGCACTTCGCTTCCTACACCCTGGTGGGCGAATCGTGGGAAAAGCCGTTCATGTACCTGCGCGACAACATCGTCAACGGTCTTAATCTGCTGGAGAGCGCCGTCGAACACGGCGTCCGTCGCTTCATCCTGTCGTCCACCGCCAACCTGTTCGATGACCCCGAAAGTGTGCCCATCCATGAGACTGAGCGCATCGTCCCCGGCAGCCCTTATGGCGAGTCGAAGAACCTCATGGAGCGTTATCTCTACTGGATGGATCGTGTCTATGGCCTGCGCTATGCCTGCCTGCGCTACTTCAACGCCTGCGGCGCGACTGAAGAACGCGGCGAACACCACGACCCGGAGACCCACCTTATCCCGCTGGTGCTCCAGGTGGCGCTCGGCCAGCGCGACAAGATCACCATCTTTGGCGACGACTATAACACGCCCGACGGCACGTGCGTGCGCGATTACATCCACGTTGTCGACCTGGCCGAGGCCCATATCCTGGCTCTGAAAGCCATCGACGGCGGCAGCCGCAAATATAACCTCGGCAACGGCCGCGGCTTCAGCGTCAAGGAAGTCATCGAAACCGCCCGCCAGGTGACCGGCCACCCCATCCCGGCCGTCATCGGCCCGCGGCGACCCGGCGACCCCGACATCCTGATCGCGGGGAGCGATGCCATCGTGCGCGACCTCGGCTGGCAACGCCAGTATCCTGACCTGCGCCGGATCGTCGAGACGGCCTGGAACTGGCATCAGGCCAACCCCAACGGCTACAGCCACTAAATCAGGACACAGGGACAAGAGGCGATGAAAGTAGTCGTTCTGATGGGCGGATATGGCACGCGGATGCGGCCACATTCCTGGAGCCGTCCCAAGCCGGTCATGCAGGTTGCCGGCAACACCGTCATCGGTCATATCCTCGACCGGCTGGCCGACGTAACGACTGGGGAAGTCATCCTGGTAGTCGGGTATAAGGGCGAGCAGATCGAGCGCTGGGTGCGCGAGCACTACAATCATCTGGATTTGCGCTTCGTCTACCAGCACGAGCCGCTGGGGCAGGCCCACGCCCTGTGGCTTTGCCGCGAATTTCTGGACGAGGGTGAGGTCATCGTCCTGTTGGGCGATATCATCATCGAGGCTGATTTTGCCCACATCGCCACAGATGCCGCCCACGATGCCGACGCCGTCTTCCAGACCATGACAATTGACGACCCCAGCCAATTCGGCTGCCTCACGGTCGATTCCAGAGGGTTCGTCGATCGAATTGTGGAGAAACCAAAGGCCGGCAGCTATCGTCTGGCGCTGGCCGGCGTCTACTGGTTCCGCGACGCCCAAAAGCTGTGGCGCACCCTCGACCAGACCCTCAAATCCGGTCGCCAAACCAACGGCGAATACTTCCTCGCTGATACGTTCCAGATCATGCTGGAGCGCGGGGACCGGATCGGCGTGCAGCCCATTCGCTCCATCGTCGATGTCGGCTCGCCGGCCAACCGGCTGGCCGCGAACCAGGCTCTGTTGGAACGGTCCGGCGATGAGCCGATCGGCAACCCGCCGCCCGGCGTGGCGATCATCCCGCCCGTCTATGTCCATCCGACGGCCGCCATCGAGCAATCGGTTATTGGTCCACACGCGACCATCGGCCCTGGCGCGCGGGTGCGGCGGTCAGTCGTTGCCGACAGCATCATCGATCCGGGCGCGACCGTCACCGGCTGTATCCTGCGCGGCTCGGTCATCGGCGCGAACGCCGTCGTCGACGGCGCCGCACAGTCGCTCATCCTCGGCGATGACAGCCGTATGACATCCATCGTCGAGGCGGCATAGCGGCATGAAAATCCTCTACATCTGGTTCTACTCGCGCAGCTTCCCCGACTACCCCAAGGTGGCCGCCGTGTTGCGCGAGCGGGGTCATGAGGCCTGGGTCGCCAACTACGACGATGCCGGAGATATCGTCTGGTATCGCGGGGATGAGCTGCAGGCGCGAGTTCAGGGGCCGGGCAAGACGCCCCGTTCGGTGGCCCGCATCCCTGTCTTGCGCTCGCTCTGGCACTGGTTCGCCTTTGTGCGCTTCATGCTGCGGCTGCGTGGCTTTTTCCGGCGCGAGAATGCCGATGTCGTCCACGTCTGCCCCAATGCCGCGCGTATGGTATGGTTGCTGCCCCTGGGCATGCCGCGCCACATGCGCTTCGTCATAGACTACCGCCAGATTGCCCAGCGCGAGGGGCGCGGTGTCATCGGCCGCCTGAAGAGCGGTTTCGCCAACAGCCTGCGCGTGCTCTACTGCCGCGTCTTCTACGACCGGGCTACCTTCCTCCATGCCCTCGGCGCGGAAAAGGTGCTTGGCCCGCAATGGCGGAAGTGGGCCGAGGTGGTGCCGTTGGCCGTGGATGATCCATTCCTGCGCCTGCCCAACGACTGGACCCGTGATGCCGGCGTGCCTGTAACGTTCCTCTACCTGGGGTCAATCGCCCGCATCCGCAAGCTGGAGCAGATCATGGCTGCCGCCCGGCAGGTTTCCACCATTACCGACAATTTCCGGCTCGATTTTATTGGCCCCGACGTGGCCGACGGTTATTATCATGAGTTGGTGAAAGAAATGGGCCTGACCCGATTCGTCCGCATACTTCCACCTGTCCCGTATGACCGTGTGCCGCAAACCGTCACTACCTATGATATAGCGTTGACCATCGTTCCCGAAAGCCCGTCCGATTGGCAATACCAGCCAACTATCAAGGGCATCGAATACCGCGCCCTGGGCATGCCGGTCATCGCCACCGATTTCGCGCCCAATCGCGAGTTGGTGAAAAACGCGGTCAACGGTCTTCTGGTGATCAATACGCCCGACAGCATAGCCGCGGCCATGCTGCGCTTCATTTGCGAGCCGGCCTTCCTGGAACAGGTCCGCGCCGACGCCGGAGCCATGCGCGACGGGCTTACCTGGAATGAAGTTGCTACACAATATATGGACATCTATAAAGCGCTCCGGGATGAGCGGCCGGCGGCACTTGTCGCCCTGCCGGACTAACCCGACCGCGTTTCCAGACAGGATTTGTTGAGGAACTGCTGTGGATAACCTGAAGGTCAGGGCCGCCCGTGGCGGCATATACATGGCCACTATTTCATTCACGCTGCGGCCCATTTCGATGGGGCTGGCGATCATACTGGCGCGCCTGCTTGCCCCCGCAGACTTCGGTTTGCTGGCCTTGTCCATGATTCTGGTCAATGCGGCCAACTACTTCACTGACCTTGGCATGCGGCCGGCTGTTGTGCAAACGCGCGAAGATATCCATAAGGTCGCCCATTACGCCTTCGTCATTGTGCTGGCGGCCAGCGCTGCTTTCACTGGCGCTTCCATCCTGTTGGCCAAGCCATTTGCCCAGGCTTTGGGCGGCGGTACGGAACTCGTGCCGGTCATTCGCTGGATGTCCCTTTACGTGACCCTTGACGGGATTTGGGTAATCCCTGAAGCGCTCCTCCGTCGAGAGCTTAGATTCAAACAACTGGGCCTGGCCCAGATACCGGCTGAGCTGGCCTCCACGATCATTGCCATCCCGCTGGCGATGATGGGCTTCGGAGTCTGGAGTCTGGTAGCCGGCCAATTGCTGGGGCAGGTCACTCGTATATTGCTGACCTGGTGGTTTGCACGTCGAATGATACCGATCTGGTTGCGCCCGAAGAAGTGGGACAAAGAGATCGTCCGGGGCATGTTCCGTTACGGCATACCCAGTATGGCCTCGGGATTGACCAAGTATGTCCAGAACCAGATCGACACCCTGCTGGTCGGCCGCCGCCTCGGGCCGACGTCTGTCGGCATCTACAGCAAGGCGTTCAGCCTGACGACCCGCCTGGCCGATATGCTGACGACCTCCCTGTTTGGGAATGTGCTTTTCCCGTCATATGCCAGGATGCAGGACGACAAGCCTCGCCTGACGCGCGCCTATCTGACGAGCACCAAGCTGGTCATCTTCATCATTATGCCCGTCGCTGTAGGCCTGGCCGTTACCGCGCCGATTTTGGTGCCGGTGCCAGAACTGGTTGGCAATGATCCCCATCTGGGAGATCTTCTCGCTGTATACCCTCACCCGTCCGATCTCAACCAATTCAGCGCCGCTCTTCGCGGCCGTTGGCCAGCCGCGGCGTAATCTGACGGCCAGCCTGGTGCTGATTGGCGTGATGGTCCCCTTGTTGCTGGTCCTCATCGGCCCCTACGGAGCCACCGGCGCAGCGTTAGCCGTATCATTGGCGAACCTGATCGCCATGCTGTTCAACGTATTCCAGGTGAACCAGATATTGCCCGGCACCGCCCGGAAGACCTTTGTGCAGAGTTTGCCTTTTGTGCTGGCTGGTGGTCTTATGGCCCTGACCGTGGAACTCATCGAAGACCCGATCATCAATCTGGCCGGCGGCGCCAACATCATGGCGTTGGCCATCCTGATCGTCGTGGCCGCGGTTGTCTATATAGGCGTGGTCGTGGCGGTGCAACGACAACTGATCATCGATTTGATCGATCTGTCTATCAAGGCACTGGCAATTGAGCAGCGCTGGCCAGGGCTGGTTCCGGCCCGCCTGCGAACCGACAAACAACAGACCTCAATTAACGAACAGTAAGCAATCGCCACCCTGGCGCAAAACGGCACAGCCTTCCTGATATACTTCGTTTCGAGCAAAAGGGTTTCAGTCAATAAAACGAATAATCGGATAGACCTTCATGGTCGTCGCCGGGCCGATTCCTGGTGACGGCTTTGAGTTGGGTCTTAAAAGGAGCCTTGGCACGTGAAAAATCCGCAAAGGCCGTTACCCGTAAGAAAAGTTGTAAGTGTGGCACTTTACCGTAGATAAAGCGAAGGAGTAAGGGCACAAAATGAAATATCTCAGGACAACCCTGTTCGTGCTGGCAGTCGTTCTGCTATTGTCGGCATCACCAACTTTCTTGCTGGCCGGTTCGACATTTCAGACCGGTGACGAGCCTGTTGCGCCACCTCTGGCGCCGGAAATGCTGGACACCTCGATCCCCCCGATGGAGGGGGGCGCTCCCTATCCGTTCCCCATTGTCGCTTACGACGGCCCATTGGCGCCCGCCACCCCCGCCGCTACCGATGCCCCCGCCATTACTGTCTGGAACGGCAATAATCAGACATTCGGCCAATTGGGCACGCCCCAGCAATGGATCAACATCCTCGGCAATGTGACCGGGGCTACAACGTTAACCTATTCGCTGAACGGCGGCTTGCAAAGATCTTTAAGTATTGGCTCCGATGGTACCCGGCTCTATGGCGCGGGAGATTTCAACATCGAACTGGACTACTCGACCCTGAAGGTGTTGCCCGAGACGAACACCGTCACCATCGTGGCCGCCAATGGTGCTGCCACTGACGTCGAGGTAGTCACTGTCAGCTACCAGCCGATTATCCCGTCACTTCCCTCCACTACCGACTGGAGCGTCCTGCCTTCTGTTCAGGCCGGGGCGCAGGCCGTCGATGGCCAATGGAGTATCAACGGTGGCAAGGTCGGCCCCACAGTGCCCGGCTACGACAGGTTGCTGGCAATCGGCGACATGAGCTGGAAGGACTACGAGGTGACTGTTCCCATCACCGTTCATTCGCTCAACACCAACGATCTCAGCAATTCAGCCGGTGTGGGCCTGATCGCTCGCTGGCGCGGCCACTTTCAGGTCGGCTCTGAACAGCCGGCCGCCGGCTGGCGAAAGCTGGGCACGTTGACCTGGTTCCGCTGGAACCAGGCCCAGGAAGGTGCCTGGGAAATGCGCGGCAACGGCGGTTCTTATCTCGTTCAATCCACCCAAAAACCGCTTGAATTCGGCAAGACCTACATCTTCAAGCTCAGCGTTCAATCTTCGACCCTGCAAGGCGAGCCATCCACCTACCGCTTCAAGGTCTGGGAATCAGGTCAGCCGGAGCCGATGCAATGGTTCATGAAATCTGTCGGCTCGCTGAACGAGCCGGATACCGGTTCGCTGCTGCTGGTGGCCCATCAGGCCATGGTCAGCTTCGGCAACGTCACCGTTAAGCCGATCCAGAACAAGACTTTCACCATTCAGGTCGATCAACCGGCCAACGGCACGATCTCTGTAGAACCGGAAGAGGCTGATGGCCTGTACGATTACGGCCAGACGGTCGAGATTCGCGCCCAGGGCACGGGCAATTACGTCCTGAAAAACTGGACGTTTGACTTTTCCGGCAACGAGAACCCGCTCGTCTTCGACATCGGCGGAAACGTCAAGGTCGGTGCGGTCATGGAAGTGGGCGAAAAACCCAAATTAACCGTGACCACTGTGGGCAGCGGCAAGGTAACCGTCAGTCCTTTGAGGGCGAACAACATCTATTTCTACGGTGAGGAAGTCACAATGACGCCCCAGCCAAACCCCGGCTCGATCTTTGCCGGGTGGAGCGGCGATCTGACCGGGGCGGAAAATCCGGCGGTTATCGTGATGGACAGGACGAAGACCATCACCGCCAACTTCATCACCGCCGATGCCACCTCCCCCGTCTCTGACGACTTCACCGCCTGCGCGCTGGATACCTCCTTGTGGACGTTCATCAACCCGGTCGGCGACGGATCATACGAGATGAACGGCACTCAGCTGCGTCTGATCGTGCCCGCCGGCCCCTCCCACAATATCTGGGAAAACGGCAACCGCTCCGTGCGGGTCATGCAGCCGACGAAAAACGTCAATTTCGAGATCATCACCAAGTTCGACTCGGTGGTCACCCAGCGTTATCAGATGCAGGGCGTCCTGGTCGAGCAAAGTTCAAGCGACTATCTGCGCTTCGAAACCCATCACGACGGCACTCATGTCAAGCTCTACGTCGCCCGTTTCAAGAACGGTAACCCATCGGCGGTGATCAATAACGTCTTCCTGACCTCCACCCCGGCCTACATGCGCATCACCCGCGCCGGCCCGACATGGGGTGTTTCCTACTCTTACGACGGCAGCGAATGGTTAGCCGCCGGCAGTTTCAATTTTGATATGACCGTGACTCAAACCGGCGTATTTGGGGGTAACCACGCGACCGCTTCTGCCCCAGCCCACACCGCCGTTGTCGATTACTTCTTCAACAGCGCCTCGCCGATTGAGCCACAGGATGGCTCCACTGCCTCCTTTAAGGTGAATGTTACCAAGGTTGGTCAGGGCAATGTGACGCTCAACCCCTCAAAAGCCGGCTATGCCTGCGGGGAAAAGGTGACGCTGACGGCCGTGCCCGCCAACGGCTGGAGATTTAGCGGCTGGAGCGGCGACCTGAGCGGCAGCGGAGTCACCCAGCAGCTTGTCATTTCGCGCAACCATCAGGTTACGGCGTCTTTTGTTGTCGGGCCAACTGAATACAAAATTTATCTGCCCATCAGTATCAAACAATAGAACAAAGGAATGTTTCTGACGCCCGGCTCAGGCATGATGAGAACACGTACCCAGGCATGACGAGACGTAGTTTGAAGAGGATGTAGAATGAAGAGTATTAAAGGATTGGCATTGATGGCACTTATGCTGGGGCTGATCGTCGGCCTCGGGCGCGTTCCGGTGGCGGAAGCCGGCATCTGGAACGCCGATGAAGAGGTTACCTATAAGGAATACTGGATTCCCCACACCCAGTTCACCGCCGGGTGCACCGAGGATGGCCAGCCCATTTCTCCCGGCGGCTCGTGGTATTCCGAGCCGGAGTCGCTGACCAAGTGCCCCAAAACGATGTTACTGAACATCCCCGACGATATCTCCGGCGCGCTTAAGGCCGAGGTCTACGTTGATATATGGCGCGGGTACGATACCATCAGCCCCCGCCTGCGTATCAATAACGGCGCGACCATCTACCAGCCACCTGTCGCTTATGACTGGAGCCGCACGCCCTGGGTCTTCGAAGTCCCGCTCGCCAGCCTTGCTCAAGGAACCAACTCGTTCCTGTTTTGGGCCGCCGGTTCGCGTTACCATATCCATGACGTGGGTGTGCGTGTCTATTATGACGCCACCCATCCCCTCGTCGGCGGAGGTGTCTCACCGGATGTCACCGCGCCGACCGGTCACCTGGTGAGCATCAAGTCGGGCGACCCGGGATCTGTGGTCATCCCGGCCATGGACGGCGGCCAGCTGATGGTCAACAGCGATTTGTTGACGCTGGAAGCCCAGGTAGACATGCCCACCGACAGCACCTGGGTCGAGTTCCACGCCTACTACGACGGCTATGATGATGATAACGACGGCCTGCGTCGCGACTGGCATAACGTAGGCCACAACAACTGGTTCCCCGGCGGAAAACCGGGAACGGACGTCCCGAAATTCGGCGGCGTCATCAACCATATCGGTAGCGTTAAGCCGGACGCCTCCGGCAAGGCGACAATCAACTGGTCGCTGCCCCATATCGTCAATCAGTCCGGTGTTCGCTTCAAGATTCGCCTCATCGATGCCAGCGGCAATGCCCGAGAGGGTGCCGGCGGCGTCACGCCGGATTACTCGCTGGTGCGCAATTTTCCGGTAGTCTATTACACCATGCCCGGCTTCGATGACTTTGGCCTCCACATGGATGGCCTGCGGCCGGATATTGTCTCCTATACCTTCCCGCTGCCGGATGATATCGATATGGGCGCCTACAATCAGGCGTACCTGGTCGGCATGTACTGGCGGCGGCCGAAGTTCTCCATTAACGGCTCCTCCGCCCAGCCAATCAGGCAAGGCGGCGATGACTGGGAACTGGGCGTGCGCCAGTTCAGCAAGTCGCTGCTCACGCCGGGCAACAATCGGATCGACTTTCTCTACTCCGGCAGCGGCCAGGGACAATTTATCGAGCATCCCGGCCCCATGATAGTCCTGAGAGGGAACAGCACGAATACACCGGACACGACCGGCCCGTATGTAATCAGTCGCACGCCGACCCCCAACAGCGTTAATGTTGACGTCTTTTCTCCCGTCTCTTTCCGTCTGGGAGACATCGGCGTAGGCATCGACAGTCAGAGCATCATTATGTCCGTCGACAATGTGCTCGTTGAGCCGGTGTTGACCGGGGCTTATAACAACCTGACGGTGACATTTGAGCACGAAACGCCCTTCCCGCCCCTGGCGACCATTCCGGTAACCATCTACGCCTGCGATCTGTTCAATAACTGCATGACCTCGGCCGAGGAGTTCTCATTCACGACCGAGCCGCCGGATACGACCCCGCCAATCATATCCAACATCAACGTGCTGACGACGGAGAACACCGCCACAATCACGTGGCTGACCGACGAAGGCGCCACCAGTCTGATCGATTACGGTTTGACGCCTGCTTATGACACAACGGTAAGCGACAACGAACTCGTCAAACAGCACACCATCGAGCTGACTAATCTGACGCCTCTGACTACCTACAACTTCCGGATTACTTCCGCCGACTACAGCAACAACACGGCCACCACAACCAACCTGGTCTTCACCACGAAGAGAGTGCCGGGCGCCATCGTATCCGACGATTTCAGCAGTTGCACGCTCGATACTTCGGTGTGGTCGTTCATCAATCCCAAAAATGATGCCGCACTGAACCTTACCGGCAGCGAGGCACAGATCTTCGTGCCGTCCGGCTCCAGCCACGACCTGTGGAAATCGGGTCTGCTGGCTCCCCGTCTGACGCAATATGTCACGAATCAGGACAATTTCGGCGTCGAGGTCAAGTTCGACTCGCCTGTCAGCAAGCGAGCCCAGTCAATGGGCGTGTTCATCAAACAGGATGACGGCAACTGGCTCCGGTTTAATTACCAGAACGACGGCGTCGGTCTCAACAGCCTGGTGGCCGTTAACAGCAACAAGGGCAACCCGGCCCTGGTTTTCTCCACTCCGGTGACGATGGGCAGCAGCGCCTACATGCGGATCAACCGGATCGGCGGCACTATCTGGAACCTCGAATATTCGATGGACGGCACAAACTGGTCATTCGCCACGACCCTGACCCGGACGTTGAACATGACCGAGATTGGGCCGTATGTCGGTAATACGAGCCAAAACCCCGAATTCACCGGCATCATCGACTACTTCGAAAACCTGGCCGCCCCGCTCAGCGGGAACGAAGCCCCCCTGCAACTCAACGTGCACATGGACGGCGTCGGCACGGTGACGCGCGTTCCTGACAAGCCAAGCTATCTGTGCGGTGAGACGGTATCCGTGACCGCGGCCGTAAACAACCCCGACTGGACGTTTGCCGGATGGAGCGGGGCGATCAACAGCACCAACGCGACGGAATCCATCACCCTGTACAAGACGGAAGATGTCACCGCAACCTTCACCAACGATCACCAGTATCTTCTGAACATCAATGTCGTCAGCCAAGGCAACGGTGTCGGCGGCGAGGTTCTGGTTGACCCCGACCAGGGCAGCTATCTTTACGGCACTCCGGTCAAGCTGGAGGCCAAACCCACGCCCGGCTGGAGTTTCCTGGGCTGGACCGGCGACTGGACGGGTACCGAGCTGACCCCCACCGTACCCATCACCGGCAACATGAACATCACGGCCACCTTCAAGGAAGATGTTTACACCATCCAGACGCTGATCCTGACCGACGGCTTCGGCGACGGCGGCACCATCGATGTTGATCCTCTGAAGGCGGGCTATCTCTATGGCGAGGCGGTCACCCTGACGGTAAACGTCAATCCCGGCTGGTCGTTCGTCGGCTGGGAAGGAAGCGGCGTCAGCGGCACCGAACCCGTGGTCAATCTCAACATGAGCCAGAATGTGCTGGCTGTGGCTCGCCTGGCCCAGAACAAGTACAACCTGAACGTCACCATCGATGACGGCGGGGCGGGAAATCCGAACAACGTCGTCGAACGCATCCCCGATCAGGAGACCTATGGGCACGGCGAGGTGGTCACCCTGACCGCCAAGGCTGACCTCGGCTGGGCTTTCACCGGCTGGAGCGGCGACCTGACCGGGACGGAACCCACAAAGACCCTGACCATCACCGAGAGCAAGGACATCACCGCCACCTACACCCAGGATCAATACGCGCTCACGGTGACGGTCAACAACCCGGCCTACGGCTCGGTGACCATCGATCCGGTGAAACCCTATTATGTCTACGGGGACGTCGTCAAACTGACCCCCGTTCCGGCCCAGGGGTATGACTTTGCCACCTGGACGGGCGACAATACAACCACGGCCGATCCGCTCATTGTTCCTGTCACCGGGAATGTGACCGTCGAGGCCGTATTCGAGGTGGACACGACCCCGATCGAGATCATCGACCATAAAATCACCATCATCAACACCGTCGCCGTCGTCGAATGGACGACCGATGTGCCCGGCACCAGCAGCGTTGACTATGGCGAGGACGCGCTCTTCGGCAGCGGCACGATCAGTGACGACACGCTGGTCACATCACACAAGATCACGCTGACAAACCTGAAAGGGGAGACACGGTATTACTACCAGATCACATCTGAAAATGTTTACGGCGAGCCTGTGCAGTCCAGCATCCTCACGTTCTTCACCGGGACTTCCTCGGGGCTGGCTTCGGACGACTTCAGCGCCTGTGACCTGAATGCCAACATTTGGACGTTTGTCAATCCACTGGCCGACTCGTCGAATTACGGCGTGACCGGACACCAGCTGGAAATTTTCGCGCCCGCCGAGGACCAACAGAATGTCCACAACATTTTCACCGGCGGTATGGATGTGCCGCGCCTGATGCAGGTTTCGAACGACCGGGACTTCACTGTCGAGGTCAAGTTCGACTCGGTGTTATCTGCGGCCGGCACCATTCAGGGCATCGTCATCGAGCAGGACGCCAATAACTTCATGCGCTTCGATACGTTCCTGAGGATCGAAGACAATCAGGAACAAGTAGTGGTGGTCTACGCGGCCGGTTTCAAGGACCTTGCGTTGGTTAACCCGAAGAACTCCGTCAAGTTGACTGATGTCAACGGTCCGTTCTGGATGCGGGTTGTTCGTATTGGTGATGACTGGCAACAATGGTACTCGCTGGACGGCGTGAACTGGACCAAGAGTTATCAGTTCACCTTCGATTTGGAGGTGAAGAAGGTCGGCGTGTTCGCGGGCAATACCCTCTTTAAGGGCGTGCTGTCGGAACACACGGCTGTCATCGACTACTTCTTCAACACCGCGGCCCCTATCGATCCCGAAGACAGTCGTTTCGACTTGTCCTTCACATATGAAGGCAGCGGCTCTGTCCAGAAAAGCCCCAACAAAAGTGGCTACTACTGCGGCGAGCAGGTCACGCTGACGGCCGTACCTACATCCGGTTGGGGGTTCGTCGGCTGGGGCGACATACCCGGCACAAATCCGACCCGCGTGGTCACCGTCAACGAGGACATGACCATCCTGGCCCGGTTCCAGCAGGGGGTAGTCAGTAATTACAAACTATTGATGCCCGTCGTCATCGACCGGCCATAGCGTTTGCGACAACCCGACGGTCGGGGGATAATTATTCCCCCGGCCGTCGGGCTGGTTTATTTCCGGCAAGCAGGCGGCCGAATGGTCTGCCCGGCCCGCGCTTTGATAAGGGGCCTGCCGGGTTCTTGTCCTTTATACAAAGTGCTCAGGCGGGTTCGCCAATTCTCCCGTCGGGCCGGGTCGAGACGCTCGTCGCGTCCGGCTCCCATCGGTAAAATCTATATCCCTCTCCGGCCCGGGAACACTGCCGACCGGGCGCGTGTCTGGTCAGGAATCAGGAAGGGACTTCGTGAGGAAAATGACACAATCATCTCTCCCAAGAATATTCTTGTTCGCGCTTCTTCTGTTTGGTCTGACCGCGCTGGCCGGCACAGGCGCGCTCGCGGCACAGCCCGACCCGCAGGATCGCCTTTCCGTCCCCGTGACCCCCGGCGATATGAACGATATTTCCATCCCGCCTTTGGTGGGCGGCGTGCCGGCCGGCCCGAAGCCCCCCTCCGGCGTGGCGGCCGCGTCGCTGAATCCGGGCGTGACCTTCCAGTCCGCCGTCGACGCTCCCGCCATCACGCTTTGGTACACGTCTAACCAGACGTTCGGCCAGAACGGCGATCCGCAAAAGTGGATCAACATTGTCGGCAACGTCAGCAGCACCGTTACGCTGGCCAATCTGTCCTATACCCTCAACGGCAGCGCGTCGCGCACCGTTTCCATCGGGTCCAACGGCAGCCGCCTCAACAAGAAAGGCGATTTCAACATCGACATCGACTACACCGACCTCAACAACGGCGCGAACACGGTCGTCATCACCGCCACCGACATAAGCGCGGGGGTCACAACCGCCAATGTGACGGTCAACTACCAGCCGTTTGCCGGTAGTTGGTCTCCCCAGACCTACACCATCGACTTCGCGTCGGCCGCGACGGTTAATCAGGTGGCCCAGGTCGTCGACGGTAACTGGGTGATCGACGGCGGCAAGGCGCGCCCGGCCGCGGGGGAGACGGGCTACGACCGCCTGGTCGCCCTGGGAGACATCTCCTGGCGCGATTACACCGTCACCGTGCCCGTTACCATCCACAGCATCCGGATAGATAAAAGCCCCGGCGTCGGCCTTATCGTGCGCTGGCCGGGACATTATGACGCGGGCAACGGTCTGCAACCGTATGCCGGCTGGCGGCGAATCGGGGCAATGGCCTGGTATCGTTACGACAAGGCGACCAGCACCGAGGGGCTTCAGCTGCTGGGCAGCGGCGGCAACACCATCGGCACGAGCGGGTTTACGCTGGTCCCCGGCACCACCTACATGTTCAAGGTCAACGTAACCTCAAACGCTAACCCCAACAAGCCGGCCACCTATCGTTTCAAAACATGGGTCCAGGGTCAGACGGAGCCGGCGGCCTGGGATATTGAGGCCTCAGGGCTGGCCGGAGAGCAGCGCAACGGCTCCATCCTTCTCGTCGCCCATTATGCCGACGCGAGCTTCGGCAACGTGACCGTCGATCTGTCGAGCACGCAGCCCAAACCGGTATTGAATATCAGCAAGACCGGGACCGGCACAGGCACCGTAACCCCTAACCCGCAGAAAACGTCTTATCGCTTTGGCGAGGATGTCACCCTGACGGCCGTGGCCGGCGGCGGTTCGACGTTCGCCGGCTGGCAGGGGGACGCCTCCGGTTCATCCCCCACGACGTCGATCGAGATGTTCGCTGATCGCAACGTCACCGCCGTGTTTGCCGATCCGGCCGTGCAGACGCCAATTTCTGATGATTTCAGCGGCTGCAACCTGAACACCGGCCTCTGGACGTTCGTCAATCCGTTGAGCGACGCCACACTGGTGATGAACGGCTCCCAGGCGGAGATTCAGATCCCCAGCGGCACGGCGCATGATTTCTGGACCAACGGCTACAACGCGCCGCGCATCATGCAATATGCCGAAAACGGCGACTTCGAGCTTGAAGTCAGCTTCGACTCGGTGATGAACTCCAAGAATCAGTTGCAGGGCATCCTGATAGCCGGCGAGGCGGACAAATACATCCGTTTCAACTTCCTCCATGACGGCAACGGATACAAAATTCAGGCCTACACCTTTAGCGGTGCGGACACGCCGGTCAGCAGGGCCAATCAAGGTATAACGATATCCGCGCCGATGAAACTGCGTATCCAGCGCATCGGCAATTACTGGTTGACCAAATATTTTCCGAACCCCTCGAATGCGTGGGGGTCTGTTGTAAACTTCGAGTTCGAAATGGTGATGAACTCCTTTGGGGTTTTCGCGGGGACATCCGGTAACAACCCGGCCTTCACAAGCAAGGTCGATTACTTCTTCAACACGGCCTCTCCCATCTCGCCCGAGGACAGCAGCCGCAGGCTGAACATCACCACCACCGGCAGCGGCTCCGTAACGCCCGATCCGGTCAAGGAGAACTACGCCTGTGATGAGGTCGTCACCCTGACGGCGGTGCCCTCCGCCGGCTACAAGTTCAACGCCTGGGGTGGCGATATGTCGGGCACCGAAAACCCGAAGACGCTGGTCATGAACACCACCAAAAACGTCGTGGCCAACTTCGTCCCCGACGTACAGTACACGGTAACCGTCACCCCCGACCCTGCGGGCGGTGGGGGGGTGACCAAGTTCCCCGAAAAGCCGACCTACAGCCCCGGCGAACAGGTGACCCTGACGGCGACACCCAGCCTTGGCTATGTGTTCACAAGCTGGAGCGGCGGCGCCTCCGGCACGACCAACCCGCTGACGGTGACGGTGAACAACAATCTCAACATCACCGCCAATTTCACCAGCGTCCCGGATCACACACTGACTGTGCTCATAGACGGCAATGGAAGCGTGACGAAAACGCCGGAAAAGACGACCTATCTCCATGGCGAGCAAGTGACGCTGACGGCCGTGCCGGGAGTGAACAGCAACTTTGCCGGCTGGAGCGGGAGCGCCACGGGCACCGAAAACCCGTTGATGATCGTGATGGACGCCGACAAAACGATCACGGCGTCGTTCAAGAGCGACATCCACACCCTGACCCTCCTTGCCAACCCCACGGGCACGGGGACGATCACCCCCAACCCCGTCAAGAGCGCCTACTATGACGGCGAAACGGTGTTGCTGACGCCGGTTCCTGCCGCGGGCTATCAATTTGCCGGCTGGAGCGGCGATCTGCTTGGAAGCAATGTGCCGGGCCAATTGGTGATGACCAAAAATTCAACGGTGACGGCAAACTTCGTTCCCCAGGGCACGTTCACTGTCGGGATTAGTCTTGTCGGTCCCGGTTCGGTGATGATGGATCCGCCCGGCGGCTCCTATTCATACGGCACCCAGGTAACCCTGACCGGCCTGCCCGGCCCCGACCAGGAGTTCATCGGCTGGAGCGGTGACCTGATCAGCAGCGATAATCCGGCCGTGATCACCGTCACCAAGAATATGGCCATTACAGCCACGTTTGGCCCTGCGGGTATCTATAGCCTGACGCTTCTGCCGGCGGTCAACGGATCGATAACGGTCGATCCTGTGCGCGATCTCTACGCGCCGGGCCAGCAGGTGACGCTGACGGCCGTGCCGGACCCGGGATACATCTTCTCAAGCTGGGGCAATGACGGGAACGGCAGCACAACGAACCCGCTCGTCCTCACCATGGACGGCAACAAGACCGTTTCAGTTGTGTTCGAAGAGCCTCCGCTCTACAGCCTGACCGTCACACCCAACGGTCCGGGGACGGTCACCAACGACCCACCGGGCAATGAGTTCATCGCCGGCACCACCGTCACCCTGACCGCGACGCCCTCGGCCGGCTATGCTTTCGCCGGCTGGAGCGGCGACATCGTCAGCAACACGAACCCCTACCCCCTCCTGATGGACGGTCCCAAGAACATCTTCGCCAACTTCGTCCTGACGTCGGGCCTGGCTTCCGATGACTTCGACGGTTGTGGTGTCCTGTCGTCGATATGGACGTGGTCCGACCCGTTGGGGCAGGCGACATACGGATTGACCGGAACTCAGTTCAAGATCGTTCTGCCGCCCAACGAGGACTACGAAGCCTGGCGCGAGGGCAACAACAGCGCCCGAATCATGCAGGAAGTCGCCAACACCAACTTTGAGGTGATTGCCGGGTTCGACACCATGCCCACCCAGGCGGGCCAGACCCAGGGCATTATGTTCGAGGGTGGAGAGGGCGAATTTATTCGCGTCGATTTCTATCACGACGGAGTA
Organism: Anaerolineae bacterium; assembly: GCA_023384355.1. GTDB lineage: Bacteria > Chloroflexota > Anaerolineae > Promineifilales > Promineifilaceae > Promineifilum. The sequence continues at coordinate 65,947 of JAHDWL010000006.1, forward strand.
AACCTGAACTTCTTCGGCGGCGCGATCGTCAACGGCGTGGTAAAGCATAAGTTCAGCGGGATTATCGACCTGACGGGGATTACCGCTCCCCGGCTGGCCCTGCGCGTCTTGCGCGATGGCGACATGTTCCGCTCCTCCTATCGCTTGACCGATGACGGAGAGTGGCTTCGCGTCAAGGGCAGCAATTTTAAGCACGTTATCACGCTGCAAAGCGCCGGTGTGTTCGCTGCCGCGCCGTTGTCCGGGCAAACATCGCCGGGACACACAGCCCTGATCGATTACTTCTTCAACGCCGACTCGCCGATCGTCCCTGAAGATGCCAACGCGCCGGGTATCGTCATTACTCCGGTCGGCCAGGGATCGTTCACGTTGACCCCATCCACAAGCTCATACGCCTGCGGCCAGAAGGTGGAGGTGAAAGCTGTACCCGCTCTCGGGTGGCGTTTCCAGAACTTCAGCGGCGACCTGAACGGCTCCACCAATCCCCAGACAGTGACGGTGTCCAAAAAGCACAACGTCACGATCACCTTCGTCAAGCTGGACGTGGTCTATCTCTTCATGCCCGTCGTCATTTCGAACAAGTGATACTGAGCGGGCGGGAGGTCGCTCCATCCGGGGCGGCCTCCCGCCCGCGGTGACTCCACTTAAGAGGCATCGTAAGTTTTCGGCAATACCCTGTTAACAGTTAGGATAACAAACAGGTGTACCGTGGGCAGATGTGGCCGGAGCGCCCCTCCGCCTCGCGCCTATGAAATGACTGCAACAATGATAGTTGCATAGCCCCAATAAAAACCATCCGATCCTGATCAAGCGTGGGAGCGGCTCCAACTGTACTGGAATCTACACGAAACCTTATTTGAGCGTGTAACGCTGAATGACGCAGGAAAGGCACAATAACGGGCACAGGAGTTTTGCCGAATGAAAATGATTCACATGACCAGGGAACGGAAAGGTAAATTTCATCCGGAGCACATTCGGGATGTTATTCGCCGCCGTTATTATGTCGATCTCTCGTCAGATTATCGTGACTCGCTGGTGCTGGCCGGCACAGGCCGCAGCGGCACGACCTGGATTTCCGAGGTCATCAACTATCGCAACGAGTACCGGCTCATGGACGAGCCGGACCGCAACGTCCGGATTGAGGCCTTCGCGAACTTTAACGCCATCCAGTATATCCGGCCCGACGACGACAACCCCGCCTTCATTGAGCCGGTACGGCTGGCCTTGACCGGCCGTCTGCGCAACGACTGGTCCGACAGGTTCAACACGCGGGTCATTTCCAACAAACGTCTGGTCAAATTTATTCGCGCCAGCCTCTACCTGAAATGGCTGGTCAATCACTTCCCCGAACTGCGCGTGGCCTTGCTGCTGCGCCATCCTTGCGCCGTTTCGCTCTCTCAATCCCGGCTGGACTGGGAGATCAGCCTCCACGACATCCTGCTGGCCCAACCGCAGCTGATGGAGGACTTCCTTGAGCCGTTTCGCGATCAGATCGCCGCTGCCGACACCCTGTTCGAGAAGCGGTTCTGGATGTGGACGGTGGAGAACTATGTCGCCCTGTCGCAACTCGAACCCGGTGATGTCCACCTTGCATTCTACGAGAATTTCTGCGAGGAGCCGGAGCGCGAAATCGAGCAGTTGTTCACATTCTATGGCAAGGAGTGGGACAAGTCGATCTTCGAGGCCATGCAAAAGCCGTCGAACTCCAGCAAGCCCGACAGCGCCATCATCACCGGCAAAAATCGGGTCGACAGCTGGATGAAGCATATCACTGATGAACAGAAGGCGATCGCCGACCGATTGCTGAAGCAATTCGGCCTTGACGCGATCTATTCGGTCGACTCACCCCGACCCAATACCGAGGCGGCGCGCCGGATGCTGGCTGACCCGCCAAAACAATTGCCAATCGTAGCCTCATGAGTGTATCGAGCAATAAGGAGCTGCTCATATATTTAGGAGAGAGAGGGAGCAATGTCAAAACAAACCTTGCGAAACACCGTAATTCTGCTGGTCTTGTTTATACTTGGGAGCCTGATGCTGGCGGGGCCGAACTCCGCCGAAGCGGGCATATTCGAGGCCGGCAATGAAGTCACCTATAAAGAGTACTGGGTCCCTCATACCCAGTTCACAGGCGGCTGCAATGACGATGGAACGCCCACATCGCCCAGCGGTTCGTGGTACATGGAACCCCACACCCTGGCCAAGTGTCCCAAGACGGTCACTTTCACGCTGCCGGACGATTTCACGAACGCGGTCAAGATCGAGCTTTATCTCGACCTGTGGCGCAATTACAATATCCAGGCGGCGACGTTCAAGATCAATAATGGCGCGACCATTTATCGCCCGCCCGTTGGATCAGACTGGAGCCGCTCACCCTATGTGACGGAGATCAACAAATCCGAGTTTGTCGTCGGTCAGAACACCATGACGTTCTGGGGCGACAAGAAATATCATATCCACGACATCGGCCTGCGCATCTATTACAACAATGATAACCCTCTGGTGCCCGCGCCGGGAAGCGACGTAACACCTCCCGATGGACACCTGACTTCGATCCAGGACGATAACGGCACGGTGAGCCCCGACGCGGGCGGCACGTTGATGGTCAACAACGACCAGATCAAGCTGACGGCTGATTTCTCGGCCGACACAGCCTACATCGAGTTCCACGCCTGGTACGAAGGATATGACGAGGACAACAACCGTGTCTTTCGCGACTGGCACAACCTGGGGCGCAACAACTGGTGGCCGGGCGGCAAGGAAGAGCAACCGACCGGCGGCGTGATCAACCACATCGTCACAGTCAAGCCCAAGAAGGATGTGACCACCGCCAGCGTCACGTGGGCAATCCCGCACATCACCAATCAGGCCAAAATCAAGTTCAAGATCCGCGTGGTGGACGCGGCCGGCAACGTGCGCGAGGCGGCCGGCGGCGAATCGGCCGACTTCAAGCTGATGCGTGCCACTCCGGTGAACGCCTTCATCATCCATGACTTCGTGGACACTTCCATCCACATGGACGGCAGTCGGCCCGACATGGTTGAATACAGCTTCACCATGCCCGGTTCTGTCACCTCCTTCACCCAGGCCTACCTGGTTGGTGCCTACTGGCGCAATCCGAACTTCTCGATCAACTCGAGCAACCCCTCCACCGTTGCCGCGGGAGACTGGTCGCTGGGCATCAAGCTGTTCAGTAAAAATTACCTGGTTGTCGGAACCAACAAGATCGCCTATTTGTATAGCGGTAACGGTCAGGGCCACTTCATCGAGCGGCCGGGGCCGATGTTCGTGTTGCGCGGAACCAACCCCATCGCCGACACCGCCCCCCCGGCTGTCAGCAAGCAGAACCCGGCTCCCAACGCGACCAACGTCGACGTAAAATCATCTATCATCGCCCATGTTGGCGACGAGCTGTTCGGCGTCGACTGGACGACGGTCGTCATGACAGTCAACGGTGAGGATGTGACCAACAAGGCCCGCCTTGAGGGCGTCATGGGCGATTACCGGCTTGTCTACAAGACCCAGGGTAATCTTGCCTTCAGCACCGAATACAACGTCAAAATCGAAGCCTGCGACTTGAAGGGGAACTGCATGTCGCCGATGAATTACAAATTCACGACGGCTGATCCTGACACGACGCCACCGGTTGTCAGCGATATCGTCGTCTCGACACTGCCCATCGGCGCTGATATTAGCTGGAAGACCAACGAACCGGCCACGACCCGCATCGAGTACGGCAAGACCACCGGCTACGGCAGCGTGATCGAAGAGACTACGCTCAAGACAACTCACAGCGTCCAGATTCGCGGGCTGCAGCCGACAACCCAATATCACTTCAAGATCTTCGCCACTGACGAGCAGAACAATACCGGCAACAGCGGCGATCAGACCTTCACCACGCTGGAGTTCGGCGAGTTGCTGTCTGATGACTTTAACTCCTGCCAGCTCAACAGCGGGATTTGGCAGACTATAAATATCCCCGCGGGCAGTTTGTTCATGACCGGAGAGAAACTTGAGATCTCGGTGCCGGGCGGCAGCTCGCACGATTTCGGCAGTCTCGGCGGCCCGCCGCGAATCATGCAGAGCGCCAGTAATGGTGATCTGGCAATCGACGTGAAGTTCGATTCCGTCATCAATGTAGACGGGCAGATACAGGGCATCCTTCTGGAGGAAGACGCCGACACCTACGCGCGCTTCGGCTTTGAGCGCACAGCGGCCAAGGGCGCTCTCCTGTACGCGCGATTCGTCGCCGACGGTGTACAAGTCAAGGCTGTCTCGTCCGAGCTGGGCATGACCGAGTCTCCTTCGTTCATGCGCGTAACCCGCACGGGTAACACCTGGAAATGGTACTGGTCACTTGACGGCGTGTCATGGACAATGATCAAAGGCACCCATCAGATCGATATGACCGTGGTGAGTGCCGGTGTCTTCGCCGGCAACAGCGGCCTGAACGGTACCCAGCCCGCCCACAAGGCCATTGTCGACTACTTCTTCAACGTGGAAGCGCCTATCGATCCTGAGGACGGCTCGCCCATTGACATCAATGTCACCACGGTCGGCACGGGCATGGTCGTCGTGGATCCGGAAGCTTCGCCCTACATCTGTGGCGCTGAGGTGCTCCTGACGGCGACGACGACTGCCCCCGGCTGGTCGTTCACCGGATGGAGCGGCGACCTGACCGGCACGGCATCAATCGCGCCGGTTGTGATGAATGCCCCCAAGAACATCACGGCCACCTTCACGCAGGATCAATACCTGCTCAACATCAATATCGAAAACGACGGCATTGGCGGTTCGGGGAATGCGGTCACCAAAAGCCCCGATCAACCAACGTATGTCTATGATGACGTGGTTCAGTTGACGGCCGTGCCCGAACCGGGCTGGAAGTTCGTCGAATGGGCCGGAGCCGCGTCGGGCACCAACCCCGTCGTGTCTGTCACCATGCGCCAGCACGAGACCGTCATTGCCCGCTTCGAACAGGAGCAATACACACTTGATGTGAATCTTGTTCATAACGGCGTCGGCACGGGAGGTTCGGTCGATGTTTCGCCTCTGAAGTCCACCTATGTCTATGGGGATGTAGTTACCCTTAGCGCTGCGCCCAATCCCGGCTGGACATTCGGCGGCTGGAGTGGTGCTGTCACATCGGGCAACCCTGTAACCCAGGTCATTATCACAGGCGACACAACTGCGACCGCAACCTTTGACCAGATCAAGTACGAGATCGATCTTACCATCGTCGGCGGTGGCGAGGTGACCCTTAAACCGCAAAAAGATTACTATCTCTATAACGATGTCGTCGAAATTCACGCGGACGGAGGCACCTGCTGGAGCTTCATTGGGTGGGGCGGCGCTCTTACCGGCACCGGTTCGCCCCAGATCGTGACGATAACCGACAACCTCGCCGTCACAGCCACCTTCCAGCAAAAGGAGTTCACGTTGACGGTTAACAAGGTGGGGCCGGGCAATGTAGCCATCACCCCTGCCAAGGCGAAATATGCTTGCGGCGAGATGGTGACCCTGCAGGCCAACCCAATCACGGGCAACTACTTCGCGGGCTGGAGCGGCGATCTGCCTGGGGCGCAAAACCCCATCACCTTCCCGATCGAGAAGAACACCACCGTCACGGCGACCTTCACCAGCAACCCGCCGCCGACCATCGACCCGGTCTCGCCCAAAACGGTGCTGATCGGACAACCATTGAGCTTCACGGTGCACGCCCAGGACCCGGGTGGCGAACCTCTGTCCTTTACGGCCGAGAACATGCCCCCTGGCGCGAAATTGACCGATAACGGTGACGGCACAGGTGTCTTTAACTGGACACCGGGCCTCAACCAGGCCGGCGAGTACGAGGTCATCATCATCGCCTCCGACGGCACGGGGCAGGCCAGCGTGACGGTGACAATTACCGTCAAGGGTTACGCGCTGCTGTTGCCGGCGATCGTCCGTTAATCGTTCGACCGAACCGCGAGGTCTCGTTAAGATATCTACTATAAATATATGGGGGCGGCGGCAACCCGGCCGCCCCCATATCCAGCGAGTTGATCGCCAAAGACGCGGCAACATCAATCGGGTGCTGAGACCTGACGAAGGAGTTGAGATCGCATGAAAGTTGGCATTCTGGCCGGCGGCCACGGTACGCGGCTGGCCGAAGAGACGGAAATCAAACCCAAGCCGATGGTGGAGATTGGTGGTCGGCCGATCCTGTGGCACATCATGATGCACTATTCGAGCTATGGCTACGATAATTTCGTTGTGGCCCTGGGTTATAAAGGCGAAGTCATCAAACGCTATATGGTCGACTACTGCTCGCTCCATAGCGATTTGACCGTCAACCTTAGGGCGGGGCGCGTCGATTTACACAACAACGAGGCTATCCAGGATTGGACGGTGGAGTTGATCGATACCGGCCTCAACACCATGACCGGCGGCCGCATCAAGCGGCTAAAGCCCTACATGGGCGATCAGACGTTCATGCTCACCTGGGGCGACGGCGTCTCGACCGTCGAGCTTGATCGACTGCTGGCCTTCCATCGCAATCATGGCCGGCTGCTGACGATGACCGCCGTGCGCCCGCCTGCTCGCTATGGTCACCTGGAGTTCGACGGCGACCGCATCCGCGAATTCACCGAGAAGCCCCAGACGGCCGAGGGCTGGATTAACGGCGCGTTCTTCGTGGCCGAACCCCAGGTGTTCGACTATATCGACGGCGACGACACCCAGTTTGAGAAGGAACCCCTCGAGCGCCTGGCCGCCGACGGCGAGCTGATGGCCTATAAACACGACGGGTTCTGGCAATGTATGGACACCCTGCGCGATAAATACGTGCTGGAGAAATTATGGAGCAGTGGGGAAGCCCCCTGGAAGACCTGGTAGCGACGGATAAATTCCTGTTCCCTGTCACGGTCAAAATATCAGTGCGGAGAGAAAAATGCGCGTTTTAGTGACTGGTCATAATGGATATGTGGGCACAGTTCTGGTGCCCATGCTGGTTAAGGCGGGCCACGACGTTGTCGGTATGGATACAAACCTGTATCAGGCGGCAACCTTCGGTGACGAAGACCCGGTGGTCGCGATACCCGAAATCATCAAGGATGTGCGCGATGTGACCCACGCCGACATCGATGGCTTCGACGCAATACTGCATCTGGCTGGTTTGTCCAACGATCCGCTGGGCGACCTCAACCCGGAGTTGACCTACGAGATCAACCATCGGGCATCCGTCCGCCTGGCCGAGATCGCCAAAGAGCTGGGGGCCGAGCGATACATCTTCTCGTCCTCGTGCAGCAACTACGGCGCCGGCGTTGATGATTGGCTCAACGAAGAGTCGGCCTTCAACCCTGTGACGCCTTACGGCCGTTCCAAGGTCATGGTCGAGCAGGATGTCACCAAGATGGCTGACGACAACTTCAGCCCAACCTTCTTGCGTAGTTCGACCGCTTATGGCGTTTCGCCCCGGTTGCGCTTTGACTTGGTGATCAACAATCTGACCGCCTGGGCCTACACCACGGGGCTGGTTTATCTCAAGAGTGACGGCACGCCGTGGCGGCCGGTTGTCCACATCGAGGATATGGCCCTGGCGTTCGTTGCCGCGCTCCACGCCCCGCGGGAGCTGATCCATAACGAGGCGTTCAACGTCGGCCGCCCGGAAGAAAATTACCGCATTCGCGAGCTGGCCGAAATCGTGGCCGAAGTTGTGCCCGGTAGTCGCGTCGAGTTCGCCGAAGGTGCCAGCCCAGACAAGCGCAACTATCGCGTTGACAGCAGCAAGATCGCCCGCACGCTGCCGGAGTACAAACCGCAGTGGACCGCCCGCAGAGGCGCGCAGGAACTGTACGAGGCCTACCAACGGGTTGGCCTTCAGGTCGAGGAGTTTGAAGGGCCACGCTACCGTCGCATCGACCACATCAAGATGCTGATGGCCGAAGGGCGTCTTGATGACCGGCTGCGCTGGCGCGCGACCGTCCCCGCGTAAAATCTTGAATCACGAATTACGAACCAGGAACGGGTAGCGGTGGGAGCTTCTGAAGTCCTGGTTCGTAATTTCCCATTAAATCATGGCAATCTACAAAAACGAAACAACGGATCGTATCTCCGGTTCAACCGATCTGGAGACTATCATCGCCTTTGGCGAAACACCGTTGGCCGATCGCCTGTTGCGCGCCGACCAACTGGCTGAGCCGGATTTGAAGGCTCCCCTGACGCTTGTCTTCTGTCCCGATACATCGCTGGCCCAAATCCGCGAGACCGTGAACCCGGAGATACTCTTCTACGCCGAGTATCCCTATTTCTCGTCCGTCTCCCAGTCGCTGCTGAAGCATTTCCGCGAGAGTGCCGAGTATATCATGGATACGCGGCCGCTCGGCCCCGACAGCCTGGTGATGGAAGCAGCCAGCAACGACGGCTACATGCTGAAGAACTTCGCCGAGCGTGGCATCCCCGTGCTGGGCATCGACCCGTCGGTGGCCCCGGCCACGGCCGCCCAGGAAGCGGGCATCCCCACGATGATCACCTTCTTCACCCGCGACCTGGCCCGGCAACTGGTGGAAGAGGGTAAGGCGGCCGATGTATTCCTGGCTAACAATGTGCTGGCCCATGTGCCCGACCTGAACGGCTTCGTTGCCGGGATCAAGACGGTCCTCAAGCCAACAGGCGTTGCCGTCATCGAGTGTCCCTACGTCGTCGACCTGGTCGATCATGTTGAATTCGACACCATCTATCATCAGCACCTGTGCTACTACTCTGTCACCGCCCTGGACAAGCTGTTCCGCCGGCATGGCCTCTATCTCAACGACGTCAAACGGACGAAGATCCATGGTGGCTCGCTGCGCCTGTTCGTCGAACCGCGCGAGAACGTCGGCCCGGTCGTGAAGGAGTTGCTGGCGGTGGAGCGCGAGCGGAAGGTGGATTCGATCGATTACTATCTCGACTTCGCCGACCGCGTGCAGGCTGTGAAAGATAACCTGCTGGCCATTCTGCGCGATCTGAAGGCCCAGGGCTGTCGTATTGCCGCCTACGGCGCGGCGGCCAAGGCGACAACGATGTTGGCCTATTGCGAGATCGACTCCTCGCTGGTCGATTACGTCGTCGATCTGAACAAGTACAAGCACGGCCGTTACATGGGCGGCAACCATCTGCCTATCTACCCGGTCGAAAAGCTTCTGGAAGACAAGCCCGACTACGTGCTGCTTCTGGCCTGGAACTTTGCCGAAGAGATTATGCGCCAGCAGTCGGCCTATCGCGAGGCGGGCGGCAAGTTCATCATTCCCATTCCTGAACCGAGAATCGTATGACTTCCACGGCCCGCCCCCGCAAGCGTCGCTTTTTGCGCTCCGGCAAACAAACCCTGATGAGCGTAATGGGCGAGGAGAACTTCTACCGCGCGCGCATCTACGCCAACATCTACGTCGAACAGCGCGGCAAGGAGATGCTGTTCATCCATCAGATGGGCAAGGTTGGCTCGACGACCATCTCCGCGTCGCTGCGGGCGGCCGGTGTGCGTCAACGGATGGCCGTCTATCAGACCCATTTTCTCAGTGAAGAGGGCATCGCTTTTCGCCGCGAACTGGCACTGGAAGGGTATGGCGGCTGGGATAACCTGACGCCCAAGGGCAAGAAGGGCCACATCCGTGGCCAGATGCTCCACGACAAGTTGCGCCACATGCGCGCCCGGGGTGAACATTGCAAGGTCATCACCCTGGTGCGTGACCCAATCGCCACCAATGTCTCCGGCTACTTTCACAAGAATGAATGGTGGCCTGAGGACGTGCGCGTCGCGGTGAAGGAAAACCGGCCGGATATGCTGGAGTCGCTGCGGGCTGATTTCGCCGCTTCGTATCCCCACCAGGTTCCCCTGACGTGGTTCGACATGGAGATCAAGCCCATGTTCGGCATCGACGTTTTTGCCGAGCCCTTCCCGCGCGAGAAAGGATATCACATCTACCGCGGCGACTTCGCCGACTTGTTGCTCATCAAGCTGGAGAAGCTCAACGACGTGGCCGGCCAGGCATTCGGTGAATTTCTCAACCTGCCGGCGTTCAGGCTGGTGCGCACCAACGTGGCCGAGGACAAATGGTATGCCGATGCCTACGACGCCTTCAAGGATTGGCTGGTTCTGCCCGATACCTATCTTGACGAGCAATACAACTCAACCTATAGCAGTCACTTCTATACGGCCGAGGAGATTGCCTCCTTCCGGCGAAAATGGTCGGCCGACCGCTGACCGTTGATCACGGACACGCCGATTATCTGACCACTTTTTCGATGCAACCCAAAGCGACCCCCAAGACCAAAGCCGTCCGCGCTGTAAAGCGTACTTTCTATGACCTGCGTCACGCCGCCTACGTCGGCGGGCTGGCTCCCGGCCACACCGATTATGCGCGCTTTGTCATTGTCGCCTCGGCCCGCACCGGCTCCACGCTGGTGACCCGCTCGCTCAACCAGCACGGCGCGGCCGTCACCTACGGTGAGATCATGCGCCATCCCGACCTCTTCCCGGCCCGCTTCCCCGAGCTGGGCAACAGCGCCGGGTTGTTCCGGAATGATCCGGCGCGATTCCTGGAAGAACGCATCTACCGCAAATATCCCGACTCTGTCGCGGCCGTCGGCTTCAAAATATTCTACAGTCACGCTCCTCGCGACACGGTTTGGGGTCAGGCGGTGTGGGATTATCTGGTGGGGCAACCGGCTTTGCGGGTCATCCATCTGCGACGGCGCAACCTGCTGGCCGCCCAAATCTCGCGCAAGAAGGCCGCCGCCGCCGATGAGTGGATCAAGTATTCCGACGCATCCCAGGCGACCGGCGTGACGCTGGATTACGAGGAAACTCGCGCCCGCTTCGAACAAGCCCGGGCATGGGAGCGGGAATACAACGCCCTCTTTGCCGGCCATCCGCTAATGGACCTTGTATATGAGGATGTGGCCGCAAATTATGCGGGGGAAATGCAGCGGGTACAATCTTTCCTGAGCCTTCCTCCCCGCGACGTCCCCCCGGCCACCAAAAAACGGCCGCCACAACCCCTGTCAGAGCAGATAGCCAACTACGACGACCTCAAGGCCCGGTTCGCGGACACGCCCTGGGGGGAGTTTTTTACGGACTAGTTTAAATCGTGAGATCGAGTCTGGGGCGATCATATGATCATCGGCCTCCGGTCCCGTGAGTTTATTGCAGGTGCAGCGCGTCCAGGTTGTCGTCAAGGTCGTTGAGTTCGCCATTCCTGTATTGACGCCGGATAACAGAATCCTGCCAAAAGGATTCTGGTGTGGTCGGGAAAACGGGTTGTTTGCGCCTTAAGTAAATGACCGTTAAGAAACCCTGTAAGGAATCCTTCCTATCATGTAGAGTGCAGTGGTTTCCCCCCAAACCATTGTTTGCATTTGCCGGAGTCAAGGAGTAGCACTTCGGAAGGAAAAACTATACCGACTGGCGGCGCTCTGCCGCGGCGCGGGTGGCGGGCATTTCTGCTGCCCGGCGCGAGGAGTAAAGGCACATGAGTGTAAAAACACAATTGCGACCCGTACTGATTCTCTGTCTGATGGCCATTATGGTGGTATTGTTGTCGGCCGTTCCCCCGATTGCAGCCGAAACCGATGACTTTAGCCTGACCACACAGGTTGACCCACCCGGCAGCGGCACGGTCAGCGTCGATCCTGGCCCGCCCTATAGCCAGAATCAGGTCGTGACATTGACGGCCGCGCCGGCAACCGGTTATACCTTTGACCGGTGGGTATTGAACGACGACACCGGTTGGTGGGACGCCGGCTGGGATTATCGCGTCGAATTGACGGCCGCTGCCGCCGGCTTTGCTCGCAAGAACAAGCCGGCCGAGTTCAATATCAACTTTACCCAACTGTGGAATACGCTGGGGGTGAATGGCACGCTTGACCCCAACTCCATCCGCGTGGTAGAGGTGAACGCCGGCGGCGATGTGATCGATGACACAATCGCTTTCCAGTTTGACCAGGCGTCGGATTATCATGCGACGAACAAGGCGGCCGGCACGCTCGTCCTGATTATGGAGGGCAACACGGCTGCCGGGGTCACCCGCCGCTACCAGGTCTACTTTGACGTGACCGGCAAGGGCTTTGCCCCACCCGCTGTTCCGGCACAGGTGATCTTGTCGGAGCAGGCGGATCAGGACGTCGCCGCTTACAAAATCCAGGCCGCCACCGGCACGCTGTTTATCCACAAGACCGGCGGCGGCATCTCCAGCTATAACGATATCAACGGGATCGACTGGGTGAGCTGGAACTCCGCTACAGGTTCGGCCGGCCAGTACCGTGGCATCCCCAACTCCGCCGGAGGCAGCAATTCGGGTGTCTTCCATCCGGGTAAGGGAAATATGACGGCCACAGTGCTCAATCAGGGGCCGATTAAGATTACATTGCACTTCATTGCCAAAAAGGTGCAAGGGGACACAGGCCGGTGGGAAGGTATATTCGAGTTTTACCCGGACTATACGACCTTCACCATGCTTGGAACCAAGGCCAACACCGTCCAGACTTACCCGTTCTACCTCCTCTACGAAGGAACGCCGGGTGGACAGCTGAACCCCACCACCGATTTCATCGTGTTCAGCAACGGCGAGCAGATCACCGGCAATCAGACACGCGACGGCGATTTACCCAACGAGGAGTGGGCATTTGTCGCCGACCCCAGTTCCGGCGCGAGTGGGCGGGCCATTTACCTGATTAACCACACCGACGACACCCAGAACGACACCTATTTCCCGTCCGGAGCCAAGGACATGACGATTCTTGGTTTTGGCCGCAGCGGGTCGAATCCGCTTATCCCCGGCACGACTGTGCCTCGCAAATACTCGTTCGGCCTGATGGATGAGACGACGTTCGACGGCTCCAAACCCGTCATCTACAACGTCTACAAGCCGATGGATGTGACCGTTGGCGCGGCCGAATCCCGGTCCGGAGCCTCTCTGGGCACACAGAATCCTGTGCAGTTCACAATCACCGGCGAGCACTCGATTACTGCCCTGTTCAAGCCGTTGCAATACACAGTGACGACATCGGTCAGCCCGATCAACACCGGCACGGTATCCAAATCGCCCGACAAGTCCTTGTATGATCATGGCGAAAGCGTGACCCTGACGGCATCGCCGACTGCTGCCGGGTACAGCTTTGCCGGCTGGCAGGGGGATGTGAACGGGATGGAAAACCCCAAAACGGTCCAGGTCACCAAGAACATGGTCGTCACCGCTCTGTTCGCCCAGAAATTCACCGTTGTCACCAGCTCCAACCCGGTCGAGGGAGGTTCGGTCACTGTTTTCCCACAGCAGGATAGCTATGATCCGGGTACCGAGATAACCCTGACCGCCAACGCCAACCCGAACTTCACTTTTACCGGCTGGAGCGGCAGCTTCTCCGGCTCCGAAAACCCCAAGGTCGTCACAGTCAACGGCAACCTCAACATCGTCGGTAACTTTGGGGCGGCGCAATATACGTTCAACGCCACTTCGGCCGGCAACGGCACCGTCGACTGGACGCCCAAGAAGGATTTCTACGCCGCCGGCGAACAGGTAACCGTGACGGCCACACCTGATTCCGGCTTTGCTTTCAACGGCTGGACGGGAAGCATCATATCGTCTATCAATCCCCTGACGATTCCGATTTCCGGCAATATGTCGCTTGTCGGCAATTTTGTTGCCTCGCAAACCTACACAGTTTCGGTAACTGTGCCGGGCGGCGGCGGAACGGTGAACAAAAATCCGCCGGGGCCGAACTATCCGGCCGGTTCTTCCGTCACCCTGACGGCCGTGCCGGCCGCTGGCAAGCGGTTCGTCGAATGGGGCGGAGACGCGAATGGTTCCGACAACCCCAAGACCATCACCGTTAACGGCAACATGAACATCACTGCCACGTTCGCCGATGACGGCTACCCGCTTAATATCACTCTCTCCCCGCCGGAAGGTGGCGTTGTATTCCGAAACCCGGACGATCCGTTCTACCCCGCCGGCACGGTCGTCACCTTGACGGTCGTGACCAACGCCGGGTGGACTTTTGAAGGCTGGACCGGGGATGTCACTGTGGTCAATGACACCACGGCCACCGTCGAAATTGTAGAAGGTGGAAACAATGTCACCGCCATGTTCAGCGCGCCCGGCCCTTATACCCTGACCGTCACCAAAACCGGAGACGGCACCGGCGATGTCACGATCAATCCCCTAAAAGCTGAATACGCTTACGGTGAGGTCGTGAAGCTGACGGCCGTGCCGACCGGAGGATCGGCTTTCACCGGATGGTCCGGCGACGCTACAGGCACAAAGAATCCGCTCAACGTCACGATGAACGGCAACAAGAATATTGTCGCCAATTTTATCGAACCGAGTGGCCCCTTCAGCGACAACTTTGATACATGTGGCCTTAGCCCACGCTGGGGTACGCCGATCAACCCGCTGGGTGACGCCACAATCGGCGTGAACGGCACACATTTAACGATAGTGGTTCCCGAGGGCGTAACGCACAATCTCTGGAGCGATATCGACACCGCGCCGCGAATCATGCAGGACGCCGACAATGTCAACTTTGAGTATATCGTCAAGTTCGATTCAGCTGTGAGTCTGAACGCCCAGATGCAGGGGATTGTTATCCAGCAGGATGCCCAAAATCTCGTCCGCTTCGACTTTGAATACAACAATGGTCTGAAAGCGTTCGCGATGCCGTTCCAGGCTGGAAGCCCAATCAACCAGCGAAAGATTTCGGTCGATATCCTCAATCCGGCTCTTGCGGTTTATATGAAGATCGCCCGAACAGATAACAACTGGGTCATGTCCTATAGCGGCAACGGCACTGACTGGATCGATGCGGGAACGATCAAGAACTACATCCTGAACGTACAAGAGGTGGGCATTTTTGCCGGTAATGTGGCGTCCAAAAACGCCCCGGCTCCGGCTCACACGGCCATCGTCGATTACTTCCAGAATGTAGCCCAGGGCCCAATCGGCGAAGATCGGCCGCTGTTGGATATTAATACGGAAGGCAATGGTTCGGTAACGACCGACCCGCCGTTCAACCAACTGGCCTGTGGCCAGACGGTAACTCTGACGGCCCTCTCCGGCGCGGGCGCAACCTTCCTTGGCTGGAGTGGTGATGTGACCGGCACGCAGGTCGTGGTGACTCTCTTGCTGAACGGGCCGAAGTCAGTCACGGCCAGCTTCACCGGTACCAAGCAGTATCAGTTGTTGCTGCCGATGATCACCCGGTAATTTGTCATGGCAAGCAGGGCAGACTACCCCGGTCTGTCCTGCTTGCCTGTCTCTCCGGCAGCCACCGCCGTGGTGTTAGGACGCGTGGCGCGAGGATGCGTGGCGAAAACGCCGGGTACTCCTCGCGTTTTTGATGGGTCTGGGTCTTTGTCGATTGAACGTTACCGGTAGAGTTCCGCCGCCGACCGACGCAGATCGACGAACACCGGGTGGATGCAGGCGATGATTGCCGCCAGCCGGGCGGCGACATCCGCCCGATACGCCTCGGTCAGCGGCGCGTCGGGATAGACCTCGTAGATCTTTGTCCAGCCCCTGTCCCACATCTCCGCTTCGATGGATTCGCCGAGCGTGGCCTTAATCTCGAACAGGTGGCGGCGAAAGCCGTCCAGCAGCAGCCGGTTGAGGTGATGGTCGCGCGCCTCGCAGTGGAAGCCCAGCTCCCAGCCGGTGGTGAGGCGTCCGGGTCGCTGGCCCACGTGGCTGACCTCGTAATGCAGCGCCGGCTCCCCGTAATGGATTTGCAGCAGACTCCACGGCCGCCGCACCTGGAACCCGCGCAACGCGACCGGCAACAACGGCCGCAACACATCCGGCAGCGAATTGATGAAAGTGGTCTGTGATATCGCGCTCATGCAGCTTGTAGTATAATCCCGCCTGATCGCTTTTCCCAACCGAAGCCGCTCCGTCCGGAGGTTCATGAACAGCAAACAGCGTGCCTGGGGACAATTCGCTACGCCCGTCGATGTAGCCGACCTGTTACTCGGTTTTTGCCTGCGCCGTCCCGATGACTTGCTGCTCGATCCCGGCTGCGGGGACGGGGCGCTCTTGCGGCGGGCGGCACACTGGCGCGCGTGGCTGGCATCCGGCCGGCCGCCGCCGCCTACGCTCTATGGCGTTGAACTTGATCCCACGGCGGCCGCCTCGGCTGCTGATGTGCCCGGCGCGGTGATCGAACAAGCCAATTTCTTCACGCTGAATCCCGACGATTACCCCCGATTTGATGCCATCGTCGGCAATCCGCCCTATACGCGCGCCGAGTGGATCGACCGGCTGGACGTCGGAAACCAGCCTTCACTATTTCCCGCGAACGAATCCCCCGCGGAGCCACCGGCGACAACGCCGCTCCTGCCGCGCGAGTTGGGCAAGACGCTCAGCGGACGGGCCGGGCTTTATGCCTTTTTCCTTCTCCACAGCCTCGGCTTCCTGCGCGAGGGCGGCCGACTGGGTTTTGTGGTGCCTAACGGCTGGCTGGATGTGGCCTATGGCGAGGGACTTAAGCGGTTCATTCTCGACCATTTCCGGGTTGTGGCGGTCGTCGAGTCGGCCGTGGAGCGCTGGTTCGCCGCGGCTCGCGTCAACACCTGTCTTATCATCCTGGAGCGGACGGATGAGCAGGCCGCTCGCCGGGCCAACCGCGTCCGTTTTGTTCGCTTGCGGCAGCCGCTGGCCGAGTTGCTCGGCCGCGACACCGACAGTCGCCGGATAGCCGCCGTCGAGCAACTGGTGACACGCCTGTTGCCCGCCCTCGATCGGCAGACGGCCGGGGCAGCGACGCGAGTCATCGCCCAGGGTGAGCTGGGTGCGGCCGAGCGGTGGGGAACCTATCTGCGCGCGCCGGAGTTTTTCCTGCATCCCTCGTCGCGACCGGTTGCGCCCCTCGGTGAATGGGCTGACGTTCAGCGCGGCTATACGACCGGGGCCAACGACTTCTTCATCCTCGATCCCCAACGTGTCGAGGAATGGGGTATCGAGCCAAAATATCGCCGGCCGCTGCTCAAGTCGTTGCGCGGAATCCGCGCGCACAGGGTGAGCCGGAGCGACTGCCGTCACGAGTTGTTGCTCATCCCGCCGGGGGAGCAGCCGGTGGGCACGGCCGCCGCCGGTTATCTGGAATGGGGGGCGCAGCGCGGCATCCCCGAACGGCCCACCTGCGCCATGCGTCGCCCGTGGTACGCGCTGCCCGAACAGGAACCCGGCGCGGTCTTTCTGGCCAAGGGCGTCTGGCAACGTCATTTTGCGCCGGTCGCCGTGGAACCAATCGCCGTCGACCAGCAGCTATACCGGATTATCCCGCTGGGGCAGTCTATTGAAGCGGGAGTTACCCCGCAGATCGTGGCAGCATTGCTCAACAGCACGTGGTTCGCACTGGCTTGCGAGCTGGGCGGCCGGGTAAATTTCGGCGAGGGCGTCCTGTGGCTGGCTTCCTATGAGATTGACCGAATCCTGCTGCCCGACCCGCGCGCGCTGGCTGCCGGAGAGCGCCGCGAGCTGGCCGCTGCCTTCAGCCGTCTGGCTATGCTGCCTGTCGCCGATACTGTTGAGATGTTATTGAGCGAGGAACGTCGGGCGCTGGATGAATTGGTGTTCGACCTGATTGGCTTGTCGACGAGCGAGCGCGCGGCGGCACGTGAGGTGTTGGTCGAATGCCTGACCGGACGCCGCCGCCGGGCGAAGAAGCCCCGCCATGAGGAGAAACAGCCGGATGTCGATTGAATTTATTCGTGAGAAATATGACGCTGTGTTCAGCATCCTGAACGAGACCTATGGCCGGCCCGCGCTTCACCCCAACGGATCGCCTGTCAATGAACTGGTGGGTACGATCATTTCCCAGGCTACAACCGACACCAACACCGATCGCGCCTATGCCGCGCTGACCGCCCGCTTCCCTGATTGGGAGAGTGTCATGAACGCGCCGCCGGAGCAGGTCATCGACGCCATTCGCTCGGCGGGCCTGGCCAACACCAAAGGGCCGCGTATCCAGGCCGCGCTGCGCTATATCTATCGCGAGCGCGGCGAATTATCACTGGACTTTCTGGCCGATATGCCGCTGGACGAGGCGATGCGCTGGCTGACCGCGATTGAGGGCGTCGGCCCCAAGACGGCCACAATCGTGCTGCTCTTCTCCTTCGGCCGCCCGGTTTTCCCGGTCGACACCCACGTTTATCGCGTCACGGGTCGTCTGGGTCTGATTCCGCCGCGCATGAACGCCGTCCAGGCCCACGACCGCCTGATCGAACTGGGGGAGCCGGACACTTACTACCCGATGCACATCAACCTGATCCATCACGGCCGCGAGATCTGCCACGCGCGCACGCCGCTGTGTCACATCTGCCCCCTGCAGGATTGGTGCGATTATTACCGGACAACATACTTGCCGGCTGCCGGCGCGTGAGATGGCACGGGATCTATCAGGTCGGGCAAAGGGGCGAGACATCGCCGGGAAAGCGGAAGGATGCGATCCGTTTGCCCGATTTCGGCACGGCCGCATAACGAATTACCCGGCCCAACGCCGATTGGAAGCGACGCCCGGCCACTTAACGGCTACAATACCCGTCGCATGGCGAGATAGATCTGCCGTATAAATTTATGACTACGACCCGCACCAACGAAGAATGGATCGCCGACCTTAAATCCGACGACCTCACTCGCGAGGCAGCCCTGGACGATCTGCGTCTGGTGCTGGCTAACGGTTTGCGGCGCGGCCTCATCGGGCAGGTCGACACCGCCGCGCCCGAATTCGACGCGCTCATCGATGACTTTGTGCAGGAAGCGCTGCTCAAGATCCTCGAAAATCTCGACACGTTCGCCGGGCGGAGCCTCTTCACGACCTGGGCCAACAAGATCGCCCTGAACATCGGCCTGACGGAGTTGCGTCGCAAGCGCTGGCGCGATGCTTCCCTCGACGGGCTGACCAACACCGAGGAGGGCGAGTACACCCCCTCCTTCATTGCCGATCCCGCTCCCCGGCCCGAAGAGCTGACCGAGCGGCGGGAACTGATGCGATATATCAGCCGGTTGATCAACGAGGAGTTGACCGAAAAACAGCGCGTGGCGCTGACGGCGACGGTTATACAGGGACGGCCGCTGAGCGAGGTAGCCTACCTGTTAGGCTCCAACCAGAACGCGGTCTACAAACTGGTTTTCGACGCCCGGCAGCGCCTCCGGCGACGCTTGGCCGAGGATAACCTGACGCCGGAAGAGGTCATCGCCTCCTTCAGCGAGAATTGATGCGGCGTATTGTGTAAGAAAGAGGCAACTTGTTACGTCAAAGTAAGAGCATGACAAGTCTGAGTGAAAAACTGCGCGAGTTGTTGGGAAAGCCCGTCATCATGGGGAGCGCGGCCGAAACGATGGCCCTGGATGATCAATCGCTTCAGCGGTTGATGCACCTGCTGTGTGATACCCGCGACGATGAACTGTCGTGTGAAGAGGTGTTCAACTGCCTGGATGAATACGTTGATTGCCTCGAGGCTTCCCACGATGTCGACGGCAAAAGGTCTCTCGTCGAGCACCATCTGAGCATTTGTTCCGATTGCCGCGACGAGCTGGACGCGCTGGTGCATGCGCTGGAAAACGCCAGCCTTGACAGCCGGACAACGACAGAACCACCAACCTGACGGCCAAGTCCTCACCCGATATCCAACAATTTAGCAGGCGGCCTGAATCAGCGGCCGCATGACATTCTTTGGCATTCAATATAGAGAAAAGTGACTTATGCTACTCGCGGGCGATATTGGCGGCACGAAAACAGTTCTGGCGCTCTTTGATGTTCAGGAAGACGCGGCGCTCATCCGCCGTCACCCGGTCATCGAGCGCACGTTTCCCAGCCAGCAATACCAGTCGCTGGACTTGATCATCGAAGAGTTCCTGTCCGACGGAGATTTCCAAATCTCGGCCGGCAGCTTCGGCGTGGCCGGGCCGATCGTCGGTGACCGCGCCCAGGTGACCAATTTACCGTGGATCATCAATGCTGCCGATATGCGTGAACGGTTCGGGTTCACCGTCCATCTGCTAAACGATCTGGAGGCGCTGGCCACCGCTGTGCCCCACCTGGAACGGCCCGACCTCATTACGCTCAGCGAAGGTCAGCCGGTCGAACGCGGCGCCATCGGCGTCATTGCCCCCGGCACCGGTCTGGGGGAGGGCTTCCTCGTGTGGAACAGGTCGGCCGCCCGATACGAATCTTACCCTTCCGAGGGCGGCCATTGCGCTTTCGGTCCGACGACCCCGTTACAACTGGATATGCTCAACTACTGGCTGCCGCGCATGGGGCACGTCAGCTATGAGCGCGTTTGCTCCGGCATCGGCATCCCCAATATTTACACCTTCCTGCGCGAGACGGAGCGCTATCCCGAGCCCGGCTGGCTCCGCGACCAGCTCGTCGACGTGACCGACATGACGCCGATCATCGTTCGCGCAGGCGTGGCCGGGGAAGCCGAGATCTGCGTCGCCACGCTGGAGCTGTTCATGGAGATATTGGGCGACCAGGCCGGCAACCTGGCGCTGACCGTTCTGGCTACGGGCGGGATCTATCTTGGCGGCGGCATTCCGCCGCGCATCCTGCCCCAATTGCAAAGCGGGCCGTTCATGAAGTTCTTCCGCGACAAGGGGCGGTTCAGCGAGATGATGAGCCGTATCCCGGTCCATGTCATCTACAACCCCAAGGCGGCTCTCTACGGCACGGCTTATGACGCTCTCGCCCTCTCTGTTGCCTGAGCACGTAGTGCTGGATGATTTCGCCGTCGAGGCGACCGGCCTGCTGGTCGCGGAGTTGCGGGCGGCCGTTCGCGCGCGCGGCCTCGTCTCTGTCGCGCTGGCCGGCGGCGGCACCCCGTTAGGTCTCTACCGCGGGCTGGCCATAATGGCCGGTGATGTTGATTGGAAGAGGGTTCATGTCTTCTGGGGCGATGAGCGGCTGGTGTCGCCCGATGATTCCGGCAGCAACTATCGTGAGGCGTTCGAGGCGCTGCTGTCCCATGTGCCCATCCCGCCGGAGAACATCCATCGCGTCAGGGGTGAGCTTCCGGCTGGGGAAGCCGTCGCCGATTACGTGGCGCAACTGCGCGAGTGGGCGGCCGTCCACGATCCCCGCGCGCCCCATCCCTGGCCGCGCTTCGATATCGTCTTGCTGGGTCTGGGCGAGGACGGCCACACGGCTTCGCTTTTCCCCGGCTCGCCGGTGGACGTTGCGGCTCCCGTCATCGCCGTCACCGCGGACTATCAGGGGCGGCCGGCCGGTCGGGTGACGCTGACACCCCGGCTCCTCAACGATGCCCGCCGCGTCATCTTCCTGGCGACCGGGCCGAAAAAGACCGCCGCCGTGCGCGAAACCTGGACCATCGACGATCCGGTACGCTTTCCGGCGCGTCGCATTTGCCCTGCCAATGGCCGGGTGACGTGGTGGCTGGATCGCGCCGCGGCCGGCGCCCTCACGTCTCCGGCCTGATCAACAGTCTCGCCACCCCCAGGCCGCCAAACACCAGCGCAGCCAGTCCCAGAATGATGCCCCAATAGGCCTTGTCATAGCGATGGGGGTCAATGGTGATATCGATCAACCAGTGATTGCCCGAGAGAAAGCCGGAAAGCATGACCATGCCGGGAGCAAACGACAGACCGTAGCGCTCTCCGTCGACCTCCACCCGCAAGTATGAGCCGGAGTACTCGACATTGATCGCCCTTGGTTGATCGGTGGCGAAGACATCCGGTACGGCGAGGGTCGGCTTGGTGCCGTTATCTCCGCCGGACTGCGTTCGCAGGCGCAGATTAAGGTCGTCGCCGTCCTGGCTGATGGTGATGTTTCGCAGCCCAGTGTCGGCAGAGATGGAGATGATCCGTGCCGGGCCGCGCTGTTTCCGGTCGGCCGTCGCGAGTGTCGTGCTGATGAAGATGTGGTGGCAATGACGGGCGAAGTTGGAGAATTCGCTGAACGGGCCGGCTGTTATCAACCATTGTTCCGGTCCAATCATGACGCTGCCATCCTCTTGTGGTGTCACCGGCCCCTCGCCCGGTATGAGCGGCGGCGCCTCTCCCTCAAGCCCGCTGTTTTCATATGGCGGCTCGCCGGAAAAAGAATAATTGATGCTGATGGCCGGCGGCAGGGGGTCGTCGCAACGGACGTCCAAGAGCAGCCGGCTAATTGTTCCTTCCCACGGCCGGTCGCCGGTCGCCTCATTGCCGACAACCAGCGGAAAGGATGTATCCCAGTTTGTCAGGCGCACGCGGCGATAGAGATAGCCGGTCAGCAACGTCACAATGAGCGCATAGAGGAGCAGGCCAAGAACAAGATTGACCGGCGTTACGTAGCGATGGAGCACGCGGCCGAATCCCTCTTCCCAGGCCAGAAATAGCCCAAAGCCGATGAGCAACCCAACCCCGTTGGCGACGATATCGGCCGCCGATGGGATTCGTTCCGGCAAAAACATCTGCGTCGCTTCCAGCACGACAGACAGGGCCAAACCGATGCCGAGAACGCGCAGGCCAAGCCTTGAACGCCGGTTGTTGCGGGTCAATACCCCAGCCAGGCCCAGCCCGAGGGGGATGAAGAACAACACGTTGATTGGCACGTCGCGCAGATTGAGCGGCTGCCAGGTGATACGCTCAAGGGGTATATGACCATCCCAGACGAAATCGAAGCGCGCCAGTCGGGTATAGACGATCAGCGCCAGGGAGAGCAGGCAGAGGATGACGATCCAGCGCCCGGGCTTTCGTTCAGCGGGCATGACGGCGCTGTTTGACTACCGGCCGCCGGCCCAATCCAGACCCAGCTCGCGGGCGCGCCCGGTATATTCGAGGATGTGGCGGCGCGTGACTGCGTGCATGTCCTCCCCGGCCTGGAAAGCCTTGAACCAGCCGGTGATCTCCGCCAGGGCCTCAACCCAGGTGTAAACCGGTCGCCAGTTCAGGCGGTGAGCGGCCTTGTCCCAGCTCAGACGCAACTGACCCGTCTCAACCTCGGCGTAACCCGGCCGGGTGTGGACCCACGAGCCGCTGCCCCACAGTTCGACCAGCTTCTCGGCCAGGGCCTGGGCCGGCACGCCCTTTTGCTCCAGCGGGCCGAAGTTCCACGCCTCGCCGCAGACAGGGCCATTTTCCAGCAGCTGAACGCCCAGCCACAGATAGCCACTGAGCGGTTCAAGGACGTGTTGCCACGGCCGCACGCTGAGCGGATTGCGTACGCCGATGGGGCGGCCGTCCATGAGCGCCTTCATGCAATCCGGCACGAGCCGGTAGTCGGCGAAATCGCCGCCGCCGATGACGTTGCCCGCGCGCGTGGAGGCGATGGCCAGGGCGTGGTCCCGGCCGTATGTTTCCGGCGGGAAGTAGGTACTGCGATAGGCAGCGATGGCCAGCTCGGCCATTGCCTTGCTGGCGCTGTAGGGGTCGTGACCGCCCAACTGATCGGTCTCACGGTAGCCCCACAGCCATTCCTGATTCTCATACACCTTGTCGGTGGTGATGCTGACCAAGGCACGCACGCTGTCGGTATTGCGGATGGCCTCCAGCACGTTGACCGTGCCGCCGGCGTTGGTGTCGATGGTCAGCTTGGGCAGTTCTACGGAGCGCAGGACGATGGGCTGCGCCGCCAGATGGAAGATGATCTCCGGCCGGTGGGCGGCGATGACTTCGTGCAAGCGTTCGTAGTCGCGGATGTCGCCGCGCTCGTCGGCGATGCGCCCGGAAAGATTCGAGGTCACAAAATTGCTCGGCCGCGTCGGTGGTTCGGGATGGCTAAAGCCGACCACCTTCGCGCCCAGTTCGAGCAGCCAGGTGGTGAGCCATGAGCCTTTGAAGCCGGTATGTCCGGTGACAAGAACGGTTTTGCCTGAGTAGGTGTTGTTGAATGAATCAGTCATTGAAGTTGTCGTGTCGTAATCAGTAGGACAGTAGGGCAGTAATCAGTAGGACAGTAATCAGTAGGGAGCAGGCCAGTGGTTACCGGTGTTCTTCCGTATCTCGTATCTCGTATCTCGTATCTGAACTCGTCACTCGTCACTCGTAACTAGAAATATGTTACATGCCGCGACGTGCGCATGATTGACGCCTGCCAACCGGTCACTTCCTCGCCCGGGTTTTCGGAAACCATCAGATTGTTCGGCCGCCGGGTATGCCACAGGCCACAGGCGTGGGCGACCTCATGGACGAGCAGCCGGCGCGAATTTCTCATGCTGCCCGCTTCCACGGTCACATAGTCGGTGGCCGGCCCCAGCGAACAGCCGTTGTGGGTGGTGATCGAGCGGACGATAAAGACCGTGACCGGCGCGCCATAGCCGATTAGGGTTCCGGCCGGCGTCGTCGCCATCAGTTCGCGAAAAAACGTCCCCGCCAGGCCCAGGTCGTCGCGCCACGCGCCATCGGTGCAATGTACATCGAGAGCCGCTTTTGGCGCGCCGTGGGGCGCGGTGACTACCTGCCAGCCGGCCGGTTCCACCTCGATTCGCGCGCCGCGACCCAGAATGCGTCGCGCCTCATCGAAGGCGGGGACAACCAGCTCATTGCTTATGAGCGGCAGGCCGCGCTCGTCGCGCAGAATAACAATGCGCAGCTTCAGCTTTTTGGAAAATCGCCATCCCAACAGGGTCAGAATCAATTCCGGCAGCTTGACAACCCGATTGATTACTTCCTTGATGATGTTGAATATCTGCCACAACAGACCCGCCATAAATACATCCTGCCGCGCTTTTTATCTGCCAATAATTCACGTCTCCGAATTATAGAGCCGAAATGTCGGTGTGCCGAAGTAAACTGCGTGAAAACTGGGCAACAGCAAAACCCAGACACAGCGCGAAACCCATTATCGATGCTTGCCGCGCAAAACCGCAGAATCTGAATTGCCCACGTTATATTCCCGTGTCTGTAAGTGAGCACGTTTGCCCGGCAGCCCCGCCGGTGATATCAATAGGCCATGGAGGTTACGGATAGCAACGCCGGTGATGAGGATTATGCCGCCCGTCGCCGCGCGATGGTGCGGGAGCAACTCGCCGGACGCGACATCCGCGACGCGGCCGTCCTGGGGGCCATGGGTGCCGTGCCGCGTGAGCAGTTTGTCCTGGAACCTTACCGCCGCCTCGCTTACGATGACGCGCCGTTGCCCATCCCCGCCAACCAGACCATATCCCAGCCCTATATCGTCGCCTACATGATCGCTGCACTGGACCTGCGACCGGATGACCGCGTGCTGGAGGTCGGCGCGGGATCGGGCTATGCCGCGGCCGTGCTAAGCCTCATCGTCCGCGAAGTCTATACCGTCGAGCGCCACGCCGGGCTGGCCCGTTACGCGCAGGAGCGCCTCGCGCGGTTAGGTTATGATAACGTCCAGGTGCGGCACGGTGACGGCACGTTGGGCTGGCCGGAATATGCCCCATATGACGGCATCATCGTTGCTGCCGGCGGTCCGTCAGTGCCGGACACGCTCCGGTCCCAACTGGCACCCGGCGGCCGGCTGGTCATGCCCGTCGGCCGCAGTCGCCATCGGCAACATCTGGTCCGGGTCACTTGTGTCCGTCCCGGCGTCTTCGAGGAAGAGTTTCTGGTTCCGGTGGCTTTTGTGCCCTTGATCGGGGATGAGGGATGGTAAGGTCTCAGGAAGTAAACGGCCACAGGCTCAGGATGATGATCGCCGCAGCCGTCACCGTCAGGTTATCCAGTCCCCAGATCGAAAACGCCTCGATGACAGTCGTGACGGCCATGATGACCAGCGCGGGGAGGATGGCTCCGACCGGGGAAATTTCCGGCGTGCCGGGCATGACCCATAGCGCCAGCCAGGTGAAGATAAATCCGGCCACGAAGAAGCCTGCCGATCCTTCGACCGTGCGTGTGCTGGTGTGGACGCGATAAACGCGGCGGCCGTAGGCAGCGCCGATGACCGGGGCTATGCCGTCGCCCCACGTCAGCGGCATCAGCGCGGCGACCATCAGGGGCGGCGTGTCCCAGAAGATCAGCGCCACGACAGCCGCAGCCAGCGGGAAGTACACCGTCCCCAGATTGCTCCGGTGCCTGCTCTGCATCGAGCCGATAAGACCATAGCGCCAGTCGATCAGGTTGATGATCATGAACATGACGCAGGCCACGACGAACGGCCAGGGGGTGGTGAAGAGAAACGGCACAAGCCAGATCATCATCCCCACCCCGATATGGATCACCTTGCGGGTGAAGCCGGAATCATAGCCGCGCCGGCGTCGCAACAATTCGGCCACGCCGATGATGGTCAGGATATAGGCCAGACAGAGGATGAAACCGAGGGTGTTGGTCATGGGTCAGTTGTCAGTCGTCAGTAAACAGTAGGTCAGTATTCAGTGGGTCAGTGGTTAGCCTTTCGTTTCACTCGTCGCTCGTCATTCGTCACCGCTCACTCGTCAGACGATCAAGTGTTCGTACAGCATGTCGAGGCTGAGGTCCGGCACAACCGTTTCGGCCGTTTGCAAGGTGACGGCCGCCGCCGCCGCGCCGAGGCGGATCGCCTCAATGGCGGACAGATTGTTCAGCAGCCCGAACATGATCGCCGCTGTTACGGCGTCGCCCGTTCCCGTGCTGTCGACGATTTTGGTATGCGACGGAGGGATATAGCCGATCTCGTCGGCCGTGGCGTAATCCAGCCCAAAGTCCGACAGGGTTACGACAACCATCTCGATCCCCATCGCCAGCAAGCGCCGGGCCAGCGTCAGGCTGTCCGTTGGGTCATAGCCCGGAAAATCCACCCCGCATAGCTCCGCTTCCTCTACCTGGTTGGGGACGACCAGTGTCAGGTCCCCCAGATAAGGACGCAGCTTGTAGGCCAGACGGGCCGAGGCCGGGTCGGCGCAAAGAGGGACTCGGTATTCCCGGGCCAGCCGGACGGCCGTCTTCATGGCCGGTTCCGTCAGGCTGCCGTCGAACATGACCATCGAGGCGTCGCGGAAAAGCGAACGGTTCCGGTTGAGGAAATCCGGCGTGATCGCTTCCATTACCCGCACATCGTCGAGAGCCACGGATAATAATCCGTCCGCCTCCAGCAGGGCGATGTATGAACCAGTGACCCGGTCGGGGAGCATCTGCACATAATCGAGATTCACCCCCGCCTCGGCCGTCTGGATGAGCAGCTGGCGGCCGGTGGGGTCGTCGCCGACGGCCGAGATGAGAACTGCTTCCGCGCCAAGCCGCGCCAGGTTCTCGGCCACATTGCGGGCCGTGCCGCCGCGAGACGAACGAATCACGGCTGGATTCGACGTGCCCGGCTCCAGCCCGGCGACGGGCTTGCCCTTGGTATCCAGAAGTGTGGCGCCTATTACCAGAACATGTTCAGACATCTTGTCCCCCTCAGCGCTGCCGGGCCTTATAACTATCCACGGAAATCACGACTAAAGTCCGACCGATCCCGCGATTGCTGGGGCGATTATCCCCCTGATGCCGGACATTATCCACAATATGCCGCCGCGCAAGCCATTCAGCTTGCGCTCCGTTTTGGGTCCGGTCAACCGCCGTCGGGCAACAAATGGCCGTTCAGGTCGTACCAGAACCCCTCAACCACGGCCAGCACCAGCCCCTCATCAGGCTCCACCGGCCGCCCTGTCTCGTTAATGAATAACTGCGACTCATCCGGCGCGGTCTGGTCGATGATGCGATAGCCCAGGAAGCAGTAAGGCATTGCGCTGATATGGGACACCGGCTGGACGGTGATACTGCCCAGATTGTCGCGGGGGCTGCCGATAATGATGTATTCCCGCCCCGATGATTGTCGCTCATCCACGTCCCGGTCGGCCAACAGCCACGTGCCGGAATTGAGGCCGGGCAGGAACTCGCCTTTCTTGTCGGCGATGCGATACCATCCGAAACGGTCATCGGTGGTGATATGCCCCGGCACCGGCCCGCGCGACCCTGCGTCAGCGTCTCCGGACAGGTTAGAGATAGGCATCGGCACACGCCTGGCCCAATCGGGGTGTGCTGCCCGTCGCGCGCCTGTGCCCGCCGCGCCGTCTTCGCTCCAGGTTGTGGGCGCCGGTGCTGTGGCCTCAGTGGTCGCCACAGTCGCTGCCGGTGCCGAGGCATCAGGCGGCACCGAGAGATAGCCCGCTTTAACCATGTCAGCCGGTGGCTGTTCCCTGGGCCATAAACTTTCGCGCAACGTCTCCTGGGCAATGTTCAGCAAAGGCCGCATCTCCTGGGCAAGATCTGTCAGGCGTTTGGCTTGGGCGCCAATGGCCGGCCGGTCCAGCATACGCTCAGCCCGGCTGAACTGAAGCATGGCTGATTCATTGTGATAGGCGTGATAGAGCGCCAGACCCTGGGCGTAATGAGCCAGGCATATGGCCGGGGTATCGTTGACCAGCGACCATGACTGGCGTGCCAGAGCGAACTGACCGGCGGCGGCGCGCCCGTCGCCCCAATACAAATAGATCAACCCGATGTGGAACTCGGCCAGACCGGCCTGAGCATAGTCTCCTCGCGCGCGCACGATGCGCTGCGATTGCTCGATGGCCGCCAGCGCCGGCGCGCCCAGGCCGGTTAGAGGATAGCGACGGACGACATTCTCGACAGTGATGATGTCCAGAGACGGCGGATCGACGAAGAGCAGCTTGAGCAACCGTTCGAGAACAGCCACCGCCTCGCGCACAGGGCGATGTTGCTCGGAGTCTGTCGTTTGTCGGGTCGTATCTCCCGCAGTTGATGTTCTGGCTACCATCGTCTATTCATGCCGCCTAATCGGGTGAGGAAGGTTTGAAGGTTGGCTGGGGCAACTTTAGCTGGTCCTGCATATCGGCCAGTTTGTAGTCGACGGATTCTATTTCCTCGATCAGATGATCGGTTTCGCCGCCCAGGCTTTCCAGCGATGCCGAGGAAAACTGGACCATATTGCGGAGCGCTTCCATTAACCGCAAGGCCAACAGGTAGCCGGACAGATTGGATCCGGCCTCTTGCTGGGCGTGGCGGATGCCGTCAACAATCGCCTGTACCATGGCGATTTCGGCCGCGGCGCGAGCGGTCTCGATCTCCTCCAGCAGATTGGCGGTGCCGTTGGCCCGCGCCAGAAGGTCTTCCTTGCGCCGGGTCGCCAGCCAATAATCAGTGTATTGGCGACTAACTTCCGGTGGTGGCGTGAGCCGGCTGACGCGCAGCCGCAAAGGTTTGATGTGTTCTTCCTGTAATTTTTTCCAAACCTCGGTTGTCACGTTGTTGACCAGTAGATATTGCGCGTCGCGCGGGCTTTCAGCAGCGACCAGCTCGTCAAGCGCGTGGGTGCTGACAAATTTGGACAATTCCCCGCGCGCCTTGCCCAGTGGTCCCTCGACCCAGGAGGACACCTTGCCGCCGGCTCCGACGCCACCCGCGTAGGCGGCTCGTCGGACGGCTTCCTCATTATATGGATAAGGCCGATTGGGGGAAGCCGGGGTATTGCCCGGGTCGATGCGAAATGTTAGCCCTAAATCGACATTTAGCGGGATACCCTCTTTGGTCAACATGACCACGTCGGCCGCGGTGCGTTCCTGGGGCTGGAGGTCGATGACGTTCTGAATGTATTCAAATCGACCCAGCTCGTGGACGCCCGGTGGAATCACGCGCAGGAATCGGGCGTTTCGCTCGGTCACTGCGGCGTGACCGTTGGGAACCTGGACCCACACCGGCCCACCGACGCCGAGCATGATTACTTTCTCGCGATCCTCAGCCAGATTCTGCGGAGTGACGATGTAGGGCACTTCGGATCTGCTGGCCCGGTTGCGACGCTGACGACGGAGAAACTCGGCCGCTGTGCGCCGGTCGGGGCAGTTATAAAGCACCTGCATAAGGCTGATTGCCGCCTGTTTGGCCAGCCACCAGCCGACGAAAAGGGGGATAAAGTGGCGCAAAACACGCGGGTGAAATAGCTCCACCAGCATCGTCACCCAGGGCGAAAAAGTGATCGTCGCCATCTGGTTCGACGACAGGTTGGGCACAAAGAACCCGGCAAGGATCTCATTGGCGTCGATCCGCTCCAGCGAGCTGACGAACAGCCAATAGGCGCAAAATGCCAGGGCCAACGCGAACCAGGGCCAATTGATCGATGACGGTGCGGGCAGAAAGCGGGCCGCGGCGCGCGTTGGGCGACGTTGGGCGGACACCGCGTTACTCCTCTCCCTGTGTCAACACCCGGCGCAACTCGCCGGATGCTTCGGCAGCCAGATCAGACATGGCTGTGCGTGAGGCCGGCGGAACCAGGGTACGGTTGGCCGAGATCGCATCGACGATCTCCATCAGCCGCATCATCACAACCTCGTGTAATTCGACTCCGCTCTGCTTGCGCATGGCTTCAATGCTCGTCAGCAGGTTCTCGATGTTGTCGATCTGTGCCCGAACGCGAGCCTGCTGATAAAGCTGCTGTGCCTCGAGATCACCACTGACGATTTCCTGGGAAATACGATTCTGCCAATCTACCTGCCACGAAGACAGACGCTTGGCGGTGACGTCGGCCGGGAGATGCAGCGAGCTGATGCCGATCCCGACAATGTCAATCCCCCGCGAGATGGTTTGGTACTCGCTGTTACCTTGTTGTTCCTTCAGACCGGCTTTGATCCTGTCCCTAATCTGCCCCAACGGTTCCGCGCCGGCACTCACGAGCAACTGGTCGAGCGTGTATTTGCCGATCTCAGTGACGAGCATCGTCGCCGCTTGTGGGGCGACCTGATCCGTCCAGTCCCGTTTATCCCCGTCTGTCACGCTGTGGGTGTATGTCAGGTCGAACAGAGCGTCCCGATCGTAGGGATAGGGAAAGTCACTGGTTGAGACGGACCGCGGCCGGCGCTGATCGGGCGATAGGCGGCGCACCATGAATGTGACGGAGATGCCGGTTTCCACGGGTATACCATCGCGGGTCACAGCCTTTACCGGCAGGCTGCGTGATTGAGGTCGGAGATCAAATAATTGACCTATCGTCTCCCCTTTACGAAGGAAAACCAGTCCCGGGCCGTCGGCGCGTGAGTAACTGTTTCCACGAACAATGGCAGCCGCCTGGTGACTATAAAGGAAGCCGGCTCCCAATAATTCGAAACTGGGTGCGGGTTCGTCGGTGGCCGGACGCTTTTTTTTGCTGCCGGAAGTGGAATCGGCCGGCTTATGGCCATAGAGTTTATTGGCCGCGCCGAGTGTGTAGTTGTGCCACAAAAGGCGAAACCCTTCCGACCAGCCCACACTGCCCCAAATGGGCAAAAGGCGGCGGGAGATATAGGCAGTTCCCAGGATGAAAGTGATCAGCGCCGCGCTGCCCCAGAGCACCGCCCCTGCCACGCCGTAAGGCACGCCGTTGGCATCGGCCAGAAACGCGCCAATCGCGCCCAGGAGCACGATCGAGAGCAGTAAAATGCTCAGCCCGGGGATGAACTGCCTGTCCTTTTCTGCCATCTGGTTTGCGCCGATCCGCGCCGCAACTATATCATACCGCGTTTACCCGGTAAAGTTGCGATGCCATGGCATGGCGATGTGTGGGGATTCCTTGCCGTCCGGCTTATAATCGGTGCCCGATGCACATCGCCATAAATGCTTATTTCTGGAATCAACCCAACACAGGCAGCGGGCAATATACCCGCCAGCTGGTCTATCATCTGAACCGGCTGGTGAGCGATCTGGCCATCACTCTCGTCTACCCGACGCTGCCCGATGGACCGGAGCCGGACGAGGTGCCGCCCGGCATCGGTCTGGAGCGAGTGCCCATGCGACCGGGTCATGTGGGCAAAGTCATGTTTGAGCAGCGCGGGTTTCCGGCTGCCTGCCGCCGTGTTGGGGCCACATTGGCCCATGTCCCGTATTGGGGGCCGCCCTTGCGCTCGCCGGTGCCGCTCATCGTTACCATCCACGATCTGACGACCCTGCTGCTGCCGGAGTATAACCGTGGCGCGCGGGCACGACTGTATAATGCCCTTGTCAGCGCTGCCGCCCGCGGCGCAGACCATGTCCTGACCGACTCGTTCTCCAGCAAGCTCGATATAATTGACCATCTGGGTATCCCGGAGACCGATGTCACTGCCGTCTATCTCGGGGTCAGCCCCAATTACACGCCGCGCAAGGCCGGCAGTGACAGCAGCCTCATCGATATGGCAGTGATGAAGAAGTACGATCTGCCCGAGACTTATGTGCTCTATCTGGGCGGCTACGAGACTCATAAAAACGTCATCAACCTGCTCCATGCCTACACCTATGTGGCCAGGGCGGTGGGGGAGGATTACCCGCTGCTATTGGCCGGCAAGAAGCCGGACAGGGTGTCGGACAACTTTCCCGACTACGATGGAATGATCGCCCGCGCCGGCCTCGAGAAATACGTCCGCTGGATTGGTTACGTCGATGAGATCGACAAACCGCTGCTCTATCGCAATGCCGAGGCGTTCGTTTTTCCAAGCCGCCACGAGGGATTTGGCTTGCCGCCACTGGAGGCGATGGCCAGTGGGACGCCGGTCGTGGCCGGCGACGCCGGCTCGCTGCCGGAGGTTATCGGAACGGGCGGGTTCCTCGTCGATCCCGATGATGTGCGCAACATGGCCGGGGCTATCATTTCCATCGTGTTGCAGGAGCCGTTGGCGGCTGACTTGCGGCGGCAAGGCCCCCAGCAAGCGGCCAAATTCAACTGGCAGAATACGGCCATCGAGACGCTTAGAGTGTACGATCGCGTCACGAAGAAGTTACAAGTTGCAAAGGACAAGTGACGGGTTCAAAAACGAAATACGGGATGCGGGATACGAAGTGTCGTCCCGCTGACCCACAATCCTTTCGATCTAATGACCTGACGATCCACATATATACCGAGGCCCCATGACAAAACTATACGGCGGACAAAACATGATCGCTCCCTTGCAGACAGTGCTGGTACGGCGGCCGGACGAAGCCTTCGGCGCGGCCGACCCGACGCTGTGGCATTATACGGAACAACCCTACCTGCCCCTGGCCCAGCAGGAGCACGACGCCTTCGTCAATACCCTTCTCGGCAACGGCGTGGAGGTCATCTACCATGATGCGTCGCCAACCGACGGCCGTCCACCGGGCCTCGCGGACGCCATTTTTGTCCACGACCCCGTTCTCATGACTGACCGTGGGGCGATCATCCTGCGCATGGGCAAGGCGCTTCGTCGCGGCGAAGAGGAGGCTATGGCCCGGACTCTGGAGCGGCTGGGTGTACCGATTCACTATCGGTTGTCCGGCGAGGCAACGGCCGAAGGCGGCGATTTGTTGTGGCTCGACGAGCAGACACTGTGCGTCGGGTTGGGGTTTCGTACCAACGCCGCCGGCTATGCCCAGTTGGGTGATGCCCTGGCCGGGTCCGGGGTCGAGCTGGTGCCTGTGCAGTTACCCTATTTCGAAGGACCGGAAGCCTGCCTGCACCTGATGTCAATCATCAGCATGGTGGACGCTGACCTGGCGGTGGTCTATCGGCCGTTGCTGCCTGTGCCGTTCTACAAACTGCTGGCGGCGCGCGGCATTGAGCTGATCGACGTCTCCGATGAGGAATTCGTCACGATGGGCACCAACGTTCTGGCGATTGGGCCACGCCATTGTTTGATGCTCGATCACAATCATCAGACTCAGGCGGCGCTTGAGGCGGCCGGCTGTCGGGTCGCCGTCTACCGCGGCGACGAAATTTCAATGAAGGCCGAGGGCGGCGCGACCTGCCTGACGCGGCCGATTCTGCGAGGGTAACTTCATCATGCCACGTATCAGGGAGTTGGGAACCTATGAGAGCGCGCTGCCGCCGGGGCCGCGCAATGCCATCACCGACGTCGCCGGCGTCCTTGTCGGCCACTACACGCTGGACAGCGGCCCGGCCACGGCCGACCCCGACTGGCGGCCCGGCAACGGCCCCTTCCGCACCGGCGTCACCATCATCCTGCCCCACAGCGGCAACCTGTATGAGGAGAAAGTCGCCGCGGCCGTTCACACCGTCAACGGCTTCGGCAAGGTGACCGGCTTCGAGCAGACGCGCGAGCTGGGCAACATCGAGACGCCCATCGCCCTGACCGGCACGATGAACGTCCCCCGCGTAGCCGACGCCCTCATGACCATCATGGCCGAGGCTGCCCCCCACATCGGCGTGGGCTTCCCCGAAACGGGCTGGAGCGGCTACGCCAGCGTCAACCCCGTCGTGGGCGAGACCAGCGACGGCTACCTGAGCGACCTGCAGGCGCGGCCGATCGGCCTGGCCGAGGTGCGGGCCGCGCTGGCCACGGCCTCGCCCGATGTGGCCGAGGGCGCTGTCGGCGCGGGCATGGGCACGAGCTGCTACGGCTGGAAGGGCGGCATCGGCACAGCGTCGCGGACGCTGCCCGCGACCGCGGGCGGCTACACCGTCGGGGCGCTGGTGCAGACGAACTTCGGCCGCGCGGAAGAGTTGACGATCCGCGGCGTGCCGGTCGGCAAGACTCTCCGCCCGCCCGTCGCCGTCCGTCCGCCGGAGTCGCTCGGCGGCTCGATCATGATGGTGCTGGCCACCGACGCGCCGCTGGACGCGCGCGGCCTGGGCCGGATGTGCCGGCGGGCGACCTTCGGTCTGGCGCGGACGGGCAGCACCTGCCACGGCGGCAGCGGCGACTTCGTCATCGCCTTCAGCACGGCCGGGCGAATCCTTGACCGGCCGGCCGCCCCGCCGATCCCGCGCGCCGTCATCGACGAGCAGCCGATCATGAGCGTCCTGTCGGTAGCAGTCATCGAGAGCGTCGAGGAAGCGATCTACAACAGCCTGCTGATGGCCCGAACGGTCGTGGGGCGCAACGGCAACGTGCGGCATGGCCTGCCGGCCGGCGAGGTACAGCGGCTCGTGTGGGGCGGCCAGGCCCTCTG
This sequence comes from Anaerolineae bacterium, assembly GCA_023384355.1. Classification (GTDB taxonomy): domain Bacteria; phylum Chloroflexota; class Anaerolineae; order Promineifilales; family Promineifilaceae; genus Promineifilum. The sequence continues at coordinate 100,710 of JAHDWL010000006.1, forward strand.
ACCGTGCCGGAGCCTGTCCGAAGACGTCCCGCCGATTCTTATCATCTTCATACACAATATCGCGTACAATTAACCTTATGAGATGGATTATGCGTTCGAAGATTCACAAGGCGACGGTCACCCAGGCCGACGTCAACTATGTCGGTAGCATCACGATCGATGAGGACCTGATGGACCGGGTCGGGCTGTGGACACGGGAGAAAGTATTGGTAGTCAGCAACACCAGCGGCGCGCGACTGGAGACCTACGCCATCCCCGGCGAGCGCGGCAGCGGCGTCATCAACATGAACGGCGCGGCCGCCCACCTGATCAAGGCCGGCGAAGAGATCATCATCATCGGCTTCGAGCTGACCGGCGTGCCCATTGAGACGAAGCAGATTCTGGTGGACAAGCAAAACCGGTACGTGCGCGACCTGTAGACCGGATTGACCCCCGCGGCAACCAGCTTGCCGAATGACAATTAAATTGGCCTCATGGCCGCAATAGAGTTAACCTTCCGCACCAGGAAGGTTTTCTGCTTATGGCCAACGCAACACCCCTTGTCGACGCTCGCCGCCTGACCAAAATCTATCGCACGCCCGCCGGCGACTTCACCGCGCTGAAGGGCATCGACCTGCGCGTCAATCGCGGCGAGTTCGTCGCCGTCATCGGCAAGTCGGGCAGCGGCAAATCGACGTTCATCAACATGCTGACCGGCATCGACCGCCCCACGTCGGGCGAGATATTCATCGGCGGCGAGCCGCTCCACACCTTCGACGAGGAGCAAATGGCCCGCTGGCGCGGCCGAAATCTGGGCATCGTCTTCCAGTTCTTCCAGCTGCTGCCGACGCTCACCCTGGTCGAAAACATCATGCTGCCGATGGACATCAACAAGCTCTATCCGGCGGCCGAGCGACGCGAGCGGGCCATGCACCTGCTGGGTCTGGTGGAGATGACCGAACAGGCCGACAAGCTGCCCGCGGCCGTGTCCGGCGGCCAGCAGCAACGCGTCGCCATCGCCCGCGCCCTGGCCAACGACCCCGGCCTCATCATCGCCGACGAGCCGACGGGCAACCTCGACTCGCGCACGGCCGCCGGCATCTTCACCCTGTTCACCCGGCTGGTGGAAGAGGGCAAGACCATCATCATGGTCACCCACGACGAGACGCAGGCCGCCCGCACCCACCGCGCGGTGATGATCGCCGACGGCGAGGTGGTCAACGAGCACGTGACTCGCGCCCTGATGGGCCTGAACTACGACCAGTTGGCCGAGGTGCAGCGCCGCGTCACGCCCGTCACCTTCGCCTCCGGAGCGGTCATCGTGCGCCAGGGCGAGCCGGGCGACCTGTTCTACATCCTGACCGACGGCCAGGCCGAAGTCACCGTGACCCACCCCGACGGCCACGAGATCGTCGTCGATCGGTTGCGGGCCGGGCAATACTTCGGCGAAATGGCGCTCATCTCCGGCGGCGCGCGCCGCGCCACCGTCCGCGTGACCGACGACGCGCCGGTCACCGCCGTAGCCATCGACCCGGCCACCTTCGACCGGCTGGTGGCCGAGTCGCCGGCCCTGCGCGACGACCTGCAGCGCATCATCAGCCTGCGCCAGTTGCAAAGCCAGGTGGTGGCCCTGTCCGGCATCGATCGCGCCGAGCTGCAACGGCTGACGTCCGGCGCGCCGACCCACACCTACGCTCCCGGCGACACGATCATCCGCCGCGGCGAGCTGGGCGAGACGGCCGGCTTCATCCTGGAAGGCGAGGTGGAAGTGTTCGCCGACCGGCCCGGCGAGCGCCAGGAGCGCATCGACCGGCTGGGGCCGGGCCGTTACTTCGGCGAGATGGCCCTGCTGGGCGACGGCCGCCGGACGGCGACCGTCCGCGCCGCCGGAACCGGCCCGGTCAAGCTGCTTGAGTTGGACGCGCCTGCCTTCCGGAAGTTGATGGAGATGTCCGGCTCCTTCGCCGCCGACGTGTGGCAAATGGCCGCCGAACGGCAAACCCGCGTATAACCCGCGCTGACCATGAATACGCTCAGAACCAAAACGCTGCGGGATATGTGGCTCTACAAGGCGCGGACGGCGCTGGTTGTGCTGGCCATCGCCGTGGGCACGGCCGCCGCCGGCGTGGCCACTACCAGCTTCTTCGTCCTGCGCGGCGACCTGCGCGACGGCTATCGCGCCACAAACCCGGCCCACGCTATCCTGAGCCTGGCCGCCGCGCCCGGCGCGGTCGACGAGGCCCTGGCCGGGCGCGCGGCCGAGCTGCCGGAAGTGAGCGCCGCCGAGATGCGCCGGCTGGATATGGCCCGGCTGGTGCTGCCCGACGGCGAGGAGCGCCCCCTGCAACTGTGGACGCTGCCCGCCGCTCCGACCATCGGCGCGCTCTTCCCGCACGCGGGCGCGCCGATTCCCCCACCGCCGGGCACGCTGCTGCTGGAACGTTCGGCCGCCCCCGTGCTGGGCATCGCCGCGGGCGACACGGTGACCGTCGAGCTGTCGTTGGGCGAGCAGTTCCGGTTGCCGGTGGCCGGGCTGGTCAACGATCTGGCCGTGCCGCCCACAACCGTCCAGCCCGGCGTCTATGCCTACATCGACGAAGCCACCGCCGGCGACCTCGGCTTGCCCGCTGACTTCAACCAGCTCTATCTGACCGTGGCCGCCGCCGCGCCCGATCGCACTGCAGTCGAGACGACGGTGACGGCCGTAACGGAGTCGCTGGCCGACGACAACATCATGGTGACCCGCGCCGCCATCCCCGAGCCGGGCGTCCACCTGATGCAGGGCAACGTCGACACCGGGCTGCTGATGATCAGCATCCTGGGCGGCCTGACGCTGTTGCTGAGCGCCTTTCTGGTGACCAACGTCATGTCGGCCGTCATCGCCCAGCAGGTGCCGGTCATCGGCGTGCTCAAGGCGCTGGGCAGCACGCGGGGGCTGGTGCTGCGCCAATACGGGCGCATGGTCATCCTCTTCGGGCTGATGGCGCTGGCGCTGGCCGTGCCGCTGGGGTTGGTCGGCGCGTGGTTCATGTCCGACATGCTGGCCGGGCAGCTCAACTTCGACATCCCCTCGTTCGGGCTGCCGTGGCAGACGCTGCTGGTGCAGCTGGCCGGCGCGCTGCTCATCCCCATGCTGGCCGCGCTGGGACCGGTGCGGTCGGCCGCCGGAATGACCATCCGCGACGCGCTGTACCCCGTGCAAGAGACGGCGTCCGGGGCGGGCGGCACAGGGGGCAGGCGTACCCTTCAATCATACTTCGCATCCCGCACCTCGCAGCTGATCGCCTGGCGCAACGTCGCCCGGCGCAAGCTGCGGCTGGCGCTGACGCTGATCGCGTTGAGCCTGGCCGGAGCCATGTTCATCGCCACCTTCGGGCTGCGCCTGGGGCTGCACCAGGCGATCGAAGTCCTCGTGGGCGAGTTCCCCTACGCTATCCAGATCGACTTCGCCGAGCCGGAATCAGCCCGACGCATCGAACAGGAAGCGGCGGCCGTCGATGGCCTGTCGCGGGTTGAGGCCTGGGGCGTGGCCGACGCCCGGCGCGTCTATCCCGACGGCCGCGTGGGCAGCAGCTTCACGCTCTTCGGCGTGCCCCCCACGACGCAGATCGCCCCCTTCGCCAACCGCGACGGGCAATGGCTCTTTGGGCCAACCGGCCGCCGGCCGCCGGCAACCGGCGATCCGGAGCCGTCTCTCTACATCAACTACGAGACCGAAAAGCTGGCCGAGACCCCCCAGGTAGGCGATACGATTACGCTCAAAATCAACGGCTCCGGCGAACAGGACACGCGGCTGGTGGGCATCAGCCTGCGGCCGTTCAGCGCCGAGGCGTTCATGCCCCTGGCAGACTTCGAGCGTCTGACCGGCAGCGACGGCCAGGCCAACCGGCTGGTGGCCTACATGGCCACGACCGACGCCGCGGCCCAGGCGACGGTCGCGGCCGATCTGGCGGCCCGCTACGAGGCGGCCGGCATGACCGTGCTGCGGGTGGAGACGGCCGGCGGCCTGCGCGACGGTTTCACCGCCCAGTTCAACACCCTCATCGTCCTGCTCATGTCTCTGGCGGGCATGACGGCGCTGGTCGGCGGGCTGGGGCTGGCCAACACAATGGCGATCAACGTGCTGGAACGGTCGCGCGAGATCGGCATCCTGCGCTCGATGGGCGCGGAACGGCGGCTGTTGCGGTCGCTGGTGCTGGCCGAGGGGCTGGCCGTGGCCCTCATCAGCGCCGTCCTTGCCGTCGTGCTGGCCCTGCCGCTGACGGCCGCCCTCGACCGGGTGATGGGCAACTCGCTGCTGGGCAGCCCGCTGGCGTTCGCCTTCTCGCCGGCCGCGGCGCTGGGCTGGCTGGGGCTGGTGCTGGTCATCGGGCTGGTCGCCTGCTGGGTTCCGGCCGAGGCCGCCGCGCGAATGACCATCCGCGCCGCCCTGGCGTACGAGTAGGGAGGAGGATCGGGTGATGAGTGAAGGTACGGTTTCCACTGAAGACCCGAGTTACGACACACGAGGGCAAGCTCGAATTGATTCGCGCCAACCGCAAGGGCTCGCGGATGCCCAGGTCGATCCTGCCGGCCCGGGTTTACCGTCTGGTCAACATGATTCGCGGAGGCGACGCCCCAGAATACCCGTTTGGTTACGCACCCCACACGGCGTATTCCTGCTTGGAGTTTTGTTATTAGGGATTGCCGGAACCGTACCTCTGGCGATGGAGATAGGCCAGCCGTTCGGCGGCTACGCCAGCACTGTCTTCATGTCTCCATTGACCTCCCCGGGGGTGATTATCTCCGAGGAAACCCCCGTATGGTGGCCGATCTACTGGGAGCAACCCGCCCTGGAGAACAGCTCCCTCATCCTGACGATTGATGGACAACCCACCCGGATGCTGGATTCCGGCGCCTACTTCGAGCAATTAGCGGCCAACGGACGGAAATACGTCACGCTCGAAATTCACCATGTTCGCGAAGATCGAACGAGTAAAATCAAAGTGCCTGTTCTGCGGTTTAAGCTAACCCACTTCCTTGAAATCAAGCTGCCTGATCTGATAACAGGACTGAGTTTGTGGTTGATGGCGCTGGTAGTTCTGAGGGCGCGCCCTCAGGAGCCGCTGAATCAGGTCTTTGCCGTCGCCGCGGCGACTGTCGCTGCCCAACGCTGGCTTGAGGCGCATACCCTCTGGCTGGAATTTAAGCCGTATGAAGTTCTGCTCGAGGTGCTGTTAATGGCCGTGGCCGGGTTGGTTGGGCCGGTGTTGTTTCATTTTTCACTCCTGTTTCCCACCCGAATTCGTCCATGGCCGCGCCGGCTCGTGATTGGGGTTTACATACTTGGCGGGGTTAACTTTGTCCTCCTCTCTCTTTCACGAGTGCCCGCTGTTCGGCGGTGGCCGGAGCCTTTTCAAACAAACGCGCTGAACACTAGCGATTTGTCTTATCGCATGGCACTTCTCATCTATCTGGTCGCCATGTTGATAATGCTATGGCGACTTGTCTGGCATATTATTGATCGGCGGCATTCCCGGCGGCAACGACGGATCGCCGGGATTGTCACACTAAGTTTGCTGGTCGCCGCCCCGATGATTTTAACGGCGGCCGATTCTATCATTCCGGGCATGGGCGAAAATCAAATACCTTTTTGGTTGGGACTTGACCTGCGCTACCTGTTTTTGGCGGTACCGTTTGCCCTGTCCTTTGTCATCGTGCGCTATCAAAGCATGCGCAGCCCCTCACGTCTGCTGGTGCTCGTCATCGCAGTTGCTGGAAGCGCGCTGCTGGCCACTCTGTTTTCATGGCTGTGGTCTCTGACACAAGAGAATTGGCCGGCCAGCGGCGATCATCCGCCATTCCCATGGATGTTTGTCGGTATCTTCCTTGCCACGGCCTTCTGGAGTACGCAGGCCCACTGGAACGGGTGGTTTGGACGGCTCCTGGCGTGGGAAAGGCACAGTTATGAGGCCACGCGTGCATTTGGCCGCCGCGTATCGGGCGTGACTCATCCCCGTCCACTGGCACAGGCGATCGCCGAGGCGCTGGTGAGTGAACTGCAACTTGATCGTGCGGCCGTCTGGCTCTGGGATGCGGAACAGAACGCGCTGACGATGGCTTCCCAAGCCGGCCAGCAATCACCGCCTTTGCCGGATGTATTGACGCCCCCCAGCGATCAATTGCCGGAAGCCAACCAGCCGTTGAGACTGGATTACCCCGGCGTATTGACGACCTGGTTAGGCCCTCTGGCAACCTTGCAAGCGGTTGATGTCGTCGTCCCGCTGGAGTCAGAAGAACGGTTCATCGGCCTGCTGGGGCTTGGGCATCGCTGGGATGAGGAAGTGTTTGATGACCGCGATCTGGTCATCGCCGAGTTAATCGGCCAACAGACGGCGCTTTTTCTGCTGGCGGCCATGCAGGTCGAGGAACTTCGACACGTTCCCCAGCTCATCGTCGATGCCCAGGAGCAGGAGAGACTGCGGTTGGCGGGGGAGTTGCACGACACAGTGCAGCAATTCCTGGGTCGGTTGCCTTTCGCGCTGGATGTCGATCGCGACGAAATCCTCGCCGATCCCGATGGTATTGTCGGGTCGCTGTCGCGATGCCTGACGGAAACCGAGGAGATGGCTGAAACGGTGCGACGGATTCAGTTTAACCTGGCTCCCACCCGGCTGGAGTTCAGTTTCCTCAATTCGGTGGAGGAACTGGTCGACCAAATCCAGCAACGTTCCGGCCTGAATATCAGCCTTGAAGCGGGAAAGGAGTTGGATGCGGCCACAACACTACCGACGAGGTGGGCGTTGTATCGGGTTATCCAGCAGGCGCTGGAAAACTCTGTGCGGCATGCTGCCGCGAAGCAAGCCGCGGTTCGTCTGTCCAAGGTAAACGGCCGGGTGACGCTCGTTGTTGCCGACGATGGCCGTGGATGCTCCGAGGCGGAGCGATTGACGGCTCAACAAAACGGCCGATTCGGCATCATGACCATGCGTGTACGCCTTGAGTTGGCCGGCGGTGAGTTCGCCTTCGTCTCCACTCCCGGCGAGGGGACGACCGTCTCGGGCTGGGTGCCGGCGGCCGCCGGGTTAAATTAGCGGCTTCCATCATTCAATATCGTTGGGATTGCATCGTATTTGCTGTTGGCGAACGCAGCGCAACGCTCCCGATTGAATGCGTTAAGGCAAGAAAAATAACTGGAACCATACAGCCGCGCCTCGGTCGGTTCCAGTAATTGCAGGGAAAGCGGGTCACTGTGGGCAAGCTGTCTTCGTCAGAAGTTGCCACCCCCCCATCCCATCGTTAAAATCACCATTGAATCGCCGGCCCGCCACGAGAACCGCCAAGCACCGGTTTCCAAATTTAATTTCCAAGAGGATACCATGCCCAAACCCACCACCTCCCCCTTGAACGACCCCGTCCATACCCGCGCGCCCTATTGGAAGGATGTGCCCGATGAACAATGGATGGATTGGCGCTGGCAGATGTCCAACCGCCTCAATTCCGTCGAAGAACTCGGCCGCGTTATCAACCTGACCGACTCCGAACGACGCGCCCTGACTGCCAAAGGTCTTTTCCGCGTCGATATCACGCCCTATTTCGCCAGCCTCATCGACCCCGATGACCCCCATTGCCCCGTCCGCAAGCAGGTCATCCCCACCGATCGCGAGATGGTGCCCTTCGAGTCGATGATGGAGGACTCACTGGCCGAAGACAAACACTCGCCCGTGCCCGGCCTCGTCCACCGCTACCCCGACCGCGTGCTGATGCTCATCACCACCCAGTGCGCCAGCTACTGCCGCTATTGCACCCGCAGCCGCATCGTCGGCGACCCGACGCAGACCTTCAGCCGGGCTGAGTTCGACGCCCAGATCGACTACATCGAACGCACGCCGCAAATCCGGGACGTTCTGCTCTCCGGTGGCGACCCGATGGTGCTGGCCCCCAAGCTGGTCGACATGATCCTCGGCCGCCTGCGAGCCATCCCCCACGTCGAGATCATCCGCATCGGCTCCCGCGTGCCCGTCTTCCTCCCCATGCGCGTAACGCCCGAATTCTGCGAAATGGTCGAAAAATACCACCCGTTCTGGATGAACATCCACGTCAATCACCCCAAGGAGATCACGCCCGAACTGGCCGCCGCGGCCGATCGGTTGTCTCGCGCCGGTGTGCCGCTGGGTAACCAGAGCGTCCTGTTGGCCGGCATCAACGACTCGGTCCACATCCAGCGCAAGCTCGTGCACGAGCTGGTGAAGATTCGTGTGCGTCCTTATTACCTCTATCAGTGCGACCTCGTTGAAGGTTCAGGCCATCTGCGCACCACTGTCGCCAAGGGCATCGAGATCATGGAAGGATTGCGCGGCCACACATCCGGTTACGCCGTGCCCACTTACGTCGTCGATGCTCCCGGCGGCGGCGGCAAGATTCCGGTCATGCCCAACTACGTTGTCTCACAGGCCCCCGGCAAGGTAGTGTTGCGCAACTTCGAGGGCTTCATCACCACCTACACCGAACCGATCGATTACGATCCGACGGAGATTCGCCATCTGGAAGCGCAAGTCGCGCTACGTCCTGAACCGGGACAGGAAGGTGTGTTGGCCCTGCTGGAAGGCGAGAAGATGTCGATCGAGCCGGAAGGGTTCAGCAACACCCACGCCCGCGGCGGCGGCGAACATCGCCTGCGCAGCGGCGAGATCGCCCAGAAATGGCAACCGCTCGGTGTCGGATCCATCGAGGTGCACAAGCCGCGCGAGCGATTGAACGCCGGCGTGAAGGGTGACGAAGAGTAGCGCTAAATACTAAAATTGAAACCGGTGGCGCGGCAGGGGCGTTCTGTACGCTTTAGGCGCCTCAGATACCCGCCCGGTGGATCTGCCGGGCGGGTGTTGGTCGCATTGCGCGCCCTACACCCCATCTGCTAGAATCGCTCCGAGGTCGCGGGCCTGATTGTGAGTTCATGTCGACGGCTCGCGCAAATGCCATGAGGACATTACCACGATTCCTTGCCGCCCTCCTGACGACGTTGCTGGCCGCATTTCTGGCCACGACAACCCATTCCGCCCCCGACATCCAGCTCAACGGCGATCGCGCCCCGATGGAAGACCTGATCTTGCCCGCCGGCGACCTCGTGTCCGACATCGAGAAGGGCACGACCATCATCGGTGGCGAACTGGCCCCCGAACAGACCGCTACTGCCTCCTTCACGACGGAGGCGATCGAAGCTCCCATCCCGTTTAACGCCGTCGTGCCCCACTGGACGGGCGAGAACGCCGAGGCCATCTCCCTGCAGGTGCGCACCAGCCTCGACGGCGAGACGTGGGGCGACTGGATCGCCGTCCACGCCAACCACGACTGGATGGAGCCGGGCGACGATGAGATCGTCGGCCAGATGGTGCTGGTGCCCGAGGCCCAGACAACCCATGACTATGTCCAGATACAGGTTTTATTCGGCGAAGAAGAAGATGAATCGGCCGCGCCGCCGACCCTCAGCCAGATGCGCCTGACCTTCATCGACACCACCACCGGCCCCACGTCCGATGAACTGGTCGACCTGCAATCGGAACTGGACAAGGACTTTCCCTTACTGCCTGAAAACATCACCGGCTATCCCAAGCCGTTTGTCGTCAGCCGCGGCGCCTGGTGCCAACATCCCGATTGCAACTACACCGAAGGGTTGGAGTATCACCCGGTCAGCCATCTTATTATCCATCATACTGTTTCCAATAATGCCAGCACTGACTGGGCGGCCGTCGTGCGCGCCATCTGGAACTTTCATACCTATGGCCGGGGGTGGGGCGACATCGGCTATAATTATCTGGTCGATCCTAACGGCGTCATCTACGAGGGCCACCTCGGCGGCGACGACGTGATAGGTACCCACGCTGCCGGGGCCAACAAGGGTAGCATGGCCCTGGCGCTGCTGGGCACCTTTACTTCCGGGTCCACAGGCATCAAGCCCCCGCAGGCCATGCTCAACTCGTCCGTAGAGCTGCTTTCCTGGAAAGCAGACCAGCGTGACATCAACGTCTTCGACGCCAGCCGCCTGCCCAACCTCTCGTGGGGCTTGCCTAATCTGATGGGTCATCGCGACGTCTACGGCACCACCGAATGCCCCGGCGATCAGGCCCACCTGCTCATCCCCTGGTTTCGTGACCAGATCGCCGCCCGGATTGGCCTCGACGACCCGTTTATCTACGCCGACGAGCAATCGACAGCCTTCACCCGCAGCATGACCGGCACCTGGAATATGCCGCCGTATATGTGTGGCTTCAATAATCACGCCTGGTACACGTGGTCGGTCAATAACCAGTCCGCGAGCACGAACTGGGGTGAATGGCGGCCGAACATCCCCGCCGCCGGGCGCTATCGCATCGACGTCTACGTCCCCTATTGCCGAACCGGTCGCGCCGAGACAGGCAGCGCCACCTATACCATCTTCCACGCCGGCGGCACGAGCACGCGCACCATCAGTCAGCAGGCCAATGTCGGCCTGTGGACCACGCTGGGCGAATACTCGCTGGCCCAGGGCAACGGCAACGTCATCCGCCTGACCGACCTGACCAACGACAGCGGTCTCGGCGTCTGGTTCGACGCTATCCGCGTGTTGCCTGTCGGCGCTCCGCCACCGCCTCCGCCGGTCCCCGTTCCGACGAACATTGCCCCGGCCGCCGGCAGCTGGCAGCGAAGCCGCACGGTGAACTTCACCTGGAAAATCGACAACCCCGAACCGGTGACGGTGACGACGTTGCAGGTCGCTGCCGATCCGTCCTTCGGCAATCTGGTGCTGGTCAACCAGAGCTGGTATGGCGCGCCGACGACCCACACCCACACCTTCGCGGCCGACTTCAAGGATTTATATTGGCGGGTGCTGGTGTGGCGCACTGACCAGCCGCTCATCTCCAGCAAGCCGACGCGGTTCGGGCTCGACTCGACGCCGCCCCGATCGTCGATCAACTCCCCTCTGACATTCACGCCCTTCAACGGACAGTATCAGATAAACTGGAGCGGAACCGATAACCTCTCCGGCGTCGACCGCTATAATGTCGACTTCCGCGCCGCCAACGGGGCCTGGACGCGCTGGCTGTCGGACACGAAATCGCAGTCCGCGCTCTTCACTCCGCCGGCAGCCGGAACTGTCTATGAGTTCCGCTCGCTGGCGGTCGACGTCGCCGGCAACGTGGAATCGGGGTCGAATTCGGCCCAGGCCACAACCGCCGGAGCCATCCGACTGTCGAACATGCAATCCCTGCCCACTGTGGTTCGCTGACTTATCAGCGGACGAAACCCAACCGCAGCCAAAAATGACCAGCGCAGCCACCATGGATCAACTTCCTCAATTAAGCAGCCGGGAACAGGAGGTAGTCAACCTCCTCCAGCAAGGGAAAAGCAACAAGATGATCGCTTCATCCCTTGGCATATCAGAACGCACCGTTGAATTCCACCTGAAAAATGTTTATGACAAGTTCCGGGTGGGTTCCAGGGTGGAACTGGTGCTAAAACTGGGGGAATCCACAGTTGCGGAAAGGGCAGAAACTGCTGAAGATAGAGACGGTCCCGATTCACGGAATTGGGTCACACCTTTAAGAGAGGCCGTCTCTATAATCGGCAAGGATCTACGAATGGCAACGACATTGAAAACAGATGCCGGCGACGAGAGCAACAGCAACACAATGACATTTTTCCAGGCAATTCAGGTGTGCTTTATCAAATACGCGGAGTTTCAGGGGCGCGCGTCGCGACCGGAGTTCTGGTGGTTTGCATTGTTCGTCCTGCTGGTAACCTCGGCGTCGACCTACATCAGCGAGGCCCTGGGCAGCGTAACCCTGATCGCAATCCTGCTACCTTTCCTGGCGGTCGGAGCACGTCGCCTTCATGATTGCGGCAAGAGCCACTGGTGGTTGTTGTATCTGCTGGTTCCGGTTGGCGGCATCATCATAATGGGTTGGGCGTGGTCATTGCCGACCGTCGAACAGCCGGCCGACGACACACTCCCGGCCTGACACTCGTAGGACTGGTTACCTGCCGATCTATAAACCAATTCGGCAACCCCACACTTAACACCTTTCCTCAATGGTATCGCAGCGGATACGATTCGAATACGGAAGCAGGGTTTTTCAGTAGTCGAGAAAGGATAAAAAGAATCACCTCAATCTGGTAAGATGGAATTTGCGAAAGCCAACAACCAGAAGAGGTGACCAGTGAAGGTGATCTGAACCCGAAAAAGTAGACAAGCAGTTAAGATGGAAAGAACAAAGCCTC
>JAHDWL010000159.1 GCA_023384355.1 Anaerolineae bacterium
CGGCGTTGCACAGTCCAGCGTCAGCGCCCGCGTGAAGGCACTGGAAGAAGACCTCGGCATCCTCTTGTTCGAGCGTCATGCGCGCGGCGTTCGGCTGACCGAGGCCGGACGCCATTTCGTCGAGCGGATAGCCGTAGGTATTGACCAACTCGACCATGCGGTGAAAACCGCCGGCATGGCGGCAGCCGGAGAAAGCGGCCGGCTTCGTATCGGTATCCATGCCCTGATTCCGCATAGCTTCCTCGCAAAGCTGATCGGCCAATACCGCAAGGATTACCCCGATGTTGAAGTCGAGATCGCCGAAGGCCCGGCCCGTGAAGCGGTGGTGCAGCTTCGCGCCGGCAGGTTGGACGTGGCGTTCGTCGCGGGCACGCCCCAACCACCCGACTGCCATTCCCGTCGCACATGGACCGAACCGCTCTTGGCGGTGCTACCGGAACGGCATCCGCTCGCCAAGCGGTCAGCCGTCACATGGCCCGATTTGGCAGGCGAGACGTTCCTTGTCCGGCATGGCGGCACTGGACCGCAGGTTCATAGCCATATCGTGCTACGCCATGCCGAGCGCTGGCCTGCGCCGTCGATCCTGCGCTTCGACGTGGGGCGTGGCACCCTTTTGTCTTTGGTCGGACAGGGCTTTGGCATCACCATCGTCGGCGCGGCCACGGCGCTGTTGCCGACAAACGGCATTGTCTTTTTGCCCTTCACCGACGAGCCGGAGCCGGTCGCCTTCTCGGCTGTCTGGTCGCCGTCCAATCGCAGCGCGGCGCTTCGCAACCTGCTCAGCCTCGCCAACGACATGGGCCGGAAGGTCTGCACGGACTACCGTTCGATACTACCACGGATAGCGAAGGCGTGAGCGACAAGTCCACCGGCACCGTACAATTATCCAGCAGCCAGTTCGCTGTGGTTGAAAAGAGCCATAAATGCACCCTTGTCCCGTGGCGGCCGGTCATCAACCGCCAGCTCAGCAGCGAGGTCTGCGCGGGCAGATAGGACCGGCGCTATAGGATCAATGCTCTATTCGACCTTCCTCTCAAAAGCGTTATCTGACCATCGTTGCGTAGCGAACCGAAGTGTTTGCGGAAGCACAGTCCGGGACTGTTACTGCCATCGCCGGAAAGCGACACTTGCATTAACACCGCCAAAGCCGAATCCGTTGGAAATGGCATGTTCCATGAGAATGGGCCGCGCAGATTGGCGAACGAGGTCGATACCAGCGGCAACAGGATCGGGGGTTTCTAAATTTCTCGTTGGGGGAGCAATTTGATCGCGCAAAGCGAGCACCGTGAAGATTGCCTCAATACCGCCTGCGGCACCAAGTAGGTGCCCCGTAGCCGATTTCGTGGCGCTTACGACCACATCATGATTGCCGAACACGGATTGTATCGCGGCAATTTCTCCTCGATCTCCTACGGGGGTGGAGGTGGAATGTGCGTTCAAATGTTGAATATCGATTGGTTTCAACCCAGCACTGTGGAGTGCAATTCCCATCGCACGGGCCGCGCCTCGGCCGTCATCTGGACCGGCAGTCATATGATGTGCATCGGCGCTTGTGCCGTATCCCACCAATTCCGCTATGGGCTTGGCACCCCGAGCGAGGGCATGTTCTAATTCCTCTATGACGATCAGACCCGCCCCTTCAGACATTACGAAACCATCGCGCCCGGTGTCGAACGGCCTCGACGCCAGTTCCGGGG
>JAHDWL010000072.1 GCA_023384355.1 Anaerolineae bacterium
TTCAGTTTGAGCGGATTGAACACGAGTGGAAGAACGGCAAGTGCGTCTATTGCGGGGCGAGCGAAGGGGAATACGCCCGCGGCGAGGCGCTGGAAACCCACGCCTATTCGTTCATCCATATGACTAATCCGGAGGAGGTACTGGGCATGAAATTCGATGTCATTATCGGCAATCCGCCGTATCAGTTGAGTGATGGGGGAGCAGGTCCAAGCGCAATACCTCTGTACCATCAATTTGTGACACAAGCTATTAAGCTGAATCCACGTTACCTTACAATGATAATTCCATCTCGCTGGTTTGCTGGTGGCAAGGGGTTGGTTGATTTTAGAACAAAAATGCTGGCAGATAGGCGATTGCGCATACTCGTTGATTATGAATCTAGTAAAGATTGTTTCGAGGGAGTCGATATTGCAGGCGGTATTTGTTATTTCCTTTGGGATCGAGATAACAAAGGCGGTTGCACAATTACCAATATTTTTGGAAACACCTCATTTACTGATACACGCAGGCTCGACGAATACCCGATCTTCATTCGCTCGAATAAAGCGATCAAAATATTGAGAAAGGTTCTTGCAAAAGAAACAAAATTTCTCGATCAAGTCGTATCGACCCAGAAACCTTTTGGATTTCGCACATACTCTCGTGGTGCAAGTAAACCTTTCCCAAATGCGATAAAACTTATCAGTAGTCAGGGAATTGGATATGTAAAACGTGATGAAGTAACAAAAAATATCGATGCGATTAACAAGTACAAGATCGTCATTGGACGTCTCGTGCCTAGCAACGGTGAATTGGATATTAAACCTGGAGATGGGTATCGTGTTATGACAAACACCCGTGTGCTTTCACCAGGGGAAATTAATACGGAGACTTACATTGTTTTAGGTATGTTTGATGCATTAGAAGAGGCACAAAACTTTGACTTGTATATAAAAGGTAAATTAGCTAGATTTTTACTACGTCAAGCGATCTCATCTGTGAACATCAATCGTGAGGCTTTCCAGTTTGTCCCGTTACTTGATTTTAAGGAGCGTTGGGATGATCGTAAACTCTATAAGAAGTATGAGCTCACCGATGATGAAATTGAATACATAGAAACAACTATTCGCGGGCTCGATAATGGGGAAAACGATAATACATAATCATGATAATGACAATTCGTGCGCAACTACTCATATATGCAATCTTCGCCGGTATGAATCAGAACCAAGAGCCGACTGCTGAGAAACTCTTAAAAAATGTGTTCTATGAGTAAGCCGTTCTTCCCCCCACGGCCGGACGGCAGCCCGAAAATCTACGCCTACCTCGACACCAACCCGCAATACAACGGCCTGCTCAAGGTCGGCTACACCACCCGCGACGCGGCCGAGCGCGTGGCCGAGCAATACCCGACAAAGAAGCCCGGCCCGCTGCCCTACCGCATCCTGCTGGAGGAATCGGCCATGCGCCGGGACGGCACGGCCTTCACCGACCACGAGGTGCATGAGCTGTTGCGCCGCGGCGGCGTGCCCAACCCCGACGGCGAATGGTTCCTCTGCGACTGGCCGCGGGTGCGGGTGGCGGTGCTGGCGCTGCGCGATGGCCGCGGCGACTACGAAGACCGCTCGCTCGACTTCGGCATGCGCCCCGAACAGGCCGAGGCGGTGGAGAAGACGGCGGCCTACTTCGAGGCCTTCAGGAGAGACGAACCCGGCAAAACCCCCCACTTCCTGTGGAACTGCAAGATGCGCTTCGGCAAGACGTTCACCGCCTATCAACTGGCCTTGCGCATGGGCTGGCGCAAGCTGCTGGTGCTGACCTTCAAGCCGGCGGTGCAGAGCGCCTGGCAGGATGACCTGATCCACCACACCGGGTTCGCCGGCTGGCAATTCATCAGCCGCGACGGGCTGTCCTACGACGAGGCCGACATGACGCGGCCGTTCGTCTGCTTCGGCTCCTTCCAGGACTACCTGGGCAAGAACCCCAGCACCGGCGGCATCAAGACCAGGAACGAGTGGGTCCACGCCACCAATTGGGACTGCGTCATCTTCGACGAATACCACTACGGCGCGTGGCGCGAGAACGCCAGGGAGTTGTTCGAGGCCGAGGGCGGGCGAGAGGAGGAGTTCGCCCTGGGCAAGGACGTCGAACTGCTCGACAACGAGGGCGAGGACATCATCCCCATCACCACCGGCGCTTACCTCTACCTGTCGGGCACGCCCTTCCGGGCCATCGCCAGCGGCGAGTTCATCGAGGAGCAGATCTACAACTGGACCTACTCCGACGAGCAGCGGGCCAAGGAGAGTTGGGATGGGGGCGCAGATGCCGGCGAAGCGGCGTCCGCGCCGCCGGCGTCCGCTTCTCCCAATCCCTATGCCGCGCTGCCGCGCATCGTCATGATGACCTACCAGCTGCCCGAAGCGATCCGCGAGATCGCCATGCAGGGCGAGTTTGACGAGTTCGATCTCAACGTCTTTTTCAGCGCCACGGGTCCCGGGCCGCTGGCCCGCTTCGTCTATGAGGACGAGGTGCAGCATTGGCTCGATCTCATCCGCGGCCAATATCAGGCGACGATGGTCGACAACCTGAAGATGGGGGCCAAAAAGCCGCCAATGCCCTTCTCCGACGCCCGGCTGCTGAACATCCTGTCGCACACCTTCTGGTTTCTGCCCAGCGTGGCCGCCTGTCACGCCATGGCCAACCTGCTGGCCAAGCGGCAAAACGCCTGGTACCATGCCTTCAAGGTCATCGTCGCCGCCGGGCCGGCCGCGGGCATCGGGCCGGACGCCCTGCCGCCGGTCTACGAAGCAATGGGCGACCCGCTGAAGACGCGGACGATCACCCTGTCCTGCGGCAAGCTGACCACCGGCGTCACCGTGCGGCCGTGGACCGGCATCTTCATGCTGCGCAAGCTGTCGACGCCGGAGACCTATTTCCAGGCGGCGTTCCGCGTCCAGTCGCCATGGACGGTTGCCAATCCCGACGAGCAGCATCCCAACAGGGAGCAGATCATCAAGGAAGAGTGCTACATCTTCGACTTCGCGCCCAACCGTGCCCTGCGGCAGATTGCCGAATACAGCGGCCGGCTGAACCTCAACGAGGACAACCCGGAAGCCAAGGTGGCCGAGTTCATCAACTTCCTGCCGGTGCTGGCCTATGACGGCAGCTACATGCGTCAGGTGGATGCGGCCGATATTCTGGACATCGCCAGCAGCGGCACGACGGCCACCCTGCTGGCCCGCCGCTGGGAGAGCGCGCTGCTGGTCAACGTGGACAACGACACGCTGCGGCGGCTGATGGGCAATCAGGCGGCAATGGACGCGCTGATGGGCATCGAGGGCTTCCGCAGTCTGAACAAGGACATCGAGACGATCATCAACAAGTCGGAGGCGGTGAAGAAAGCGCGCAAGGCGGCCAACGACCGGGAGATGCCGCCGGAGGAAAAGAAACTGCTGACGCAAGAGGAGAAGGAGTACAAGAACAAGCGCAAGCAGATACAGGAGAAGCTGATCAAGTTCGCCACCCGCGTGCCGGTGTTCATGTATCTGACCGACTACCGCGAGCGCACGCTGAAGGACGTCATTACCCAGCTGGAGCCGGAACTGTTCCGAAAGGTGACCGGGCTGAATGTGCAGGACTTCGAGCTGCTGGTCAGTCTGGGCCTGTTCAACAACGCCCTGATGAACGACGCCGTCTACAAGTTCAAGCGCTATGAGGACAGCAGCCTCGTCTACGCCGGCATCAACCGGCACGAGGGCGAAACCCATGTCGGCCTCTATGACACCGTCGTCACCACCCGGGAATTCCGCGAGGCGGGCGAGGTGTTTGTGAACATTTCGGGCGAATGACGAGTGACGAATGACGAATGACGAATGACGAGTGACGAATGACGAACGACGAATGAAGAGCGCGGCCTCTTTCGTATCTCGTATCTCGTATTTCGTATCTCGTATCTGAACTCGTCACTCGTCACTCGTAACTCGTCACTCGCGAGGGTGTCGACACCAACCACAAACCGCTATATCCTCCCCCCATGGAACCGGGTGACGCCCACTACATCGGCGAGGTCATCGCCGTGGAATTCGACCGGCCGCCGCTGTTCAGCAAGCGGCCGCATTGCCCCGACCGCTTCATCTGGCGCGGCGAGACGCTGACCGTCGCCGAGGTGCTGGGCCAGCGGGTAGATTTCGGCCGCCGCGGGCGCATGAGCATGAACATGCAACCGGAGCACGCGGCGCGGGCGTCGCTCCACGGCTCGTGGGGTGTCGGTCGCTACTACTTCACCGTGCGCACGACCGACGGCCGCGCCTTCGAGCTGTACTACGACCGCGCCCCCAAGGGCAGCGACCACCCGGAAGGCACGTGGTTCCTGCGCTACGAAATGACAATTAACAATCAGTAGTCAGGGTCAATAAGCAGATCTGGGTCGACACACAGGTCGACCCCTACGGCAACGGCCGCACGGGTCGCATCTCGTATCTCGTATCTCGTATCTTGACTGCCCCACTGAATACTGACCCACTGGCCTACTGATCACTCCCCTTCACATATCGATCAAAAAACTCCAGCGACCGGCGCATGGCGAGATAGAAATTGTTGTCGATGTCGTGGGAATCGTTGTCATAGAGATACAGCTCCACCGGCAGACCGAGGGCGGTCATCTGGTCGTAGAGCAGCGCCGACGCGGCCGCGGGCACCGTCTCGTCGGTGACGGCGTGGTGGAGCTGCAACGGGCCGGAGGTGTCGCGCAGGTAGGCGTTGGACGAGATGGAGTCCCAGAAGGCGGGGTTCTCCTCCGGCGTGCCGTAGGTGTCGAAGAGGCTGTTGCGCCAGCGGCCGCCGGGGAAGGCGGGCGTAGCGGTCATGGCGCGGGCGGTGGCGGTGGCCTGGGCGACCACGGCCGTAGCCGTCACGGCCAGGGGGTCAACGGCGACGGCCGTGGCCAGCGCGCCGGCGCGGTTGAACAGATCGGGGTAGGGGGCCACCACGCCGCCCCAGATGACCCCGGCGTCGATCTCGTCGGAGATGACCATGGCCCGCAGGGTGATATAGCCGCCCATGCTGTGGCCCCACATGCCCACGCGCTCCGGGTCGGCCGCGGGGTGGGCGCGCACGGCGGCCATGCCGTTGAGCACGTCGATGACGTAGTCGGGGTTGCTGTAGGGGCCGCGCGCCTCCCCCTCCGAGCTGCCGTGGCCGCGGTAGTCGGAGCGAAAGACGATGTAGCCGGCGCGGGCGAAGTAATCGACATATTGCACGTAGCGGGCGGTGGTGCGGTACTCCTCGGGCGGGATGTAGCCGTGGTTGAAGACGATGATCGGCCAGCCGGTCGCCGGGCGCGCGCCGTGGGGCACGGTCAGCAGGGCGTAGATCTTGTTGCCGTCGGAGAGGTAGGAGGCGATGAAGCGGTCGTAATTGTCGCCCGGCTCCAGCGTTTCCTCGATGGTCAGCGGGCTGCCGGGGTAGTCGCGGCGGCGCATCACCTCGACCATGAGCGGGTGCTCCGGGGTGGGTGTCCGCGTCGGCGTGGGCGATGGGGTGGCGGTCGATGTCGGGGTTGGCGTGGCTGTCGCGGCGGCGGTGGGCGATGGTGTCAGGGTCGGCGTGGCCGTAGCCGGGGCGGTCAGGGTGGTTATGACGGCCGCCACGTCGACCGGCGCGGTGGAATTGCCGGCGCAGGCGGCCAACAGGATGAGCAGCAACAACGGGAGGAGCCGGCGCGCGGCCGGTTGAGCGGCGATCATCGGGCCGGCGTCACTTCTTCTTGCCCCTGAACAGCAGGTAGAGGAGGACGGCCAGCGGCGCGACGACGAAGATGATGAAGACGATGGGCAGAAGGATTGCGGTCAGGCCTAATGATGCCATGTGAAAACTCCCCGTCTTTGTGCCTGGGAGACGGTCTCGGCCGCGATTTTAGCCCGTTTTGGGCCGACATACCATGCCAGTGACGAGTGACGAGTTACGAGTGACGAGTGAAGAAGGCGCGGCCGTTGCCGTAGGGGTCGACCTGCGTGTCTTTGGCCAGATACGAAATACGAGATACGAGATACGAAAGAGGCGGCGCTCTTCATTCGTCATTCGTCGCTCGTCATTCGTCATTCATAATTCGTCCGCCCCTACGAAGGACGCAACAACGCACCAATGGTAGGGGTCTGGCAACCGGGCGAGACGTCACAGGGAAACAGACGACGTTGGTTCCCGGTTGCCTGACCCCGTCTGACGCGAGACACCCCAGAGGGCCAGGCCGCCCCCCGGAGGGCAAACACACAGGTTTGCCCCTACCCACGGTTGCGCGCGGCCGCGTTGTAGGGGTCGACCTGCGTGTCGACCCTCTTCATTCGTCATTCGTCGCTCGTCATTCGTCATTTCCCCCACGGTATTGTTGTATTACAACAATTGTTTCCCGGGAAACACTATGTCAAGTAACAACGGCCGCTCCCCTTCACCCCTGCCCCCTCTCTCCCTTTCGTCTTTTGCATATATTTATCCCGATCATGGGTGCAAACAATTTCCTCATCGGCTCCCTTTCACCCTTTCTCCCCCGCTCCCTTTCTCCTCCGGTCGCCACAGCCACACCCGGCCGTAACGCCAGTAGCGCTCGCGGTCGTGGCGGGCCAGCGCGGCCGATTTGGCCGAGCCGTAGAAGCGGCGCGGGGACGCGACGGGCGATGCGCACGACTGTGCCCCACTTTCCGCGCATTTTGCCCCACAATCGGCCATATCCGGCCCGTTTCCCGCGCGCTGCGACCCGCAATCCGGGCCTTTCGCCCCACTTCCTGCCACCTGCCCAACGTCCGATCCCCTTTCCGTTCGCTCGTCGTTGCCCGTCATCCCGTCATGGAACAGGTCAGCGAGCGCCCGGTTGAGGCGTTTCATGCGGCCGCGCGGCAGGGTTGTGTGCGGGCCGGTGTATTCGTTGGGCAGTTGCCAGGCCAGATAGGTCGCGCCGGGGCGGCCGAAGCGGCCCCGGCGGTCGCGCAGGTGGAACAGCGCCCGGCCGCGTCGCCAGGCGGTCTCGTGCTCGTCGGCCGGGCCGGTGCCGCCGATCTGCGGGCCGACGGCGATGGCGCTGCGGCGGCCGACGTGGGCGCGGCGCTCGTAGTTGCGCTGGCTGTTGGGGACCGCGCCGGATAATTTACATAACGTCTCGCGCGCGATTGGCCCGCGGCCGCGTCGCTCGCCGGTCAGCAGATCGGTGGTGGTGCGGCCGCTGTGGAAGGCGGCGTAGAGGTGGGCGCGGCACTGGCCGATGGTGCCGGTCAGGGCGTTGAGGGGCACGGCCACGGGCGAACCGCCCAGGCGGGCCACGCCCAGCCCGGCGGCCACGCGCGTCGCCGAGTGCAGGCGGAGCCATTCGCGGCCGTCGCTGCCGGTGTCGCGCTGCCAGAAGAGGCCCTCGCCGGCGGCCAGCAGGTTGATCAGCTGGCGGCGGCCGCAGATGCGCAACGGCGAGCCGACGCGCGTCAGCAGCCGGACGGCCTCGGCCAGGTCTACGCGGCCGCGGCCGGCGGCGTCGTGGTGGCGCAGCAGCAACCACACCCGCCCCGGCGCGGCCTTCTTGCGCCGCAATATGCCGAGGGCGAGGTCGGGGTAAACCTTGACGAGTGACGAGTGACGAATGACGAGTGACGAATGAAGAATACCCGCAGCGGCCGCCGGGTGTGGTCGCCGCTGGTTCTGAACTCGTAACTCGTCACTCGTCGCTCGTAACTTGGTGAGCCATTGCCGGTCGTCGGCCGCGGCGCGCTTTTGCCGCCGTTCGGCCGCCGCGCGCAGGTGCTGGGCCAGGTTCTCGGAATGATATGAGGCGCGAGAGGCGAAATACGTATCAGGAGCGCCCTCCTCTTCCGTATCTCGTAACTCGTATTTTGTATCTTGAACATGTGGGGTGGGGGCAGCGGTTCGCCGGCGTCGCTCCGCCGGTTCCGGAATCTCGCGGCCGCGCGGCTCTATGCCGAGAGATCGGCGTAGCTCCATCAACTTCTGCTGCGCGGCCCGGACGGCTTCGCTCACGCTCCCGGATTCAGGCAAAGCGAAACTATCCGCAGGCATCCCCTGCGTTTCCACCGGATAGGTTGTCCTTAACCAGGAGGAGAAGTTACGAATTACGAATTACGAATTACGAATCAAGAAGCGCACCTCTGAACTCGTCACTCGTCATTCGTCACTCGTCACTACCACAATTGACACGCTCGGCCGCATATGGTATGCTCGTACCTGGATAGAGTAGGCTTCCTTTGGGGACATAAAATCCCCCTCCCCAACAAAGGGGCGCTGTTTTGAGCTCTTGCTCACGGTGTTGGCGGCACCGATAAGCAGAAAGGAGGCCGTCGCTTATACTGGTGGTCCCGCGTCACGGGACCACTTTTTTATTGCCGGCCGCGGCCCCGTTCCCTTCGGGGCAGGCGATAAACCCACCCCTCCCGGAAAGAGGCAACAACAAACACACTCACGAGTTCGCCGCGTGCGGCAAAGTCGCCGTGGTGGCCGTTGCCGGCCGGCTATCGGTTATGTCGGCGCGGTCAGGCTGACCTGTCGCGCCCGGGGTGGCTTCGGATGGCGGTCTTCGGCAATCACCCCTTGTCTGCCGGCGATCATTAGCACCGCATGATCAATTAGTGAGCAATGCGTGATACAACCACCGACGATCAACAGTATAATAGCACAAATTGTCTATGTCAAGATGATCTATAGCATATATTTTGTCATTTACCCCGTTGTGATGGTCAATTTGGGTAAATATTGCTCGCTTAGGCTCTGTACATTCGGATTGATATAGGATATACTGATATAATTATGAGCCTGAGAGAGGACATGAACCGGCCGCGAGGCCGGCGTGATGCGAGTCGGTGATCCATGGAGGAACTGCAATGGTCGAGAGTTTGCTGGAAACTGATCTGACGCGCTACAAACCCGATTGGGAGAAGCTGGGCGTGGTGGTGGCGCCGTTCACCATCGAGGCCGACCCGCGCTTCATGTATCTGTCGACGGAGACGCGGCGCGCCCTGTCGAAGGTCAGCTACATGGTCGAGGCAGGGCAGGGGGCGTCGGTGGTCGTGGGCGAGGTGGGCACGGGCAAGACGACCCTGGCCTCGTGGTTCCACAGCCGCTATGACCGCCGGCCGGATTTCGTGGCCGCGCGCGTCGACGAGCCGCCCAAGAAGAGCGGCCTGCTGCTGCTGCGGCGCATCGCCGCCGAATTCGGCGTGCGCACCCGCCGCGCCACCGAGGACCAGCTCAACGAGCTGCGCGATTTTCTGACCGAGACGACCGCCCGCGGCGTGCTGCCGCTGGTCATCATCGACGAGGCCCACGAGCTGGAGCCGGAGCAGTTCAAGGAGCTGCGCCGCCTGCTCAATTTCCGCGACCCGCGCGGCGGCAAGGCGTATCAGGTGATCCTGCTCGGCCGCCCCGAACTGGACATCAATTTGCGCTCGTCGAAGGATTTCAACGACCGTGTGGCGACGCGATCGTCGATGGACCCATTGGCGCCCGACGACACGGCGGCGCTCATCGAATACCGCCTGCTGGCTGCCGGCCGCGACGGCCGCCAGCCGCCTCTCTTCCTGCCGGACTCGATCCTGCCCATCTGGCGCGAGACGCGCGGCTACCCGCGCTCCATCTGCCTGCTGTGCCTGCACCTCTGTCTGGAGCTTCTCGCCACCGGCGGCCAGCAAATCGACGAGGCGTTTGTGATGAAGTTCCTGGAGACACATTCGGGATACAGACAGGCAGAGTGACGAGTTACGAGTTACGAGTGACGAGTTAAGAGGGGTGCGCGGTGAGCGAGTTCCCGTTGCGGGACAGGACAAAAGCTGTCGCCTTGCGCGTGATAAATCTTGTCAACGCTTTGCCGGCGAATGACACGGGGCAGATAATCGGCCGCCAGTTGTTAAGATCGGGCACGTCTGTCGGGGCGAACTATCGCGCGTCGATGCGGGCCAAATCACGGGCGGATATGGTGAACAAGCTGAAGATCGTCGAAGAAGAGGCGGATGAATCGCTCTATTGGCTGGAATTGTTGGTGGAAGGGAATATAGTACCTGAATCACGGCTGAGGCCATTGATGGACGAGCTGGAAGAAATACTTTCCATGACTGTGGCATCGATTAGAACCATGCGCGGGAACGAACGCTCTTAACTCGTCACTCCAAATTACGAATGACGAATGACGAATGACGAAATAGCATCCTCTTAACTCGTCACTCGTCACTCGTCGCTCGTCACTCGTCACTTGAGATCATGAAATCGGAAAAGGCAAGGGAACGGCCGAAGGACAAAGGCCAGACACAAGAGCCGCACGTCAGCACGCTGAAGGACTTGCTGCGCGAAAAGCCGCGTCGCGGCCGTCCGCGGCGGCAGGTGGCCCGGCAGAACGTGTATGTGGCGCTGCACCCGGAGCAGAAAGAAGCCCTGGGCGTGCTGGCGGCGCGATTGCCGGCGGCGCTCAGCCGCGCCGACTTGCCCGACCTGGCCGTGTCCGCGCTGACGGCCCACGTCGAGGCGCTGCGCACGGCCGTCAGCGGTCGCACGCGCGAGATACCCGAAGGCATCACCGACCTGGAGTCGCTCTACCTCCTGTGGGACTTGCCGCTGCCGGACCGCGAGCCGGCCGACAAGTGGACGAGCATCCGCCTCTCGCCGCAGCAGGTGCTGGAGCTGGGTCGCGCCCACGGCACGCTCAACGCCGTCTTCGGCGCGAATCGCAGCGAGGTGTTCGGGCTGGCGCTGGCGCTGCTGGCCCAGTTCCTGGAACGCCACCCGCTGCAGGCGGCCGAGATGGGCCTCAGCGACGTCCGGGAGATGATCTTCCGCATGACGGGCGAGGCGGGGTGAGCGGGGAAGGGGAGAAAGGGGGAAAGGGAGCTGCCGGCCGCCCGATTTGCTGGCCAGCATTCAGTATTCAGTAGGTCAGTATTCAGTGGATCAGTATTCAGTAAGTCAGTATTCAGTAAGTCAGTATTCAGTAAGTCAGTATTCAGTCCCGTGACGAGTGACGCGCGTCGCCCACTGACCTACTGACCCACTGACCTACTGACCTACTGACCTACTGACCCACTGACCCACCGATCTGCAGGAAACCGCCCCAAAAGCCTCTTAATTAATAATGAGTAGCTCATAATTAAATAGACGTCGATCGCCTGTTCTTTTCGCATAGTCTATTATACATACCCCGCCTACCCACCTGATTTCCCATCTACCCACCCGATCTCTCGTCTACCAACCCGATTTGAGGACAAATTCACCGGATGCGATGGCGGCCGTTCCCGGCGCGACATCTGCCTCCCACGACGCAGGGGCGGCTGCTCCCTATGCCGTGTGTGCTGAATCCGGCGCAAAAGCGGCCGCCACCAAGGGGGGCGGGCGTGGATTTCATGCCGCCGGACGTTGATCCCGCCTGTCCGCCGCGTCTCCAGGTGTGGAAGAGGAGAAAAGCGTGGAGTCCGGCCGCCCGATCCGCCGGATTGCGGGGCGATTGGGGCTGTCGTCCTCCTGATCCGGCCGCAGTGGGGTGGGGCGTACTGGTCGGGCTGGGGGTCGGGTTGTGCGTGGCGTCGGGCGCGTTCCGGTCGCGGCGGAGCTATCTCGCGGCCGTAAGTTTCTCCGAAGGATCGAATGACGGTTCAGTGCGTGGTTCGGCCGCGGACTGGCGCGACCCGATGGAAGGGCGTCTCGCTTCGGGCCGAGCTTACGGTTGTGGGGTGCGCCGTAAGTCAACGGCCGCCTGCTGCCCGGAAATCAGGGGCGCTGTCGCCGCGGCCGCCGCGCCGGCGCGCCGGTGCCAGATGAGCGCGGCCGCCGTGTTGACGACGATCATCACCAGCCCGAAGGCCACCACGGTGATGTTGGCCGCCGTGCCGGGGAAGCTGAGCGACGTGATGAGCAGGGCCAGGCCGGTGAACTCGACGCTGGTGCCGAAGGCCAGCGCCTGCCGCGTCGCGCGGTCCGGCCCGCCCAGATACCAGCCGGCGCCCAGCGAGACGAACGTCATGGCGACCATCGCCGGCAACGTCGCCGGCGGCAGCATGCGCAGGGCGGGGAAGTCGCGGATCAGATAGAAGGCGACGAGGACCGCGAACAGGATGTTGGCCAACAGGATGGACGGCCGCCGCAGTCGCCCGGCCAATCCCGGCCGCCATCGGTGGATGGCCAGCGCTGCGAGCAGGGGGATCAGCTGGAAGATGATGAGGATGCGGATGATCTTCAGCGGCTCAAACTGGAGCGACGGGTTATTGGGCAGCAGCAATCCGGCCAGCAGCGGCGTGGCCACCACCGACAGCGTCGCCAGCACGAACAGCAGGCTGACGGCGAACGAGATGTCGGCGCGGGCAATCTCCGACAGCTTGGGGCTGAGGCTGGCTCCCGGGGCGATGGAGGCGATGAGAAAACCGGCGGCGACGGCGTCGGGCATGGCGACGAGCCGGGAGAGCGCCAGCGCCGCCAACGGCAGGACGATCAGGTTGGCCACCAGCGCCTGGCCCATCAGCCGCCGCCGGCGAAGAGCGGCCGCCAGCTGCCCGCCTGTCACCTGCAAGCCCATGGAGAACATGACGACGACGATTCCGATTTGCAGAAGCAAGTTGCCGATGGTGTTCATGGTTGGCTGCATTTCGGTTTCTCCAGGGCCGTCCCGGAATGAGGGGACATCCATCGGGGTGACGGGACGGCATAATGACGGACTTTGCCGTAAAAATGACGGAAAGAGTATACCACACCGCCGGGTTGAGTTCAATGGCCAATCCGGGGGGCGGAGGCCCGGGCGCTGGTCAGTCGAACAAGCTGGGCTGCCGCGGGCTGTCGACGTCGGGGTC
>JAHDWL010000160.1 GCA_023384355.1 Anaerolineae bacterium
GGGAAGCGGGCGTAATGGAACGGCTGGAAGCGGTCGAACAGGGTGACGATGACGGCCACGATCAGCATGAAGATGGTCGCGTTCATCCAGTTGTAGTCGCGGCCGAACACCAGCGCGATCAGCCAGGACAGGGCCATATTGACCACAAAGACGGCGGCGAAGTGGGTGAAGCCGGAAGCGACGGTCGTGCCGCGGCGGGCCAGGACGTGGCTGATGGCCGTGGTGGCGCTGATGAGGACGACGACATAGAGCGCCAGCGGGCCGACACCCATCTGGACGGTGGGCAGCATGGTGGCGAAAATATAAATGAGCAGGCCGACGAGGACGATCTTCTCCAGCAGGTCGCGGTCGAAGATGCGCTCGTTGATGAAGCGGCGGGCGCGGGCGAACTGGTCATCGGTGGGCAGCGTCGTGTTGTCGTCGGCGCGCCAGCCCAGCTTGTGCTCCGGCGCGGGCGTGTTGCGACGCAGGAAGCGAATCAGCGCCCACAGCGCCAGCCCCAGCACGAACAGCACCAGCACGATGAGCAGCAGGTTGTCCATGATCAGCGGCCCCCAGGCGGATTCGGGCGTGCCGCCGAGCAGCCCCTTGATGGTGTCGGTCACGTCGTTCTGGGCGATGTGGATCCAGTACTCCTGCGGCAGCTTGATGACGATCCAGATGAAGGCGGCGGCGCTGATGATGGCCGTGCGCGACAGCTTGCGCGGGTTCCACCACAGCTTGACGGCCTCGTACCAGATGAAGAAATATTCAAAGGTGTTGGGGAAGATGAGCAGCAGCGGCCGCAGGTGGGTCGCCTCGAACAGCGCCACGCCGACCAGCCGGTAGTAGTAGAGGAAGCGGCTGACGCGGAAGGCGAACAGGTTGGTCCAGTTGCGGAAGGTGGAGATGTAGGCGATGGAGAGATAGTAGATATCGAGCGCCTTGTCGTAGCTCTGGTAACCGTCGAGCGGCAGCGTGGTGAAGACCTGGAAGATGGTCTGGTCCACGCCGTCGAGCAGCAGGCAAGCGATGATGGCCGGCAATGGGAAGAAGGGAATGAACAGGGGCAGAATGAATCGGCCGCCGACGACGAGGGCAAAAATGATCCAGTCCGTTGAGCTGATAACGTCCATCGATGATATCTCCACCGCAATATTGAGGTAGCATAACGTGGGCCGGGCCGGTTGTCCACCAATAAACGGGAAATGACAGGGTCTTGCAGTAGTCGGCTCTGATAATACAACACGGCCGTGAGGCGTAGAGGTCAGGCAACCGGGAGAGGTGTCGGCTGATAACCAGGGCCTCGCCTCCCGGTTGCCTGACCCTCCTGGGGCGTGGCCCGTGTGTTCAGGCCGGGTCAACAGCCGCGGAGGGTCAGGCAGCGGCGAAGGGAGGCCATTTGCTACGGCACAGGGGTTTCGCCGCTGCCTGACCTCTACACCTTCAACCACTGGGCCGGCTACTGAAAAACGCTGCGGGAAATGACCGGCGCGGGTTCAAACCTCGTCACTCGTCACTCGTCATTTGCCGGCTGTCTGGATTGCGGTAGCATTGCGCTGTCTGATCGTCATCGCGCGAACCGGGAGGGGTTGTGGCACTGCTGGAACTCAGCGTCATCACCGGCACACTGGCCCAGATGGGGCTGGAGAAGGCCTTCGACGGGCTTAACCGGAGGGAGGCCGTCATTCGCGCGCG
>JAHDWL010000007.1:0-100790 GCA_023384355.1 Anaerolineae bacterium
CGGACCACGCCCATGCCGGGATCGACCGTCAGCACGCGCTCCAGCCGGCGGGCGGCCGCGGGCGTGCCGTCGGCGACGATGACCTGCCCCGCGTGCAGGCTGTAGCCGATGCCCACGCCGCCGCCGTGGTGGAAGCTGACCCACGTCGCTCCCGCTGCGGTGTTGATCAGCGCGTTGAGGATGGCCCAGTCGGCGATGGCGTCGCTGCCGTCGCGCATGCCCTCCGTCTCGCGGTTGGGGCTGGCCACGGAACCGGCGTCGAGGTGGTCGCGGCCGATGACGATCGGCGCTTTCACCGCGCCGGAAGCCACCAGCTCATTGAAGCGCAGTCCGGCCAGGTGGCGCTCGCCATAGCCCAGCCAGCAGATGCGCGCCGGCAGCCCCTGGAATTGCACCCGCTCCTGGGCCATGCGAATCCAGCGGCGCAGGTGGGCATCTTCCGGGAACAGCTCCAGGATGGCCTCGTCGGTGACGCGGATGTCCTCCGGGTCGCCGCTGAGGGCCACCCAGCGAAACGGCCCCTTGCCCTCGCAGAACAGCGGCCGCACGTAGGCGGGCACGAAGCCGGGATAGCTGAAGGCGTCGGTGACGCCCGCGTCGTAGGCCCGCTGGCGCAGGTTGTTGCCGTAGTCGAAGACGATGGATCCGCGACGCTGGAACTCGACCATGGCCGCGCAGTGGCGGGCCATCGAGGCGGCCGACAGCCGGGCGAACTCGGCCGGGTCGCGGTCGCGCAGGGCGCGGCCTTCCTCGTAGCTCATATCGTCGGGGAAGTAGGCCAGAAAGTCGTGGGCCGAGGTCTGGTCGGTCACCAGATCGGGCAACACGCCGCGCGCCAGCAGATCGGGCAGCACGGTCGCGGCGTTGCCGATGAGACCGATGGAACGGGCCTCGCCGGCATTGACGTAATGCTCCACGCGGCGTAGCGCGTCCTCGGTGTCCTCGCTGACCTCGTCGATATAGCGGTGCTCCAGCTGGCGACGGGCGCGGGCTTCGTCGACCTCAACGACCAGGGCCACGCCGTCGTTCATGGTGATGGCCAGCGGCTGCGCCCCGCCCATCTCGCCCAGCCCGGCCGTCAGCGCCCACTTGCCACGCAACGACGGCCAGCCGGCCTGCCGCGCGGCCTCGGCGAACGTCTCGAACGTGCCCTGCAGAATGCCCTGCGTGCCGATGTAGATCCAGCTTCCGGCGGTCATCTGGCCGTACATGATCAGCCCCTCGGCCTCCCAGCGATCGAAGTTCTCCTGGGTGGCCCAATGGGGGACGATGTTGCTGTTGGCGATGAGCACGCGCGGGGCGTCGGCGTGGGTGCGGAAGACGGCCACCGGCTTGCCGCTCTGCACGAGCAGCGTCTCGTCGTCCTCCAGCCGGCGCAGGCTGCGCAGGATGGCGTCAAACGCCTCCCAGTTGCGCGCCGCCCGCCCGCGGCCGCCGTAGACGATCAGATGCTCCGGGTCGTAGGCGACTTCGGGGTCGAGGTTGTTCTGGATCATGCGATAGGCGGCTTCCTGGAGCCAGCCCTTGCAATGGAGTTGTGTGCCCCGTGGGGCGCGGATGGTGTGGGTCATTCTTTCCCCTCCTCAAATTCACGAATAATGCGCCGAACCTCAGTGGTCGAGATATCTGACTGTTCTGACTTGGAATACAGGGTGATGAGCACTACGCTCCGTGAAGTTTGGAGGTAATAGATCATTCGATACCCACCACTCTGGCCCCGCTGCGCGTCCCTGTTACGAATGCGGGCTTTGTAAAGCGTGTGGCCGGTGCGAGGAATTTGGTCGCCGATGAAATTACCAGTCTGCAATTGCTCAAGGATTGGCTGGATATCGGCCCGAATATGACGATAAAACGTTTACTCAACGCGCGTAAATTGCGTTTGAATTCAGGCGTGAACCGGATTTCAACAGGGGAAGCGGGCGGCTCACTCGGCATCAAGGTCCTGCCAAAGTTCAGAAAGGGGAAGGGTTTGGCCATTCATCGCTTCATGCCAACCTTGATGGAAGGAATCCGCGGCGGGTCTTAGCGCCACACTTTGGCGATAGAGCCGCACGATCTCCAGCAGCGCGGGCAGATATTCCCCCGGCGTAGCTTCAATTTCAGCCTGTAGCTGTTTCTTGTAGGGAAGTTCGAATTCAATTGTCATTCGCCATCACCATCACTGTATATTGATTATTATAGCAGAACGATGGACAAATATGCGCCGTAAGTTCTGTCATGAGTTAAGCCACTTCAATATTGCGAACTTCCTGCGCCGTAATGGCCTTCCCTTTTACCTGATTGATCTACCCGGCAACCGGGACGATGGACGCACGCCGCCGGAACCATGTTGCCCCCAGCGCCAGGCCCGCGGCAATGGCGAAAGCAAGCAGTTGCAACCAGGGATTTGTGGCGAAAAAGTTGGTTGAGACGGTGATGTAGCGCAGCCCCGGCGGCCCGGCCGTCAGATGGTGGGCCAGCGGCATCAGCAGATAGCTCTGGGCCACGCCGGCGAGGAAGATGGCCAGCGCGTCGGGTGTCTTCTGGTCCCCCCACCGGCGCAGGACGCTCATGATCGCCAGCCAGACCGCGCCGCCGATCACGCCCCCGATAGCGATCGTCCAGGCCGCGGTGGGGCTGACCGACAGCCCGCGCCCCGGCAGTTCGACGGCGCGCAGAAGCAGCAGGGTGGGGATCAGGGCCACGCCGTCGAGCGCCAGCCAGACCAGATCGCCGGGACGCTCGGCCGCCCAGCGACCGGGCAGCAGCGCCAGAGCCAGCCCAGCCAGCGCCACCGTCGCGCTTGCCGCGGCCGCCGAGAGCGGCAACGTCGGCGTGTTGACGTTCATCGTGATGGCGGGGATGCCGGCGGCCAGCGGAACGACGCATAACGCCCAGACGCGCCACCAATCGGGCACGGCCATCGAGCGCCCGCGCCGCGCGGCCAGTCGCCCGCCCAGCCAGTTGACGAGCGTGTAGAGCGCCATGACCATCCCGGCGACCACCAGCCCGGTCATCCAGTAGCGGCTGGACGTGATGGCGTCGAACGGCTGGGCCGGGGGGATGCCGTCGGCGGTGTGCCCATAGAGAAAGATGGCGTACCGGTTGGCGACGCCAAACCAGTAGTAATAGACCACAAGGATGAACAGGGAAATGAGCGCCGCCTCGAGCAGCGGCCGCCTCCAGCGTTGCCGGTTCGTGGACATGGCTCCCAAGTATAACCGAGTCGTATTGACTGCGCCTGTATCCTATTGAAGTCGACACGGTACATATTAAAAGAGCCATGAACCCGGCGATTCATGGCTCTTCACATGGCGGCCGGCGCGGAATCAGGCGGTCATAAGCGCGGCCAGCAGTTCGGTCATGCGCTCGTAACCTTCGTTCACGCCGACTTCCATGCCGGACGACATCATCCCGTCGCGGTCTTCCACGGACTGGAAGACAGATTGCGAGACCACGCGCGTCCGGCCGCCGAGATCTTCAAACACGGCCGTCTCCAGCTGCACGTGGCCCGGCATGCCCTCCCACTCGAACGTCTGGATGATTCGCTCCGGCGCGGTGACCTCGTGGAAAACGCCATGAAAGGCGTAGATATTGCCCTCCGCGTCGCGGTGGACGTAGCGCCACTGTCCGCCGGACCTCGCGTCCAGCTTGTCGATCGTGGTCGTCAGATTGCGCGGCCCCAGCCATTGCGGGATGAGCGCCGGGTCGGTATAGGCCCGGAACACAAGCTCGCGCGGTGCGTTGAGGGTCATCGTCGA
The DNA here is from genome assembly GCA_023384355.1 of Anaerolineae bacterium. Taxonomy (GTDB): domain Bacteria; phylum Chloroflexota; class Anaerolineae; order Promineifilales; family Promineifilaceae; genus Promineifilum. Next base: position 3,741 of record JAHDWL010000007.1, read on the forward strand.
AACGATTTCCAGCGTTCCCGGTTTTGCGTTAATCTCTGGCTTTGACATGTTGTTTCTCCTTCAGGTTGTGTGCGTGGATGTTTAATGAGCCACAGGATCGGTCGGGTTTTCCCGATCGTCCGCCGATAATTGGGATTGCAGCCTGCCGAGCAGCTGCTCCAGTCGCTCGTAACTCTCGCGCCAGTACTTCTCGTATGGGCTGACCCACTCGTAGATGGGCCGCAACGCCTCGCTGTTCAGGGAGTAGAGCCGGTGTTGGCCTTCGCCGCGCGCGCTCACCAGCCCTACTTCGCGCAACACCTTCAGATGTTTCGACACCTGCGGCTGACGCATCTTCAGCGCCGCGGCAATGTCGTTGACCGACCGCTCGCCGCTTGCCAGCAGGTCGATGATCCGGCGTCGCTGCGGCTCCGCCACGGCATTGAAAGCGTCTGATGTTGTCGGCGTTCGCGCCATGAAATACATTATATTCCTATATGGGAATATGTCAAGGGGCAAAAAAGCGGGATTCTCGAAAGAACCCCGCTTTCCGGAGATTATCACCAATTGAAACCGGATTATTCCGGGAAAACCCGGTATCAACAGCCTTTCAGCTGGTCGCGTTCAGCCTGCGATTGGCCCAGGCCGTGATGATGCCGGTCAGAATCAGCGGCGCGGTAGTGAAGAGGATGATCACCCGCGACCGATTCAGCAGGCTCACAAAATCGGCCTCGCCTTTGAAGCTGGACATATAAAAGGCCACCACGGCCAGTGACACGACCAGCCCCACCAACCCACCACTGAGAAGGCGCATGTTGCCCAGTCCCACCACTGCCCCCACCACACATCCCAGCGCTCCACCGATGACAGCCACCAAAAGGCTGTAACCGGCGGCCTCCACGGTTTGCGTGCCGTCGAGCGAGGCTGTTATAAAAAACATGGTTGCGCACAGGACTGCGGCGGCGAGGCCGCCGATCGACAAACCTAAAACCGCCCGTCGAATCATGGTGCCCCCTTATTCTGTCATGCCGCTTTTCTCTCGTTCAATCGGCCAGCTTCTTCGTCATATGGATGTTGGTCATCTCATATCCGGCTTTCTGGTAGAGGGCGATGGCCGCGTGGTTGTGGCCGAACACGTGGAGCGATATGGTATCGAGGCCTACTTCCTTGACTTTTTCCTCCAGGACGGAAAAGGCTTGCCGGCCGTAGCCTCGCCTTTGGAATTCCTCGTATATGCGGAAATCGTAGACAAACGCGTAGGGATCGGTGACTCCTCTGGAGCGCACGGCAAACCAGATCATGCCGACTGTCGCGCCGGTAGAGTCATCCACAATTGAAAACAAGTGCTGGTCTTTGGAGACGACGCCATCAGGTAAAAGCTGCCGAAACTCCTCTTCAGAGTTCAGGATCGCCTCCGAAGGTGCCCAGTTGCCCGCCCGGACATGCTCTTGAGCGTAGTCTTCTATGGCGGCTCTTAAATACTTCTGGAATTCGCTGTCCGTCATCGGGATCAATTGAACCATACCGCGTCCCTCGTTCCGTATCCGTCTGACTCGCTCCATCCGTGTATCAGGTCAGTTCGTTGCCTACACCTCGCGCACGTCGACGACTTCTTTCACGACGGGCCTCAGCGCCGCGACCAGCGCGTCGCGCTCCACGCCCTGCACCTTCAGCACCACCTCGGCCGTGTCGCCATAGGAGCCGAGGATGCCCTTCATGCCCAGCCCCACGATATCGCCGCCCGCCTGAAAGATGGCGGTCGTGATTTTGGACAGGACGCCTTTTTCCACGGGCACGGTCACCGTGACGCGCACGCCTGACCGGCGACCGCCGAACAGCTCCAGCAATGCCTTGAAAAGGTCGGTCTCGGTGATGATGCCCACCAGGTCCGGCCCCTGCATCACCGGCAAGCCGCCGATCTTCCGGTCAGCCATTATGCGCGCGGCTTCTTCAAGTGGCGTCTTCTCGGCCACCGTGATGACGTCGCGACTCATCACCTTTTCGATCTTGAGTTTGCCCAGCAGATCGGGGATTTCCCAGACAGCCAGCGTCGTGGCCGGCGAGGGCGAGGCATAGAGCAGGTCCTTGTCGGATACGATGCCAACAAGGCGGCCATGAGCGTCGACCACCGGCAGGCGGCGCACCTTGCGCTCGCGCATCAGGCGCAGCGCGTCGGGGACCGGGGTGTCGGGCCGGACGGTGACGGGATTGGGAGTCATGAGTTCGCGGACAAGCATGGGAGCCTCCTGATACTGTGATCCTTATTTTTGAAAGAGCACGGCTAGGCGCCGGCTCGAAATTTACTCGAAATTATCTTCTGCGCCGTGAATTTGAACTCCCTGAAATCCGGTCGAAGATCCAGGACAATTCTCTCCGGCTGCGCCCCATTATATCATACGCCCGCGCCACTGCCGCATCTCGAATGCTCGACTTTTTCAAATGACGTCGCGTAATTCACAGGCGATATCGGCCATCGCCGCCTCGAAGCACGGGCGGCCGTCGTTGGGTCTGGTGGCCTCGATTTCAACTGCATCATCGGCCTTGAGCTGCCAGTCCAGCATCGCCAGGACAAACTGGGAGATGATAAGCGTGGCCGAGGTCGCGTATCCGAATCGCACTTGCCGCTCATCCGCCCGGAAACCGCTGTCGCTCAGCCCGGCGAGGTATGCTTTGAACAGGGTGCCGTCGACCTCGGGCAGGTGGCGTTCGGGCATATTCAGATAAGCGCCGAAAACGAAAGCTCCCAGGTCGAAGCCTATCGGCCCGGTGTGGGCCAATGCCCAATCCAGCACGACCGTTTCCTCCCCGCCGCTCCTTTCGCGGGACTTGAAATTGGTGGGGTATGTATCGCCATGACAAACAGTCCGGGGCAATCGATCCAGTTGTGCCAGAAAATCATCGCTTTCCAGCAAGACCCGCCGCAAGTTGCCGATTTCCGCTTCGGGATATTGCGCCTGTATCAGCGGATGTGTCCACTGGATTGTACGCCACTCAGTGAACAGGTCATTCCACTGCCGGAGCCGCCGGCGGCCGAGCCACGGATATTCCGGCAGCGGCCGCGCGCCGGCATATAGCCCGTTCAGATGCCCCAAACGGCGGGCAGCCGACGTGTAACGCTCCGGCGGCCACGCGTCCGCGTTGATCCCGCCGATCTCCTCAAGCCACAGGCAGGCCACCTCACCGGGTAACTCCTGTGTGGCATAGCAGCGGGGCGCGACCAGGCCGTCAGGCAGCATGTCCAGAAAACCGGAGCGATAGGCATGCAGTTCTCGCTTCCAGTAGTTCCAGTGCGTTGGGTCATCCTTCTCTCCCATGTTAGTCTGGCCGACATTGGCCGGGGACTGGATGACCTTCAGGATCACCGACCAGGGTTCTGCCTCGCCACCGGTGCGGCCTTCGCCGGCTACGCGATAGAGGCCGACACTCACCGGATTGCCAAGCCCGCCGCCTATCTGCTCGATACGCCATTGGTCAAGTTCCAGGACGTTGACACCGGCCGCTTGTCGCGCGATTTCGATCAAGGCTGGGAGGCCAATGGATTCGAGGACAAAGGTTTCGTTGATTTCCAGTTCGATCACCCCTTTGCACAGGATGTCGATAGTATATGCCACCTCGGTCCTATTTTCCCAATGGATCGCCGCCGTTCACGTGCGAATCCGCGACAAGCCGGGTATGATCCGAGTCAGGAGCCACAATCAATATTATGCTGTGCATCACCCGGCACGAGACCAATCCCTATTTCAACCTGGCGGCCGAAGAGTACGTCATGGACCACTTCGACCGCGACGTATTCATGCTCTGGCGCAATGCCCCGGCCATCATCGTCGGCCGCCACCAGAACACGCTGGCCGAGATCAACGTCGACTATGTGCGCGAGCACAACATTCCCGTCGTGCGGCGGCTGTCGGGCGGTGGAGCGGTCTTCCATGATCTGGGCAATCTCAACTTCACCTTCATCGCCGGCGCTGCCGCGGGCAACCACCGCAACGAGGTGGATTTTCGTCGCTTCACGCAGCCCATCCTCGACGCCCTGTGCGGTCTGGGTGTCGATGCCCGCTTCGAGGGGCGCAACGATCTGACTATCGACGGTCGCAAGTTCTCCGGCAATGCCGAGTACATCCACCGCGGGCGCATCCTTCATCACGGCACATTGCTATTCTCGGCGCGTATGGCCGACGTGGCCGCCGCTCTGCGCCCCGACCCGGCCAAGTTCGACGACAAGGCGGTCAAGTCCGTTCGCAGCCGGGTCACCAACATCAGCGAGCACCTGACGCGACCGATGACCGTACTCGAATTCCGCGACAGCCTGATGGAGTACGTGATGACCGGGACGCCGGGGGCGACCCTTTACACTCTGAGCGACGCCGATCGACAAGCCATCGAGCGACTGCGGGACACGAAATATGCTACCTGGCAGTGGAACTATGGTCACTCGCCGCGCTATAACTTCAGCCGGCGGGCACGCACGCCGGGCGGCACGGTTGAGGTCATGCTCGATGTGGTTGATGGCGTCATCCAGGAAGCCCGCTTCTACGGTGACTATTTCACCCGACGCGATCCGGCCGAACTGGCGGCGACGCTGACCGGCGTAGCTCATCGCGAGGACGACCTCTGCCGGCAGTTAACTGCGGCGGATGCCGACGATTACTTCGTTAACATCTCGACCGATGATTTGCTGGGCATCCTGATCTGACGCGCGGCCCATCATCCAGTATCTCGCCCGTGGCTCCGTCCAAAACCAGGTAAACCTGGCGGGTTTGACTGGATTTCGCTGAATGATTTCGTGCCGGCCCTTCGCCCAGCCGGCCAAGAGCATCGGGTTGTTATGACCTCTACATCCTGATCTACACCTTTTTGATACTTTATTCTCTCCCCGAAAAACGCTATTCTGTCAGGAAATTCGCTTGCGAGTTATCCATTCTGGCTGGATAGGGTTTCATCTATGTACACGATACGCGCCTTTCTGAGAGCAATAATCCGGTTTTTGATCATTTGGGCGGTCAGCGCCATGGCATTGGGGATCACCGCGTGGCTGATGCCGGGGATCGACCTCAACGCGGTGGCTCCCTACCCGCAATGGGTCACGACCATTGTGGCCGCCTTCATCCTTGGCATGGTCAACGTGCTCGTCCGGCCGTTGCTCTTGCTGCTGGCCGTCCCCCTCGGCTTCATCGCCCTGTTCATCGTCGGCTTCTTCATCAACGCGGTCATGTTGCGCCTGACGGCCAACCTGATGAACGGGGCATTTGTCGTTGACGGCTGGCTGCCGGCCATCGTCGGCGGGATCATCCTGGCCAGCGTGGGCGCGATCCTGACCAGCATTCTGGGCATCGATGACGCGCGCAGCTTCTACGAGGGCGTCATCGAGCGGCGTCTGACGCGCGAGCGCGTCGCTCTGCCCGAAAACCCGACGACCGGCCTGGTCATGCTGGAGATCGACGGCCTGAGCTACCATCACATTCATAAAGCGATCGACGACGGCTACATGCCCAACGTTAAACAGATGATCGCCGAGGAAGGCTACGTGCTCTCCCGTACCGATTGCGGCCTGCCGTCGCAGACCTCGGCCTGCCAGACCGGCATCCTCTTCGGCGACAACAGCGACATCCCCGCCTTTCGCTGGTACGACAAGGCGCGCGGCAAGTTGTTCGTGTCGGGCAACGACGCGGCCGAGATCAACGCTCGCTACGCCCACGGCCAGGGCTTGTTGCGTGGCGGGGCCAGCATCAATAACATGATGAACGGTGACGCCACACTGTCTCTGCTGACGGCCTCGGATTTGCGCGGGGGCACGGCCGAACAACAGCGCGCCCGCGCCCGGGATATTTATCTGCTGCTGTTGAACCCCAATTTCTTCATGCGTGTTCTGGGACTGTTCATCGGCGAGAGCTTCCTGGAGATTTGGCAATATATTCGCGACATATCGGCCGGCGTGGAGCCGCGCCTGAACCGCCTGCACAAGGGCTACCCCTTCATCCGCGCGGCCACCACGGTATTCATGCGCGAAGTGTCGGGCTTCCTCACGCTGATGCAGATCGTTCGCGGCGAGCCTGCCATGTACACGACCTGGCCCGGCTACGACGAAGTGGCCCATCACTCCGGCCCCTGGACAAAGCACGCCTTCGGAACGCTGCGTGGGTTCGACCGCTACATCGGCACCGTCCGCGAGATCATCGCCACGAAAGCGCCGCGCCCCTATGAGCTGCTGCTGCTGTCTGATCACGGACAATCGTTCGGCCCGACCTTCCTGATGCGCTACGGGTACACGCTGAAAGAGTTCATCGAGCGCCACATGCCTGAGGGAACGGTCATGGTCCAGACCAGCGGCGGCGATGACGGCTCGCTGTCGGTGGCATCCACGGCCGCCGAATTGGGCAACGTCCAGGCCCAGGGCATGGGTGGTCGCATGGGCCAGACCGCCGCCAAGCAAATGCAGAAGGCGGCCGAGCGCAGCGCTGAGACCGACGAGGAGACGCTCCCGGCCGGAGAAAAGGCGGACGTCACCTTCTGCGGCAGCGGTAACCTGGGCCAGGTCTACTTCCATGCCTTCGACCATCGAACGACTCTGGACGAGTTGAACGAGGCGTATCCGGGTATGGTCGATGCCGTGATTGGCCATGAGGGGGTCGGCATCGTCATCGTCACTGACGCCGACGGCACGCCCGTGGCCCACGGGAAAAACGGCACGCGCAACCTGCACACCGGCGAAGTCGACGGCGTCGACCCACTGCTTCCCTATGGGGATCTGGAGGTGCGCGCCTGGCAGCTGCGGCGAGTAGCCGACTTCCCCAGCGCTGGCGACATGACCATCATCAGTACGCTATACCCCGACGGCACAGTGGCCGCGCTTGAGGAGCTGATTGGCAACCACGGCGGGCTGGGCGGCGAGCAGACCGATTCCTTCATCCTGCACCCGGCTGACATGGTTATTCCAGCGACGCGCAGTTCGGTCGATATGTTCCCCCTGCTGGATGCCCGTCGCGACCGGCCGGCCCCGCCACGCAAGGTTGAGCAACAGGTTCCGGCGGCTGACGAGTGGGCACCGGGCAACCTCCTCCGCGGCCTGCAGCATCCGAGCGTCTGGGGCGCTCTGGCGCTGCGGTCGATCATTCTCGATCGAACTGCCTATCGAACAATTGCCGCCCGAAGCGAACTGACCGGCCCCGCGCTGCTCCTAAGCCTGGTGGGTGTGGCGATGACGGCGCTGGTCGACAACGCCGCCACCGGTGCCGGGTTCCTGACGATGTTCGCCGGGCGCTATATCCTGTGGATAGTGGGCGTTCTCGTTCTGCATGGCACAGCCCACGTGCTGCGCGGCAAGGGCACATTCACCCAAACCTTCCGGGCAATGGGGTTCGTGCAGGCAGTCGAGTTGCTGAAATTGCTGTGGTTCATCGGGCCGATCGCGCCGCTGGTGATCCCCGGCGTGGCGCTGGTTGCCCTGTTCGCCGCCTGGATAGCCGTCAGCGAGGCCCACGAGCTTCGCGGCTGGCGCACGCTGTTGTTGCCGGTGCTCTTCACGCTCATCATCGTCGTGGGCGGGTGGGCCTTGGGCACCCTGTTCACCGGCGGCGAGTTTTCCCTCAATGCGCTGGCGCAGTTGTTCGGCTTTGTGCCCTGAGATCGTGGGGGCGATCTTCCGGGGCATACCCGGGAATAAATAAAAAGGAGGGTTGGCTTTTCGGAGCCAACCCTCCTTTTGTTTCCGGCTTAAGCGGGGGAAGTTTTCTTAATCCGGCGCGACGCCCTCTCTTTCCGCGCGGGAGAACGGGTTACATTCTCGCGGGGGCGGAGAAAGCGCTGAACAGTTCCGTCTTACTTGGCCAAATTGAAAGCGGCCTTCGTGCCCGGCAGCATGCCGTAGATGAGGATCAGGCCGTTGACCAGCAGCGACGGCAGCATCGCCTGAAAAGTCGAGTTGCCGAAGATTGAAACGACGGCCAGGATCAGGTTAAGCGTGGCCAGAACGACGACGAACAGCCAGCCCTGGGCGTCCAGATTCCACAGCATGCGGAACACCCACATATAAATGACGACCATCAAACCCCATAGCAGCGCGCCTAACAGATCGAACGTGAAGAAGTGGGCCTCGCCGAACGGGCCGCGAATCGGGAACAGATGCAGCATTTGCAGGGTATGGATGAGGGCGACGATTGCGCCGGCCCCCGCCAAAAGAGCCAGCAAGGTGATACCAAAAGGACGTTTTTTCGACATGATTAATTCTCCTGTGTAGTCTTTGCGCGTAATGAAAACACGCTGCAATACAAAAGTTATTCCCCGTAACAATGAACTTTAGCAACGATGATTGCCGTCTACAAATGATATAGCGGCGTATTCAGCACGCTGCAACGCGACGTATCGCACTTGCCGGTGACAGACATGACAGGCCGGCGACCCAGGCATCAGCCGGGCCAATACCTTGATCGACGACCTGTCAGGTCTACGGATTCGTTGCGATATGTCGATTTACGGCGTTAGTAACAACCCCGACAATTACATGGTGTCGGCCAGACGGTTGTAGGTCTGAATCTCGAACCGGCGATTGGCGCGAATCTGGACGACGATGCCGGCGATGGCCAGCAGGGCGAAGACGATCGCCATGAACGGCGAAGTCTGCCACAACAGTCGCACCGGGCTTTCGGCTATCTGGAGCCAATTGACGCCGCCGATGCCCATCAAAATTGTGCCGACGGCAAGGGCCGCGCCACCGATCGACGTAGCGGCGATGATGACGTATTTCTGCAGGTTGTAGCGGAAGGTGACGATGATCACGATGACCGCCAGAGCGACGGCGACCAGGAACGTGAGCAGCGACAGGCCGTTCAACCCGAACAGATCCATGATGCCGACGCCGAGCATATAGCCCAGGACGGCTGCGGCCACAGCCACGGCCGCAGCATAAAAGAAATACGACAGGGCGGCGAAGATAAGCGCCACGATAAAGCCGACTACCCAGCTGGTCACGGTTGCCAGCATACCCGTGCTAAACAAGGCCTGGATCGCCGACGCGCCAAGCATGAAGCCGAAGAAAAAGCCCCAGATCGGGAGCAGGAAAAGGAAGAATCGGTAACCACCGAAGATGAGCGCCGCTGAAAACAGGAGCGCGATGATCGTCATACAAAAAAGTTCAAACGCCACGATGACACCTCCTGGTATCAAGATAATGGGTAAATTACCTGTTGATGCAAAATTGGGTGATCGCCGGTATTTCTTTCTCCGCTATATTCTCACCTCCTTATATCCTGGATCTACCGGATATAACTGCAACCTGACAGGCTGGAGCACGATGATAATCCAACCGAATGACAGACAAGATATTGCCGTTAGCAGCCGAGCCTGTCAGGTTCATTCCTGATTACCGAATTCGGGTCATTTACGATCCGGTGTAGCCCGGGATGCGGTTGCGGTTGCCGTAACCACCGCCCGCGTAGCTGGCGATATCAGCCAGAACGGCGATGCCTACCCAGAGCCAGTCCCAGCCGGTGATGCCGCCGGGGGCAACGGCCACGTACATCAATGTCGTGAAGGGTACAAAGAGCAGGCCCAGCAACGGCCATAGCCAGGTGTCGAACGCGCCTACCTGGCCTACCCAGCGCACAGGTTGGGCAATCCACCAGAGCACGCCCGCCAGACGGGGCCCGAACAGCAAAAACAGCGTGATGAAGCAACACATATTAACCTCCAGCTTGTGATATGTTCCGGCCCTCGCTTTGAGAACCTGTTTATTACCCTTGACCCATCACCTCGGCTGGGCGGCGAGGTTGCCTCTTCCGTCGCAACCTTGCCGACCAGCCGGATTCGGGAGGGTTAACCAACCCTTGTAAAGCGCGCGGTCTCCTGACCGAAGCCGTCGCGCAGGATCAACGTGTCCGGCGTCATTTCAAACGTCACGGCCGACTGAACGGCATTCAGGTACAGCGATTCCTGGGCGCTGATTTCCGGCGCGCAAGCCATCAGACCGCCGAATAGCGGGCCGATGTTGATCAGCTCGACGCTCACCGAGTAGGGGCCGCTGTAGTTGTTACACCCACCGAAAGCGCTGACCGTGCCGTTATCGGCGAAGAACAGATTGGGAACCGCGTTGGGCAGCGGCGCACTGCCGTAGAGCGACGTCAGCACCCAGCCGGTATTGGCCAGCGGATTGCCGGGGATGTTCACCTGAATGGTGATCGGTTGCGTTTGCACGCTGCCGTCACGCAGCAGGACCCGCATCTCATAGGTAGTCGTCTGCTGCGGGCACACCTGTTGGCTGCCCTGTCCGGTCACCGGGAACTGGCTATAGGGTTGCCCGACCGGATAGACCCACACAGCCTGGATGTTCTGCACATTCCAGGAGAGCGTGGCGCACTCGCCCTGGTTGATGACCGTGGCGGATGCCCAGAACTGCATCACCGGCTCGGGGGCGGGCGCGGGTGTCGCCGTCGGCACAGGCGTGGGCGGGGGCACCGGCGTCGGCAGCGGCGGCGCCTGGATGACCGGCACGCTTTCGGTGTTGAAGGCCTGGACGAAGTCGGCCGAAACCCAGCCCTGACCGTTCGGCGCGCCCTGGACGGGCGTCACCCACCACAGGCCGTCGGCGCTGCGGCCGATGATGGCTCCTTCCACGCCGAAGTTGGCCGTGCCGAGGATGGGATAGGCCGAACCGGGGCCGGAGCGCACATTCACGCCGGCCGGAGCGATAACCACGCCGTAGGGGGCCTGGGGTTCCGGTGTCTCGATTTCAACCGGCGGCATGGGGGCCGGCACGGGTGGAACCGTCTCGATGCCGATATTCTGGAAGACGTAGGTCGGGCCACCGGCGGGCATCGCCAGCACCATCTGATCGCCGCCCGGCCGCACGCGATAATTCTGCGCCGCCTGCAGCACGCCGATGAACTCCTGGTCGAACGATTGCTCGCCACAGAAGGCCAGCGTCATCGGCCCGGGCATGGCCAGATAGCCGCCGATCATGCCGCCGGCGCGCAACTCATAGCCCATGTTACCGACGTTGCAATCCGCATGGAAACGCATGATGCCCGTCGTCTCGTCCACGCCGAGATAACCAACCGTATAGTCGCTCGTGTCCTGGGTGAACGGAACGTCCTCGCCATCAACTTCCTGGGCTACCGGTTGCCAGATGCGTCCCTCGACGCCGGCGCGCGGCATCTCCTCGATCTGCAGCGAACCGACCAGCGCGTCGAGCGTGGCCAGATCGGGCACCCAGTCGGCCGGGGTCAGGGCATTAAGCTCTTCGTTCATCTGGGCCATGTAGGTTGTCGGGTCACTGTTGAGCTGGTCCATCTCCGCCTGTGGCACATCGGCGGCCGTCGCCGGCAGCGTCGGGCTGGTGACGGGATAGAAGAACGACACCAAAAAGCGGCCGTCGTTGGTGAAGCCCTGATAGACGTAGCGCAACCCCTGATTCGTCACCGGGTTGGGGCTTTGCTGCCAGCGGCCGACGAAACGATAACCGCTGATCGTCGCGCTGGTGATTGGCGCGCCCGTCCGGTCGAGCTGCACAGCTACGTCCAGCGCGCCGACCGTCTCTTCGACCGGCAGCGCGGCGTAACTGTCCATCAGCCCGGGGGCAGTGAGCAAATTGGTGCGCGTATAGATGTCGTCCATCGCCAGACCCACGGTGGGGTTGGCGGCCGCTTCCCATTGCGCCAGATAGGCGTTAACGGGAATGATGTACATGATCGGGTCGGTTGGCTGTCGTTGTGCCGGATCGGTGACGCCGAAAAGAATCTCGGTGTGGGCCGGCAGGCCGGTTGGGCCGGGCGGCTGGCTGGCGTCATAAGGCGTCTCCGGCACGAGCACGGCCTGCCACGAGTAGGGTAACCCCTGCGTGTCCAGCGAGATCATCGCCGGATGAAGCCCGGCGGCGACGACCAGGTCCGGCTCGATCTGCGCCTCGCCGCTGCCCGCGCGACGGTAAACATCGACCGGGCCGCCGGCGACCCAGTTGAAGGTCAAGGTGTTGCCGTCGTCGCTAATCGAATAGTTCTGCGCCGGGCCGAACATCATCATCATGTCGTTGGCTTGCGAGCCTTCGGGGCAGGCCATCATCGTCATCGGCCCAAGCTCCATGAAGATGCTGCCGGGTTGTTCGGTGGCATAGCGGCCGTTGGCGTTGTTGCAGTCGATCCTGGCGTTGAAGGTGCCGTCCTCGTTGAACAACACAGTGTAGTTCTCCGGCATGGAAACGCTGATCGTCACATTGCCGGCGGCGTCTTCGCGCTGGACCCATTCCCAGGTGATGCCCACCAGGTTTGGATCGGGCACGTGTTGCAGTTCGTCGACATATGAGCCGGTGGGCTCGGTCGCCGCGGGGGCCGGCGTGTCGGTGTTGGCCGGGGCGACCGTCGGAGCCGGTGCTTCCGTGGCCACGGGCTGCGGTTCGGCGGTCGGCGCCGGCTGCTCCTGCCGGCAGGCAGCAAGCGCAACGATCGCCAGCGCCGGCAGCAGCACTGAAATCTTCCTGAATCTCAACATTTTGCTCCTCAATTGGTTTTTTCTGTGTTTCGTCAAGGGCGGATCGGGTGACGACCATGGGGCTTACGCCGTGGGTCGCCGGCCGGAGCAGTCCATCATCATTTCAAGGCGTTGATGAGGTTTTCTTCCGCCTCGGGCGAAAGGGTCGTATGCAAAACGGTGCCGTGGTGCTCTTTCAGGATCGCCCGCACGACATCGGGATTGGCGTCATGAACGAGCACAAACAGCGCGGATGTGCCGGGTTGCAGCGATTCGGAAACGCTCTTGACGAACTTGCCGTCCACACCGAGGTTCATGAAGCGGGCGACAAGCGCACCGCCTCCCGCGCCGATCAGAATTCCCGCGAAGGGGAAGAGAAGCGAGCCAAGCAACAGGCCTAACAGCGCGCCTGCGCCCGTGGCCGTCATTGCTCCCTGGCTGACTTCGTTCTTGACGTGGACTTTGCCGTCGGCGTCCTTGCTCACCACGGCCGTATCCTTGAATGAAATATTGTTGTACTTCGTTTGAGCGCGCAGACTTTCCAGAACTTGCGCCGCCTCATCCGGTGAATTAAAGGAGATCACAACCAGGCTGGACATTCTACCTCCGATCGATCTATCACTCGGCCCGCGGGCCGGCCGCAACCCGTGAATTACGCTTGCGGCCGCCAAATTTCGGCATGGTAATGGTAGACCATCCAATCCGGCGACAATAACACCAAAAGGGTGTAACTTTGGTGTGTCTGCATTCACACCAATAAGATGCTTACAATGCAGGCTTTCTTTTGTCTATAATCAGGCTGGTATATAGTTAACGATTACAGCAGGAAACCTCCATGACACGTTCGCCGATAAAGTTCTCACGCAATTGGCTGTTCATTTCCCTGTTTGCATTGACCGTCATCATTGGGACCAGGCCCGCCACCGCCGCAATCGCGCAGGATCGCGCCGGCCAGGTGCAACGAATCGCCGGCCGGCTGGCTACGGGTGAAATCCACGCCTATCTGGTCAGGGGATTACAGCCGGGCGATCGGCTCAGCATCGCCATGCGCGCCACCTCGGGTAACCTGGACCCGGCGACGAGCGTGATGGAGGCCACCCGGCCGCTGGCCGAGGTCGAAGCCGCTTATCGGGCGGACGTCGCGCGTCTGGTGGCCGAGAGCGACAACGTGGCCCGCGACCTGGATGAGTTACGCGCGCGCTATTTTCTGGACTGGGATGATGACGGCGGCGACGGCTATGCCTCCGCGCTGGAGTTCACTGTTCCCGCCGCCGGGGACTACCGCATCATCGCCACGGGAGCGCTGTCGACCCTGGGCCGCGCCACGTCCGGGGGGTACGAGCTGACGATCGGCCTGAACGCGCCGGGGGAGACGGAGCCGGCCGGAGCGCCGTTCGTCGAACGGGAACTGTCGGCAGAAGCCTTCGCCCCCTCCGTGGAAGAGGCGACCGGCAGCCTGACGGCCGAAAAACCGCTCGCCACTTTACGTCTGGCCCCCATTGACACGGGCGAGACCGTCTACATATCGGTCGAACCGACATCCGGCAACCTGATTCCCGCCGTTGTCCTGCGGGATTTTGGCGGCAAACCGCTCCAGGCGGCCAACCTTGACGGGCAGACCACAGAAGCCGCGCTGCAATTCACCCTGCCCGAAGTGGCGACGGGCTATACCATCGATGTCAGCGCAATGACCGACGCGAGCGGCGCGCCCACCGCGGGCGATTTCCGGGCGCTGGTGGGGCTGAACGCGCCGGAAGTTCTGACGGGCGCGGCGGCCGAAACGGGCGACCCGGTGCTGAAAACCCCCATTGATGTGCAGGTCGGCATCCGCATCGAGCGGATCAGCGAAGTGGATTCGCAGGGCGAGGATTTCACAGTGCTGGGCAGCATGCGCATGGATTGGACGGACCCGTCGCTGGCTTTCAGCCCGGACAGCTGCAACTGTGCGGTGAAGATCTTCACCGAGAAAGAGTTCGACCGGTTTCTGGACGAAGTGAACAGCGTGTGGCCCGATTTTGTATTCTTCAACCAGCAGGGGAATCGCTGGGTGCAGAGCCGGGCAGCGGCCATCTGGCCCGACGGCCGCGCGCGCTACGGTGAATCCTTCACCATGACCTATCAGGCCGACTTCAACTTTCGCAAGTTTCCCTTCGACACACAACTCTTTCCAATCTATCTGGATTTACTCCTGCCGGCCGACACCTATGTCGTGTCCGATCTGCCCGGTTTCAGCGGCATCAACCCGGACCACGGCGAGGATGAGTTCATCATCACCGATTTCACCACGTCCTCCGAAATTGTGGAGGGTCGCGTGACGGATAATCCCGTGTCGCGTTTCAGCATGACGTTCGAAGCGCCGCGCCACCTGAATTACTATATCCTGCAGATATTCATCCCCGTCCTGCTCATCATCCTGATCTCCTGGTTCACCTTCTTCCTGCACGATTACAACCGGCGTATTGAAGTCTCAGCCGGCAACACGCTGTTGTTCATTGCGTTCAGTTTCAGCCTGGCCGATAACTACCCCCGCCTGGGCTATCTCACATTCCTCGACGCGGTCATGGGCGTGACGTTTATCTTTAACACAATGGTGTTGCTTTATAACGTCTATATGAAGCGACTGGAAAATCAGGGACGGCTGGAGCGCGTGGAACACATCGACCACCTCCTCGATTGGGTCTATCCCTTCCTGTATCTGGGGTTGATCGCGATCGTCGCCTATATATTCGTTTTGAGCGGGGGGTAAGGCGGGAGCAGGCCCGGCGGTTTTGCAGCCTGCGTAGCGGGCCGCGCGGCCAACAACGAGTTGGTAGCCGATCAGTTTGGCGGTTGTTGATCCTGCTCCGGTGACTCGTCGGCTGCCTCAGATGGCAGCCGTTCGACGGACAGAATCGCGTGACCCTGATTGTAGAGAGCGTTGACGAAGCCGATCAGCGAGGCCTGGTCCAACAGGTTAGCGGTCAGGATCGTCTCGGTTCCGCCGGACGTTTGTTCACTCCTGAACTCAACATTGCCCACCATGCCCGTAACCCATTGTCGCGAAGGGGAGCCATGGACACGTATCCGAAACCTTCCCGGCGTGTCCATCTCGTTTTGCGGAATTACCGTGTGCATATCTATGGAGCGAATTCCCTGGCCACTTGAAGTGGCGGAGCCTGCCCAACTCAATCCGTCACCATGATGGTACAAAAGAACAGCTCCCTTGGGGTAGCACCAAAGAGGTGTACGCGGGGTGTGATTTTGGTGCACGAAAACGCGCAGCGGGGATTATTCGAGGATGCCGTAAGTTCGCGCGGCCTCGACGGCCTCGCGACGACCCTGGACGTATAGCTTCTGATAGATGTTGATCGTGTGACGCTTGACCGTCATGGGCGAGATGCTCAGCTCGGCGGCGATTTCCTTGTTGCTGTAGCGCCCGGCCAGCAAGGAGAGGACCTCCATCTCGCGGTCGGTCAACGGTTCGACCAGACCGCCGTCTTTGGAAGCGGTCGGGGTCTTTGGGAAGGCGCTGTTGATTCCGGAGATATAGGCAGACAAATCCCTTTTTGCCGGCAGGCGTCCCAGCAACTTTTTCATCCCGGCGCCCAAATCCACAAAAAGCCGGATGAACCCCGACGGTTGGGCCAGCACCAGCGAATGTTCAAGGGCGGCAAATGCCGCTCGCTCGTTGCCTTGGGTGTCGTGGAACATCGCTTCCAGCGCCAGGGTCTCGATGAGGAAGCGGGTGTTGCAGGTCGCTTCCAGATGTGCGCGCAGCCGGCGAAAATAGTCGTCCAGCAATTCGGGGTTCGCGATGTCGCCCGCCGCCAGCAGCGCCTTGGGCACGGTCAGCGGCGGCGCGAAGAAGAGCGGCAACGCGGCGAACCGGATGACCGGCAGCGCCCGCTCCGCCCACTGCGCGGCCCGCTGAATATTTCCTTGCTGGATATCCAGTTCAACCTGAAAAGCCTGGGTGGCGGCAATGAGCGGCGCGCTCTGCAACTCGATCGCATAGGCGAGCGTCTGGTCCATTGTCTCTTGCATCTGTTCCGGGTTGCCGGATACCTGATCGACGAGGGCCAGAATAAAACCGCTATAGATGGCAAAGTAACCCCGGTTGAGCCGTCGCTGGGCGAAGGCGCGCTCGGCGTGGCGGCGGGCCTCGGTCAGGTTATTTCGATGATAGAAGGCAGAGGCCAGAAAGTAGTGACCCCATACTTCCGTGATGTTCTGATCGGTTGACCCGGTAAGTTGCAGAGTGTATTCGCCGGTCTTCAACAGTCCGGGCAGATCGGCGGTCATCCAGTTGATAAAGCCGGCAGCGGCGGCATTGCGCGCCCGCCGGATGCCCGGCACGGCCAGGTCTTCGTGCCTGGCCTGGTTGATCGCCTCGTACGCGCCGCTCAGATCGCCCATCATATGCAGCGAACCGATGCTATAGAGCCAGGCGAAGGCGCGCACGGTGTAGGCGGTCCTGGGGATGTCTTCCAGACCGCGCGCAGTGCGCCAGCGAACCGGCCGGATCGAGGTCGTAATAGAGCGCGATCCCTTTCAGGATGTCGTTCTCGGCTTTCAGCAGCCGCGCCCGATCCGGCGCAAGGTCGAGACGCGCGATCAAGGTGTCGATCTCCCCGGTCAGCGCCGCCAACTCCGCGATGTCAAACCGCATTGTGTGGGCGTCCCACGCCCGCGCCAACAGCAGCTCAGGCGAGATGCCCGCAGCCTCCTCGGGAAACAGGTTGCACAGGGATGAAAGGCGGCCGAAGCGCTCCCGATTGAGCAGGTCATACCGGACGGCGGCCAATAGCCCGACAGCCTCCTCCACCTCGCCGGCGGCGATCATGTGCTGAATCCCCTCTTCAATGAACCCCGCGTCCGCAAACCAGCGCCCGGCCCGCAGGTGCATACGGGCCACTTCTTCAGCCGAATATTGCCGCAGCAGCCGGCTGCGCAGGAATTGGGCCAGCAGGTGATGATAGCGAAACCATTGCCGATCTCCGTCCAGCGACGTGATGAACAGGTTCCGGCGGGTCAGTTCGCGCAGCATCGCCTGCCCGTCAGGCACGATATCCGGCGCGGCAATCACCGCCTCGCACAGCTCCCCGGACAACCGGCCGAGAATTGACGTCTGCAACAGGAACGTCTGCTGCTCTGTCGTCTGGCCCGCCAGCACGTGGTCGGCCAGAAACTCGACGACGTGCTGGTTGTTGGCGCTTAGCTGGAGGAAATAGGGCGAGACATCCTCGCCGGCGTAGGCCAACGAGAGGATGGCCAGGCGCAACCCCACGGCCCACCCCTCGGTGTTCGCGTGCAGGGCGGCGACGATCGCCTCGTCCGGCGTCCGGCCTGTGGCAGCCTGCAGCAGGGCGGCTGTTTCCTCCAGACTGAAACGCAGATCGGCCGAACGAATCTCGACCGACTTGTTGTGAGCGCGCCACTCGCTCAGAGGGAGCGGCGGATCATGCCTGCTTAGCAGCACCAGATGCAGGGCGGGGTGCGGATGGCGCATCAGTTCGCCGATCAGCAGCAGGATATCCGCGTCGTGGATGACGTGGAAATCCTCCAGCACCAGAACGAGCGGCCGCTCCAGCGCGTCGAGCGCCGGATTGAACTGGTCGACAAACGCCCGGGCGGAGAGCGAATTGCCGCGGTCCACAATTGCGGCCAGCTCCACGCCGAAATCGGGCAGCTCGCGTTGAATGGCCGCCAGGAAGTAGGTCTGGAAAAGGGTGATATCGTTGTCGAATTCGTCGAGCGAGTACCAGGCGTGGTCTATATCGCTCTTCTGAAGCCACGCGCTGAGCGCCGTCGTTTTGCCGTAGCCGGCCGGGGCAGAGACAAGGGTAAGCGGCCGGCGCGATATCAGGTCGAGCCGCTCCAGAAGCTTTTGGCGCGGCGTGTAATCTTCCGGCAACGGCGGATTATACAGCTTTGTGGAATTGAGGCGGACGCCATCCCGTAATTGAATCATCCTGCACCACTATGCGGGCATTATAACCCACATCCGGCGCGGATAAAAGTTTGAACAGAGGCGTTCATTGCGGGGAATGGCTCCACCCGAATTCGGGAGCCAGGGATGTTTCAGAGATGCGCGTAACGCATCGGTTTGTCCAGCCAGGCATAAGCCTCGGCCAACGCCTGGTTGGCGGCGCCGCCGAGTTGGGGTGTGGCCGGAATAATCCGTTCAGGTCCGATCAGGCGGGTCAGGTCTGTGCGTTCAAGTTGCCTGATCAACGCGGGGCTGACGCCGACCACGTAGAGGCGACCGTCAGCGGCATGCAATGTCTCCGTGAAGCGGCGCAGCACACCGATGAAGGTGCTGCCCACTTCCTCGAAGCCGTGGAGAGACAGGATGACAACCATCCGTCGGGCACTGCCCACTTCTGGCAACAGGTCCTCAAGTGTGGCTGCCGCGGCAAAGAAAAGGTCGCCGTAGGGCATCAGGATGGTGACCGTTTCGCTTTCCAGTCGTTGCGGGGCATCCTGCTCAACGGGAAAGCCGCCCTCCACCGGCAGAAACTCGACCAGACGGACTCGCGCCGATGACTGCAATACGTGAAGCATGATCGAAATCGCCACACCCACAAAGACGGCATATTGCAGCGGCATGATCAGCGTCGAGGCCAGGGTCATGCCCATGGCTACCCTCGATGGCAGGCTGGTCACCCACACGACCCGGATGGCTCCCGGCCGCAAGCTCTGGATGCCAATCGCGATCAGCAGGCCGCCCAGGGCCGGAAGCGGGACAAGGTCGATCAGACTGTGTAACAGAAACACCAGCGGGATCACCAGGAGACCGGCAAAGATGTTGGCCCATCGCGTCCGGCCGCCTGTGGACACCACGAGGGCCGTGCCCGGCATGGAGCCGCCGCCGGGGATGCCGCTGAACAGGCCGGCCACCAGATTGGACGCGCCCTGTCCCAGGAAGTCGCGCGATATGTCGCTGCCATGGCTGCCGGGATTGGGGAAGCTCTGTGCCACGCCGGCGCCCTGAATCAGGCCGATGATGGCAATGCCCAGCGCCGACGGGAGCAGCACCGGCATGTACCCCAATTCGGGCCGGGCAAACGTGAACAGCTTGTCCGGAAGAGGTGAAATCATCTCGACCGCGCCGGGTATGACGGCGTTGAGTATCACCCCCAGAACTATCCCTGCCGACAAGGCGATCACGTAGGCGACCTTTGCATAGCGTGTGCGCAACAGGATGAGGATGAGGACCAGCACCAGCCCGCCGACCGCGACCGCCGACCATTGCCATTGACCAATGTTGAGCAACGTGTCCAGTGAGCCGGCAATCCGGCCTTTGAAGGCGCTGTTGTAGCCGGTGAAGTCGTCAAGCTGGCCCAGGATGATAAGCAGCGACACGCCGGTCTTGAAACCGACCATGACCGCGTTCGAGATGAAGCGGATCAACGAACCGAGCTTAAAGAAACCGGCCGTCAGCTGGATAAGACCGACCATCATGACCAGCACAACGAGGTGTTGCGGCCGGAAATTTTCGGGAATGCCCAGCAACGCGCTGCCGGCGGCCACCGACAGTGAGCCGGTGGTGGAGACATTCATCAGGCGCGAACCGGTGAAGAGGGCGGCGACCGGTGTGCCCAGCATCAGGGTATATAACCCGTTGACCGGGTTGACGAGAGCCAGCGAAGCGTTGGCCATGGCCTGCGGAATGTTGACCAACGCAAAGACCAGCCCGGCGGTCAGATCGTCGCGCCGTGTGCCCTTCTCCGGCAACCGTTGGCGAACCGTCTGCCCGATCGCTTGCGGGTATTCCTTGAAAGTATCCGGGTTTGGTTTCTTCACCGGGGCTATCTCTGCGACGCTACCGCCCTCCGGCGGTAGCGCCACAGTATCGCATGCTCGCTTTGTCGATTATGATGCCGCTGCGGAATCGGCGGCACCGGACGTTCCGGCGCGCGCCCCCATCCGTTTCGCCACCGGCAGCAAGACCAGCAACAGCAAGATGGCCGCCACCAGCACGAAGATCAGCGTATTGGAGCCGGGGAAGTTTTGCGCGGCCACAACAATCGCGGCCGAGATATTGCGTTGCGCGGTGCCCAGACCCATCACGCTGCGAATGCCGGTGTCACGTCCGCCCAGGAAATAGCCGATGAGCAGGCTGCCCAGAATGAACAGGAGCAGCGCCAGGATGCCGCCGGTGCCGAGCAAACCGATGATATTGGCGGCATTCAACCCCACGGCGGTGACCAGCAGGATGAGCATGGCCAGCGAGGAGATCTTGTTCATCACCACCTGGTAATGCGCGGCCGACTCAGCCGAATGGGAACGCACCAGTAGGCCGATTGCCAGGGGGATGAGCATCAGCACGATCAGCGACTGGGCGATGTCCCACGGGTTAATCGTCACGCCTTGCAGCAGCAGCGGCAGCACCAGCGGCATGTAGACGATCGTCGCCACCATCAACAGGACCATCAGGCCGACGCCGAAGGCGACGTTGCCTTTTGCTCCCTGCACCAGCTTGGGCAGGAACGGCGCACCGGCGGCGGTAGCCAGGATGATCAGGCCGACCTTCAACGATTGATCCAGCGGAACGACCAGAGTAATGCCATAGGCCAGCAGCGGCACCAGAACGAAATTTGCCAGCAGCGCCAATATAACCAGCCGCGCGTTGCGCAATGGCTCCATGATCTGGGGCACCGTGAGGCTCAGCCCCATGGCGAGCATACTGGTGACTACGAATAACAGGCCGGATAGTGCGGCGATAGACTGAAAGAACTCAGCTGTGGTCATGGGCGTTTAATTCTCCTTGGGGTAATTGTCCTTGCTATCGCCATCGGTTGCAGGTCGGGTTAGCTCTCTGGCGCGGACGACTCGAATGCGGTCGAAAAACCCGACCAAAATGCCGATGCCGTTGATAACATAGAATATCGTAAAGGCCTTGGCCAGCGGCGTTGTCGGCGTCAGATCGCCATAGCCGATGGTGGCCAGAGTGATGACGCAAAAGTACAGTGAATCGAGAACGCTCCATCCTTCGAGCCAGTGGTAGACGATGACGCCGACCAGCAGTACAAAACTTACCCATAGCAGCAGTGGACGGGATTCCCGATCCTGCAACACATCGAGCAGCAGCAGGCGTTTGAACGGGCGGTATTCCTTGATGTCCCGCTCGATTATCTTGCGGTCGGCCTGTTGGGTAGCTTCTTCCGGTTTTTTCGATTTGCGTTCGTCCATTTCGTCCTTCAACCGGCCTCAATACCTGGCCGAGGAGCAAATTGTGATTGCTGCGGCGACCTGGAAAGCACTGATGGAGCAGCCTGCACAAGCCACGGGCTGCTCCATCTCTCTGTTACATCAGTTGCGCCTCGATCGTTCTGAACGGGCTACTGCGCGACGCTATCGACGTGACCTGCTTGTCACTGCCGCGCCATCGCCACCCGCAGCCGTTCCTCGGGATCGATGAAGTGGTCGTGATCATCCTTGCCCGCGTCAAGCTGCACCCAGTGGAGCTTGCCGGTGAACTTGCTGTTGTGAGTGGTATAGTCAGCACTGACGGGCGTGCCCGATTCATAGCCGATGTCGGTCGTCTCGTCGGCCGAAAAGACCATCGGCTGGGTCATCTGGACGCGCCCCTTGCCGACCTCCTTGCCGTCGTAATAAAGGGTGACGTCGCCGCCCTTGGCCAGGCCGCCGCCGTCGTAGGCGAATTCCATCCGCACCTGGTGTTTGCCCTGCGGGATCGGCTCCGTGGCCTCGGTGGTGAACTCATGAATTCCCAGCACGTTATAGACGAACTTCAGCTTGCCGTCCTTTGCATAGACACTCCAGCCGCCGAACCGGCCGCCCTGGGCAATGATGACGCCGTTGGCGGGCTTGTCGTTGATTTCGACCTCAGCGGTGATGGAGAAGGATTTGTTCTTGATGTTAACCACGCTGTTCTCCGAGAGACGGCCCATGCCGGGGAAGAACAGTTGCGAGTTGCCGTGAATCAGCGTCGGCCGCCCGGCAAGTTCGGCGTTGGCGCGCTCGCCCGTGCGATCATCCATCGGCAGGACGTTGTACTTGACGGCTTCGATCAGCCACAGACGCTGGAGATAGGCCAGTTTTTCGGGCATCTCCTTCGCCAGATTACGGGCCTGTGAGTAGTCTTTTGAGCCATCATACAGCTCCCAGACATCGTCGTCGAAGGGCGGCATTTTCTCTGTCATCATCCACGGCGTGCGGTGTTTTGTCACCGCGCTCCAGCCTCGATGATAGACGCCACGGTTGCCGAACATCTCGAAGTACTGCAAGTCGTGCTGTTCGGGGGCATCGGTCTCGTTGAAGGTGTACAGCATGCTGCTGCCCTCCATCGGTGATTGCATCACGCCGTTAACCTGCGTCGGCTCGGGCAGTCCGGCTGCTTCCAGGATGGTGGGGGCAACATCGATCACGTGGCAGAACTGCGAGCGCAATCCGCCTTTCTCCTGGATGCGCGCCGGCCAGTGGATGATGGTACCGTTGCGTGTGCCGCCCCAGTGGGAGGCGACCTGCTTGGTCCACTGGAAAGGCGTGCACATTGCCCAGGCCCAACCGACGGAATAGTGGTTGTAAGATGTGGGCGAGCCGAACTCGTCCATCTTCGACAGCATGAACTCCGGCGTCTCCAGCGCGGCCATGCCGTTGAAGTTCGCCATCTCGCTGAACGAGCCGTTCATCGTACCCTCGGCCGATGCGCCATTGTCGCCGACGATGTAGAAGATGAGTGTGTTGTCGAGAATCTCCAGCTCTTCCAGTGTGTCGATCAGACGGCCGACCTGATGGTCGGTATGCTCCAGGAACCCGGCGTAGACTTCCATCTCGCGCTCCAGCACGGGCTTGAGTTCGGCCGGCATGTCGTCCCAGGCTGTTATCACGTCATGACGCGGGGTCAATTCCGCATCGGCCGGAATAACGCCCAGTTCCTTCTGCCGCGCGAAGGTGATCTGGCGCTGCCGGTCCCAGCCGTGGGCAAACTTGCCCTTGTATTTTTCGATCCACTCCTGCGGTACGTGATGCGGTGCATGGGTCGCGCCCGGCGCGAAGTAGACGAAGAATGGTTTGTCGGGCAGCAGGGCTTTTTGCTGGCGTATCCAGTTGACGGCATGATCGGCCAGGTCCTCGGTCAGGTGATAACCTTCTTCAGGTGTGGCCGGCGGCTCGATGGGCGTCGTACCCTCATAGAGCGCCGGGTCCCACTGGTTATTCTCGCCGCCGATGAAGCCGTAGAAGTACTCGAAGCCGCCGCCGGCCGAAGGCCAGGCGTCGAACGGTCCCATCGGGGAAGTCTGCCAGACCGGCACCTCGTGGCACTTGCCGAACTGGGCAGTGGAGAAACCGTTCAGCTTGAGTGTCAGGGCCAGGGGAGCCTTGGTATTGGGCCGCAGAGAGTTGTTGCCGGGCGCGGAAGTGGCCGTCTCGGTGATGGCACCCATACCGACCGAATGATGGTTCCGGCCGGTCAGCAGCGCCTGTCGCGTGGGCGCGCACAGAGCCGTGGTGTGAAAGCGATTGTAGCGCAGGCCATCGTTGGCCAGTCTCTCGGCCGTCGGTGTGTTGCACGGGCCACCGAAGGCGCTGGATGCGCCGAAGCCGACATCGTCCAGCAGGACGATCAGCACGTTCGGCGCGTCTTGCGGCGGTCGCAGCGGCTCGATGGGCGGATACTTGGTATCCGGGTCCTTGGCGTCGTAGGTCATCAATCCCGGCCGGGGAATGTCGGGGATCGGTAGTTGTCCGCGTAAGTGTTTATCGGGTTGGTTTGACATCATTTATCCTCACTAATCTCAATCCGGAATCTGTAAAATCTTATAACTATTACCCCTCTTGAGCGTTCTCCGGCCCGGCGGCGTGCTTGCCCACCAGCCATTGCTGAGCCGCCTCCCATGCCTGCTGCTCGGCTTCCAGCACCCGATGCGTCGCCGGGAAGACGTTTTGCTCGCCGACGACCTCCAGCATGCCGCTCTTTTTGAACACCCCCATCGCCTCGGGATTGACGTCGGCCAGCATCAGCAGACTCCCGCC
Organism: Anaerolineae bacterium; assembly: GCA_023384355.1. Lineage (GTDB taxonomy): Bacteria > Chloroflexota > Anaerolineae > Promineifilales > Promineifilaceae > Promineifilum. Next base: position 28,155 of record JAHDWL010000007.1, read on the forward strand.
GGCCTTCAGATCGTTGGCGTAGCGCTCGAACCAGCGGATGGCCGTGCTGCTCACCTTTTGCAGATCGCGAAGCACCAGAACCACCGCGGCGTTGGTGACGCCCCGCGCCGGCGGCAAGGCATCTTCCAGCAACGGCACCTCGGCGAAAAAGTCGAGTCCCTGGAGGACGAACACGCTGACTTCGCCGGAGCTGATAGCTTTGGGCATATCCCGCATCTCCCACCCGCCGTCATCCAGGCGAACCGCCTGTTGCACGCGCAGCTTCTTGGCGGCGGCGACGACGTAGAGGAGCACGGAAAGAATCGCACCCAGGAAGATGGTGAATTGCAGGGGGATAAAGAGAGCCGTCACGAAGGTGATGATCATCGCCGCGATGGAATTCCGATCGCCCGTGTGCCAGACAAGCTTGGCGCTCGGCACCCGCGCCGTGATCAGTTCCACGCCGACCACCGTCAGCATGCCGCCGATGACGGCCATGGGCACCATTTCGGCCGCGCTGCCGAACAGAAGGAGGATGAGGCCCAGCCAGAGCCCGGCGAATACTCCGCCCAGACGGCTGTTCGCTCCCGCGCCCACGCTGATACCCGTGCGGGAGAGTGAGCCGCCGGTGGCCATCGATTGGAAGAAGCTGCCCGCCAGGTTGCCCAGCCCCTCGCCGATGAAGTCGCGCGATTGGCTGGCCCGGCTGCCGTCGGGATTCGGCACGGCCGTGCTGATGCCCGCGCCCTGGGCCAGGGCGACCAGCGCGACCGAAATGGAACCCAGAAACAATTGCGGTATCAGGCTGAAGTCCGGCATCATGAACCCGGGCAGGCTGTTGGGAATCGTAGCGATATCGCCGACCAGTTCGGTCTTAAGCCCGAGGAAATTGACGACAACGGTGGCCAGCACCAGCACGATGATGGGCGCGAATTTCTCGATGGCCCGAATCCGCTTTATTACAACCATCAGCACGATCACCGCGACGGAGATCGCCACGGTTGTCGGGTCCCACTGGCCGATGTTCTGAAGCCAGTCGATCGTCTTCTGGAACTGGTTGCTGCCTTGCGGGGCATAGCCGGTCAGGTGGTGCTCCTGGCCGAGGATGATGAGCAGCGAGGCCCCGGCCACGAAACCGGTCATGACGGCGTTGGAGACGAAGTTGACGATGCTGCCCAGCCGGAACAGGCCCAGCAAAAACATAATGGCGCCGGTCAGAAACGTGATGGTGAACAGCGCCGCCGGCAGCTGGCTGTCCTGTATCCCGGCCGTCGTCAGGACGCTGCCGGTTGCCAGGGCGATGGCGCTGGTCAGGGTGCTCATCATCAGGATCGTCCCCGTCGTCATCGAGGAGACAATCACCGCGACGATGCCGGAATAGAGGCCGTAGACAGGGTTGACCCCGGCCAGTTGGGCATAGGCCATTCCTTCCGGGATGCTGAAAAGGCCGGTGGCAAGCCCGGAGATGATATTGGGGACAATGCCGCTGCGGCTCTGCTTTCCTTCGGATGGGGCGCCGCTCTCACCTTGCTTGCTCGCCGCCATATTGGATTCCACGGTCATGATGATTCTCCTGTCTTGGGTGATGCTTCTGCCGGCCCGGCCGCGGCCATGGCCGCCATATCCTGCGCGTGATAATCCGCCAGCATCTTTTGTTCCTCTTCGTGTTTGGGGAACATGAAGAAGACCAGCGCCGCGCCAATCAGCACGGCGATGATCCCGGCGATGTAGGCATATTGATCGCCGGCCAGGAACGCGCTCTTGGCCGCGGCGGTGATCTGGTCGGCGTACTGTGGGTACTGCCCGGCCACCGCCTGCGCCCCGGCAAAGGACATCGTCAGTTCGTTCGTCACTGTGCCGGGAACTTGCGCAGCGTTTGGCGCGGCGGCCAGCGAGGCCGAAATCGCCGCCGCGTAGCCGGCTGCCAGCAGCGCGCCGAACAACGATTGCATCAGCGCCCCGCCCAAATCGCGTTGCAGGTCGGCCGTGCCGGAGGCCATGCCGGCGCGGGTCACCGGCACCGCGGCGGTCAGGGTGCGGCTGGCCGGCGTGCCCGCCAGCCCCACGCCGATACCGACAAAGGCGTAGCCCAATCCGATGATCCAGTAGGGGATGCCCTCATTCCACAAAAGCAACATGACCACGAAGCCGAGCAGGACGAAGATATAGCCAAGCAGGAGCGTCGTCCGCGCGCCGTGGGATTCGACCAGCTTGGCCGAACGCGGCGCGACGAGGATCATGAAGATGGCCGCCGGCAGGATGGCAAATCCGGCGTCGACGGTTGAGTAGCCGAGAACATCCTGTAAAAACTGTTGGCCGATGAACATCGCCCCCATAAGGGAGCCGAAGACGATGATGCCCGCCAGGGCGGCCACCCAGAAGGGGCGCCGGCCGGCGATCTTCAGATCGTAGAGCGGGTTCTCCGCGCGCCGTTGCCGGATGACGAACAGGATGAGCGACACGAGGAACACGCCCAGCAAGGCCAGTACCGCGCTCCGTGCGCTCTGGACGGGCGCGAAGTTGAGCGCCAGGATGAACGAACCGACCAGCACCAGCGACAGAATGCCGCCCAGATTATCCACCGACTCGTCCGTCTCGTGGACGTGGGCCGGGATGAAGCGCCAGGCCATGAACAGGGCCACCGCCGCAATCGGCACGACCACGAAGAAGATCGAATTCCAGGGAGAGCTGCTTAGCAGCAGGCCGGACAACAGCGGGCCGGTGGCGCTGATCGCGCCGCCGATTGCTGCCCACAGGGCGATGGAGCGGGTGCGCCCCGGCCCCGGACCCCACAGCGCCGCGATGAGGGACAATGTCGTCGGGTAGGCCATGCCTGCGGCGAAACCACCGAAGAGGCGTCCAACGATGAGGATTTGGATTGACGGGGCGAAGCCGCAGATCAACGCGGCGGGGATGGCCAGCGCCACGCCCAGCATCGCCATCAGCTTGCGGCCGTAGCGGTCGCCCAGTGCCCCCAGCCACAGAACCGAGCAAGCGAGGCCGAGCGAATAGGCCACCGCTACCAGATTGAGCTGCGTCTGCGAGGCGTTGAATGCCTGCCCGATGGAGGGCAAGGCCACGTTGGCCATGGCCAGCGGGAGGTTGGCCACGGCGGCGATAATGATCAGCGTGGCCAGAACAACCCCGGCTCTTTCCGGGGCATCGGCCGCTGTTGCCTTGGCTGGTGCGTCTGCCGTGTCGGCTGCATGGTTCGCCATATCCCTCTTTCTCCTTCGGCCGCTGTTTGTCGCCCTGCCGGGCCACAGTCTTGAGTATATAAAATATTATTGTCGCCCTCCTCGTTCACAAGTCCAAAAGGGTGTATTTATTGGTGCAAACTCGATGGCGGTGTCGCTGTGCCGCAGCGTGTTGCCGGCCTGACACGCCTAAAATGCACCATTTTGGGCCTGCTGACCGGCGCGAGTTCGGATAAACTTGCCGGCAGTAGTAATTCGCGTGGAGGTCATAACCCAGCCGGAGCGCCTGGGTGCACTCAAGGCCCAGGTAGAGGTGACTGAAGCGGAGTTCGCGCCTCAGAAGGCCAAATTGCCCGGCATGCTGGCGCAAACGCCCGTCCACCGGGGATAGGCCTCGCATATCAACAGGCCGCCCCACGCGACGGTCGGCATCGTTGGGCGTTAACACGGCCGACTATTGCCTATATCATTATCTAATAACAGGTAAGTGATCAGATGAACGACACCTCGGACAAGAAAGAACTCAAGAACCTCGGCTATGAAGTCTTCATCGCGCTGCTTTCGATTATGTCGATCCTTGACATGTTTCTCGTCTGGCTGCCGGGGTTGGGCGAGGCGTCGAAACAGGTTGTCGTCATCTTTCAAACGTTCGTCACGGTCATTTTCGTGATCGATTTCATCTATCGACTAACGTCAGCCACATCAAAGTCGGACTATTTCATCAAGAAGTGGGGGTGGGCCGACCTGCTGGCCTGCGTTCCCTTCCTGCGTATTCTGCGCTTCTTTCGCATCTTTCGCGTCTATCGCCTCATGCGCGACATCGGTCCGAAGGCGATCAAGGATCAATTGCTCTATGATCGCGCGGGCAGCATCCTGTATCTGACCATCTTCTTCGGTTTGCTCATCATCCAGACGGCCAGCATTTTTGTGCTTAACGTGGAGGCGGCCAATCCGGATGCCAACATTCAGACGCCGTCGGATGCGATCTGGTGGAGCTACGTGACCATCACGACCGTCGGCTATGGCGACCGCTTCCCGACGACCACGTGGGGGCGGATCGTCGGCGTGCTGCTGATGACCAGCGGCGTGGCGCTGTTCGGCGTGTTCACCAGCTTTCTGGCCAACACCTTTCTCTCACCGCGCGAGAAGCCCAAGGAAGCGGACGAGGCTGCGCCTTCCGGAGTGGCCGGAAGGCTCCAGGAACTGAGGCAGTTGTTGGAAGAACAGGAAAAGACGACGGCCACGCTCAAGGCGCAACTCATCGAATTGGAAGATGCGCTGGGCAGTGATGTGCCGGCGAACCGGTAACCGAAACGCAAGGCACGCAGACCGTAAATAAATCCCGACGGGAAACATCACACTCAGAAGGAATCCATGAGCAATCAACGTAAATGGCAGACGCGCATATCATTCCCCCGGCCGTTCATGGCATTACGAGGAATCGATCAGGTGGATTGGATGAACGAGGTGTTGGCGGGCATCACCCTGGCCGCCCTCGTCATTCCGCTAAACATCGGGTATGCAGATGTCGCCGGACTGCCACCCCATGTCGGCCTGTACGCCGGTATCGTGCCGATGATCGCCTATGCCATCTTCGCTACCTCACGCCACGTGATCGCCAGCCCCGATGCGGCCATTGCCGCGCTGATCGGCTCTCTGCTGACGATACTTGCGGTTCCCGGTAGCGAGCGTTACGTTGAGCTGGCTCTGGCGCTGGCCATCCTTTGCGCGCTCTTCTTCGCCTTGTTCTGGTTCTTCCGGTTGGGGTTCCTGGCGAACTATCTCTCGCGGGCCGTTCTGGTCGGTCTGATCGCCGGTTTGGGCATCGAGGTGCTGTTCAGCCAAATCAGAAAGATGATGGGGATCAGCGTGGAAGCGGAAGGGTTCTTTCGGGAAGTGGCGGCCACCGTCAGGGCGATCCCTGAGACGAACTGGTACTCGCTGGCGCTCGGTCTGGGCAGCATCGCCATCGTGCGACTGCTCAGGCGGGTCACATCGAAGGTACCGGGGGCGCTGGTGGCTCTGTTGGTCGCAACGTTTGCCGTCTCCATTTTCAACCTGACCGCCTATGGCGTAAAAGTCCTGGGGGATATCCCGCCCGGCTTGCCGCATCTCACGATTCCCCATGTGACATTTGCCGAATGGATGACCCTTGTCCCTGCCGCATTGGCGATCGTTGTTTTAACGCTGGCCGAAGGCCTGTTATTGGCCAGACGTTATGCCCAGAATCATGGTTATAAGGTCGACCCTGATCAGGAAGAGTTTGCCTACGGGGCGGGCAATCTCGCTGCCGGTTTGACTGGTGCGTTGGTACTGGGATCGAGCGCCTCGCGGACGGCGGCTATGGATGACGCCGGCGCGCGAACTCAATGGCCAAGCATAGTCTCGGCCGCCCTGATCACTATCGTGCTTATGTTCTTCACCGAACAGCTGGCAAATTTACCGACAGCCGCGTTGGCCGGGATCGTGGCCAATGCCGTTCTCAAATTGATCGACCTGGACGAGTTCCGGGAACTGTATCGCTTGCGACGTTCGGAATTCACAATAGCCCTCATCTGCACTCTATGTCTTCTGATTCTCGGCACGTTGCCGGGGCTGACCATCGCCTTCCTGTTAACCACCATCGAGGTGGTTCGTCACGCGGCAAACCCCAGGACGTCAATCCTCATTGAAAACCCGGATCATCAGACCTACAAAGCCGGGCAAGTGGGAGATCGGCAAATTTCAGCCCAGGACATCATTGTCTACCGGTTCGGCGGCCCTCTCTTTTTCGCCAACGCCCCCGTTTTTCAGCAAGACGTGGAAGCAATTATCGAATTCAATGGCGACGCCCTCCGATGCTTCATCCTTGACGCTGAGTCGGTCCATGATATCGACACGACCGGGGTGGAGGCGTTAGAGCGTGCGATTGAGCTGTTCAAGGAAAAACACATCAGACTGTTGATCAGTCGTGCTTCTCCACCAGTGCCGGAGCTATTGGCGCACTATGGGCTACTCGACCAGATCGGCCGGGATAATCTCTTCGACACCAATCGGGCAGCCATCGCGGCCTACAAAGAGGCGACCGGGTAACATCCGGAGACGCGGCCGGCATGAACCAGGCGTCACCAATAATTACCCGCAAGGCAGGCGGCAAATCCCGGCAGCACAAAACTGAATCTGCCGGAATTGTTGCCGACACTCGAATTCGCGTTGTTTAGGGCACGACGACCTTGACCGCGCCGGGCAATACTTTAACGGTCACCGGCGTGCGGCCGAAAAACTCGCCGTCGATCCAGATGGGTTGATCGGGGTCCACGTCAATTTGAATTTCCCTTCCGCGCCAGAAGTACTTCTCGGAAATGGGCGTGTCGTAATCGAGGAAGCGCTCCCCCGCCGCCTTCAACGTCTCGATGTTGTGAGCGTTAAGAGCGAACACTTCGAGCAGGCCGTCATCCGGCGCGGAAAGTGCGCCGGTGATGGATCGGCCGCTCTTCGTCTGGCCCGAATTGACGACGTAGACGCGCATGGCCGGCATCTCGTGCAGCACGCCGTCGACCGTGATCCGGTAGTTCAATTCCTGATTGCCCTTTTGCTGGAACATGTTGATGAAGTAAGCCACCGGCCCATATTTGTCCTTCATCTCCCGGCTGGTTTGCTGCTCCGGTTCTGTGCCGGTGTAAAGGCGCTGGATAAAAAAATCGTCGCCTACCAGGGCCACGTCGAGGGCGCGTGTTTTCTGGCTGTCACAGAGCAACCGCGCGGCTTCGGCCAAAGTTTGCGGCAAACCCAGCTCGTGGGCGAAACCGTTACCCGTGCCGCCGGGCAGGACGCCGAGGGCGATACCGGTTCCCGTTAGCGCGTTGGCGATCTCGTGTTGGGTCCCGTCGCCGCCATAGCCGGCCACCAGGTCCACGCCCCGGGCGATGGCATCGCGCGTCTGCTGCTGGGCATCGCCGTACTTCTTGGTCACGCTGATGTCCCAATCGAGAGCGTACTCGCTGAAGATATCGTTGAGCACATTCAGGATCGGCTCGTCCTTTCCGGCGGCCGGGTTGATTACCACGTGGATACGCTTGTAGGCGGATTCTTTACTCATGCCGATAAACCCTCCGTCTTCATCTCCTCCCGATTATACGACGTCATTCTCTCGATTATTATAATGGCGTGTCCCAGATCATAGAGCATTGTTACCAAACCCAACAACGCCGCCTGATCGGTCACCTCGCCCACCAGTTCGGTTGTCGTCAGTTCGCCGGTCCGCTCAACCACAAAACTATCCATTTCCCAATACTGATCAACCCAACGCTCGCTGACGGAGCCGTGAACTCGAAGGCGATAAGGAGCCGGCTCATCCATGTATTCACGTTGTGTGTATTTCATAGAAACGTCTCTTGTTCAACACCGCAGTGGTGAATACAGCGTGTTCTATACCGCGGGCCTGACAGGTTACGCCTGTTTGAGTCTCCATTTCTTATGGTATCGGGACAAGCCTTGAATTGGTAACACCAAAAAGGTGCGAATTAGGTGTGGTGAGTATCTACACCCGACCCACTCCCATAGGCTACGTTCACCTCTCGATATCGATCCATTCTCCGTCCAGCAACTGGAATAGCCGTGTCGCCTCCAATGTGGGACAACACGCCGGGTCACTCTCCGCATGGCTCAGCATGGTCACAACAAGCCGGCCGTCGTCAATGACCATGGACTTGACCTGTTCGCGATCGCCTAACGGTAAAGTGGCGACATTGACCGGTGCGCCATCCTGCGATTCAACGGCCGCCAAAAAGATAAACGTGCCGCTGCCGCCGGTATCCGAGGCCAGGATGACGGCCGCATCTGTCCGGCCGTCGCCGTTCAGATCGCCATAGGCGATAGGCTCAGCCAGGAGCGTGACTTGCGGGCGCGAGGTTCCGCCGGACACAAACGGTTCGCCCTCGAATTTGCCGTCGATCAATGTTATGTCTTCCTCGAGCACACCGTGAAACAACATATTGCCGAGCGATCGGCTATCAAGCTCAGAGGGGGTGGTCAAGTCGGACGGCGCGGGGGCTTCGGTGGCAGCAGCGGGGGCTGTCGGTATGACTTGCGCGGTTGCGCTCTCCGCCGGGGTATCGACTGGTTGGGCGGCAGTCTCAGCAGGCACGCCACCAGTGCCGCCGCATGCCGCCAGGAGCAAAGGAATCAGGATGAGCGCCAAGGCACGCCAACAGGTTATTGTTCTCTTGTTCATAATTATTCTGTTTGTTCCAAACCAACATGAATTTTCCGGGCGACCGTCCGCATAAGGCCGTTAACTCACGGCCTGAAGGTAGGTAGTCAGCCCAATGTAACCGGTCAACTCGCAACGGGTCAGTTTGCCGCCGCGATCGCGGGACAGCCGAATCCCCGTCCGGCGGCCGTCAAAATCAGCGTCGACCGCCAGGAAGTTTTTTTCGACCCGGTAGACTGCGTCAGGATCGACGTAGGAGTTTATCTGTAACACACAAGGTCCCATCGAGGTTGTTTCGTCCCGATCGTTCAGCTGCAAGCGGATGCGCAGGTTGCCCGAATACACGATGACGGACAGATAGCCGGCCAGGTCAACCTCAAAGGAACCGAGGCTCAGTATGTCGCCGTGCCCCACCGATTTCCAGAGGGCTTTATGTAATTTCAACTCGACCCGCTGCCCGGCTCGCGCGCCGTCGGCGATGAAGGGATAAAGAGAGGCCATGGCTTCACTTCCCCTCAGGATAAGCGTGGCTTCGCCCCCATGATGACTGCCCCGACCAGATAACATGAACTCGCGCCAAGCGAGTTTATCTTGGGTATTTTGGAATCCCGACCCGGCACGCCATTGCTGCGGCCGGGCGGGGTATTGCTTTTGAATCTCGCCGTTGTTAACGGCGTATGCGCTGCCCCACCGGGCGAGCGTTTAGATTCCCAGAAGGCGAGCCTTCTGGGCCGCGAATTCCTCATCAGTCAACAGGCCTTGCGCCTTGAGCGCGCCGAGGCGTTCCAATTGGGTGATGACGTCTTCGGATGGCGACGGCGCCGATGGGGGCATAACCTCGACATACTGCGGAGCAGGCGCGGCTTGTTGCGGCGGTGCCTGGGTAGTCTGGTTCATGGCGTTATTGTAGGCGGCGACATTTTTCTCCGCCTGGCGACGGTTCACGGCATTGCGGGTGGCGGTGGCCGTGCCCACGACAGCGGCGGTGCGGACCATCCCGCGAACTAATCCTGGCATTTTATTATCTCCTTTCTTTAGGCTTCGGCTTCCAGCCCGGCAAAGGCCTCATCCACAACAACGGCCGGGATGCGCACGTTCATGGCGACTTCAACGCCAGCGGCGTCGAGGGCATTGACCAGATCGACGGCCCAGGCGTGTTCGATGGCCAACGCAATCACGGCCGAATCGGGGACCATACCTTCCCACAGTGTCTCGGCATCTTCCGAATCGAATAATCCCCGCGATTCCATGGGGATAAAACTGAGGGCTTCCAGATCAGATGCCGGCAGGTCCTCAATATCGACACTCCAGCACTTGCCGTCGGGTGCCTTGAACAAAATCATGGCGTCGAGCACCCGGATTACGCCGTTGGCCGATTGTCGCTTTAATTCTCGCAGGATGCTGCCGTCGAAGGTCGGCTCTCCGAGGGCCAGCACCAGCATATCCACGGGTCCACGCTTTATCATTTTTCCACCTCCGCAAGTTATGATCGTTTACCGCTAATCGTGCCTCCACAGTTTCCGGCACGCTTGATCTGAAAATAGTGTACTCCAGAACCAGGCTGGTTCTTAGCACCAAAAAGGTGTAAAAAGGGGTGATCTCCTCAGGCTCTGAATTAGGCGGTCATAAGAAAGGAACGAGACCTGACAGATCTCCGACCTGTCAGGTCTGTTTGTGTTAAGCCACAGACTGGCCGGCAGTCTGCGGCGCGGTCTGGGTCGAGTCTCCCCCACGCCGGCGACGCATGAAGAACTTGATCGCCTCGTCGATCAGGATCAGGACGAACGCCAGGCCGATGCAGAGTAGCCACTGATCCAGCGACAATGACACCGTCCCCAATATTCGTTGGATAAAGCCCAGTTCTGTAGCCAGCAACGTCAGCAGCAGAGCCAGTCCGTAGAGCTGCACTTGCCGCCGATCGCCGACGGTGTCGCGAACGAAGATCGTGCCCGTCTCGGAACGGGCGCTGAGGCCCAGTGCGACATTGAACAGCGAGAAGACGACGAAGCCCATTGTGGCCGCCAGCGCGAGATCGACTGCCTCGTATTGCCGCTCGATGAGCAACGTACCGACGGCGATAAGCAGGCCGGTGAAGATCAGGCGAATCCATTGCGAACGGCTCAGCACCGGTTGGCTGAGAGGACGCGGCTTGCGCTCCATCAGGCCGGGTAACGGCTTGTCGAAGCCCAGGGCGATGGCGATGGGCACCTGGATCAGGAAGTTGACGAACAGCACCACCAGCGGCGAGAAGGGAACACCGCCGAGGATGCCGAAGATCGACGCCCCCAGGTAGCTGAGGATGAACGCCGACAACATCGCCATCTGGAAGCGGATGTACTTGGACAGGTTGTCATAGATGGCCCGGCCGAACTCCACCGCCTTGACGATAGTGGCGAAGTTGTCGTCGGTCAGGATCATCACCGCCGCGTCCTTCGAGACTTCGGTACCGGTGATGCCCATCGCCACGCCGATGTCGGCCTTCTTGAGGGCCGGAGCGTCGTTTACACCGTCGCCGGTCATGGCGACGATGTTTTGCTTGCGCTGGAGCAGATCCACCAGCCGGATCTTGTCCTCCGGGGCCACGCGGGCGATCACGCCGATATCGTCCAGCTCTTTCGTCAGTTGCTCGTCGCTCATCGCCTTGAACTGCGCGCCGGTAAGGGCCTTGCCGGTGATGCCCAGCTCCTTGCCGATGGCCGCGGCAGTCACGGCGTGATCGCCGGTGATCATCCGCACCTGGATGCCGGCGCTATGGCATTGGGCGATGGCGTCGCGCGCCTCCGGCCGCGGCGGGTCGACGATGCCGACCATGGCCAGCAGCGTCAGGTCCTGCATCAGGTCAATCAGCTTGCCCTTGGGGTCAAACGTCGCCGGGTCGAAGTCGCGGCGAGCCACGACCATGACGCGTTCGCCGGCGGCGGCCATGCGGTCGTTCTCCTGCAAGGCCAGCGGCCGGTTTTCTTCGGCCAGCGGCATCACCTCCCCTTCAGGCATCCAGTAGGAGCCGCCGCGGGCGATCAACACGTCCGGCGCACCCTTGACAAAAGCGCGCACCACCGGCTTGCCCTTCAAGTCGGTCATGTTATGGAAAGTGGCCATAAATTTGTAGTCAGAGTCGAACGGCACTTCGGCCACGCGGGGGTATCTCTCCCGCGCCTGCTCGACGCTGATGCCGCCCTTCTCGGCCAGCACGATCAGCGCGCCCTCGGTCGGGTCGCCAATCAGGGCCTCGCCGTCGAGCCGGGCATCGGCGCACAGGGCCATCGGCAACATGATCTCGTCGAGGTTGATCTTCGTTCCACCGGCGTGGAGCAATTCGCCCTGCGTGCTATACCCTTCGCCGGTCACCTTGTAACGGTTCTGGCCGGGGACGGTGAACTCGCGGGCAGTCATCTTGTTGAGCGTCAGTGTGCCGGTCTTATCGGAGCATATTGCCGAGACAGAGCCGAGCGTTTCCACCGACGGCAGCCGCTTGACGATGGCGTTGTGTTCGGCCAGCGTGCGCGTGCCCATCGAGTAGAGGGTGGTGACGACAGCGGGCATGCCTGTGGGAATGGCCGAGATGGCCAGGGCGATGCCGGCCATGAACACGGCGTCGAAGGATTGCCCCTGCCGCAGGCCGAGGAAGATCATGATCAGGAAGGTCACACCGGCCAGCGCGGCGATGATGATCGTCAGCCGGTCGAGTTGCTTCTGCAGCGGCGTCTTGTCAGCCTCGGTCTTGTTCAGCAGGTCGGCGATGTGGCCCATCTCCGTGCCCATGCCTGTCGTAGTGACGATCATCTCGCCCCGGCCGCGGGTCACTGAGGTATTCATGAAAGCCATGTTGTGGCGGTCGCCCAGCGGTACGTCGTCCTTGTTGATGACGTCGTTGTCCTTGGGCGAGGCCACACTCTCGCCTGTCAGGGCGGCTTCCTCGATCTCCAGGGTGGCCGTGACGAAGAGACGTCCATCAGCCGGGACGCGGTTGCCGGCTTCCATGAGCACAACATCACCCGGCACCAGCTCCGCGGAGTCGACCTCCACGGCTTGGCCGTCGCGCCGCACGCGGGCGATATTTTTCATCATCTTTTCGAGCGCGGCCAGGCTGGCCTCGGCCTTGCTCTCCTGATTCAGGCCGAGGACAGCGTTGAACACCGTCAGGCCCAACAGCACGATCGTCGTGCCCAGCTCCTGGGTGAAGACCTGATTGATGACGGCGGCAATGACCAGGATGATCTGCATGAAATCCTGATACTGGCGCAGAAATGCCCGCCAGCCCGGCTCTTTCGCCTTGCCGGCCAGCACATTGGAACCGTATTGTTGCTGCCTTGATTGCACTTCGGCCGCGCTCAGCCCCCTGGCGGGATCGACTCCCAATTTCTGGGCGACCTCGGCGTCGGTCAGCGCGTACCATTTCTCTTGATTTGCTGCAATATCTGCCATGATGAAGACTCCTTACCGGGTTGTGCCGGTCAATAGCGTTCCGGCACGTGCCGGTAGGGATAATCTGGCTCCTTGTAGTCGCCCTTGGCCTGTCGCTTGGCGATCTTCACCGGCTCGTGGGGGATCTCTTCATAGGGGATGACGCTGAGCAAATGGGCAATACAGTTCAGCCTCGCCCGGCGCTGGTCGTTGGCGTCTACCACATACCAGGGGCTTTCATGGGTGTCCGTCGCCTCGAACATGGCGTCGCGCGCGCGGGAGTAATCGTACCAGCGGCGTTGAGCCTCTACATCCATGGGGCTGAGCTTCCAGATCTTGCGTGGGTCTTCGTTGCGTTCGGCGAACCGCTTGGCCTGATTCTCCATACTCACGGTCAGCCAGTATTTGACGAGAATGATGCCAGAGTCGATGATCGCTCGTTCGAGATTGGGCGTCTGGCGCAGGAACGTTTCCACCTGTTCCGGCGTGGCAAAGCCCATCACCCGCTCGACGCCGGCGCGGTTATACCAGCTACGGTCGAACAGCACGACCTCCCCAGCGGCCGGCAGGTGGGGTATGTAACGCTGGTAATACATCTGCGTCTTCTCACGCTCGGTCGGCGCGGAGAGCGCCACCACGCGAAAGACGCGCGGGCTGGTGCGTTCGGTGATGCGTTTGATGATTCCACCCTTGCCGGCAGTGTCGCGTCCCTCGAAGATGACGCAGATTTTTGCCCCGGTGGCCTTGACCCATTCCTGCATTTTGACCAGTTCCACCTGGAGTGGTTCCAGCGCCTCCTCGAACTCCTTGCGGCCTATTTTCCGCGGCGTTTCCGTGGCGGAGTCTGCGACCGGCGCGGAGTCTTGAGTCTGTTGTTCTACCTCCTTCCCTTTCTTGTCTTTCTTTTCCTTCTTGTTCTTGTCCTTCTTCTTTGCCATTTTGTTCACTTGCTCCAATGAATTGACTGCCTCCGCTTTCCGGCCGGGGGTCTCACGCCCGACCTACTCAAGAACCGATAACACCGCGGCCAGTAAAAAGCCCAGCGCGGTGAACAACCCGACCGTCTTGCCGCCATGCTCGAAGGCTTCGGGCATCATGGCGTCGGCCAACATCGTCAGCATCGCGCCGGCGGCGAAGGCCTGGGCGATGCGTCCATCGACCCCCGGCAACCACGTGGCGATCCCATACCCCATGCCGGCGCAAATGGCCGAAACGGCAATGAGCGCCAGCCACATCCCCAGTATTTTGTCGCGCGTATAACCTGACGCGGCCAGGTTTAGCGACCCGGCCACGCCTTCCGGTAGGTTCGACACAAACACGGCAACCAGAAAGGCCAAATTTATTGCTCCGCCGAGCACCAGGCCCATGCCGAGGATGATCGACTCGGGCACGTTATCCAGAAGTGTGCCGATGAAAATGGCCGCACCTGACCCCGCCCCTGAGCCGGCGGCAATATCCTTGCGATCCTCTCCCCCGCGGCGGTCGATCACCCAGTCGCCGGCGAAGAAGGCGACGGCCCCTAGTGCAAAGCCCAGGGCCATCCCCCAGCCGTTCAGGTTCGACTCGGGCACCAGCTCGTAGGCAATGGCGGCGACCAACGCTCCCGCGCCGATGCCCATGATCAATCCTGTGACCTCCCTTGAAGGTCCGCGCATGGCCAGGAAATAACCAATGAGCAGCGATGCCGCCGCCAAACCACCCCAGAGGATTGCTCCGATCATGTTGCCTGTCCTGACATATATTCCCGATAGTCGTGGCGCGGGGGTCTTGCCCCACAACCCTTCATACCGAACAAGAATCTGATATCGCCGCCTTATATCCCGTCGCGCAGGATCGGGCAGGTCATGCAATGACCGCCGCCGCGCCCCTTGCCCAGCTCGAAACCGGCGATGGGAATGACTTCCACACCCGCCTGGCGCATTCTGCTGATGGTGTAGGTGTTGCGCTCATAGGAAACAACGACACCCGGTTCCAGGGCCACGGTGTTGTTGGCGTCGTCCCATTGTTCACGCTCCATCTGATACTGGTCGCCTCCGGTCTCCACCACGGTCAGTTTCTTCACCTTGAGCGCGTCGGCCACAGCCGAAAGAAAATCCTTCTCGACGGTGACATGGAAATCTCCTTCCTTTGCACCCGGCCGCAGGCTGATGGCCCGGATGTTGTTGACCACCTTCGGGTACGCAGTGACCTTGTCGCGGTCGAGCATGGTGAATACCGTATCGAGGTGCATATGGGCCCGGTCCCGGGTCATGACGGCCACGATGACGCGGTCAACCTCGTTCGCGGCGAACAGGGCCTTGGCGACCATCTCAATCATGCGCGCCTGGGTGCGCTCGCTCATACCGATGGCCAACGTTCGGTTGCCGATCGGCTGCACGTCGCCGCCTTCCAATGAAGCGCTGCCGAAATCCTCGATGTCGAACGTGCCGTCCCAATCCTGTTGCGGATACCAGAACTGAAATTCAGCATCCTGGAACATCGGGTGAAAGCGATAGATCGCCGCCATGTTCAGCGCCTCGCGACGACGCGCCGGCCAATACATGGGATTGACGGTCACGCCATTGTAGATCCAGCAGGACGGGTCGCGCTGGAAGAGCGTGTTGGGGACGGGCGGGATGACGAAATAGCCCTGGTCATCGATAGCCGCTGCGCCGAGGGAGATCTGACGATACTTGGGCAGGTCGAAACCCATCTCCTCCATCTCGCCGATAGTCAACCCGCCGACAAGATGCCTGGCCAGCACGTCCGCTTTCATGGTCGACAGAAAGGAGCGCACCTCGTCAACCAGCGACCAGCCGACGGTATATTCCGAGGCTACCAGTTCGATGGCCCGTTGGCGGCCCGCCTCACTGGCGGCCAGTGCCTCGGCCAGCAGGTCAACGTGGTAGAACACTTCGGTTCCGCGGTCGCGCATGATCTTCACGAACTGGTCGTGTTCCCATTGCGCACGCTCCACCCACAATACGTCATCAAAGAGCAGGTCGTCGTGGTTGCTGGGGGTCAGGCGCTTCAGGCTGAGATCCGGCCGGTGGACAATCACCTTGCGCAACTTGCCGACTTCCGAATGAACACCAAATTGATTCGTCATGTTTGAATCTCCTTTTTAACTCTTGAAACCAGACTTGATCCCGGGGGTGCCTATTGCGGGACGATATTCGTCCCGGCCGTCCCCGCCACAATGTGTTCGATATCGGCCAAACTGCCGATGGCGGCGCGCTTGCCGGTTCTTTCTACGAACTGGACGGCCGCCTGCACCTTCGGCCCCATCGAGCCGGCTGGGAAGGGATGGTCGGCGATCTCGGCCGGGGTTACGGTGGTCAGCTTGCGTTGCGCCGGTTTGCCCCAGTCCAGATATACGCCATCAACATCGGTAGCGATGACAAACAGGTCGGCCGCCAGTTCGCGGGCCAGCAGTTCGCTCGCCAGGTCCTTGTCGATGACGGCTTCAACGCCGACGAGTGTGCGACTACCGTCGGGCAGATACATGGTAGGGATGCCGCCACCGCCGGCACATATGACAACCGTCTGATGTTCCAGTAGCCATTTGATCGGACGCAGCTCAAAAATCCGCTTCGGCAACGGCGAGGCAACAACCCGTCGCCACTTGTCACCGTCCTTCTTGAATACCCAACCCTTTTCGTCTTCCAGGCGACCTGCTTCAACCTTGTCGTAAACAGGGCCGACGAACTTGGTCGGGTTCAGGAAAGCGGGATCCAAGGGATCGACCTCGACCATGGTCAGGATGGTGGCAAACGGCACCTCGAACGGCAACAGATTGCCCAACTCCTGTTCGATCATGTAGCCGATCATTCCCTCGGTCTGCGCGCCGAGGACATCGAGAGGGTAAGCCTCGACCTCCGTGTAGGCCGACGCCTGCAGCGCCAGCAAGCCGACCTGCGGCCCGTTGCCGTGGGCCAGCACAAGTTGGTGCTCCCTGGCTACCGGGGCCAGCGCTTTGGCGGCGATGCGTACATTACGCCGCTGGACATCGGCCGTCATTGGCTCGCCGCGTTTCAGCAGCGCATTGCCACCCAATGCGACAACGATCCTCATGATACTTCTCCTTGCCCGGGGAACATCCCGGGCGTACCCCACGCCTGAAACAGTCTGGCGTAGAACTGGACCATTTTGCCCATCCCGTCGATCGGGATGCGCTCGTCAATGCCATGCTCCAGACCACGAAAACGCTCGTCCATGACCAGCGACGTGAATCGGTAAATATGATCGCACACCGGGACAAAGTGCTGGCAGTCGGTTCCCCCAAGCATCACGTAAGGTGCGACAGGTGGGTTGTCGAATATCTCGCGGATGACTTGCTTCAGGCCTTCATATGCCGGACCGCGAGCCGGCGAGATGGGCAGCGCCTCGTTGAACTTTCCGGGGACCGGGGTGATGGTGACGCGCTCGTCGTCGATCACCTTCGTTGCCCGCGCCAATACCTCAGCAATCGAGTCGCCCGGTAACAGGCGAAAATTGACGAACGCCCTGGCCTCCGACGGCACAGTGTTGTCCTCGACGCCGCCCTGGACGATAGTCAGCGCCGTCGTCGTGCGGATGCTGGCATTCATCTCCGGAATAGCCGTCAACCAGCGGCGCAGAAACGGGCCGAACAGCCAGACGTTGGCGAAGGCGACCTGCAGGTAAATCGGCGCGGCGCGGCCAATGCCGTGATACATGGGGCGCAGGCGGCGAATACGTGTTGGAAACGGGTGCGTCTCCAGGCGAGCCAACGCCCCGGCCAGAATACCGATGGCTGTCTGCGGCGGCGGGGTCGAGGAGTGACCGGGTTGCCCCTGAACGGTGATCTCCACGGTCAGATAGCCTTTCTCACTCACCCCTACAAGGGCCACCGGACCGCGCACTCCGGCGGCCAACCCGTCGAAGATGCCGCCTCCCTCGTCAACGATCCCGGCCAGATGGATGCCCCGATCCCTGAGCAGTTGCCCCATGACCTTGCAACCATTGACGCCGCCGGTTTCCTCGTCATGACCCATACCGAATAAAATGGTGCGTTCCGGCTGATAGCCGCGGGAGAGCAGCGTTTCGGCAGCCTCCATGATGCCGATGAGCTGGTTCTTGATGTCCAGCGTTCCCCGACCCCAGATGAAATCGTTGGTGACGTGGCCGGCGAAAGGCGGGTGTGTCCACTGATCCAGCGAAGCCGGATCAGCCGAGACGACATCCTGATGGGCCATGACCATGACTGATTCCAGTTCCGACTGCGTCCCTCGCCAGGTGTAGAGCAAGCTGTACCCACTGACCACCTCGCGCTCCAATATGCGGTGGACAAGCGGATAGGTCTCCTCCAGCATTCGATGCAACCGTTCGAATGCCTCGGGGTCGGGTGTACCTCTGTCGTCAAGCGGGACGGTGGGACAGCGCACAGCCTCCGCAAGATGCTGAGCCACGCATGCGTCATCGACCGGCACAGCGACGATTGCGGTCACATTCCGCTGCCGCCGGGCAAATACCAGGGTGCGCACCACTACGTAGAGAGTGGTAACGATCAGGATGGCAATGATGACGTAGAGGATATTTGCGAGCATCGAATCATTTACCCCATTTCAGGCAATGCTGTCACTTGCCATCAGTTGCCCAAGGTCGGCAGTTGGGCCAGTGTCATCGCCAGCGCCACGGCGAAACCCACAACCAGAAGCAGCCCCGCCTCCCGACCGCCGTGATCGAACGATTCGGGAATCATTGAGTCAGTCAGCATCACCAGCAAGGCGCCGGCGGCAAAAGCATCAACGGCCGCGCCGGTTGCGCCGGGCAGGAGTTGGCCCAGGCCATACCCCAAGGCCGCAGCGGTGATGCTCGCAGCACAAACGGCCAGCCACAGCCGGGTGATTTTGGATCGGGACCAACCGGCGGCCAGCATGCCCGCTGTGCCGCCCAGACCCTGGGGGACGTTGCTGATGGCCACGGCGAAGATGAAAGCCAGCGAGACCTGCGGCGAATGGACAAGCGACAGGCCCAGCACCAGCGATTCGGGCACACCGTCGAGCAACGAGCCGAGCAGAATGGCCGTGCCCGACCCGCCCGACTGACCGCCGTCGAAATCCATGCGCTGGTCACCGCCCAAACCATCCACCCATTTGTCGGCGAAGTAAAAGGTGAGCGCGCCGGCGGCAATCCCCAGCGCGACGAAAACCTCCGTCCCGATCTCTTCGGCCAATGCCCCCAGTATCAGCTGGTAGGTCGCGGCGCTGATAATGGCCCCCGCGCCGAATGCCATGATCAGCCCGGTCCACTTCAACCCGATAACGTTGCGATAGGCAAGCACCATGCCGATCAGCAAGGTGACGGTCGCCAGCGCGCTCCAGAATATTGCATTAATCATGATAGTTATTTCCTCTGGTCGATTACCGGCGCAGGGCGCAATGTCGCCTCCACCGGCTGGGCGTCCGGTTCCAGTCGCTGGATGTTGAAGCCGGTGAACCCGCCGATCAACGCCAGAATCGGATTGAGCAGATTGAAGAAGCAATATGGGAAATAAACAAAGGTCGAGACGCCGAGGGTGGCGGTCATGTATGCGCCGCACGAGTTCCACGGGATGAGCGGCGACGTCACTGTGCCGGAATTCTCCACCGCCGTCGCCAGCACCTCCGGATGCAGGCCGCGCTGCCGGAAGGTGACCATGAACATCCGCGCCGGCAGCACGATGGCGATGTACTGATCGCCGGCGACAATGTTGAAGCCGATCGAGGTCAGCATGACCGCGGCGATGGTGCCGCCGTCGGACTTCACGCGGCTGATGACTGGCGTGATCAGTCGCTCGTTGAAGCCACCGTAATCCATCATCGCCCCGAACGACATCGCGCCCAGGATCAGCCACACGGTCAGCAGCATGCTCTCCATGCCACCACCGGAAAACAGGGCGTCGATCTCCGCATAACCGCTGTTTAGCGCGAAGCCGTTGCCCATTGCCACCCAGATGCTCTTGAGCGCGGCGAACGGAGCGCTGATGCTCAGGTCATTGGCGAAGGCGACGACCAGTTCCGTCTGGGTGAACACCGCCACCAGCGCGCCGGCCAGCGTGCCGATCAGGATTGACAGGAAGGCGGGATACTTGCGGATGCCGAGCACCAGCAGCACGGCGATGGGCAGCAAGTTCCATAGGGTGATATTGTAGACGCTTCCCAGCGCCTCCAGCGCCGCTGTTGTGTCCACCGTCGGGTCAATGTTGGCCGAGCGGCCGATGATGAAGAAGAGCGTCAGCGCGATGAGATAGGCCGGGATGCTGATCTTGGCCATGCTGCGGATGTGGTCGTAGACGTTGCTGCCCACGATCTGTGGCGTCAGGATGGTCGTTTCGGAGAGGGGGGTCATCTTGTCACCGAAGTAAGCGCCGGAAATAACCGCGCCCGCGGCGATGGCTTCCGACGCGCCGATGACGTTGGCGATACCGACAAAAGCCACGCCCAGCGTGGCCGCCGTCGTCCACGAGCTGCCGGTGACGATGCCGATGATGCCGGTCAGCAAGGCGGTGGCAAAGTAGAACCACGCCGGGTTGATGTATTTGATGCCATAGTAGACGACGGTGGCAATCGTGCCCGACATGTTCCACACACCGATGAGCGCGCCGACCATCAGCAGGATCAGAATCGCGCCCATCGCCAGCGAGATGCCCTTGACGACCTCTTCACCCAGCCGCTCCCACGAGTGGCCGTTCTTGTGGGCCACCGCGGCGGCCACCACGGCGCTCATCAGCAGCGCCACCTGCAACGGCCCAACCGCGGCGTCGATCCCAAACAGGATGATCGACCAGGTGAGCATGACGATCATGAAGATTAGCGGGATAAGGGCGTCGACCAGCGACGGAGGTCGGATTGGAGCGGCGTCAGCGTTTTCGTTCATGCCATCTCCTCTGCTTCTGCCATGTCATTGGTACCAATAATTCGCGCTAACCATTTGGTGTTTTCATAGCTCTGGAGCACCAGCAGTAGCATGACCGTAATGGGCATGGAGAGTAACGCGCCCACCGGCCCCAGAAGCCAGCCCCAAAAGAAAAAGGACAGGAACACGATGGTCGGCGAAAGCTGGAGCCGTTTGCCCGTATAGCCAGGCTCGACGACATTTTCGATCATAAGATTGATGAACACAATGGCGACGACGACGATAAGCGCCTGGGGCCAGCCGAATTCTGCCAAAGCCAGTAGCGCGGGCGGAATCATGGCCGCCAGGAGGCCGATATAGGGGATGTAACTTAGGAAGAAGGCTGTCACACCCCACAACAGCGCGTAATCCACCCCGATCAGCAGGCAAATGAGGGTTACAGCGATGCCGGTGATGAAATTCAATCGGGTGCGGATGCCGAAATAACTCACGGCGGTTTGCCCAACCTCCGGTAGTTGCCCGATGAACGGTTCGCTGCGCACTTTTTCGCTGCGGATGATCGCCATGAATCGATCCATCTCGAACAGGAAAAAGGCTACGATGACCAGACTGATTAGCGCGTCGGCGGCGATGTCAGCGAGCGCGCCGAGGAAGATGGACATAGCCGAAACGCCAAGCCCGGCCATCCCGCCATTGACCCAACCAAACTCGACGCCAATCTGTGCCAGGGAGGCTTCCAGGTGGGCAAAACGTGCCGCCAGTTGATCGGCATAGGTTGAAAGGCCGGCTTGCAGGCTGCTGACGGCCGTCAGCGCCAACAATGTCAGCCCGATCCCGCCGGCCACCAGAACAGCCAGCATGATTAGCAAAGCCGGACCGCGTCGAACACCCCGCCCAATCATCCAGCGGAAAGGCGATATGGCAATTGCTACGAGGAAGAAGGAAAACAGGATCGGCGAGAGCATCGGCGTTGCCAGGTGCAACAGCATGAGCACAAAGCCGATCAACGATACGCTCATCAATGCTCGCGATATGGGCGGAATCTTGTCGATTAGCGATTCGTCATTCACGATAGCCTCGCCATCTCGCCTAGCGGGTTAGTTCATAAATTGCCTGGGCGTAAATCTCCATCGCCCGGTACAGGTTTTTAAGCACAGCGCGCTCGTTGGGTTGGTGTTCCGTGTTCGGTTCATTGGGGAATAACGCGCCGAAGGCCACGCAGTTGTCCATTGCCCGAGCGTAAGTCGCCCCGCCCGTGGCGATTGGAGGCGTGATAAGATCGCCACTGATGAGGCCGTAGACACGCGCCAGGGTCTTGATCAAAAAATGATCGAGGGGCAGATAGATCGGTGCGAGCCAGTCGAATTCCCGATAGGCAAGCCCGTATCGTTGCGCGGCCGCACTCAGCTTGCGTACCACTTTTTCCTTCGGCACGGTGACGGGAATGCGGCAATCGATGGAAATATGCTCTGTGTCGCCGATATCCAGCTTGCCCACATTCAGCCTGAGTTTCCCGGATGGCTTGTCTTCGCACGTGCCGAAGATCCGCGTCGCGTATGGATCCTCTCCGATCTCGCGAGCGATAAATCGGACGGCCCCGGATTCGGTGCCGAGGGCGTCCAGCCCGATGCACAACCGGGCGATGGCATTGACCCCGCACTCCGGTTCCATGGCGTGGGCGGCCTGCCCTGTGACGATCAACTGTTCGTTATTGCGGGCAAAATCAAATTTAAGGGAGTGAAGCTCTTCCGCCAGATCGTCGTGATGAGTGGAATACAACGTCGCCGAATCGGGCACGGCGTTGAAGGCTGAGCCGCCGCTGATCCGCAATCCGCTCTCGTTTTTTGCTTCCAACACACATTGCAGCAGCCCCTTTTCGGCATAGACCAGTGGAAACCGCGCATCCGGAGTAAATCCCATTGAAGGAATTTCTTCGCGCTCCTTATAACGCTGAATCCCGCGCCAGAGCGTTTCCTCGTCGGTGCCGAAGATGAACCGGATACGTTTGTTAAACGTCACCCCGGCATCCATCAGCGTCCGGACGGCAAACAGAGCCGCCAGTGTCGGCCCTTTGTCGTCCTGCGTCCCGCGGCCATAGAGCATACCGTCGCGCTCGACGGGATCGAAAGGATGGGTTGCCCAATCCTCCAGGTTGCCGGCGGGGACGACATCCAGATGGCCCATAATGCCAAGCATTTCCTGGCCTTCGCCCACCTCGGCGTAGCCGTAATAACCTCCCTCTCCATAGTGTGTGCGAAAGCCTAACCCGCCGGCAATCTCCAGCACCTTGCGCAGCGCATTGTCTACGCCGGGGCCAAACGGGAAGCCGCCCGCGCCTTCATCACATACACTGGGTATGCGTATCAGATCGACCAGCGCTTCCCGCAGCGAGGCTTGCTGTTTCTGGAGTTGGGGAGTCAGGTTTATTAGCATGATGCAACCCTGGATCGTGGCCAACAGACGACGAGCACATTTACCCAAAGGCTGGTGATATAGCCGGCCAGTGGGTCAACAAGTCCCGGCTGCTGATTGATTGGGACCTGTTGCTACATACTGACCGGCTGAATCTTGCTCAGTCTCCCAGCGTCGCCACCATGATGGCCTTGATGGTGTGCATCCGGTTCTCGGCCTGGGCGAAGACGATGGAGCGCTCGGACTCGAACACCTCCTCTGTCACCTCCAGACTTTCCATACCTGTTTTCTGATAGATCTCCTCGCCGACTTTCGTTTCGCGATTGTGGAAGGCGGGCAGGCAATGCATGAACTTGACGTTCGGGTTACCCGTACGGTTGATCACGTCGGTGTTGATCTGGTACGGTTTCAGTAACCCGATGCGCTCATCCCACACTTCCTTGGCCTCGCCCATGGATACCCACACGTCGGTGTAGAGGTAATCCACACCCTTCACGCCTTCGTCGACGTTCTCGGTCAGGGTCAGGCGCGCGCCGGTCTCGGCGGCGACCTGGCGGCATGTTTCTACCAGGCTCGCCTCAGGCCATAACGCTTTCGGGGCGCACAACCGCACGTCCATCCCCAGCTTGCAGCCGGTGACCATCAACGAGTTGCCCATGTTGTTGCGCGCGTCGCCCAGATAGCAGTAGGAGATCTGGCCCAGCGGCTTGTCACTGTGCTCCATCATGGTCAGGATGTCGCAAATCATCTGCGTCGGGTGAAACTGGTCGGTCAGACCGTTCCACACCGGCACGCCGGCGTATTCACCCAGGATTTCCACCAGCTCCTGCCCAAAGCCACGATACTCGATGCCGTCGTACATGCGGCCCAACACGCGGGCGGTGTCTTTCATCGACTCCTTGTGACCGATCTGCGAGCCAGACGGCCCCAGGTAGGTGACGTGCGCGCCCTGGTCATAGGCCGCCACTTCGAACGCGCAGCGCGTGCGGGTGGAGGTTTTCTCGAAGATGAGGGCGATGTTCTTGCCCTTCAACCGCTGCTGCTCGTAACCGCCATACTTGGCCGCTTTCAGGTCGGCCGACAGCTTCAGCAGAAACTTGAGTTCCTCGGGGGTGAAATCCAGTTCCTTCAGGAAATTGCGGTTGCGCAAATTGAATGCCATTGTCTGTTCTCCTATTCGTTGTTGGCCCAAGCCAGAGCTGCCTCCAGCCGGCCGGCGGTAAAATGCTTCTCCTCGGTCCGCGTGAAGGGACCGAGCAGGCGGGTCATCCATGCGAGCCATTTCTGATCGCCCACGATGGCCGCCCGGCGGAAATGTTTATAATCTCCACGCACGAATTGTATATCCCTTTTGGCAACTTCGAGATCCTCGGATAGTTCGATGTCGGACACGTCCAATACCAGATTGACCGGACCGCCGGCCTCGAGGCGAATTTTCGCCTCATCGGCAAAAACATCATACTCCTCAACCGTTATCTTGCCGCTGAATCGCGCGACAAGACATTCGGGGGAGGATTGTGCCAGAATCTCAACCATGATTATGCAAACTCCTGGGGCGGGCACATCCAGCGCGCCCGCCCCAATACGATTCGCTTTAAACCAGTTCCCCGTTTCGTTGTGCGCCGTGATGTCTGGGTTAGCTCACTAGTACGCCTCCGGCGAGCACAACGATAGACAGAACCGCCAGCAATAACAGCAACGGCCACACAAAACGCAACCAGACGCCATACCCGACCCGCGCGATGGCCAGACCACCCATGACCACCGCCGAGGTCGGCGTGATCAAATTAATCAACCCGTTGGCCGTCTGATAGGCGGTGACGACCAGATAGCTGGGTACGCCGGCGAACTCCGACAACGGAGCCATGATTGGCATGGAGACCGTCGCCAGGCCGGAGCTGGACGGGATGAGGAACGACAGCGGCAGATAGAGTAGGTAGGTGACGATGATGAACGCCACGCTGCTGAGGCCGGAGACGGCTTGCTCGGCCCAGAAGAGCACCGTGTCAGTGATGAGGCCGTTGTTCATGATGACGGTGATGCCACGGGCCACGCCGATGATCAGGGCCACGCCCAGCATGTCGCGCGCGCCGTCGATGAACGTGTCGACCAGTTGCTTCTCGCCCAGGCGGCCGATGAGGCCGATCAGGATGCCGAAGAACAGGAAATTGGCCGTCATCTCCGGGAACCACCACCACCACGTCGGCACGGATAAGCCCAGGTCTGACCACGGGATGACGCCATAAACCATGACCACGAAGGCCAGGAAGAAGAGAGCGAGGATGACTTTATGGCGGCCGGTGAACTCACCGAACTCCGAGCCGGAGCCGCCGGTCATGAACTGCGCTTCGTTCGCGGCTTTCTGGTCATGGATGAGCGATTTGGACGGGTCTTGCTTCACCTTTTCGGCATAGCGCACGACGAACCAGATGCCCAACGCTGTGCCGATGACGAGGATAATCAGTCGCCCGATCAACCCTTCGGAGATGGTCGTGCCGGCAAACCCGGAGGCGATGCCGGTGGCGAACGGATTGATAGTCGAGCCGAGTACGCCGATGCCCGCGCCTAGCAAGATAAGCGCCGCCGCGCTCAGGCCGTCATAGCCGGCGGCCAACATCACGGTGATGATCAGCGCGTAGAAGGCCAGCGTCTCCTCGGCCATGCCGTAGCTCGTGCCGCCGATGGCGAAGATGGTCATGAGGATGGGGAACATCCACTTTTCCTTGCCCTGCAGCTTCTCC
This sequence comes from Anaerolineae bacterium, assembly GCA_023384355.1. GTDB lineage: Bacteria > Chloroflexota > Anaerolineae > Promineifilales > Promineifilaceae > Promineifilum. The sequence goes on from JAHDWL010000007.1 coordinate 53,915, forward strand.
ACGACCCAGGCGATGCCGGCATTGATGGCCCCGGTCTTCATCGTCACGCCCAGGAAACCGCCGATGATGAGCACGAACATGGCCACGTCGATGGCCCCAAACAGCTCGCCATAGTTCCACACGTCGACGTTGCCGGTCTCGTCCTCAATACCGTACATGCCGTTGATCGGCCCCTTCAGGGCGCTGACCAACAATTTCTGCGGGTTGGATGGAACTTCATGATAGGTGCCCGGCACCGGCTCGCCGTCTTCATTATAATCATAGGTGCCAGCAGGGATGATGAATGTCGCCGCAGCGATCAGGACAAGCAACAGAAACAGGATCGTGAACGCGGACGGGAATTCAAACTTTTTCTTCGGCTTTGATTCGGCCGGTAACTGTTCTGCCATTTCGGTCATTTTTGCAACTCCTTGGGTCAGTCCTCGAAAAGGATTACCAGACACAGATCAGCGGTCTACCGCTGCGGCCGCGTTGTCGCTCCATTATTAATGCTCACTTCGCATGTGGTGGTCATCACCTCCACGGTATCGGCCAGTGCGTTCAGCGTTGCCAGACGCAACTCAGCTCTCGCCTCGGCCAGCGATGCGTCGCTGGGGATGGAGGCGATGGTATCCTGCAACTCCTGCTGACTGGCTTCCAGGGCGGCTATTCGCGCATCGGTCAGCTCCTCGGCCGACGCCTGCATCGCGGCCAGGCTGTCACTGACGGCTTGGCCGGCGGCCTGCAGTTCCTCGACCGTGGAAGCTTCGTCTATCGTCCGCAGATCGAGAAGTGCCTGGGCGTAGTCGCTGACGTCGCTGCAAAAATCGGCCGTGGCCTCGCTGACCGACGGCGGTCGCCCGAAGGCCATGAGCAACAATATGCCTGCAGCGGCCAAAAAGACCGCAATGATCCAGTAAATCGTTTTCATACCTTACCTCCTATCGAACGGTAACATGCCTACTTCATCCCCGCGATCGGCAGTCTGATCACGGTCAGCAGGGGTAAATGAAACTCGTAGAGCGTATTCAACACTCCGATCAGCGCAGCCTGATCGGTCAATATGCCGGACAGGATAGAGAGCGTTACGCCATCATTCAAGGAAGTGGTGAGGATGGTCATTCCTTCCAGCCGTTCAGACCAGCGCAAGCTGAGTGATCCCAGAACAGTAATCTGATAGGCGGCAAGATCATCGATACTGGGGGGTATTGGCAGGTCCATACATACAGGGTAAATGAACCGCGCCTCACATAACAGCACCAAAGTGTTGTAATCAAGGTGTAATCACGCTTGCGTCAAGGACAAGGCGTAAGCGACGGACCTCTTTTGAAACAGAAATTCGGTTGGATGAGTCAGAGTATTGAGCGGGATCGGTCAGAGTGGGGAGATTAGCCCCCTGCGCACCGCACTGTCTACAGCTTCCCAGCGGGAATGAACACCGAATTTGCTGTAAACGTTGATCGTATAGCGCCGGGCGGTGGCGTAGGAGATGTGCAGGCGGGCGGCGATGGCCTTCAGGCTGATGGGTTCGGCCATCAACACCAATACCTCGAGTTCACGCGGAGTCAGGCGCTCGCCAAGGTCGCTCTCATCGAACGGATCCGCGGAGGGGAGCAGAGAAGGATCAGGCGATGGGAAAGCCGACTCTGTAACTGGAAAAGCGGCCAGAATGCGGCCAACCGTTCTGGTCACCGGTGGATGACCGGCGATCTGGGTCAGCAGCTTCTGCATTTTCGATCCCATGTTAACATAAGTTCGAATAAACCGGCCGTGTCGGGCCAATTCCACGGAGCGGATAAGCGCGTCGCGCGCGCCGGCGCTGTCGCCCAGATTAAGCAAGGCCAGCGCCCTCAAGGCAAGGACATCGATCAGGGCACGGGTCGTGTGCGAACGTTCGGCCAACTCGCCGGTTTCGTTCAAAATCCGGAGGGCGGTTTTTGTGTCATTCCCTTTGTTTCGCGCGATGAGAATACGTGCCATCGTCATGGGGATGCACTCCATCCAGGGAGCCAGGGTTTTATCCGGGAAACGGGAAGAGTCCAGGTAGACCCATTTTTCAGCGGCCTCCACATCGTCGTCCAGCAGCATCAGGCGCGCCCGTGAAAAAATTGTGTCAAGCTGTTCCTGGCCACGGTTCAACAGATCCAGTTCGCTGAGCTGGTCAATAAAATGGAATGCTTCTTCTCTCCGGCCCAGGATCATGGAGATATGGCCCAACCCCATCATTGATGAGCGCACAACGGCGATCTGGGTGGTGTATTGCAGGCTAATTACCGCCTTGAAGAACTGCTCGGCCTCAGCCAGATTGTTCCATTCCAGATGAATATACCCCAACAGGTAGTTGCCCCATCCTTCCATCACCGGAAGGCCGGCCTGCCGCGCTTGCCGGAGCATGGTTCGGGCCATGCGCTCAGCGCTCTCATAGTTGCCGGCCTGGATATAGTTGATCGACATTGCCTGGAGCAATCTTAACGTGAAGCTGTCAACATTATCGCGGTTTGCCTCATACTGGCCGGCCAGGTATTGTGCGGCGGCGTCCGGGCGACCGGAGGCTTGCAGACTTAGACCTGTGTAAATCGCACCCAGTCCGCGGACGTAACGCCACTCCGCCGGTAATTGCGCCGTAGCATCCTGTGTACAGGCTACGGCCTGCTCGAATTCGTTGGCATGATAGAACGCCTGACCCTTGAGAATCGCCGTAAGTTTTCGGAATACCTCAGGGTCATCGGGTGGCTCTCTCTTGGCCGATATCTCCTCGGCACGGGTGACGGCCCGGTCCAGTTGGGCAAGTTCCCAGCGAAAACCGTGGTTAAAAGCCGTCATTAATGTCAACATGGGGCTTTCATCGATGTATGCGAGGGGAATCGAGCGCAGCCAGCGTTCCAGTGTCGGCCGGTCCTCATGATTGAGGATCTCGGCCAGACTCTGTTCCATGATCCCCACAGCCAGCGACAGGTCGCCGGCCTCCAGGGCGTGGTGGATGCCTAAATCGGGCAAGTTCTGAACGGCGAACCATTCCGCCGCGCGGCTGTGCAATTCCCTGATAACTTCAGCCCCCATGGCCGCGGCAAGCCTCTGGCGCAGTACGTCGCGAAACATGTCATGGTAGCGATACCAACCGCGATGTTTGTCCAGTGAAATAAGGAAGAGATCGGCCATCTCCAGATAATCGATGCACTGGTGAGCGTCGCAATCGGCGTTTCCTTGATTTATCAACTCCTCGGCCAGCGAGGGGGTGAATTGATCCAGGATGGATGTCTTCAGCAGAAATTGCTGGATGTTCGTGGGCTGTGACTTGATAACTTCATCGACCAAATAGTCGGAAATGAAGACATCGCTGTCCAGCAAGACCGACGTGAGTTCGTCGGTTCCCTCATCGGCGCTCATTGAGAATGATGCCATCTTGAGGCCTGCGATCCAGCCCTCCATCCGTTTTTGAAGCAGGGCGACCGCGTTTTTTTCAGGCGGCGATTTCAGGATATAACTGTAATACTCCATCGCCTCTTCCTGGGTAAAACGCAACTCGCGCGAGCGGATTTCAGTCAGCAATCCTTTGGCGCGCAGCGAGGACAGGGGTAGCGGCGGATTGAAGCGGGACAGGAGGATGAGATGCATCTGCCGCGGCCAGTGACTGAGCCAGCTGTTCAGGTGGGAGAACAGGCCGGTGCCGTGCGGAGTATGCAGATCATCGAACACAACGATAAACCGTGAGGGCAGTTGTTCGATCTCGTTGCTCAGCACGTCCACCAGCACATGATTGGGCGGATGCTGGCGAGCCGTGACCAGTTTTAACGTTTGAGGGCAGGCGTCGGGAAATATCACCCGTATCGCGGCGATGAAATAGCGCAGGAAAACCTCGCTGTCGCTATCGCCTTCATCCAGTGACAGCCACGTCGACGGGATCGGGCGACCATCATCTTCCCGGGCCGTCTGTAGCCAGGAACTAACCAGGGTCGTTTTGCCGAAACCTGCCGGCGCAACAACGAGCGTGACAGCTCCTTCATAACCCGAATCGAGAAGTTTTAACAGACGGGGACGAACAACGAGACCCTTGGTGACATTGGGACGATTGAGTTTGGTCTGAAGGACAATCATGTCCGACTTGGTCAAGGTGATCATAGCCTGGTTACGGTGCCGGCAAGCTGACCAGTTGCCGGTTGGGATGATGAAAACCAGTTATTTGTAATTCATTATACTACCGGCCACCGGGATTAACCAAACCGGTAAATGCCGGTTGGAGATGCGCGCACCACTGCACCGCCCGGATTGCCACCCGCGGCCGCCGACCTGCCGGGTCCGGGCGATTTTCGAATGGGCCAAAATCAAAACGGCCGGACTCAACTGAGTCCGGCCGTTTGCCGCTTCTTCTTCTCTTTCAGCAGGTTGGTTCTAGATGACGGCCGTGACGGCTGGGCGGAATTTATAGCCGTAGATAATCATTCCCTGCTCGCCGTCGGCGCGCAGCTTGCGAGTGACCATTTCCACCGGCATGCCGATTTGCACGTCGTTGAAATCGACGTCGGTCAACTGGGCGGTGACCAGGGGGCCTTCTTCCAGCTTGACGAGGGCGACCATGTAAGGCGCGTTGTGCTCGAAGCCCGCCGGCGGGTCATAGATGGTCGTGTAGGAGTAGACCTCGCCCAGGCCGGTAAACGTATAGAGTTCCTTGGCCGGCGCTTCGCATTCCAGGCAAACGTCGCGAGGCGGGAATAACTTCACACCGCAATTGGGGCATACCTCGCCCACCAGAGCATATCGTTGCTGATTCAGTCGCCAATGACGTGATACTTCCATTTTTTTCCACCTTCAGGTCGCGGTCGGCTCCCGGCCGATTCATCAGGCTATCCGCGCCTGTTACACTGCCAAATTATCCACACCAGACCTATCAACTACTGTCAGCAGCGGAAAAAATACTGTCAAAAACTATCAAATGGCGATTTGCGAGTGACGCATAACGAATTTAGAGAGTTTTTCGTGATGATGGGTGGCTTGACTTCGCTGGCTTTCCATATATAAAGTCGGACATCCACGCAAGATGTTCCGCATGCGCTCTTCACTCGTCACTCAAAACTTGTCACTCGTCACTACGCAGGATGTGGGTAACGGCCGTCGCGCCCATGCCGCCGAGGTTTTGGGCCATGCCGATCCGCGCGCCGGCCACCTGGCAATCCCCGGCCATGCCGCGCACCTGCTGGGCCACCTCGACAATCTGGTAAAGCCCCGTCGCTCCCGAAGGGTTGCCGCGCGCCTTCAGGCCGCCGAAGGTGCTGACGGGAATCCGGCCGCCGCGGCCGATCTCCCCGTCGCGGGCCAGCTGCCAGCCCTGCCCGCGTTCGGCAAAGCCGCATGCCTCCAGCGCCAGCGCCGCCAGGATGGTGAACGAGTCGTGGAGCTCAAAGACGTCGATGTCGGCCGGGGACACGCCCGCCTGCTCATAGGCACGGCGCGCGCTGCTCTCGGCCGCGTTCAGCCACAGCAGTTCGCGCCGGTCGTGCAGGGACAGCGTGTCAGTGGTCAGTGCGGAGGCGGCGATACGCACCGGCCGGGCCACCATGTCGGCCGCCCGGTCGGAAGCGGTGATGATCACCGCCGCCGCGCCGTCGCCCACGGGTGCTTCGTCGAAGAGGCTGACCGGCTCGGCGGTCATCGGCGCGGCGGCGAACGCCTCCGGCCGCAGTTTGTTGCGAAACATGGCGCGCGGGTTGGCCATGGCGTTGGCGTGGGCGTTGACACTGAACCCGGCGAAGTCGCTCAGCGACAGGCCGTTCTCGTGCATGTAGCGCCGCATGAGCAGGGCCGCTGCGCCACTCAGCGTCTGGCCGTGGGCTGCTTCATAGTCGGCATCGAGCGCGGTCGCCAGGGCAGCGGGGATGACCGAGCCGGATTCGTCGGTCATCTTTTCGACGCCCACGACGAGCGCCGTTTCGACCATACCGCTCTGCACTGCCAGCACGGCCTGGCGCAGGGCGGCGCCGCCGGACGCGTCGGCCGCTTCCACGGTCAGGGCTTCGGCTCCGCGCAGCCCGGCGAAGTCGGCCACCAGCGCGCCGAGGTGGTTCTGGTTGCTCAGTTGTCCGGCCAGCATGTTGCCGACATAGATGGCATCGATCTGGTTATAGTGGGCGTCGTCCATGGCCGCCTCGATGGCGTACCACGCCAGGTGGCGGAGGGATGCGTCCCAGTGTTCGCGAACGTCAGTTTGGCCGAGGCCGATGATGGAAACATTCATAGTAATTAAAAATTAAAAATTAAAAATCAGGAGTTGAGGGGCGTAGTGCCCCCCTTACCTTTTAGGGTTATCAGAATGCGGGACAGGATGCGAAGGAGTTCGTCGACGTCGGTCAGGAGGGAGTCGGCCTGTTTTGCTGTCAGGTAGTCACTGTCGCGCAGGAGACGAACCCAGTAATGGGTCTCGCGCGCTTCCCGATAAGCGATGCCTAGCTTCCAGACGAAGTCCTTATCTGAGTGGCCGCCGATAGCCTCCTCGACATTCGCGCCAATTGACGTACCTGCCCGTAACAACTGTTTGGAGAGGGTATACTCATGCTTCTCATCCGACAGAAAGCGCTGCGTCTTGACAACCCGCAAAGCAAACGCATAACTCTTCTCCTGCAAAACGTTACCCTCTTTCATAAGATGATTAAAAGTTTCAAGCTAAAAATTAAAAATTGCGAATCACCGATCATGAAGGAACGTTTCTTTGGCCTTGAACCGCCGATTCTTAATTCTTAATTTTTAATTTTTAATTCATCTTGAGTTTTTCGCGGAAGCGCGAATACGTCGCGTAGTCGATCGGCGTGCGGCGGGCGATGTAGGTTTCGGTGCTGGTGGCCAGGCCGCGCACTTCGGGCAGGCGGTCGGTCGTGGTGATGTCGAAGGCGTCGCTGCCCGCTCCGGAGCCGTAGCTGACCATCAAAATCCGGTCGCCCGGATCGGCCACGTCGAGGATGCCCGTCAGGCCGATCATCGTCGAACCGGAGTAGGTGTTGCCGATGCGGCCGCTCAGCAGCCCCGGCGCGATCTGCTCCTTGCTGAAGCCCAGCATCTTGGCCGCCCGCTCCGGGAACTTGACGTTGGGCTGGTGGAAGACGGCCCAACGGTAGTCGGCCGCCGTCGTTCCCATCAGCTCCATCAGCCGCTCGGCCGCGCCGGTGACGTGCTTGAAGTAGGCCGGCTCGCCGGTGAAACGGTCGCCGTGAGACGGATAGTTGGCATGCTCGCGCCGCCAGAAGTCGGGCGTGTCCGTGACGAATGAGAAGGAGCCGTTGATGATCGCCACCGCCTCGTCGCCGGGGCCGATGAGCATGGCCGCGCCGCCGGCCGCTGCCGTGTACTCCAGCGCGTCGCCCGGCCGGCCCTGGGCGGTGTCCATGCCGATGCTGAGGGCGTACTTGGCCATGCCGGAGCCGACAAAGCCCATCGCCGCTTGCATGGCCTCGGTGCCCGCCTTGCAGGCGAACTCCCAGTCGGCCGCCTGTGTGTTGGGCACCGCGCCGATGGCCTCGGCCACGATAGTGCTGCTGGGCTTCACGGCGTAGGGGTGGCTCTCGCTGCCCACCCACACGGCACGAATCTCGCGCGGGTCGATCTGCGCCCGCAGCAGCGCGTCGCGGGCGGCCTCGATCGACATGGTGACCACGTCCTCATCCAGCCCGTTGACCGCTTTCTCCTCGATGGGCGTGCCGCCGGTGCCGCCCTTCCACATGCGCGAAATCTCTGTCGCCGGCAGTCGGTAGCGCGGCACATATGCGCCATAACCGACAATGCCCACCGGCCGGTCGGGTTTCAGCAAACCGTCTTTTGGATCGTAATCTGTCATGCTATTCCTCTGGAGAATTACGAATTAGGAATTAGGAATTAAGAACTTAAAACCTGCTTTGACCTGTCTCCTGTTCCTAATTCTTAATTCTTAATTTTTAATTTTTAATTCCTGATTAATTCCTTCGCTCGTTCGACGCGAATATTGCCTTCCGCCACCAGCCGGTCGGCGATGGCTTGCACCTGCCCGTCAGTTGCGCCGGCGGCCAGCGCGATTTGCCGCGCGTGCAGCCGCATGTGGCCCTTCTGGATGCCGTGGGTGGCCAGGGCCTTGATAGCCGCCAGGTTCTGCGCCAGGCCCACACAGGCCATGACCGCGGCCAGCTCGCCGGCCGATTCCACGCCGAGGATCTTCATCGCCACCTGCGCTGTCGGGTGCACTTTGGTTGCCCCGCCGACGATGCCCACCGCCATCGGCAGGGTCATCTCGCCGCACAAGTCGCCATGATCGTCGACGTACCAGTCAGTCAGCGCCCGATAGCGGCCGTCGCGGGCCGCGTAGGCGTGGGCGCCGGCCTCGATGGCTCGCCAGTCGTTGCCTGTGGCGATGCACACCGCGTCGATGCCGTTCATGATGCCCTTGTTGTGGGTCGCCGCCCGGTAGGGATCGACCACGGCGAAGGCGTTGGCTTCGGCCACCAGCCGCGCCACCTCGTCGCCGGGAATGTCGGGCAGGGTCAGCTCTGCGGCCGGGATGCGACCGCGGGCGGTGGCCGTGCGCCGGTCGGTGAGGTTGCTCAGGATGCGTAGATTTGTGCGGCCGCCGGTGATCTCGGCCACGCGCGGGGCGATGGTCTCGACGGCGGTGTTGATCGCGTTCGCGCCCATGGCGTCGCGGGTGTCATAGAGCAGGTGGATGATGAGCATCGGCCCCACCGGCGTGTCGGAGAATGGCCGCACCTCGATGCCGCGCGCGCCGCCCCCTCGCCGGACAATGCTGGGGCTGCATGCGTCGGCCAGCGCCAGCAACTCATCCCGGTGGGTGTCCAGCGCAAGGGCGGCCGCGGCCATATCGGCGGCGCTCCCGTCGCCCACGTCCAACAGCTGAATCTGGCCGATCATCACCGGCTCGGATGCCTCGGCCGTGAAACCGCCTCCAGCGCGGATGAGCTTGGCCGAGTGGCTTACGGCCGCCAGCACGCTCGGCTCCTCGACCGCCATCGGGATCAGGTAGTCGCGGCCGTTAATAAGGAAGTTGGCGGCCACGCCCAGCGGCAGGGCATACGTGCCCAGCGCGTTCTCGATCATCAGGTCGGCCTGGGCCGGCTGCAGACCGTCACCGGCCAGCACGGCCGCTTCCGCGTCGCACAGTTCCGCCCACTCGGCCACCATGGCCACCCGCTCGGCCAGGCTCAGCTTGTAGAAGCCCGGCAAGCGCGACGATTTAACAGCTTCAGCAATTTCCATGCGCATATGTCCTGAATGTAAAACCACTAATGGGGCTTATCGTTTCGGAATATAGCGCCGGAATACTGTCAAAATCTATCACCTTGGTGTGACGGGATGATATACTCATGGAAACGGGTTTGATCCAACAAATCGTCTTCCGGCGTATAGAAGGAACCGGCCTTTAGAGATAAACTATCCTCATGAAAACCGAAAAAGAGAAAATGCTGGCCGGCGAGCTGTACGTCGCCGCCGATCCCGAACTGGTCGCCGAGCGCATCAGCGCCCGGCAGCGCATTTTGCGCCTGAACGCTGTTGACCCGGCCGACGATGCCGGCTACCGGGCCGCACTGGCCGCACTGATGCCCAACGCCGACCCGACGGCGTTCATCCAGCCGCCGTTCTTCTGTGACTACGGCTACAACATCCATGCCGGGCCGGGCGTGTTTATGAATTTCAATTGCGTGATCCTCGACGTGTGCCCGGTCTACATCGGCGCGGGCACGATGTTCGGCCCGGCGGTGCAGGTGTTGACGGCCACGCACCCCATCGACGCCGCCGAACGCGCCAGGGGGCCGGAATATGCCAAGCCGATACGCATCGGCCGCGACTGCTGGATTGGCGGCGCGGCCGTCATCCAGCCCGGCGTCACCATCGGCGACCGCTGCATCGTCGGCGCGGGCGCGGTGGTGACGAAGGATGTGCCCGACGACACGATCGTGGTGGGCAACCCGGCGCGGCCGCTGGTGAAGTGACCAATTACCAATTACGAATTACGAATGACGAATGACGAATGACCGTAGGGGCGACGCAACGGCGAAATCAACCCCGCCATGCAGAACCCCGTTGTCTCGCCGTTGCGTCGCCCGCGAATGACGAATGACGAACGACACCTCCTCTAACCTCGTATCTCGTATCCCGTATCTCGAACGACGAACGAAGGGGGCGTCCCGGATTCTTTTTTTGAATCGGCCATTGACGCGACCGCTCGGCTTATGCTATATTTCCGTCCGTTATGAATCGTAACCCGTTTGTCTTCGCTTATGATTGTCTGGACAGTCGGCCCGCGCCGCGCGCGCATGGGAGGGTTGTCCACGGCTGCTGATCGACAAACGGCGGGACACAACTCACCAGCGACAAAGCGCGGCATACCAGCCGCGCTTTTTTGTTGCCGCTGCGCCGGGTTCTGATCCGGCGATGTAGATATGAATTGAGGAGAACAGAATGACGGACCAACCGATCAACCGCTATCAGCTGTTCGCCGCGCTCGGCCGCTCCGGCACGGCGGCCGACGTCGACGCCATGATGCAGCACCTGAACGAGCGGACTGACTTCACCACCACCCGGCTGGTCGACTTCGCCCTGAGCCTGGTGGAGACCGGCGACGGGGCCGAGCGCATCCACCATTACCTGTTCCACGGCACGCAGATCCAGCGCAACTACGCCGCGCTCTACTTCAAGCGCCGCTACGAGATGGCCCCGCTGCACAAGGCGGTGGCGGAGGGGAAGATCGACGAGGTGCAGGCGTATTTGAGGTAGGTGGGGGCCACGCTCAGATGATCATCGGCAGCAGAGGCGGGTCGGCCGGGGAGCGGCCCGCCAGCCAGCCGGCGGCTCCCATCTGGTGGAGCAGTCGCGCCCCTTCCCGGTAGAGCGCGTCCCGTTCGGCCGCGTCGACCGACAGCCTGGCCAGCGCGAACAGGCAGCCGGCTTCGTCCATCGGCCGCCCATGTTTCCGCGCCAGGGTCAACGTCTCTTCCAATAACGCCCGTTGTCGCACGGGCGGCGGGAAGAGAGCCAGACAGCGAGCAGCAACGAGATGGAGATGAGGAAAGTCCGCGCGAAGGGCCGTCTTGTAGTTCTCCTCGGCCAGTTGGATTGCCTGCTCCACTTCGCCGCTCCCCTGCAGATAGAGGACCAGATCGACCGTTGTCACGATGATGCCTTCAAGCCGGTCCTGCTCCCGATATTGGTTCAGGCTGAATTCGATGTCGGCCAGCGCTTCCTGGTAACGACCAAGCCCCATCAGCGCGTAGCCACGGTTGCCCCGGCCGCGGCTGAGTTCGGCGTCATTGCCCAGCTCGGCGGCCAACATCACCATGCGATTGGTATAGTCGAAGGCGAGATCCATACGGCCCAGGGCGATATAGATGGTGCCGAGGTCTCCCAACTCGCTGACAAGGTGATGGCGCGCATTTACTTCCTCGGCAGCGCGGATGGCGGCCAGCTTGAAATCCGCGGCTTCGGCATAGCGCGACAGACTGTAATAGACCGTTCCGAGATTGGCCTCGGCGAACACGGCCTGGAGATGATCACCCGCCGCCCGATAGAGCGTCGCGGCGTGCTTCAGATCATCGGCCGCCGCCTGATAGCGGGCTGAAACCCAGACGATGGTCGCTCGACGCAGGTAGGCGGTCGCCAGATCGTGCGGGTCGATCCCCTCGGTGGCCGCCATACGTTCGACGAGGGATTGCCCCAGGATCAGGGCATCGTCGAGGCGCTTGAAATGGCGATGAAGGTCCATCTGCTCCAGATCGAGCAACGCGCCGGCCATCACCGCCCGCGCGGCCGATTGCGGCGGATCCATCCGCGTCAGTTCGCCGCGCGTCTCATCAACAATCGCTTGCGCCTCGTCATAGCGGGCCATCGAGCGCAGCGCGGCCGCGACCACATTGCCGGCCACGGCCAGCGGCCATGCCGCACGACTGTGACGGGCCAGGCTGGTCGCTTCCCGCGCGACATCCAGCGCGCGGGCCAGCCGGCCGCTGTTGAGCAACAAATCGGCCGCGTAGGCCATATATTCAGCCTGCCGGGCAGGTTGGCCGAGTGTCATCGCTTTTTGGGTAGCCTGATGCAAGATGGACAACCACGACGGCCAATACCCCCAGCGCGCCGGCAGCGGATGGAGCCGATCGACCAGCCCTAGCCATTCATTTGAAGTTTCGTTTTGATCGGCGGCAGCAAGCAGGGAGATGAAGGTGTCGAAATGTGGCCGCAACTGCTCCGGCGGGTTTGTCTCCACGATGGCAACGGCCGCCCGCAACTGATCCGGCAGCCGGTCGGCGTAAAACTGCGCCCAGCGTCGCCGTTCTTCCCGCCATTGTCGATTGCTGACTGATTCAATCATCATGATCTGGTGGCCGGAAGTCTATCGGGGGTCGTCGCTGTTTGTTTGGTCTCATCACCCATCATCCTCGTCCCACCCCGCCAAGACCTCTGTCTGCAGGAAAGTGGCCGTCAACCGATGGAGTCGATAACGCGGCGAATGCGGTTGCCCGGCCGTCTCCAGAAGTGAACAATCCAGCAATTGGACCAACGCTGCGGCGAATTGTTTCGGTGGCAAAAAGCTCATCAGGCGCAGCCACTCGATATCTTCACCGTCGGGGGCCAGCGGGAGCAGGGAGAGAAGCAGTTGTCGGGCAAGGTCGTCCAGCGTTAGCCAGGCTCGCCGATAGATGAACGAGTAAAGTTGCTCCGGAGCGTCCCGGCGAGCGTTGCGCAGGTTTTCCAAAAGCACCGAAAGCGGCCATTGGCCCATCTGGGCGACCACCAATTTGAGCGCCAGCGGCATGCCGCCAATCACATCGTAGAGTGCGGTCATATCCTCCTGCCGGAGGGCGGCCGCTCGCCCATGCCGCACCAGTTCCGATTCCGCCAGTGCCCGGCTGTCCTCCAGCGAAAGCGGCCGCACCGGGAAGCGCGTCACGATTGGAAAGTGGCTCAACGTCTGACGACTGGTCAGCAAAAAGCGCGCCGGGCGGGCCAGAGGCGCCAGCGCGGGCACGAGTAACGCCACGTCGCTGACGCTCTCCAGGTTATCGATGATGATGAGATAGCGCGAACGGCTGAGGAAGAGCGTCAGCCGCTCCAGCTTTTCGACCACAGGCAACCCGGCCAGCTCGGCGAAGCCCAACTGGGCGGCCAGCCGGCTCACGATGTCGGCCAGCGACGTGGCGGCGTCGGGGGTGTCGAGTATGATCCCCTGATCGTTGAGCCACGCCTGCCGGGCGCTGACCCAGGCGATGCCGTCGAAGTCGCTGTCATGGGCCAGGTCATGGGCCACGGCGCGGGCCAGGGCTGTCTTGCCGATGCCGCCCAATCCCTCGATGCTGATGAAGTCTGGCCCGGATTCGTCGCGCAATTGCCTGGCCAGATCCCGACGGGCGATGTCCACGCCGAAAAGCCGGTTGAACTCCGGCGGCGGCAGGTGACGGCCGCGCTGGATGTGACGGTGGCGGCGGTGTTCTTCCAGCTCCTGCCGTTGTAATTCTCCGGCCAACTGTTGCGCGCCATTGTTGACCCGACGGCGGAAGTTACGCGAGTCAAGGTGGGCGGCCGACGACAGGTCTTCGACGCTGAGTGGAACCGGCACGAGATAGCGGTGGTAGAGCGCGCTCCAGGCCTCCAGCTCGGCGTTGTTGCGGGCGAAGTCGCGCGCGACGGCCGCCAGGAGATCGTCGCGTGTGGGGTGTGGCCTGGCTGTGTCAAGGCCCTCGGCGCGACGTTGCCGGTCGAGTTCGGCCGCGACCAGTCCCTCGATTAGCTCCCGCAGCCGGATGCCGCGTTCCACGCGGGAGGTCGCGTCCCGGCGCAGGATTTCCAGCTCCAGCAGGTTGTCCGGCGGCTCTTCCAGTTGTCGCCAGGCTTTGAGCGTGCTGGTTATAAGGGGCGGGGTAATGTCGCTAATGTCCACCAGGATGCTTACTCCTGGGCGGCATCGCCCGAAAATAATCCGTTCGTCGTCCGATTTGGCTGGAATGAAACAGTGATTGTGGCAAGTATATAGCTACTTCTCGTCATTGAAAACCGGAGAGAGCGTCATGACCATGAAGCACGCGGCAAATCTGTCGGAAAGGGAGCGCCAGGTGTTATGCCTGATCGCCGAGGGTCACACCGATGCGGAGATCGGCCGCCGGTTGTGCATTTCCGTGTTCACGGTGCAGAACCACGTCAAGAATATCCTGCGCAAGCTGAAGGCGCGCAACCGGGCGCACGCAGGAGCGATGTATTGCCGGGAAAATATGGCTGATTCCAGCTATTGAGGGGAGCTGAGGCGGGCTTTATACTTTGGTGGGTTAGTGTCATTTTTTTCGGGGTGTTTCGGTCGCGTTAATCACCACCATTGAGCACCTGGCCCATTCTTCAATGGGTTATTCCGATTACCATACCGGATGAATCAGGCCAGTATAAATAGCTGTCCCCTGATAAATCTTTCATACTTTGACCGAACAGGGCAATGCTGCACACACGCGAGCTATTGATATTTCCGGAGGGCGATCGTAGATGGAGATTGTTGTTCATCCTGGTTCCAGCCGCGTCCTGAAATTCCTGTCCGGAGTTTTGCTGCTCATAGGCATTATTTCAGGCTATCAAAAGCTGATTCGCGATGATACGGCCGCGACCCCTACTCCTAGTCCGATACCTGCCTATACACGTGTCGCTCCACAACCTGCCGTTAACAGCGCACCCGCGGCCACCGGTTCGACGGGCACGAGAGATATCCTTCTCAAGCCGCTATTTCCAGAACTCGGTCAGGTTATCAAAAACCCGGCTTTGTTTAAGTGGCAGACGACGCCATCTGTTTACTATGCCGTCGAGATCCGGCACACCGAAGCCGGGAAAAGTTATCAATCGACAAGTCCATGGATGCTTGGAAATTTCGTGGAGCTAACCCTGCCGAATGAGGCAATCGGCAATCTGGAGTGGCGCCTCATCGCGACGACTAACCTGGCCGATAAAAAATTCGTTCAATCCGGTTGGCAGCACTTTACTTTTGATCCCTTCTATGAAAATAAGGAACGGCATGATGAGGGTGGCGGTTAAGATGTTCAGGTGGATTTTCTACAGGGGGCAAAGACACCCTCTCTCTTTTGGTGTGTAACCAAAGTGGCTTGATTAGACCTTTCGGAAATTACAGGAGGTTTCGATGAAAATCAAGGCCGTTGCCGCTTTATTGATTGGGGTATGCTTATTCCTTTATTCCTCAAATTTGTCCGTTGCACAAGACGATCCCCCACAATCAGTTCCCGACGCAACAAGTATGCCTCTTGCGCCTGTTGGAACACCTATATGTGGCCCCGTTCAGAACATGAGTGGTGCGATTGCGACCAACACCACCTGGCAGGCGGGCAAGGTATACGTCGTGACCGGCAGTATCACAGTCAATCAATTGACGACTTTGACGATCCAGCCCGGAGCGGTCGTGAAACTTAACTCTGGCAAAGGTTTTGTAGTTAACGGCAGGTTGATCGCTGAAGGTACAACCAACAACCCTGTGTACTTCACATCGATCCGTGATGACTCAATTTGTGGGGACACAAATGGAGACACAACTGCCTCAGTACCTAATACGGGTGATTGGTCCTGGATCGACTTTACCAAACTCGGTGATCAAGACAGTCGCATTAGATATGCTGTTATCCGGTATGGAGGAAGAGCTTATGACGGTTGGGGCAGTAGCATTTGGCGGTCACCGATTCGGTTTTTTATGGCGGTTCCCAAGCTCGAAAATATAACTTTCGAGAAGAACTATCGCAATGCCGCGCAGATTATTGGAGGAAATTGGTTAACCAACTCCCTTAAAAGCTCAAACGTAATCCACACGCTATATGATGATCATCTGTCTGTTCCACAAGCGAATACCTTTACTATCCCACCTGGGTTTCTTTTCAAACCAGAAAGAGGGCACAGCATTTACGTCTCAGGCAAACTGACAGCTACGGGCACGCCGGATCAACCGATTGTCATTACCTCGATGTCAGATGACAGCACCTGTGGCGTGGGGGCGGCTGGAGAACCGATCTGCGATACAAACAATGACACGACGGCTTCAGTGCCTAATACTGGTGAATGGGGTTGGATTGAGTTTTCGGAGATGAGCGATCCTCAAAGCGAGATTAGTCGCGTTGTTCTTCAATACGGCGGGCGACAGTTCGATGGATGGGGATCTAGTATATGGCGAGCGCCAATTCGATTTTATCGCTCGGTACCCAACCTGGATTACGTTTCGTTCAAGAAAAATTACCTCAATGGCGCGTCAATAATTGGGGGTGACTGGTTGACAACCGCTCTGAAGAGCAAGACCGTTGTCCACTATATGGAAGGTTACCTGAACATTCTTCAGGTAAATACGTTGACTATCCCCCAGGGGGTCAAGATCAAACTTAGTGTTAATACCGGTATACTCGTTAATGGCCGATTGGATGCACGCGGAACAGAAGAGTTACCGATTTTCTTCACCTCACTTAAGGATGATGATGTATGCGGAACAGGAGCAGCGAACGAACTCGTCTGCGACACCAATAATGACGGCTTGGCTTCCGTGCCGGCAAGTGGTGACTGGAGCTTTATCGAAATATATGATGTCAGCGATCCCAGTACGACTATAGATCATGCCTACTTCCGGTACGGTGGAAGATTTAAAGATGGCTGGGGTGGCAGTCATTGGAGGGCAGTCCTACGCATTTACGGTGTAAATCCCACCGTTTCCAATACCGCCTTCACCGTCAACCACACCGGCATTGACCTTATTAGTGGCGCTCGACCGACACTGATTTGCAACGATTTCGAGGGCAACACATCACCCTACGCCATTTGGGCCGACACTCCAGCGACCGTGAACGCCACCGACAACTGGTGGGGCAGCGTCAGCGGCCCGACGCACGCCACAAATCCCCATGGCAAGGGGGATAAAGTGACCAATGGCGTCGAATTCACACCATGGCGAACTACTCCTTGCAACCTGCCGCCAAGTCCGCCCGAGGCCGCCTTCGAAGCCATACCCACCAGCGGTGAGGCGCCTTTGGCTGTACAATTCTTCAACACGTCCGACGGCGCGGTTACAAACAGTCAATGGGCTTTTGGAGACGGCGGAACCAGCAATGTGTTGAACCCCACCCATGTCTACACCCGACCCGGCCTATACTCTGTCACTTTAATGGTTACTGGTCCGGCCGGCAATGATACTGTAACGGCCACTTCTTATATTAAAGTCAACTCGACCGTATATCGAATGTTCACGCCGGTGGTCATCCGTCCACGGCGATAGCCCCAAAGTTACCTCCGGTGTATATTTGTTTGTTGTTGGTACGGCCTGCTTTTCGAAGTGGGTCGTACCAATTATTGCTACCCAGGGAGCGGCAACACTACTCCCATAGGCTCCATCCTCGCCGAAAAATGCCGCAGCACTTCCGGCGCTTCCACAATGCGCACGCCGCGAATCTGGTCCTTGATGCTGTTGACGTAGAGAATCACCTCGGCCAGGTAGTCGACGTGGCTCTGCGTGTAGACCCGGCGCGGAAAGGCCATGCGCACCAGCTCCATCGCCGCGGGCTTTTCGCTGCCATCGGGCTGGTGGCCGAACATCACCGAGCCGATCTCCACCGAGCGGATGCCGCCTTCCAGATATAAGGCCAGCGACAGCGCCCAGGCCGGGTACTGGCTCTGGGGGATGTGGGGCAGCATGCTCAGCGCGTCGATGTAGATGGCGTGGCCGCCCGTCGGCCGCACGATGGGCACGCCGTTGGCGGTCAGGATGTCGCCCAGATAGGCCACCGAGCGCGTGCGGTATTGCAGGTAGTCCTCGTGCAGCACTTCCTCCAGTCCCACGGCGATGGCCTCCAGGTCGTAGCCGGCCAACCCGCCGTAGGTGGGGAAGCCCTCGGTCAGGATGAGCAGGTTCCGGCACTTTTCGGCCAGCGCGTCGTCGTTGAGGGCCAGGAAGCCGCCGATGTTGGCCATGCCGTCCTTCTTGGCGCTCATGGTGCAGCCGTCGGCGTAGCTGAACATCTCCTGGGCGATCTCCAGCGGCGTTTTGCCGGCGTAGCTTTCTTCGCGCGTCTTGATGAACCAGGCGTTCTCGGCGAAGCGGCAGGCGTCGAGGAAGAACAGCGCCCCGTGGCGGCGGCAGATCTCGCTCGCGGCGCGGATGTTGGCCATGCTGACCGGCTGGCCGCCGCCGGAGTTGTTGGTGACGGTGATCATGGCCAGCGGGGCGTGGCCGGCGTGGTCGATCAGGGTCTGCTCCAGCGCCGCCAGGTCGATGTTGCCCTTGAACGGCCGCACCAGGGCCGGGTCGTGGGCGTCGGGGTTGGGGATGTCGAGCGCCGTCGCGTGGCGATACTCGACGTTGGCGCGGGTGGTGTCGAAATGGGTGTTGTTGGGCACCACGTCGCCCGGCTGCAGCAGCGAGCCGAAGAGGATGCGCTCGGCGGCGCGCCCCTGATGAGTGGGGATGACGTGCCTGAAGTTGGTGATGCGCCGCACGGCCGCCTCAAACTTGTAGAACGATTTGGCCCCGGCGTAGCTCTCGTCCCCCAGCATCATGCCCGCCCACTGCGCCGACGACATCGCCCCCGTGCCGGAGTCAGTCAGCAGGTCGATGATGACGTCCTCGGCGGGCAGCAGGAACGGATTGTAGCCGGTCTTCTCCAGCAACTCCGCTCGCTCCTCGCGGGTGGTCTGGCGAATCGGCTCGACGGTCTTGATGCGGAATGGTTCGATAATGGTTTTGAATTGCATGGCAGGTTCTCCGGGTGGGAATAAGTGGAATCCGAATTGTAACGCTGATTCGATATTCGCACGAAATGCAGCGGGTGGAAGGTCGTGCTATAATGTTCTTCCGGTGCTTTGATAATACGGGGTCATATATGATCGATCTTACCCTGCAAGTCCCCGACGAGTTGGCCGAGCGTATTCAGCCGATTGGGCCGTGGCTACCCACGGTGATTGAATTAGGGTTGCTGGGTTTTCGAACCAAAGCGGCGGCCGTGGCCAGTGAAGTCGTCTCCTTCCTTTCAACGAACCCTTCTCAACAGCAGGTGGTCGAGTTCCAGGTGTCTGATGATGCCCAGAATCGTCTTCGCCGGTTACTGGCGCTAAACAGCGAAGGGTTGCTCTCGGAAGAGGAGAGTCTGGAGCTGGATGAGTTGACGCAGTTAGAGCACGTCATCATCATGTTGAAAGCTCGCGTGGCCCGGCAGAAGCGATAAGGCATTCGCGTGTGGATACAATTTCGGCAGAATTAAGGCGATTTATCACCGATCGGGCCAAGGATCGTTGTGAGTATTGCCTGATCCCCCAGACTTTTGCCCTGCATAAGCACGAACCTGACCATATCATTCCCAGACAGCACGGCGGTGAAACAAGCAGCGACAACCTGGCGCTGGCATGTTTTCGTTGCAACCGGTACAAGGGGCCGAATCTGGGTTCTATCGATCCCGATACCGGTGAATTGGTCGGCTTTTTTCATCCGCGGCGGCATCACTGGCGGGAGCACTTCAGATTAGGAGACGACATCATAATCCCCCTGACGGCCGAAGCACGTGTCACGGTGCTTATTCTGCGACTTAACGATGAAGATAGAGTATTTGAACGACGGGCATTGATGTCGGAAGGGCTATATTGATAATTGTCACCTGAGAAGGCAGTAATTGAGGACCTGCCGGGAGCTATCTCATGACCACACCCAACGCCTACATCTACGACGCCATCCGCACCCCGCGCGGCCGCGGCAAGGCCGGCGGATCCCTCCACAACGTTCGCTCGCTCGATCTGCTCAAGACGCTCTTCGACGAGATGCGGCAGCGCCACGACCTCGACACCTCGCAGGTCGATGACGTGCTTCTCGGCTGCGTGACGCCGGTGAAGGAGCAGGGCGGCAACATCGCCCGTACCGCGCCGCTCTACGCCGGATGGGACCTTGACCTGCCGGGCGCGCAGCTCAACCGCTTCTGCGCCTCTGGTCTGGAGGCGGTCAATCTGGCGGCCATGAAGGTGCGCTCCGGCTGGGAGGAGATGGTCGTGGCCGGCGGCATCGAGTCGATGTCGCGCGTGCCGATGGGCTCCGACGGCGGCGCGATGTGGGACGACTACGAAGTGATGGGCCAGCTCAGTATCGTGCCGCAGGGCATCAGCGCCGACCTGATCGCCTCGCTGGAGGGCTTCACGCGGCGGGATGTGGATGAGTTCGCTCTGCTCTCGCAGCGGCGCGCGGCCGCGGCCCAGGCCGGCGGCTATTTCCGCTCCATCGTCCCCGTGCGCGACGCCGGGGGCAACGTCATCCTGGCCCATGACGAACACCTCCGCCCGGACGCCACGCCGGCGGGTCTGGGCGCGCTCAAGCCGGCCTTCGAGGCGCTGGGCGCGATGGGCTTCGACGCCGTGGCCCTGAAGAAATACCCCCAACTCGACCACATTGAGCACGTCCACACGGCGGGCAACTCGTCGGGCATCGTTGACGGCGCGGCCCTGGTGCTGGTCGGTTCGCGGGAGAAGGGCGCGGCGCTGGGGCTGCGGCCGCGGGCGCGGGTGGTCTCGGTCGCGCTGCTGGGCGACGATCCGACAATCATGCTGACCGCCCCGGCTCCGGCCTCGAAGCGGGCGCTGTCCAAGGCCGGCATGGCCGTGAGCGACATTGACCTGTTCGAAATCAATGAGGCGTTCGCCTCTGTCGTGCTCAAGTTTATCCGCGAGATGGGTCTGCCCGACGGGCCGGAGCGGGTCAACGTCAACGGCGGGGCTATCGCCCTGGGCCACCCGCTGGGGGCGACGGGCGCGATGCTGGTCGGCACGGTGCTCGACGAACTGGAACGGCGGGATCTGTCGACGGCGCTGATCACCCTCTGCGCGGGGGGCGGGATGGGGATCGCGACGATTATTGAGCGGGTGTGAGGTATCTGCCCTCACTCATTTTCCACCGTCACCGGGATCGCCACCTCATCGAACGTCCCGTCCTGCCGGACGACCGTCAGCAGGAGCGTGTAGAGGCCATCGTCCAGCAGCGTGGTGTCCCAGATGCCCAACTCGGCCGCGTCGACCGCCGTCTCGCCGCGGGCGACGATGGTCTGCATCGCCTCCGGCAGCAGACCGGGGAAGTAGGCCAGCCGGTAATAGGCGAAGCCCTCGCCGCCGGCGCTGCCGATCACTGACCACAGACTGCTGACCACTGACCACGGTTCCGGCGACTGAACGGCTGCCCCGCCGGCGTGCGTCGGCACGTGACGGACGGTGTCGTACTCGGTCGGGACCGGCTCAACGCCGGCGCTTTCGACCCAGGCGGCGGCCGCCGGTGGGTAATCGAAATAGGTGCGGCGCTCGATGAGTTGCGGCGGGGTGAAAATGGTCGCGAGGCGGCCCGTCTCCTGGTTGATCGCCACTTCGCGCACCATCGTGTCGGTCCCGGTCGGTTCAGTTCCCGGCGCGAACCATTCGCGGATGATGGGGCAGCGGCCGTCGGAGCGGAGCAGGAGACCGGACACCTCACAGATATCGACGGCCCGCAGCCCGGCCGGGCGGGACCAATCCGTCAGCGGCGTGCCGGCCGTGGCCCAGGCCAGGAGCGCACGCTGGACGGTGGCCGCATCCGCGCCGCCCAGCGTACCGACCAGAAGATCGGGCGTGTAACCGATGGCCCAGCCGTCGCCTGCCGCCGATTCTCCCGCAGCTGTCGCCACGCGCCGCCCGTCCGGCAGGGCCGCCGCCTCGTCGCAGCCCGAAGCGGGGCATCCCGACGCGCGGTCGGCCAGCATGTCGGTCAGCAGCCAGGCCAGTTCGGACGACAGCGCCTCGCGCCGGTCCGGGTCAAACTTGTAAACTTCCTCACCCTGGGCGTTGAGGGCGCGGCGAATGGTGGCCGGCCGCGGCATGCCGTCGCCCGGGTCGAACCCGACCGTGATTCCGTCGTGGCCGATAGTCGCAAAAGCCTGCCCGACGTCGAGCAAGGCAGCGGGGAATCCGTCACCGGCGAAGGCGAGATCGGGCGACGCCGCAGCCGTATCCGGCCGAAGCCCCAATTCCCGCGCCGTGGCCAGCACCTGATTGACGCCGACCCAACTGAGGACCTCGGTCGCGGGGACGAGCCGCCCGGCGGCCATCGCCTCGCGCAGACGCATGGGGCCGAGGAATTGGCCGTCGGCGTTGTGCGGCGAGTAGGGCCGCCCGTCCTGCAGGTAAATGCCGGGGACGTCCATCGTGAGCGTCGCCGCGCTGTGCCCCTGGCTTAGCGCGGTCAGGTAGATCAGCGGCTGGGCGAGCGTGCCCAGCGGCCGGGCCGCGTCGGCGGCATCACCGGCCAGGGCGAGGATCGTGCCGTCTGCCAGATCGAGGGCGACGATGGCCGGCGACGTATCCGGGGCGGCCGTGGCGGTCGCCTCCGGCAGCAGGTCGCGGGCCGGGCAGGGCGGACCGCCGCCTGATCCTGCCGGCTCTCCCGTGCGGGCGGCCAGGAGACAGGCGGCCTGCTCCTGCAACGACAAATCGAGGGTGGTCTCTACCTGAAACCCGCCGGAGAGCAGCCGTTCCGGGCCGAATATGGCTTCCAGCTCGCGGCGGGCCAGTCGGGCGAATTCGGGCGCGATCGAATCGCTGCCGGGCGGCGGGGCCAGGGCCAACGGCGACCGGCGCGCGGCGGCGGCCTGTTCCGGGGTCAGCGTCCCGGCGGCGACCATCGCGTCCAGCACGGCCGACCAGCCGCGGGTCGCCGCCTCCAGGTCGTCGAACGGGTTGGCAGCCGGGTCGCGGGCCACGGCCGCCAACAGCGCCGCCTCGGCCGCGTCCAGGTCGGCCGCGCTTTTGCCGAAATAGACCCGCGCCGCGGCCTCGATGCCGTAGACCAAATGGCCGTAATAGGTCGTGTTGAACGCCCATTCCAGTTGCTGCGCGCGAGAGTAGCGCCCCCCGATTTCGCGGGCGAGCAGCCAATCCTGGAAGGCGCGCCGCGTGTCGCCCGGTTGAGCGAGGGAGCCGCCGCGCAGGTGGTCGCGGATGAGCGCGTCCGTGATCGGCGAAGGGGCAGCGGGAATCGCCCCTGTTTGCCGCCAGCCGGTCAGATCGGCGAGCAGCGGTGGCGGCTCTGTCGCGAGAAATTGCGGGTCGGTCATCGCGAGGTGGGCGTCGACGACGACAGAAGGGATAGAGGCGAAGGGGAGCCAGCTGCCGTCCAGCCGCGGGTCAGCGATCTCGTCGATCAGCACCGGCCGGCGCAGGCCATCGGCGTCCGGCGTGTCCCAGGCATAGAGCCGGGTAGTGGTCGTTGCGGGCTGGAAGCGGATGGGTAATTGGGTCAGCGATGTCACGTCGGGCAGATCGCGGGCCAGAGCCAGCAACGCGGTGGCCGCGACGGTCGCTCCCGCCACGGGAACAAACAACAGTGTCAGGAGCACCAGCAGGCTCGCCGGCCCCGCAAAGCGCAAAATACGAGCGCCGGGGCGATTGGCACGCCGCAGCCGCTCCCGCCGGTGACGAACGATGTCGGTCGCGCGCATGGCGATCATTGTCGCAGGAAGCGGCCGACACGGCAACCGGCCGCTGTTTTCCCTCTGGTGCCGGCTGCATTTTCAAGTCTCCGGGTTTATACTGATGGCATGAATGCTGAAGATGAACTTGGCGAGACTATCGTTCGGGCGGAACTGACCACCAAATGGCTTGGGCGACCCTATCTGTACGTTCCCGCTATCGGTTCGACAAACGACCGGCTCAAGTCGTGGGCGACCGATCCGGCTTATCCGTCGGGCACGGTGTTGCTGACCGATTACCAGTCGGCGGGCCGCGGGCGAATGGACCGGCGTTGGGAAGCCCCGCCCGGCACGTCGCTGCTGTTCTCGGCGCTCTTCCGACCGGGTTGGCCGGCGCGGCAGGGGACGTGGCTGACGATGCTGGCCGGGCTGGCCGTGGTGGAAGCCGTCGAGCGCGTGACCGGCATGGTGGCCGCGCTCAAGTGGCCGAACGATGTGGTTCTCCCAACGGATTCGGAAGCGGGAAGAGAATGGCGCAAGGTATGCGGTCTGCTGCTGGAGGCGACGCTGGATGCCGACGGCCGCCTGACCAGCGCCGTCCTCGGCATCGGCCTCAACGTGAACATTCCGGCCGGCGCGCTGCCCACGGCGATCACCCCGGCGACAAGTCTGCTGGCAGCGGGCGGCGTCTCCGTTCCCCGGCGCGCGCTGCTGATCGCCCTGCTGGAAACGCTGGAGGCGCGCTATGACGCAATACATGGGGGCTGGTCGCCGGCAAGAGAGTGGGGTGAGTGCCTGGTGACGCTCGGGCAGCGGGTGGAGGTGACGGCTGCAGGGGCGGCCGCGCCGCTCGCCGGGCTGGCTGAGGACATAGATGAATGGGGGCAATTGCTGGTGCGCGATGACGCCGGCCGGCTGCATACCGTCGCTGCCGGGGACGTCACGCTGCGCGGTCGTTGACTTTTACCCCATTCCGCGTTACGCTATGTCAAGTTGATTTGCCGGCGAGGTGCAAGAATGGCGGATGAAACACAAGTAACCGACATCGTGGAAGAAACGGTCGAGACGGCCGGGACGGTCGAGACAGCTCTGACCGAGCAGCCCGCGGACGAGCAGGCGATCGACTGGGACGCCATGCCCTCTGACGAGGCAGCCCCACCGGTCGTGGAAGAAACCGCGCCGGTCGTCGATTACCCCGCGCCGCGAGGCAAATGGGATTTCACCAACCGCCAGCGCGTGATCCTGGCTCTGCTGATCTGGCTGAATATTCTCATGTTCATCGTGGGATATCTGGCCGTCACCGGCCGGTTGCGGATTTAAGTCAACTATTCCATCTATAATCTATAGCCGGAAGCGCCTGACTGCGAGCGACGTCATCAAGGCACGCAGATAACAGAGGCGAGATAGAGCGTCGCGCCGGCAGGCTGGCCGTTGGTCTGTAACAGGACTTCCGTAGCCACGCCGCTGGAAAAGGCGATCCCCGACCACGTGTCCCCCTCCTCCACGACGTAGGGCCGCCACCCGCCGGTACAGCAGGACGGGTCACCGACGGGCACGCTGATGACCGCCCCCGGCACGAGCGAAGTCGACGAAATGCCGTGGCGGGCCATCAGGGTGATGGACGTCACGAACTTACGCGAGATGCTGTAGAGCGTGTCGCCCGCCTGAACTGTGTAATTGGTGAAGATGATGCAGCCGGTGCGGGGGATGGGCGTCACCGTGGGCGGGGCGGCCGTCGGCAGTGGCTGGGTTGTCGCCGTTGCCCCCGCCGTCGGCAGAATGGCGGGCGTAGCGGTCGCCACAGCCAGCGCCGATTCGCCCCCCGTGCCCGCCAACGGGAGCAGGTATACCTCCTGCTCCGGATCCATTGAAATGCGGACCAGAGTGCCCTCTATCATGCGTTCGGTGGTGCCGCGCGGAAACAGGGGACGACCTTGCAGATAGGGGATGGCCAGAAACAACAACCCCGCCAGGAGCGCGGCCACGATGGTAATAATGAGAAGTTGCGGCAAACGTGTCCTGCAACCTGAGCGGTTCGACGGCATTTCACCCTTTTCGGAGGGATGGATCGGGTCCAAACCTTCGCTGATAGCGGTCAGATTGATGTTATGTTACACTTGCTGGTGTCCGGCGGCAAGCCTGTCGCTATTCCCACAGTCGCCGCCGCCCACCTATCCCACAACCGAGGAGTAGACAAGCCATGATACGAACGCGGCCGCAACTGGAAGAGATCGAGTCGATGAGTCTGGCCCCCTACGGCCTGCGCAGCGCGGCGTCACGTGGCCGGGCATACCCGGAATCGGAATCGGCGACGCGCACGGCCTTCACGCGCGACCGGGACCGCATCATCCACACGACGGCTTTCCGGCGGCTGATGTACAAGACCCAGGTGTTCGTCTTTTTTGAGGGGGACCACTATCGCACGCGGTTGACCCACACGATCGAGGTGTCCCAACTCGGCCGCTCGCTGGCCCGCGGCCTGGGCGGTAATGAGGAGCTGACGGAGGCGATATGCCTGGCCCACGATCTGGGGCACGCGCCGTTCGGCCACGCGGGCGAGCACATGCTGAATATCCTCATGGCCGATCATGGCGGTTTCAACCACAACACGCAAAGCTATCGCATCGTGACGGAGTTGGAGCAGCACTACCCTCATTTCCCCGGTCTTAACCTGACCTACGAGACGCGGGAAGGGATGCTGAAGCACGAGACCGATTATGACCAGAGCGAGGCGGCCGACTATGAGCCGGACAAGCGGGCCTCGCTTGAGGCGCAAATCGCCAATCTGGCCGACGAGATCGCCTACAACGCCCACGACCTCGACGATGGTCTGCGGGCCAGGCTGTTCACGCTGAACGATCTGGACGAGCTGGCAATCTGGCGGGAACTGGGCGACAGCGCGGGCTGGCGCGCGGGCGACACCTTCACGGCCCTGCACCGGCACGAAATCATCCGCGAGCTGATCGGCCGCTCCGTCACCGACGTGATGACCCGCACCGCCGAGGCCCTGTCGGCCAACGGGATCGATTCGCCGGAGAAGTTACAGCGCCACAGCGAGAATGTGGTCGGCTACACGCCTGAATTCGGCGAGAAGGTGCGCGCGCTCAAACGTTTTCTCTTTGAGCGGATGTATCGTCACTACCGGCTGGTGCGCATGCAGACCAAGGCCGAGCGGTTTATCGCCGAGCTGTTTGAGGCTTATGCCAGGGAGCCGCACATGCTGCCGAGCGAGACGCAGGAACGCCTGGCCGTGGCGCCGGTCGAGCGGGTGGTGGCCGATTACATCGCCGGGATGACCGATCGCTACGCTCTCGACGACTGGCAGCGACTCTACGACCCGTATATCCGGGCTTAGGTGGCCGAAGATAGAAGGGGGGAAAGGGAGAAGGGGAGAAAGGGTAAATAAACATTAAAGCCCGGCAGTCTGATAGCTGCCGGGCTTTTTTTGTTAAAGGATATGAGGACGAGATCCTTTAGGGACGGCGCTCGCCGCTAGTAGTTCAGTAAATCATCCTCACTGCCGGCCGGGGAAGAGGTGCCGTAGTCGCCTTCCTTGGTCCAGGCGGACAGCTCGATCGTGAAGCGATCGAAGTAGCTGGCATCGGGCATGTCGCTGTTCTCGCCGTAATCCATTTCGGTGATCTCGGCGTTGATGATCAGGGTTGCTGTCTCCAGGACGATGGTCTCGTTCTCGCGAGCCAGCACCGGCTCGCCCTTGGGGGCCAGCTTGGCCTTCAGCGCCTCATCGAAGAAGGCGTGATCGCTCATGATGACCTTGGTGATGGTGCGGATGTCGTTCTTGTCGAAAAGCCACACCTCGAACGCGGTCACATTCTTGGGCGTCGACGCGCCGATGATCTCGGAGATTCCGACGCCGCACTCGCCCAGGAAATCGCCGCCGGCGTTCTCGATGCTGAACGAGTCATCATAGGTATCGTGGCCGCGGGTGTAGGCGGTGCGGAAGCGGGCGATGGGCACGGTCAGTGGTTCGGTCGTCGCCGCAGCGGCCGCCGGGGCGGCGCTGGAACGGGCAAACGGCGAACGGCCCGACTTCTGGCTGGTGGAGCTTTCGCGGTACTCCAGGTCGTCGCCCTCCACGCCTTCAGTCAGCGCGCGGCGACGATTCCAGACGTAGAAGATGGCGACAACGAGCAACAGAAGCAACAACCCCAGGAGCAGGCCCGGCAGTTTGCTTGAACCACCCTCTTCGGGCAATGTGCCGGGGGCGGCGACCGAAGTCCCGGCGGGCAAGGTGGCGCCGGCGGGCAAGGTGGCCTGTGCGCCGGGTATTGCCGTCTGGCCGCCTGTTGGGGCAACAGCGCCGCAGCCCACGCCGTTGACGAGCGTCGCCGCCGCCATCAGCCGCTGCTGGTCGGCCGGATCGGCGGAAGCCTGGGCCAATTCGCAGGCAACCGCGTCGCCGCCCCACCCGTTCAGCGCCTCGATAAGCCTTTGCTGGTTGTTGTTAAAGGCGTACAGATCGGCCGCGTTGCGGACGTAAATTGTCTGATACTCGGGAAAAAGACCCGATGGGTCAGCGCCGGTATATTCGACCGGGAAAAGCCCCCAGCCAAGAACTACCAGGCCGATGATGAGACCAGCGATGAATGCTACCAGCGCCGTCAAGCCGGGCCGTCGATTGATGATGTCCATATTGTCACCTACCTGCTTGTATCCTCGCGGATGGATATTTCAAACCCGTATCACCGGCTGTCCGGCGTGCCTGCGCACAGCAACGATTGGGCCATCGCAACTGCCCCAACCGTCGACGCGGGTTCCGCTCTTAGGCGACATCCCCTCTTCTGCTGCGAGCATCTTACCATAACTCAACACGTCACACAAGAAAAGAAGGCGCTGTCGGCTGTTGGTTACGTAAAAATATTGTCCGGCAGTACATCCACCCCGCTTGACTAAGGCGTTATACTATTATCGATGGTCGGATTATCGGCGGAGGCGGCCGCGCCGTCTCTCTCGATCGCCTGTCCCACTGGTCTATGGCTGAATAACGCATCCCGGAACAATCGATTTATGGTTGAGCGCCGCGATATGGGCGGCTATTGAACGAATTCATCAACCCTGAGCCTGACCTATGCCCGCCCCCGACACCTCAGACAGCACTAACGGCGGCAAAACCTACCTACTATCCGGCGACTTTCGCGGCGCGATAGTCAATATCGAGTCGACGTTCGTCAATTCGGCAACGGCACAGGATATCGAGAAACTGCCGCCGGAAGCCGGCGAACCGCCCTACAAAGGGCTGCAACAGTTTGACGAGGCCGACGCTGATCACTTCCTTGGTCGCGAAACCCTGACCGCCACCCTGGTCGGGCGGCTGGGCAGCGGCCGTTTCCTCGCCGTCATCGGCGCGTCGGGCAGCGGCAAATCCTCAGTCGTTCGCGCCGGGCTGATTCCCGCGCTGCATCGCGGCAAGCCCCTGGCCGATGGCGCGCTGCCGCCGTCCGGCTCTGACCAATGGCTCATTCGCGTCATGACGCCCACGGCCAACCCGCTCGACGCCCTGGCGGCGGCGCTGCTGCCTGAGGCCGAGCCGGCGGCCATGACCGCGCTGCGCGACCAGCTGGTCGCCGGCCCCACTGTCCTGACCGACTCCCTGCCCACCGTCCTGGGCGATCGCACAGGGTTGCTGCTGGTCATCGATCAATTCGAAGAGCTGTTCTCTCTCAGCCGCCACGAGGAGGAGCGGCGGGCCTTCATCGACAATCTGGTGACGGCCGCCGCGGGCAACGCCCCCATCACGATCGTCATCGTCCTGCGCGCCGATTTCTACGACCGGTGCGCCCAATATGAAGGGTTGCGCGAGCTGGTGTCCCGGCAGCAGGAGTATATCGGGGCGATGAGCCGCGAGGAGTTGTTCCGCGTCATCGTCCTGCCCGCGGCGCGGGATAACTGGAAGATACAGGAAGGGCTGGTCGAGCTAATGCTCGACGACGTGGGCGACGAACCGGGCGCGCTGCCGTTGCTCTCCCACGCCCTGCTGGAGACGTGGGAGCGGCGGCGCGGCCGCACGATGACGCTCTCCGGCTATCGGGAATCGGGCGGCGTGCGCGGCGCCATCGCCAAGACGGCCGAGACGGTCTTTCGCAAGAAGCTGACGCCGGAGCAGCGACCGATCGCCCGCATGATCTTCATGCGCCTGACGGAACTGGGCGAGAGCGCCGACGGCGAGACGCCCGACACGCGCCGACGGGCGCTGTTCAGCGAGCTGATCACCCGCTCGACTGACGCCACGATGCTGGAAGCGGTGCTGAATATCCTGGTCGATTCCCGGCTGGTGATGACCGATCTCATCCCGCCCGGCGAGACAAAAGTCGTCGAAGTCAGCCACGAGGCGCTCATCCGCGAATGGCCAACCCTGCGCGACTGGCTCAACCAGGATCGCGAGGGGCTCATCCGGCACCGCCAATTGACGGTCGACGTCAACGACTGGCTGAAGCTGAACCGCGATCCCGGCGCGCTCTATCGCGGCGCGAAGCTGGAGAACGCGCTGACCTGGACGGCTGACCCGCCCGATCCGCTCAGCGTGACCGAAGGGGAATTCGTGGAGGCCAGCCGCGTCGCGGCCGAGGAGGAGGCACGCCGGGCCGAGCGACTGGCCAAATCGACCCGCAACCAGCGCATACTGGCGGGCGTCGCCGTCGTGCTGCTGATCGGCGTGATCGCCGCCGTGCTCTACAGCACGGGGGTATTTAACCCGCCGGCGGAGAAGATGAGCGGTGATTTCAAGGTGGCTGTCGCCGAATTTGCCGTGCTGGATGAAGACGGCAATTTGATCGACGCGGGAGACGGCGGCCGGCGCATCGGCGAGCGCATCGGCATCGATCTGGCCGGCGAATCGTCGCTGGACCTGAGCGTCTGGTTCGACGGCGAGGCCAGCCCCAACCATGTGCCTGTCGGCGTTGTGGGCGAAGGTATCGCCGGGGCGACCGATCCGGCAACAGTGGCCGAAAAGATCGGGGCCGACATGATCATCTACGGCACGATGGAGCCGGCGGGCGAATTCGCCAATTTGTCGGCCCACGTCTACGCACCGCCACAATTCGGCACCGACGTAAGCCGCGTGGCCGGCATCTATGAGCTTGTCAGCGGCATCCCGGTCTTTGACGTCAACGAGCCGGAGACAGAGGTCTGGCTGCGGCTTGATCCCTACGCGCGGGCCGCGGCGCGCCTGATGCTCGGCCTGCGACAATCGCTCCTCGGCGATGAGGCGCTCGCGCTGGCCCAATTTGAGCGAGCCGTTGAGATTGCGCCCGACATGGATGTCGCCCATTACTTCGCCGGCCAGGCAAACATTTATCTGGCACAGGAAGGGGGCGTGGTCGACGAGGAGCGTCTGGCGGCGGCCGAAACCGACTTCGCCCAGGCATTGGCGGCGAACCCTGATAACGCTCGCGCGCGGATCGGGGCCGGTAGCGTTCACTATTTGCGAGCGCAGGCGATACTGGACGAGTCGACGGCCGCGGACTTCACCGGCGACAGTGTGGCTGCCATCGAGGAGGCTATCGCCGAGGCGAACCTGGCGCTGGCGGCATATGAGCCTGTTGCCGACGGGCCGGAACAGATCGAGACCTACGGTGTGCCCATTGCCAGTCTGGCAAACTATGAGGCGGGCATTGCCCTGCGCCTGCTGGCCGACGCGCAATACCGGCTGGGCGCGGTGCCGGAGGTTGAAAAGGCCATCGACGAGGCCATCGCCCGGCTGGAGCCGGTCGTCGCACCGTTGGCCGCCGGCGATTACCATCGCCAGCTGGTGCAGACTTACCAGGCATTGGGCACAGCCTACGAGTGGCGCGGCTTCCTGATGACCCAACGCGACGACCAGACGGCCGCCGCGACTGCCTATGAGCGCGCGCTTGACAATTACGAGGCGTGCGTGGCCGTTGGCGAAAAATTTCCCTTCGATCTCTTCATGCAACTTCAAATTATTGGGCCGTTATGTCAATCACGCATCGAGGCACTGGCTCAAGGAGAAGGTTGATGAACGCGAAACGATTAATCGCTACGCTGATCCTGTGCGGTGTGGAGGGGATAACGTTGGCTGCTTGTGGCGGAGGCGGCGGAGAGCCGCCGGCCCAGGCGACGCCGGTCGCTGAAGACCAGATCGCCAATTCAGTGCAACAGACCGTGGCCGCCATCTCAGTAGCGCAGACGGTGGCAGCGCTGACCAATCCCACGGCGACCGGACCAACGCCGGTGGCCGGCCAGGAGGATTTGCCGCCCGCGGCGACCACGCTGCCCACTTCAACCGCCGCCCCCTCCGCCACGATCGAGCCGGTTTCCCAGCCCAGCCCGACGACGGCCGCGCCGTCCTGCACGATTGTCGCCGGCGTCAATCTGCGGTCCGGGCCGGGCACGGTCTACGAGCCGCCCATCGGCTTTGCGGCCGCAAACACGGCGCTCCGGCCGCTGGCTTTCTCCCCGAACGGTTTTCCGCAAGGCGCGTGGCTCTTGGTCGAGGTCGTCGGGACGGGTCAGGTGGCGTGGGTCAGCGCCGGGCCGCAATTCGTGAGTTGCAATGTCGACCCGGCTTCGTTGCCCGCGACCAATATCCCGCCCACACCGCGGCCGCCGGCGACAGCCACGCCCGCGCAGGTGGCCGCACTGCCGCCCGACTTGCGCAACATCAGCGGCGGCGCGGGCTGTCTTGATGACCCCGACATCGACTCCGATTTTCAGACAGATTCCCGCTTCCTGCTGCGCATCTATGCCCAGTTGTTCGACCCGCCCGAAGGAGAGTCCGGCGATGGCGCGGGCATCGACCGGGTGGAATTCTTTGTCCGCGAAAGCGGCTATGCCCACACCGAACGCACCGCCGGATATTGCATCTTCCAGGGCGGCGAGCCGGCCTGCCGCGACTGGCCGCGCAACGCGCTCGGCCAACTCACCTGGGGCAACGGCGGCCCGGTCGTCGTTGACGGCGACTACAACATCGACGTCAACGTGTATCCGAAGGAGGAGACGTTTATTTCGCAATGCAACTGGACGATCTCGCTGACGATCGACATTCCATGACGTGCGGCCGGGGCAGGATCGGGCCTCGCACGCCCGACGGCCACCCCATCATCAATCTGTGCCGGATTACACCCGAACTACACCATTTCGGATGTATTTATTATTCACCTGCCCAGTCATAATGGTCCCATGGGGAAAATTAGAAAGCTGCAATTCAATTGGCGTTTGATGCTGGTGCAAGTGGTCGCCAACGCGCTGGCGCTGGGGTTGACGACGCTGATATTGCCGGGAGTCCGTTTCCAGGCGGAGAGACCGATCGTGGCGTTGCTGGCCAGCGGTTTTATATTTGGTCTCCTCAACGCCTTCATCCGGCCCGTCCTGCAATTCATCATGTTTCGCTTTCTGTTCATCACCTTTGGCCTGGTGCTGATCGTCATCAACTTTTTCATGCTCAGAATCCTGGCTCGGTTGACGCCTGGCTGGTTCGACAGCGACAACATGCTTTGGACGATGGCCGCGGCAGTGCTCGTCGGTCTGTTCGGCGTATTCTTCGAGACGCTGCTGGGGTTGCGGCCGCCGTTGCAGGACGACCGGCCCGAGGCGCGGTCGACGGGTCGCTGGTTCAGTCTGGGCGGTGCTCCGGCGCGCGCTCCCGCCTTTGAGACAACGCCCCGGGAACCCGATATGCAGGAAATTGCTCCCAAGAGTCAGGATGAGTCATTATGAACCAACGGAGTAGCG
The DNA here is from genome assembly GCA_023384355.1 of Anaerolineae bacterium. Lineage (GTDB taxonomy): Bacteria > Chloroflexota > Anaerolineae > Promineifilales > Promineifilaceae > Promineifilum. The sequence continues at coordinate 87,040 of JAHDWL010000007.1, forward strand.
GCCTTGATCAGGCGCGGGAGAGCCTGCGCCTGCAACAGATCTATAACACCATCTCCAGTTACGGCCTCGATATGGTGATGGACCGGGGGGCGCTGGGCGATTTTCGTCGCCGGATGCAGGAGTTCATCTATCAGCCCGGTGAACCGGTGGAAATCCTCTCGATTCCCGTCAAAATGCGCCTGATGCTGCAGGAACTTGGCCCGACCTACGTCAAAATGGGGCAAATCATCTCCAGCCGGGCCGAGGTGTTGCCGCCCGATTGGGCCAGGGAACTGAACAAACTTCAGAGCAACGTGCCGCCTTTTTCATCCGATGAGGTGCGGCAGATCATCATCGAGGAGCTGGGCGATGCGCCCGAACGCATCTACAAGGAGTTCGATCCGGCGCCGTTTGCCGCCGCCTCCACCGCGCAAGTGCACCACGCCATGCTGGCCGACGGCACGCAGGTGGTCGTAAAGGTGCAACGGCCGGGCATCCGTAAACAAATGAAGGCCGACATCGGCGTGATGCGCAACCTCTCCGGTGTGCTGGAGCGGCGCTCGCAATACGCCCGCGATATCGACCTGCCCGGCATGATCCGGGAGTTCGGCGACGGGATCATTCGCGAACTGGATTATGGCGGCGAGCTTTACAACATGAAGCGACTGGCTCGCAACATGGAAGGGATGCCGGGCGTCACTGTCCCGACAGCCTACCCCCAGTTGAGCACCTCCAAAGTCCTGACCATGGATTTCCTGAAGGGCGTGAAGATCAACAACGTCGAAGCCATCGACGCCGCCGGACTGGACAGGTTGGCCATCGGCGAGAACATCCTGCGCGCCCTCATCAAGCAACTGCTCATCGACGGCTTTTTCCACGCAGACCCGCACCCGGGCAATGTGATCGTCAACCTGGAGACGGGAATCGTCGGGTTCCTCGACATGGGCATGATGGGCGAGATCGGCGTGAATCATCGCCTCAACCTGATCAATCTGCTGATGGTGACGCGCCAGAAAGATCCCGCCGGCCTGGCGCGCGCGGTCCGCAGCCTGAGCGTGCCCTTCCGCAAGAACGTGGATGATGCGGCGTTCTATAAGGATTTCGAGCGAGTCATCGGCCGGTATATGGACCCCGACACGCCGTCGTCGTTCGGTATGCTCATGAATATCGTCTTCGACTTGCTGTCCTCCCACGGGCTGCGCCTGGATTCCGATCTGACCCTGGCCATCAAGGCCATGATGCAGGCCGAGGCGATCTATAACGCCCTCTACCCCGAAGGCGGCGGTCTGGCCGTCATGGGGTTCGAGACGGTCAAGGAACTGGTGTTGCAGGAGACCACAGCCGATAACGTGAAGGACATCCTGACCCGGCAGGCGTCGATTCTGGCGCAGGACCTCGTCAAGGAGCTGCCGTCACTGGGGACGGCCACGCTGGGCTGGCTGGGAATGTACCGGCGCGGCCGCTTTGAGTTGCACGTGGATACGTCCGACCTCGCGCGCGAGGTCAACGTTCTTCATCGCATCGCCCAGCAGATTATTCTGGGGATCGTCCTGGTGGGCATGATCGTCGGTTCGGCCATTGCGGCCAGCTTCTCGACCGTTACCGGCCAGATTGGAAGTGTGCTGGCGCAAGGGGCTCTGTCCATCTTTTATATCTCGGTCATTATTGCCGGAATCCTGGTGGCAGCGCTCATCTTTAGACTGCTGTTCCCCAAGCGGGATGAGTAGGCCGGCAGTGTGGTTCGCATCAATTATCGACCATTTGAGCTAGTTTTCTCTCGTTAATTTTCATCATATGGGGTACGATCGTGACTAATGGGAACTACCTATGTCGCGGTCGATGTGGAGACAACCGGTCTGGACCCGTCGCGGGACGCGATCATTGAAGTCGCGGCCGTCACGTTTCGCGGGGCCGACATCCTCGATGAGTTCGCATCGCTCGTTAACCCCCTGATCGACATCCCCCCGTTCATCAGCCGGCTGACGTCGATCACCGACGACATGGTGGCCGACGCGCCGACGATCGATACCCTGCGGTCGACGCTGCGACGAAAGCTGGGCGACAACGTCCTGGTCGGCCACAACGTGGAGTTCGATCTCGGCTTTCTGCGCGAGGCGCGGCTGGGGTTCGGCAATCGACGCATCGACACGCTGACGCTGGCTTCCATTCTGGTGCCCGAGGCGGGACGCTTCAGCCTGAGCGCGCTGGCCGAATTTCTGGACCTTCCGCGGGATACCGGTCGCGATCATCGCGCGCTGGCCGACGCTGAGCTGACGATCGAGTTGTTCCTGGCCCTGCGCGAGCGCGCGCTGGCCCTCTCACTGGCCCAACTGGAGGAGATCGTCGGAGCCGGCAAGGGCCTCGGCTGGCCGGAGACGCTGTTCTTCGAGGAAGCCCTGGCCGAACGCGCGCGCGCGGCTTTTGAGGGCAGCGAGCTGCGCGCGCGAGGCCGATTGCAACGACTCTACGATCCGCCAACCGTAGAAGGGGCCTCGCTAACACCTGCCGAACAGCCCGCGCCGCTGGACGTGGCCGCCCTGACCGCGCTCATCGAACCGGGCGGCCAGTTCGACCGGGCATTTCCCGGTTTCGAGCACCGGCCGCAGCAGGTTGAGATGCTGCAAACCGTGACCGAGTCCTTCAACGAGGGGCGGCAAATTCTGGTGGAGGCGGGCACGGGCACGGGCAAAAGCCTGGGCTATTTGCTGCCGGCCGCGTTCTGGGCCATGGGCAACGGCCGCCGCGTGGTCGTTTCCACGAACACCATCAACCTGCAAGACCAGCTGATCGACAAGGATATTCCCGCGTTGCGGGAGACGCTCCGCCTCGACCTGCGCGCGGCCATTCGCAAGGGTCGCAGCAACTACATTTGCACCCGCCTGTTCCAGCAGATGCGACGCAGCGGGCCGGGCAGCGCTGACGAAATGACCCTCTACGCGCGCATCCTGCTGTGGCTGCCGCACTCGCGGACGGGCGACGTGGGCGAGATTGCCCTGCGCACGCCGGGCGAGCGGCAAGCCTGGGCCAAGATCAACAGCGAAAACCCCACCTGCACCGCCGACCAGTGCGCGGCCGAGAACTGCCCGCTCCATATCGCCCGCCGCCAATCCGAAATTGCCCATCTGGTCGTCGTCAATCATTCGCTGCTGCTGGCTGACCTGCGATCCGACGGCAAGGTATTGCCGGAGTACCAGGACCTGATCATCGACGAGGCTCACCATCTGGAGTCAGCAGTCACCGACGGGCTGAGCTTCCGGGCCGACCGTCGATCGCTGGAGGCGGTTCTGGAGGAGGTGACGCGGCCGCGGGCCGGGCTGGTGGCCAACGCCCAGCAGCGTATCGCCGCCATCGCGCCGCGGGAAATCAGCCAGGAAATAGAAGGGATCGCCGATCGCATGCGCGCTGACGCCCAGCTGGCCACCCTGCGGACCGAGGAGTTTTTCACGACGGTCGATTTTTTCCTGCGCGGCATCGAGCGCGAGCGCAGCCAGTTCGCGTCCCAGATCCGCCTGACCCAGGCCGTGCGCACGCAGCCGGATTACCATCTCATCGAAGAAGGCTGGGCCGATCTGAGCAGACTGTACGCCGTCATCGTCAAGGGCTTCAAGAGTTTGATCGAGATCGTGACCGAGATGTCGCGCGCGGTGGATATTGAGGGCGGGGACGAGTTGCGAGCCGCGCTCATCAGCAATGCCCAGATGCTGGAGGAGGCGCGGGTCAATCTGGATGCGCTGGTGGCGGAACCCGACGCGGGCATGATCTATTGGGTGGAACAGTTCAGGGATGCGATCTCGTTGCACGCCGCGCCGCTCCACGTCGGCCCGCTGGTCGAATCCCACATCTTCCAGACCAAGGAAACGGTGGTGCTGACTTCGGCCACGCTGCGGACGGCGGGCTATGGCCGGCCCGAATCGACGTTCGATTACGTGCGCGATCGGCTGCACGCCCAAGACGCCGACGAACTGGCCGTCGGATCGCCGTTTGATTACAGGAATTCCACGTTGCTCTATCTGGTCACCGACATCCCGGAGCCGAACCAGCCGGGCTACCAGCGGGCGCTGGAGCAGGCGATCGTCGACGCGGCTGTCACGGTGGGCGGCCGCACGCTGGCGCTCTTCACGGCCAACAACCATCTGAGCCAGACGGCCACAGCCATCGAGAGCCGCCTGGCGAGTCGCAATATCACCACGCTGATCCAGAATCAGGGCGCGTCGCGGCAGCAATTGCTGGAGCAGTTCCGTCGCGAGGGGGCGCGGTCGGTGCTGCTGGGGACGCGATCATTCTGGGAGGGCGTGGACATCCCCGGCCCGGCGCTGACAGCGCTGATCATCGCCAAGCTGCCGTTCGACGTGCCGAGCGACCCCATCTTTGCCGCGCGGTCGGAGACGTATGAGAACCCGTTCTACGAATACTCCATCCCCGAAGCGGTGTTGAAGTTCCGGCAGGGGTTCGGCCGGCTCATACGGCGCACGACCGACGAGGGCGCGGTCATCATCCTGGACAAACGCGTTCTGACCAAGCGCTACGGGCAGATGTTTCTGGAGGCGCTGCCGGACTGCACGGTGGTTCGCCAGCGGTCGGACAGGATTGGGGAACTGCTTGAGCGGTGGATGGCGCGGGATCGTAACAAGCGGTTATGAGATAACCCATTTGCGCACACTCTTATTCCCGGAGCTTTCCACGCCCCATATCTCATCCTATCCTAGCCTTCCCTGAAAAAACTTCGACTCCGGCCCCGGCCGCGCTACAATTCCCGACATATGGCCGCACATCGCGGGGAACCCACACGGCGGCGGCCGCTCACGCCGCTCCTCATTCTGCTTCTGCTGATGCTGTTGGGCTTTGCCCTTCGCGCTCACAACCTCGACGCCTTCAGCTTCTGGACCGACGAAGGCCTGACGCCGGCGCGCTCCGGCTATGCGCTGTCCCAAATCCTGCGCAACGAGATCGTCATCCAGGGTATCGTCACGAAGGACACCCATCCACCGCTTTACTACCTGGTCATCCACCTGACGCGACAACTGTTCGGCGCGTCCGATTTCGCCTTCCGCTATCCGTCGGTATTGTTCGGCGTGTTACTCATCCCGCTTATCTACAAGCTCGGCCGGCGCATGGGTGGCCGGACGGTGGGGCTGCTGGTCGCGCTGCTGGCGGCCGTCAACCCGCTGCAGGTCTACTATAGCCAGGAAGCGCGGATGTACACGCTGCTGGTGCTGCTGGTGACGGGGATGAGCTACGTATTGTGGCAAGCGATCGACCAGATACGAGATACGAAATACGAGAAACGAAATACGGGATCGTTTCTAATATCTCCTGCCGGTGGCCTTCTACTGTACATGCTTTTCGCCGCCCTTGCTTTCTATACCCATTACACCGTCGCCTTTCTCATCGCCGTGCAGGGGTTGTTCTGGGCCTGGGTGTTATGGCGATCAGGGTTGAAATGGGTCATCATCGCTGCCGCGGCCGTGGCCGTGCTGGTCGCCGTCCCGCTCATCCCCTACACCATCCCGCGACTGCTCTCCGGGGCCGAGGCCAACTACTTCTACGTCTCGCCGCTGACCATGCTTCTCGACGTCGTCCGCTTCTTCAACCTCGGCCTGACGGCCGACTTCGGGCGGCCGTTCGCCGTGGCCCTCAATGTACTGGCCTTCGGGTTGCTGCTGCTGGGCGTCCGGGCCGCCGCGAGATACGAGATACGAAATACGAAATACGACAGAACCGTTCCGGATTCGTCATTCGTCGTTCGTCATTCGTCATTCATCCGTCCCGTCTTTCTGCTCTCCTGGCTGCTCGCCGTCGCCTTCGGCCTCATGGCCGGATCGATCCTGTTCAAGCCGATGTATCAGGGCGTGCGCCACATCATGGCCGGCAGTCCGGCATTTCTGTTGCTGCTGGCATTTGGGCTGGCCGGCTTTAAGATGCGAGAGGCGAGAGGCGAGAGGCGAACCACCTCCCGGCGATTGTCCCGCATCCTGTATCCCTTCCTCATATTCCTAATCCTGGCCGGTTCCGCGGTCGCCCTGTTCAACCTTTACGCCAATCCGGCTTACGCGAAGGACGATTTCCGGGCCATTGTGCGGTTCATTGAGACCCGCGCCGGCGATCGGGACGTGATCGTCTATAATAATGCCGTGTTGCTGCCGTTGCATGAGCATTATCGGCGGCGCGACGACATCGCCGTCACCGCGCTGCCCGTCTACCCGCAAATGGCCACCGGCCGGGAACCGGAGCTGGCAGCTCTGGCCCGCGACTACGAGCGCGTCTGGTTCATCACCGACCCCCCCGCCGACAAGCGTGACGAGGAGAAGCTGATCCAGGGCTGGCTGGACGCCAATCTGACCGAGACCATCAATCGCCTCTTTCCCGCCCGCACGACCGAGGCGCGAGTGATCGCCTATTCGACCGATCGCAGCGCGGCACCCGTCGCGCCGGCGGGCAGTTCGGAGCAGCCATGCGCCCTCTCTTCCCTTCTCCCCTGCTCTCTTTCCGGTTTCCCCGTCCTGGCAAGCGTCGCGTTTGATTCGCCCCTCGCGCTGCCGTCGCTCTGGGTAGACCTGGTGTGGGAGGGCGAGCGACCGGCCGCCAACAATTCGCTCGTTTTCACGCTAAGCGACCCGGACGGCAAGGAGCGTCTCCGCGAGGCGCGCCCCATACTGCCCGACGACGACACCCGTTGGGACGACTCCGCGCCCAACCACCTCAGTTATGATATTCCGCTGCCGCCCGGCCTGCCACCGGCGAGCTACACGTTGTCGGTTGCGCCGGAGGGCAACGAGCCGCTGCCCTTGGGCGTGGTCGATGTTGCCCCAACGGTCGCATGGCCCACCGCTCCGGAAACGCTGTTCGCCGGTATGCGCGACGCCGACGGCCGTCCGTTGACGCCTGCAGGTCGGCCGGTTGCCGTTTTCGCGAACGGCCTCGAATTGGCCGGCATCGTTCCGTGGGATGACGCCGTGCTGCCCGGCAACACCCTGCCCGTCACTCTTTTCTGGCGTGTAGGGCTGGACGGTGTTGACCTGAGCGATCTGCGCTACCTGCTGGAAGTCGTGGACAGTCGGGGCAACGTGCTCCGCTCGCAGGAGGGCAGACCCGGCGCGTCGTGGCTGGGGCAGATGCCGGCCGGGACGCTGCTGCGTGAGGACACCGGCCTCTACATCCGCCCCGACAGCCGGCCGGGCGACTACCGCCTGCGCTGGACGCTGCTGAACGGCGACACGCCACTCGGCGAGCCGGTCATCCGCGGCCGCATCGCCGTCGAGTCGTGGCCGCTGGAGACAGCTGTCCCGGCCGCGCCCTACTCCGTCGCCGCTGAATTCGGCCCGACCATACGGCTGCCTGCCTATTACATGGGCGTGCCCACAGACGGATTGCTCGACCTGACCTTCTACTGGCAGGCGCAGGCTGTGCCGGAGCGCGACTACGCGGTTTTCGTCCATCTGGTCAACGAGGCGGGGGAGATCGTCGCCCAGGTCGATTCCATTCCTGCCGGCGGCACGCGGCCGACAACAGGCTGGCGCGCAAGAGAGGTCATCACCGACAGCCACAATTTGCCCATCCCGGCCGATCTGCCGCCCGGCCCTTACCGGGTTTACCTCGGTCTCTATGACCCGGCCGACGGCACGCGGCCGTCGGTCACGCTCGACGGCGCACCCCAGCCCGACAACCAGCTACTTCTGACGACGCTGCATCTGCCGGAGGACGCGCAATGAAACGACAACGCCTCCTGCTCGGCCTGATTCTGGCCGGCTACCTGATCATCACCCTGGGCTATGGAGCGATCAACCCGCTCTTTGAAGCGCCGGATGAGAACTGGCATTTCTTCACCACCGCCTATATCGCCCGAAACGGCCGCCTGCCGGTTGTGGAAGACCCGCCCGATCCTTTTTTGGGGCAGGAAGCGGCCCAGCCGCCGCTCTACTATCTGCTCGGAGCGGCGCTCATCGCGCCCGTGATGCCGGATGACGTGCAGGTGTGGCGCGACGCCATCCACGAGAACCCGTTCGCCTGGATCGGCGACGCCTCGGCGCTGGCCAACGTCAACCGCATGGTCCATAACCCGGCCGAAACGTGGCCGTGGCAGGGTTACCCGGCTGTCGCCCACCTGCTGCGCGTCTTCTCGACGTTGCTGGGGCTGGGGACACTCTTGTGTATCTATGTCGGCGGCCGATCGCTGTGGCCGGAGAGCCGGACGCGGCCGCTGATGGCCACGGCGCTGACGGCATTCCTGCCGCAATTCAACTTTCTCCATGCTTCGATCACCAACGACACGCTGGTCATTTTCCTGTGCAGCCTGGCTCTCGTGCAGTTGATCCGGTTGTGGAGCGAGAACGAGTCGCCGCCGGACCCGGCAGGTCGCTCCAGACCTGATAGAGCGAGGGCTGCCCCGCGCCTCATCCTGCTCGGCCTGACCGTCGGCCTGGCGGCGCTGAGCAAGAACGCGGGCGTCCTGCTGCTGCTCTACAGCCTTGGTTTTCTGGCCGTCATCGGTCTGCGCGACCGGGACTATCGTTTCATCCTGCGCGCGGCCGCGCTTGTTACCGTCCCGGCGGTGCTCGTCGCGGGGTGGCTGTGGGTGCGCAATCAGCAGCTATACGGCGACTGGACGGCCACCGCGCCCTTCATCGCCATCGCCGGCGGCGATCGCGGCTACAGTTTGGGGCAGGTATTGGCCGAAAGCGACGGGCTTATCGCCTCGTCGGTGGCCGTTTTCGGTTGGTTCAATCTTCGGCCGCCGGATTGGGTCTACTGGGTCTGGTTCGGCATCGCCGGGCTGGCGGTTGTCGGGGCGTTGGCTTGCGCGCTCCGCGCCCGGCGACAGCGCTCGACCGCGTCCATCGATTCGCACTCGTCATTCGTCATTCATCGGCCCTCACTCATTCTCGCGCTATGGCCACTGATGGTCTACGCGGGGCTGGTCATGTTCATGATGCAGACCGAGGCCGCGCAGGGTCGCCTGCTCTTACCGGCGATCCTGCCCATCGCCCTGGGGGCGGCCTGGGGGCTGGCCGGGTGGGGACGCTGCGCGCCGGGGGCGTTGGGGTCGTTCAATCGTCGCCTCGCGCCGCTGGTGGCGCTGGCAGCGCTGGTCACCAGCGTCTATTGCCTGATGCTGGTCATCCGGCCCGCCTATCGGCCGCCGCCAGTCGTTGCCGTCATGCCGGATAGCGCCACCGCCGTCCTGCCCGAACTGGTTGACAGAGGGCTGGGAATCTCCCTGCTGGGGGCCGAAGTGGAGACGGAGACGGCGCGGCCCGGCGATATCGTCCGGCTGACGCTCTACTGGCGAGCCGACGAGCCGTTGAATGAGCCGCCGGAGTTCGTGCTGGAGCTGTTTGGGCGGGAGACTAAACGTATCGCCAACATGCACAGCTACCACGGCCGCGGTCTGTTCCCGGCCAACTTGTGGCCGGCGGGAGCGATCATCGCCGACAGCTTTGCCGTGCGGGTTGACCAGGACGCCGAAGCGCCGGTGTTGGGCCGCGTCTTTGCCCGCATCAACGACGGTCTGCCGGGCATCGAGGTCGCCACGGTGCGCATCGTGCCACAGGAACCGTTGCCCGCCCCCGGCAGCTGGCTGGCCGAGCTGGGCGAACATATCGCGCTGGTGAGCGCCGACATCGTCCCGGCACAGGCGCTTCCCGGGCAGAATATTCAGATCAAGGTGCGCTGGTATGTGCCGCGCGGCGTGCCGGGCCAAGATTACACCACGCTGATCCATCTGGGCCAGCCCGATGCGCCGCCGCTGAGCACCGGCGACAGCCCACCGCTGGGCGGCGACTTCCCCACCAGCGCCTGGGGTAACGGCGAGGCTATCGATGACAGCTACTTCCTCGCTATCCCGGTTGACATCACTCCCGGCCGCTATCCGGTGTGGATCGGCATGTATGATCCCGTGACGGGAGAGCGGCTGCCGGTGAAGGTCGAGGGCGAGTTGCAGCCGAATGAGGTGTATCTGGCCGGGTGGGTCGAGGTCGAATGAGCGATCATTGCGAAAACCCCGCGCCTCATGTAGCATCTCCGTGCGCTCTGCGCAATGAGGTAACTGTATGAAATCTTCCCCATCGCTGGCCACAGTGCTCATCCTGATCATGCTGCTCATGGTCGTGGCCGCCGGGTTTGTCTTTCTCTTCCAGGCTGAACTGCGCTTCCGCGATCACCTGCGAATACTCTCGGCCGAAAATGAGACGCTGCGTGGTGAGCGGGCCAACATCGAGCTGGAGCTGTCAGGGGCGGTGGCCACCCGCGATGCCTTGGCCGCCGGATTGGCCGCGGCCGAGGGAGACACCCGCCTGCTGGAAGGCCAGCTTGTGGAGAGCCAGCAGACCGTGGAGCAATTGACCGGCCAGGTGGCCACCCTCACCGCCGAGGTCGATGATCTCGCCGCGGACCTGGTTGAACTGGAGGGCGCTGCACAATCTCGCCCGCCCGTGGCCGAAATCGTCACCCCGGAGGACGGCGGCACATTCCCCGTCTCCCGTCCCATCGAGATCGTCCTTGTCGCCGGCGACGTGGCCGGGTTGGCGAGCCTCACGCTGGAGGTCAACGGCCGGCGCTTCATCACCTACACGCTGGACGGCGAGAAACTTTACGCGCGTACCCTCGACTGGAACGCCCCGGCCCAGGAAGGCGAAGTCTCGTTCACCGTCTCGGCCGTCAATATCAACGGCGCGAAGAGTGTGCCGCAGTCCGTCACCATCACTTTGGCCGACACCGAGGCTCGCAACGCGGCGACCCGCGCGATCGTCGAGGCCAACGTCAGCGAGATGCGCGGCCTGGAACCTCTCACGCCCATTGCGCCCGTGGTGCTGACCCGCGACGAGCTGCGTGAACGTCTGGCGGCCGACTTCGCCACGGACACCACCCCCCAAGAGGCCCGGTTCGAGGTCCTGGAGCTTAGCGCGTTCGACTTTCTGGGGCGGGATTTCGATCTCTACTCCGCCCTTCTGGCCCTGCAGAGCGAGGGGATTCTCGGCTTCTACGATCCCGATACGGCCGAATTCGTTGTCATCAGCGACGGCGCGCTGCTCGACCCGTCCGCCCAACTCACTCATGCCCACGAGTTCGTCCACGCCCTGCAGGATCAACACTTTAACCTCGACGCCCTGACTGACGACGCGCTCGACACCGAGGCGCGGGCGGCCGTTCGCGCCCTGGCCGAGGGCGAGGCGGAACTGGTGCAGTCTTTCTACCTGTTCGAGGATGGCTTTTTCACCGACGAGGAAGTCGAATCTATCCTGAATCCACCTGACCAGGCCGACGTCGATTTCCTGCGCGAATTTCCGCCCGTGCTGGTCAATGATTTGGCCTTCGCCTATACCAGCGGTGTGGAGTTTGTCGTGGATCTCTACAAGGAAGGCGGGTTCGAGGCCATCGATGCCGCCTGGGCAAACCCGCCTGCGTCTACCGAACACATCCTGCACCCCGACCGCTATCGCGCCGGCGACCTGCCGCAGATCGTCGCCCTGGCCCCGCTCACGGACACGCTCGGCGCGGGCTGGACGCTCCTCAACGAGAACGTCCTGGGCGAGTTTTATCTGCGGGAATATCTGGACCAGCAGCTAACCACCCCGGTCTCGGCGCGCGCCGCTGCGGGCTGGGGCGGCGATCGTTATGCCGTGTACTGGAATGAGGGCGAGGAGGCGTTGGTGATGGCCATGCGGCTGGTGTGGGATTCGCCCGAAGATGCGGCCGAGTTCGCCCGTGCCTACCCCGATTATCCGGCGGCGCTCACCGGCTCCGAGGCTTCTGCCCAACCGGGCGGCAGCACCTGCTGGACCGGCGACGACGTCATCTGCTTCCTCCAGCTCGACGGCGACTCGCTGATCGCCCGCGCCCCCGACATGCCCACCGCGCTGGCCATACTGGCCACGTTGAGCGCCCCGCACTCCTAAGCTTAACTGCTGCCCGTCCCCGTCTTCATTCGCCACTCTCCCGCCGGATAGCTATAATTGCCGCCGTTATGAAAATTTATCATAACGATATGTCCTTCGAGGAGAACCCTGATCAAATGCGCAAAATAATTTCCCTTCTACTTCTGTCGCTTGTTCTATTGACGATGGTCGCTTGCGGCGCGAAGGAACCGCAAGTGCTGCGGCTGGCGACGACGACCAGCACGGCCGACTCCGGCCTGCTCGACGCCATCCTGCCCTCGTTCGAGGAGAAATACAACGCCCGCGTCGACGTCGTCGCCGTGGGCACGGGGCAGGCTATCGCGCTGGGCGAAGCCGGCGATGCTGATGTGATTCTGGTGCACGCCCGCGCCCGCGAAGATGCGTTCGTGGAGGAGGGTCATGGCACGGGGCGGTCCGACGTGATGTACAACGACTTCATTCTGGTTGGCCCTCCGGATGATCCCGCCGGTGTGGCCGGGATGACGTCGGCCGCTGAAGCGCTGGCCGCCATCGCCGCCGCCGGCGCGCCGTTCGCCTCGCGCGGCGACGACAGCGGCACCCACACCAAGGAACTCAGCCTGTGGGAGAAGGCGGGCGTCACGCCAGATCCCGCCGGCGGATGGTATAACTCGCTCGGCCAGGGCATGGGCGAGACGCTGACCTTTGCCAACGAGGCCGGGGCCTACACGCTCACGGATCGCGGCACCTACCTGTCGATGCGCGACAATCTGCCGAACCTGGTGGTGGTCGTCGGTGGCGAAAGCATTGCCGACAATGCCGACCCGGCGCTGCTCAATCCATATGGTGTCATCCCGGTGAACCCGGACAAATCCGACGCCATCAATAACAAGCTGGCCAATCAGTTCGCCGAATGGCTCACCTCGGCCGAGGTGCAGGAAATGATTGGACAGTTCGGCACCGACAAGTTCGGCCAACCGTTATTCTACCCCGACGCTAAGTAAGGGCGAGGAGACGGGGACGGGCAGGACCATGTGTTCTGTCCGTCCCCCGTTCTTTCTGCCCGGCCATGACCGGCGATGGAAACGATTCTCGACGCGCTGCAGGAGGCGCTGGGGCTGCTGACCGGGTTTGATCCGGCGCTCATGGAGGTCGTCGGCATGACCCTGCGGGTGACCGGCGGGGCGTTGTTGCTGGCGACGCTCATCGGGCTGCCATTGGGAGCGGCGCTCGGGTTGCGCGATCGCGTGCCTGCAGGCGGCTGTGTGATGCCCATCATCTACACCGGCATGGGGCTGCCGCCGGTGGTCGTCGGCCTGTTTGTCTATCTGATGCTTTCCAATCAAGGGCCGCTGGGCCGGCTGGGCTGGCTGTTCAAGCCACCCGCCATGATCGTGGCTCAGGTCATCATCGCCCTGCCGCTGATCGTAGGCCTGACGTTAACGTCGCTGCGGTCTATTGACCCGACGGTGAAGTTGCAGGTGCGCTCACTGGGAGCCACGCGGGCGCAAACAGCGTGGACGCTCATCCGGGAAGCGCGGCTGGGCGTGCTGGCGGCCATCATCGCCGCATTCGGCGGCATCATCTCCGAGGTCGGCGCGGTGATGCTCGTCGGCGGCAATATCGAAGGGCAGACGCGGGTTCTCACGACGGCCATCGTGCTGGAGACGCGTCGCGGCAACTTCGCCCTGGCCCTTGCTCTGGGCATCCTGCTGATGGGACTGGCCTTTGGAGCGAATTACCTGTTTCATCGGCTGAGTGACGAGTGATAAGTGACGAGTGACGAATGACGAGTGACGAGTGATGAGTTCAGAACGCCCGCACCGACTCGCCGCCCCGCTGACCCACTGAACACTGACCTACTGAATACTGACCCACTGACCACTGTCCAACCGATTACCACATGCCCCCCATCTACACCCT
>JAHDWL010000007.1:100890-110473 GCA_023384355.1 Anaerolineae bacterium
ACTGACCCACTGACCACTGTCCAACCGATTACCACATGCCCCCCATCTACACCCTCCACGATCTGCAACAAAGCTACAACGGCCGCCGCGTGTTGGCCATCGATCGGTTGGATATTGGGCGAGGCGAGGTGCTGGCGCTGGTGGGGCCGAGCGGATCGGGCAAAAGCACTTTGCTGCGGTTGCTCAACTTTCTGGAGCAGCCGAGCGGCGGTGCGCTGACGTTCGACGGCGAACCGGTGACACCGCGCCTGGCCCTGGCGCAACGGCGGCGGGTGACGACTGTCTTCCAGCGGCCGGCGCTACTCCATCGCAGTGTGGCCGCCAACATCGGTTACGGTCAGACCCTGCGCGGGATCAAGCCGGACAACGACGAGCTGGCCGCCTGGCTGGATCGTCTGGGGCTGTCGCATCTGGCCCGCCAGTCCGCGCCAAAACTATCGGCCGGAGAGGCGCAGCGGGTCGCCCTGGCCCGGGCGCTGATCTTGCGGCCCGATGTGCTCCTGCTCGACGAGCCGTCGGCCAACCTCGATCCCTACAACATCGGCCTCATCGAGCGTCTTGTGGCCGAGGCTCATTCCGAGACGGGGATGACCGTCGTCTGGGTGACCCACGACATCTTCCAGGCGCGGCGGGTAGCCGGCCGGGTGGCATTTCTGCTTGAGGGGCGACTGGTGGAGGTCGCCGACGCGGCCAAGTTCTTCACTGCGCCGGCCACACCGCAAGCGGCCGCGTTTCTGCGTGGCGAGCTGGTCTATAGCTAATCCTTTCCCGGCAGACGAACTGGCAAAATAATTGGTCTGGGCGAAAGTGGAGGTCAATCCATGAACCCGGATATAATATGCCTCGTGTCAAGGCAGTTCGAGTAAAGCCAAAGCAGAGAACATCATATGAAAAGCAAAACGGCGAATGTGTTTGTTAGTCTCGCGGCATTAGGCGTCTGGCTGGCGGCCTGCTCCGGCGCGGGCGTCACCAGTATCGAGCAGTCCGGCGAAGGCGCGACCGGCCCGCAGAAGATCGAGAATGCGACCACGATTATCAAGTTCGACCCCACCTCAATCGCGCTCACGGGCGATCCGGTCGAGGGCACGTGTCACGAATTGGGCGTCATTCCGGGGACCTACCGGTGCGACCTGGCGAGCGAAGTTGTCGGCCCCTGCTTTGCGCTCGGCGCGACCCGCCTGCTCTGCGGCCCCGATCCGGTGCATAACACCTACGCCGCACTGGTCACCCCCACCGGCGAGTTACCGGTTGTCACATTGCCGTCGCCCGACCGGACAATACCCTTCTTCGTGGCGCTCGAAAACGGCATGACCTGCCATTATCGCGCGGCGCCGGAACCGGTGATCATCGGCGGCGTCCTGGCGCAATACGAGTGCGATGAGCCCTATACTTTCCTGTTGGGCGAGGGCAACCTTCCGTTCAGCCGCGACACTCCTTTGTGGGAAGCGAGGCTGTATACCCTGGACCCGGCGACGGGTACATCGCCGTCAGGCAAGGTGCCGGTGAACGTGTTACAGGTGTGGGTCCCGTAGCATGCATGAGCGATCAGTAACAAACGCGATGGATCGACGCAGCACGCTGTTGAATCGTTTGGACGCAATCGGCCATTCTCTGGAACGAAGCGAGTCAGCGCTGGCCCTCATTGGTCTCGGCTCTGTCGGCCGCGAGCTGAACAGACTGGACGATCACTCCGACCTCGACTTCTTTGTTATCGTTGAGAGCGACCGCAAGCGTGCCTATCTGGATGACCTCTCGTGGCTCAGCGCCGCTCATCCGTTGTCCTTCACATTCCTCAACACGGATGACGGCTACAAGTTTCTGTTTGCCGACGGCATTTACGGCGAGATGGCTGTCTTCGAGCCGAACGAGCTGACGACGGCCGTCTACTCGCCCGGCCGGCTGGTGTGGCGACGCGAGGATGTGCCCGAATCATGGGCTGCCCCACACAATTGGCCGCCGCCTCGCCGGCAACCGAGCGTTGAGTGGACGTTGGGCGAGGCGCTGACCAACCTTTATGTAGGCCTGAGCCGGTTTCGTCGGGGTGAGAAGTTGTCCGCGTGCCGATTCATCCAGCATTATGCAGTCGATCGAGTGCTCGATCTGATTTCGTGGTCGTCGCAGGAAACGACCGTCGCCGTCGATCCGTTTGACATGCCGCGGCGTTTCGAACAGCGCTATCCCGAATCGGCGCGAACCTTGCCTGATTTTATGCAGGGCTACGAACGCAGCATCGAATCCGCCAACGCGATCCTCGAGTGGCTCGACGCCCGTTACGAGGTGAACCCCGCCATGAAAGAGGCCATTTTGTTGCTGTTGTCCGCCTGACCGGAGTATCTCGACTTCACCTGTCGTGGCGACCGCACCGGATAGTTGGTGGGGGAGCCCGTGTTTCGGCGTGTATTCAGCTTTCGCGTGATTCAGCTTTGCAGGGCGTCGACGGCCTGCACGAGATGCAGCACCCGCTCCCCCAGCAAGTGAACGATAATGCGGTGGAAGGCGAAGGCCGCTTCCGGATCCTCTTTTTCGATACGTGCCAGGGACTCCTGTGTGAGCATGTAGATAACACCCGGCTGGTTAGCGACGACGGAAGCGCTGCGCTGCTTGCCCAGATAGAAACCAAGTTCGCCCACGACGCGGCCGCCCTGCATCGTCTCCAGGCGCTTTGGGGTGGCGTCGGGCATTTCCAGCTGGGCCGTCACTTGACCTGATTCTATGAAAAACAGGCGATCGGCCTCGGCCCCTTGCCGGATGAGATAGTCACCCTCGAGGATCTCCTCGCGCTCCATATAATCGACAAGTCTCTCCGTCACCGGCCCCGGGATGATGCTCGTCAGATAACGGGCGAGTGCCTTTTCCCGCGCGTCGTCGCGGACAGTGGCACAGAGCTGATCCTCGCACCATTCGGCGGCACGGTCAATGTCGGCCGCGAAGCGCACCACGCCTTCCTCCTCGACGATCCCGCCGCGTATAAACTGCCGGTGCATCGTCACCGGCAACCCCGAGAGCACCAGCGTGATGCCTTGTTCGCGAGCCAGCTGACGCATCTTGTCAAAGCTGAGCAGGGCGGTGGAATCGAGGCCGATTACCTGGTGAAAGTCCAGGACGACGTAGCGGGTGAGCTGGCCACGGATGCGAGCGCGTACTTGTTCCAGCAACCTGTTGGCTGTGCCGAAGAAGATGAACCCCTGGAGCTGGAGATAGTAGGCCTGGTCGCCGATCGATTCCAGAATGGCGCGATCGTCGCTGCCGCGGGTGACGCGGCTTCTAAAGTTGGCGCCGTTCAATTCGTGCTTGACGACGCTGGTGCGACTGTAGCTGATGACGAACATCGTGACGGTAGCGATAATGCCTACGGCTACGCCTTGAAGAAAGCCGAAGGCGGCGATGACGGCCAGAATGAGTAACACGATGGTGTAGTCGATCAGCGGCAACCGCCGGCGAGCCTCGACAACCCACTCCCACAGAAAGGACAGGCCCAAATATGCCAGCAAGGAGCCGAAAACAATGGTCGGAACAAAACCCAACACCATGCCACCCAACAAGAGAGTAACCCCGCAGATGGCGGCGGCCGTCAAACCGACCAGACGGCTCGCGGCGCCCATTCTTTCGCTAAGACTCGACATACCGAGTTGGGCATAGCCGATAAATCCCGCGCCGGCACCGGACAGTAGATTGGCGACACCGGTGGCACGCATTTCCCGATTCAGGTCGATATCGCGATTGAAGGCCAGCTCAAGACCAGTGGCATTAAGCAATAGAGCGATGGCGCTTATGATGACGGCGCTCAACAGATTTGGTAATTGCGACCAAATCGCCGACCACTCAACCGCCGCCAGCTCGGCCTGGTTCAAGGGTTGCCAGAGGCGACCGGCGGGAAATGGGCCAAGTAGCCAGCCGGCGTCGCTTAATTCGGCCGGCGACATTCCCAGGAGCGTGGCAACAAGATAAAACCCAATAATGATCGCCAGGATCATGAGCGGCATAAACAGATAATGGCGCACACGATTGGAGAGGCCGAGGATGATTGCGCCCAGTAGTAGGCCGGGCAACCAGTAGGCCAAGATTCGTGGCTCGAACAGGGCCGGTGATTCAGATATGGTGAAGGGCAGGTTCGACATGGTGCTGATGCCACCAACCAGCAGCAGCCAGCCTGTGCCCGCCAGAAAGCCACCGGCCACAGGATAGGGCAAAAAGCGCACCAATCCGGCCAGCCTGAACGTGCCCAGACCGAACAGAAAAAAACCGGCGGCCAATGTCGTCAAGGCAACAGCGACGACCGTCGTGGCCAGCCGCGCCTCATCACCGGCGACAAGCCCGACGATGGCCGCAGCCATCACCCCGAGAATAGCCGCCGGCGCGTCCTGATTGCCGCTCACGATCGCCGGGTACGATGTCAGCAGAGCGACAACAGTGATGCCGACCGTGGCTGAAAACAGGGCCATGCCGATGCCCCGCGAAAGATGAGGAGCCAGCTCGCCGCGAAAAACCAGCGAAGCGAACGATGTCGCCAGAGCTACTTCGAGGACGCCAACCAGTAATCCGATCAACAGCGCGGGGATCAGCCGCTCAGGCCGAAGCACGCCCTTGACGGCGCTCAGGCGATCTATCAGGGGCGTGGGGTTAGCCATGATGTTCGTCCCTTTCTCACATAGGGCATGTTGGTTTTTTGTTAGCCTGCCCGTGGCGAGTTGAATTTTATGCTTGATAACCTTTTTCGGGCAAGTAGCCGGAGCAAGGGTCTCGTCTTATAATCCGCCGTCGGGCATCACGCATCCTCGGCGAACGATGCAGACGAATCCAGGACGGAAAGTTCATGGTCGAACAATCAAAACCTTTGCTTTATTTTCTGGTCGGGCTGGCCAGCATTTTCATCATAATAAGCGGGATACGGGGTTTGGCCTTTATATTGAATCCAATCCTGCTGTCGCTGGTCATCACCATCACGGTGCTCCCGTTGCCGGGCTGGTTTTCCCGTAGAGGGGTTCCCGGCTGGATGTCTTTGGTGCTGACCTTTTTGGTTGTGCTGGGCACCATCGGCCTGGTGCTTCTGCTGGTTTTTGTCGGATTAACCCAACTGACTGAAGTAGTGCCTACCTTGCGTCAGGCGGCCATAATCGAGGCTGACGCGACCATCACGGATAGCCAAACCGATATTCTAGGTGTCAAAATAAACGATCTGACAAGCACAATCGCGAACTTCATCACCAGCCAACGCGTGAACGAATTCGCAACCAGACTGATCAGCGGGTTGTTGACCGGCCTGTCACAAGCTTTTTTGGTGATGCTCATCTTTGCCTTCATGCTCAGTTCGGCGCTGGCGCTGCCGAGCAGCGCCCGCCTTGGTTTGCGGGCTGATCACCCTCTCATTCAACAGGCAGCAACATTGACGGCCGATGTACGTCGCTACGTGACGCTGACAACCGCTCTGAATTTTCTCATTGGGTTGGGTAATACCATATTCCTGTTTCTCATCGGGGTGGGTCTGGCTCCATTGTGGGGACTGCTGTCCGCCATTTTAGGCTATATCCCGGCGATAGGTTTCTGGATCGCCATGATCCCGCCGATGATCCTGGCCTTTCTCAATGACGGCCTGATTGGAGCGGTGGTTGTACTAATCGGCTACACGCTCATCAACGGCACGGTCGAGAACCTCGTCAAGCCGCGCATGCTTGGGCAGCAGCTGAAGATCTCGCCGGCCGTGGTCGTCATTGCGTTGTTTGTCTGGGGCTGGTTGTTGGGCGCAGTGGGGGCCATTCTCTCCACGCCGCTGACACTGCTCATCCTGAGCATCATGGAGATGTTCGACGGAACCCGGTGGGTCACTGTGCTGCTGCGCACGGCCGGGACGGGCGAGTCGGTCGATCCCGATGAGCGGAAAGAAGCTGTCGGCCGGGTGCGCGGGTTGTGGGAGAAGACTGTGACTGCGGTGCGCAACAGTTCTTCTCCACCGAAATCAGACGACTGACACCACGATTGGGCCTCTAGCCGCGCACGAAATAGATTATCGAGACAATGACTCCAATCGTGACCACCAGCCGCCGCAGCGTCGACGGCTGGATACGTCCGGCCAGTCGCCCGCCCAGCGCCCCGCCGGCCATCGCCCCCACAGCCATAACTACCGCTGCTGACCAAACTACCTGCCCGGAAAACAGAAACAGCAGCGCCGCGGTGCTGTTCGTGACGAAGGACACAACCTGCTTCAGCGCGTTAAGGCGGGTCAGTGAATCATCCAGCACCAACCCCAGCACAGCCAGAACGATGACGCTTAGGCCGGCACCGAAATAGCCGCCGTAGATGGCCGCGAAGAAGACGGGCACCGCCGTCCAGCGTTCGTCCTGCACATGGCCGGGGGATGTTGTGGACCGGGCTACCAGCCGGCGGCGCAACGGTTCCTGCACCGCCAGCAGCAGCGAGGCCAGCAGGATGAGATATGGCACCAGCTCGCGGAACAGCTTCTCGCTGGTGTTCAGCAGCAACAGGCCACCGGTCAGGCCACCCAACGCCGCCGCCGGGACCAGAAACCTCAATCGCCGTCGCTGATCGAGAATCTCAGCCTTTTGAGCCAGCGTCGCCCCAAGATAGCCGGGACTAAGAGCGACCGTGTTGGTGACGTTGGCGGCGACGGCGGGGATGCCGACAGCAGTCAGCACCGGGAAGGTAATCAGCGTGCCGCCGCCGGCCAAGGCATTAACCGCTCCGGCGGCCACGGCCGCGAGGGCGATGAGAAGATATTCAAACGGTTCTAATGGCATTTAGCGGTTCCCAAGCAAGGTCATGACAGCCTCGGCCGATCCCGCCGCCAGCGCTTCCCCGGCGATCCGGCGCGCCTCGTCCAGCGTCAGGTTGCGCACGGCTTCTTTGACCGCCGGGATGGCCGGCGCGCTCATGCTCAGCTCGTCCAGGCCCAGGCCGAGCAACACCGGCGTGGCCAACGGATTCCCGGCCAACTCGCCGCACATGCCTATCCAGATGCCGGCCTCGTGGGCGGCGGCGGCCGCGTCGCGGATCATGCGCAGTACCGCCGGCTGGAAGGCAGAAGCCAGGCCGGACACACGGGCGTTGCCGCGATCGGCCGCCATGACGTACTGGGTCAGGTCGTTGGTGCCGATGCTGAAGAAATCTACCTCGCGGGCAAGTTGGTCAGCCACAGCCACGGCCGACGGCACCTCGATCATGATGCCGACTTCCATTTGCTCGTTGAAGGGCAAGCCCTCTTCGCGCAGTTCCCGCCGCGCTGTCTCCAGCATCTCCTTGGCCCGGCATAACTCCGTCAATGTGCCGATCATGGGGAACATGACCTTGACGTTGAGCGGCGCGCCGTCGGTGTGGCTCGCCCGCAGGATTGCCCGCAGCTGGGGCATGAAGATGTCCGGTCGCTCCAGGCAAAAGCGAATGGCCCGCCAGCCGAGAAAGGGATTGGCCTCCTCGCCCAGATCCAGGTAGGGTAGAGGCTTGTCGCCGCCCACGTCGAGCGTGCGGATGATGAGCGGCCGGTCACGCATATGTCGGGCCGCCTGTCGATAGGCGTCCAGTTGCTCTTCCTCGGTTGGGGCTTGCGGCCGATCCATGAACAGAAACTCGGTGCGAAACAGGCCCACGCCTTCCGCGCCGAACTCCAGCGCGGAGGTGGCATCCCGGGGGCCGCCGATGTTGGCGGCGATCTCCACCCTGTGGCCGTCGCGAGTGACGGCCGCCGCCTGCCCAACGGCTTTGGCCCGGCGTTGGGCGTCCTGCCAGGCATCGCGCCGTCGGGCGAACTGCGCCACAAGCGTCTCGTCCGGCGATAGCCATAGCGCGCCGGAATCGCCGTCGACGGCCACGCGCTGCCCTTCGGCCACCTGCCGGATTTTGGGGCCCAGCCCCACGATGGCCGGAATGCCTAACGCGCGGGCCAGGATGGCGCTGTGGCCCGTGGCTCCGCCCAGCTCGGTGCAGATGGCCAGCACCCGCTTCGGGTCGAGGCGCGCCGTGTCGGACGGCGTCAGATCGGTGGCGATGAGCACCGATGGCTCGGCGAAATCGAGCGAGGGCGGCTCCACGCCCAGCAACCGGCGCAATACCCTTTGGCTGATATCCTCGATGTCGGCCGCGCGCGCCCGCATGTACTCATCCTCCATGCCGGCGAAGGTGGCGGCCAGGGCGTTCGTCTCGCGTTGCCAGGCTGCCTCGGCGTTCAGAGACTCGGCAAAGATGATCTCGCGCGCGGCGTCGAGCGTAGTCGGGTCAGACAGAAAGAGCTGGTGGGCCTCGAAGATGGCCGCCTCGCTCCGGCCGACCTGTGTTACTGCTTGCCGGTGCAGGGCATCGATCTCCGCGCGGGCTGCGTCCACGGCTTCTTGCAGGCGCTGCCACTCGGCCGCGGGGTCAGCCACCTGTCGGGCCACTACGTCGGGCAGGCGCGGCCGGTAGAAAGCGGCCGGTCCGACAGCCACGCCGGGCGAGGCGGGGATGCCCGGGAGCAGGTCAGTAAGCAGTAGGTCAGTGTTCAGTAGGTCAGTTTCCAGTGGTTGCGACTGATCTACTGACCCACTGCCCACTGAATACTTTCCCGACTGATCTACTGACCTACTGCTTACTGAATACTGTTCCGAATCCCGGTCACCGAAGTTGTCGTCAGCCAATGCCTGCAGGGCTGCCAGTGCCGCGGCCGCGTCGGGGCCGGCACAGATAATGGTTATCTCGTCTCCCTGCCGCACGCCGAGGGTGGCCACCTGGTTGATGCTTTTGGCGTTGGCCGCGCGGTCGCCCTTGGTGACGCGAATATCGGCCGCGAACTGGCCGGCGGTGGTGACAAAGCGGGCCGCGGGGCGGGCGTGCAGTCCCAGCCGGTTTCGAACCCGCAGGACGATCTGCCGGCCGGTTTCTGCGGCAACAGGGGGCTCGGTCGAGGACGTGGCCGGCTCAGGCTCACCGCCCAGCTGCTCGCGCTTGACTGCGAGGGCGCTTTCGGCCTCGGCCAGCACCATCTTCACCGGCGCGCCGACCATCGCCTGCACCGCCGCGGCCATCGCCCCTTCCACCAGCGGCGCTTTGCTCAGGAACACATTAGCGCGTTGCTCGTCGGGCAGGAAATCCAGCGCCGTCTCCGCGCTCAGCAGGGCGCTGCCCAAATCCATCAGGATGACCACGCCATCGTCGCTGTAGACCGCGTCAATGGCCTCCATGACCTTCATCGCGTCCGTGCCGATGGGGTTGTCAGCATCGTCGATGCCCCCCGCGACGGCCAGAGGTACGCGCCCCTGTGTCATCTGCTCGGCCAGCTCGCGAACGCCCTCGGCCAGCCGGGCGCTATGGGACACGATGACTAATCCGACCATGACGCACACTCGGGGCAACGATCTACTTCAACGATAGTCTCAGCCACGGCATGGGTGAGCGCTTCCGGTGGGCCGGGGCGAAACCCCGTCGCGCCACAACGGCAGGCGTACCATCCCAGTGGCAGGTCATCGTAAGGTACGGGGCGAGTCGTCAGATCGATGCACTCCACGCCCATTCGCCAGCGGGCGTTGGTGATGAGTCGGGCACAGCCGGTCGCCTCCAGTTTCGCGCGATAGAGAGCGAAGTGTTGGCAATGCCGCATCAG
>JAHDWL010000007.1:110483-110694 GCA_023384355.1 Anaerolineae bacterium
CCGTGTCGACTTCGGACGGCACGGGGAACGCACGGGCGTCGCCTTGGATGGCGATCAGGTTCTGCGGGAGAGGGTCGCCGAGCGGCCAGCGTGGGCGCTGCTCCACAGCATAGACCATTCGCGCGCGAGGGGCCAGCCGCCGGGCCAGCCGCAAATCGCCCGCGCCAATATCGAGGACGGTCGCGCCATCAGGCACAAAGGCCAGGGCTTG